>NZ_VFVM01000009.1:0-260419 GCF_006442845.1 Mesorhizobium sp. B2-4-2 | reverse complement strand
TTGTCGCTCTTGATCGTCCTGCTTCAACTCCGGTCGAAGCAGTGCGCCGCTTAGGGCTCGGATTGTTCACGGTCGACGAAATCCTGACATCGGTATCGCCGATCTTGAACTGGCCGTTTCCGTTGGCGGGGAAGGCGTCATCGGGTTCGGGCTGCGGGGCCGGCTTGGCGATGCGATAATCGCCGGCCACACCGGGCAGGCTGCCTTTCTGGCTGTCGTTGGCAAAGGCGCCGCCGGCCAGCATGAGCGCACCGGCGAAAATAGTGACGGCAAGACGCCAAGGTCGGAATAAGCGGCTGTCGATCATCGGGCGGTTATAGCGCCGCCCCGCCGAGGTGGCCAGACCGGCGGTCATCAAATCGCCGGACGGCGGGGCGTCGCAATTCATCGTGCTTGTGCCGGTCACGCCGCCTTTTTGCGGGTATCGTAGACATGATCGACGAGACCCCATGCCTTCGCTTCCTCGGCGGTCATGAAATAGTCCCGGTCGAGCGTGCGCTCGACCTCTTCATAGGTGCGGCCGCAATGACGCGCATAGAGTTCGGTCATCTGCCGCTTGGTGCGCAGGATGCCTTCGGCGTGACGCTGGATGTCCGATGCCTGACCCTGGAAGCCGCCCAGCGGCTGGTGCAGGACGAGGCTGGCGTTGGGCAGCGCGATGCGCCGTCCCGGCGTGCCAGCCATCAGCAGGAACGAAGCCATCGAGGCGGCAAAGCCCATGCACACCGTCGACACCGGACAACTGACATATTGCATCGTGTCGTAGATGGCGAAGCCGCTGGTCACCACGCCGCCAGGCGAGTTGATGTAAAGCGAGATCTCCCTGTCGGGATTATCCGATTCCAGCGACAGAAGCTGGGCGCAGACCAGCGCCGACATGCCGTCGTTGATCTCGCCGTTGATAAAGACGATGCGCTCGCGCAGCAGCCGCGAGAAAATGTCGAAGGCGCGCTCGCCGCGGCTCGACTGCTCGATCACCATCGGCACCAGATTGGCAAAACCGGTCATCGTCTCTCTCCGTTTTTCATGTGTCGGCCACTCAAGCGGCGCGCTGCAGAAGGCAAAATGAATTGGCGGCGGCCGTACGGCCGGAGGCGCTCGCAGCGAATGAAAGCCGGCAGCCGACACCTGCCATGGTCACCATGGGCCTGGCGGCGGATGTCGCCGCACGGGCAAAGCCTTCATGGATAATATGCAGATGCGTGCCGCCCGAAACGGTGCGGGCGAGCGTGAAGGTGACGATGCTGTCGAGCGGGTTCCGTTCCTCGTCGGGCCGCGGCTGTTCCCGCCAGGAATAGCGAAGCCTTTTTCCGGGCTCGGCATCGAGGATCTCGCATTCGATCGGCGCATCCGGCCCGGCAAAGGCGAAATTGCTGCCGATCTCAGGATTGATGTCGTTGGGCATCATCCAGGCCGCAAGCAATTCGGGCACGGTCAGCGCCCGCCATACCTTTTCCGGCGGCTCGGGGAGATCGCACTCGAACTCGATCGCGTCGGGGGCGGTCCGCGCAGGGCTTTCGTCGGTCACTGGTGCGTGCGTCATTGGTCCATGTCCTTGAGAACCGTCCTTAGTTTTTCGATGCGCTCGGGCCAGAAGGTCCGGTAGCGTTCGATCCAGCCGAGCAGCGGGTCGAGCCCTTGCGGATCGGCGCGGTAATAGGCGTTGCGGCCCGCCCGCCGCTCGACCACCAGGCCTGCGCTGCGCAGCACCGCCAGGTGCTGCGACACAGCCGGCTGCGACACCGTCATGCCGGTGCGCAGCTGCGACACCGTCATCTCGCTGGTGGCGAGGCGTTCATAGACGGCGCGTCGGGTGGGGTCGGCCAGCGCCCGGAAAATCTCCGCTTCGATCATGGCGAAAGCATAAGTCGATACTTATCGGTTTGGCAAGCGATGTTTTACGGCCCATATTAAGGGAAGCTGGCGGCTCCGGCATTACTGCCATTCCTTGACAATGAGCGGCGATGCATATAGGAACGAAAAGAGAACAAAAACCTTGTGGGAAAAGGCAGCCACAGCAGGCAACGGGTGTGCGCAACCTGTAAGGTGCTGCGACAAAAATTTGTTTCGGACGAGCGCGGAGAAGTATCATGGCGGGTAGCGTCAACAAGGTCATTCTGGTCGGCAATCTCGGAGCGGATCCGGAGATCCGCCGCCTGAATTCGGGCGAGCCGGTCGTCAACATCCGCATCGCAACATCGGAAAGCTGGCGCGACAAGAATTCCGGCGAGCGCAAGGAAAAGACCGAGTGGCACAATGTCGTCATCTTCAATGAGGGCATCGCCAAGGTTGCCGAGCAGTATCTGAAGAAGGGCATGAAGGTTTATGTCGAGGGCCAGTTGCAGACACGCAAATGGCAAGACCAGACCGGTGCCGACAAATACACGACGGAAGTCGTGCTGCAGAGGTTCCGCGGCGAGCTGCAGATGCTCGACGCGCGCGGCCAGGGCGAGGGCGGCCAGGTCGGGGGTTATTCCGGCGGCGGCAGCCGTGGTTCCGATTTTGGCCAGTCCGGCCCGAACGAAGGCTTCAATCGTGGCGGCGGCGCTCCCAAGGGCGGCGGCGGTTCGTCGCGCGAGCTGGACGACGAAATTCCGTTCTGAGCATCGACACGGCGTGACGGGCATTTGAGGAGAGGGCGCGATGTCGCTCGGACCGCTCCTATCGGCACGTCCTCCGATCCCATGGCATGCGCTCGCGGCCTTTGCCGCGCTGGCGATAGGCGGCGTGCAGCTGGCGCTGCCGAAAGGCACGCTGCGCCACCGCGCGATGGGCTATCTCTGGGCGGCGCTGATGCTGGCCGTCGCCATCTCGAGTTTCTGGATCCAGCAGATACGGCTCATTGGCCCTTTCAGCCCGATCCATCTCTTGTCGATCCTGGTGCTGGTCACGGTGCCGCTGGCGGTCTGGCATGCACGCAATCACCGCGTCGCCAAGCACCGCAAGGCGATGATTGCGCTGTATGTCTTTGCGTTGGTCGGCGCCGGCGTCTTCACGCTGTTGCCGGGCAGGGTCATGCACGATGTCGTCTTCGGCGTCGCGCAAGCCGGACCGTGATCCCGAGTGGAAGGAATATCAGTTGAAAGCACGCATCAAATGGGTCGAGGAACGCACCTTCGTCGGCGAGTCCGGCACAGGCCATAAGGTCGTACTGGGGACCGCGTTCGGCCCTGAAGGGAGAACGCCGGGGCCGAGCCCGATGGAACTGGTGCTGATCGGCACCGGCGGCTGCTCGGCCTATGATGTCGTCCATATCCTCGAAAAGGGGCGCGAGGCGATCGAGGACTGTGTGGTCGAGCTCGATTCCGACCGAGCCGAGACCGATCCCAAGGTGTTCACCCGCATTCATATGCATTTCATCGTCAAGGGCAGGGCGCTGTCGCCCGACAAGGTGAAGCGGGCGATCGATCTCTCGATCGAAAAATACTGTTCGGCTTCGGCCATGATGTCCAAGACCGCCGCCATTACCCACGATTTCGAAATTATCGACACGACGGCAAAATAAGCGGCCTATGAGGCCATCAGCGCCTTGATGCCGTCAGCCACGAACTGGACGGCAAGTGCCGCCAGGATAACGCCGAGCAGGCGGGTCAGGATCGAACGGCCGGTCTGGCCGAGGATGCGGTCTATGCGCTCCGACAGCACGAACACGAGATAGGTGATGGCGAGGCAGACGAAGATGATGCCGACCAGTGCCGCCTGGGCGCCAAAGCCCTGAAACGAGCCGGAGAGCAGCACAGTCGCCGAAATCGCGCCGGGGCCGGCGATCAGCGGGATCGCCAGCGGGAAAGCGGCGATGTTGTGGATCATGTCCTTGGTGATGGCCACGTCGCCGATCTTCTCCTTACGGTCCTGCCGGCGCTCGAACACCATTTCAAAAGCGATGAAGAAGAGCAAAAAGCCGCCGGCGACACGGAAGGCCGGCAGCGTGATGCCGAACACCGACAGGATCGAGGCGCCGGCAACGGCGAACAGCGCCATCACCAGGAAGCCGATGACCGAAGCGCGGACCGAGACCTGCTGGCGCTCCTCGCGGTTCATGCCGCGCGTTATCGCCAGAAACAGCGGCGCCAGCCCGGGCGGGTCGATGGTCACCAGAATGGTGACGAAGGCGTTGAACAGGCTGTCGAAACTCGGCATCTCTCACCCCTCCCGCCGGGCCGAGCCCGCATCCCGACATTGGTAGAGCAAAGCAGGGACGGAGGAAACCGGCTGGGGAGAGGCGGCTCGCGAACTCTGCGAAAGCCGGCTGGGCCGAGGGAGACGCGAAAGAACGCAGGGAGTGCCTGAGTTTGCGTCGCGGGCTTGCTTGATCAGGTACGGCCAGAGCGCCGCGCCAGGAACTCCACTTCGAGCCGCCATGTCGCGCCATTGTCGTGCGAGCGCTCGCCGAGCCAGCGGAAGGAATTTTCGGTTATTCGTGAAAAGCTCCAACGTACGGAGGAACCGGTGCCGTCGGCGCCCACTTGGACAATCGTTTCGCCCTCGGCGCGGCCGAGTTGGCGGCTGTAGTATTGGTTTCGGGGATCGCTCCAAAAGATATGCCAGGCGTTTGCGCCGGGATCGTAGACGCGCAAGGTCGTGCCATAAAAGGTCCATTTGCCGAGAGAAGGCGAGGGGCCGGCATCGCGCGCGGGCAGGATCCAGACGTCCTGAATCGCGCGGCCTTCCAGCACCCAGCCGAAATGCACCTCGCCGCGTCCGGTCAGCACGGTGCCGTCCTCGAGATGACGGCTGGCATCGAAAGTCCAGGCGCCGACGAAGCGGCCGTAGAGATCCAAATTCTCGGCAAAGCCGGGGGCTGGCCCGTCGCTGTGCAGGGCTTCGGTAAAAGTGGGCTGGTTGGTCATGGCTGGTGCCTTCATGTTGTCAGGAGGCCGCAAGCGATAGGCCGGGGCAGGGTTCTGCGCTTGGGAAAAATTGCTATCTTTCAGGCTATGACGACGAGCGACAGGATCATTGCCTCGGGGCCAGGCTGGCAGGTGTCGGACGTGGTGTGCACGGCGGGCGCCGGCGACCGGCCGTTCGAGGAGGAGCACCGGACGTTCTGCGTCGCCGCGGTGACCAGCGGCACCTTCCGCTATCGCGCCAGCCAGGGCACCGCGATGCTCGCGCCAGGCGCGGTGCTGCTCGGTAATCCCGGCACATGCTACGAATGCGGCCACGAGCACGGCGCCGGTGACCGCTGCCTCTCCTTCCATTTTGCTCCGGCCTATATGGAACGGATCGTGGAGGGCGTACCGCGCGCCAGAATGCTGGCCTTCAAGACGCCGCGCTTGCCGCCCTTGCCGGCGCTGATGCCGCTGCTGGCCGAAGCGGAGGCCGCGCGCGATGTGGGCGAAACCGCTGCTTTCGAGGAACTCGGCTTGCGCATTGCCGGCGCGGCTGTCGCCGCAAGCTCAGGGCACACCAAGATGACGCGGACACCCAGCGGCCGCGACCAGAAACGGGTCGCGGAGGCGGTTCGGCGTATCGAGATCGATGCCGATCAGCCGCTTTCGCTGGCCGTGCTTGCCCGGGAGACGGCGACCAGTCCGTATCATTTCCTGCGCACATTCCGGCAGATTGCCGGAATGACCCCCTACCGGTTTCTGCTGAGGACCAGGCTGCACCGGGCAGCAGTGCGGCTCCACGCTTCGGACAAGGCGATCTCGACGATCGCCTTCGAGGCGGGCTTCAACGACCTGTCAACTTTCAATCGCCGCTTCCGGCGCGAAATGGGCGAGACGCCCGGCAGCTATCGCGCCCGCCGCGCGGGCCGCCGCTAACACGAGATGGCGGGCCTTTGCGTCGACGGCTCCGAAAAGCACATCGGCCATATCGTCGCAATCACCGGTATCCTTTTGAAATCACCGCCAAAATCGACACGGGAAAAGTGCCGTCGACATTGGAGTTTCGGCCCGGCTTCCTATATATACGGCAAGTGATTCCTGTTTAGATTGTGATCCGATTTGACCGACCAAAAAACACCGCGCGGCGCCGACGGCGGCCCCACCGGCATCGAGCCGATTTCGATCATCGAGGAGATGCAGCGATCCTATCTCGATTACGCCATGAGCGTGATCGTCAGCCGCGCGCTGCCCGACGTGCGCGACGGCCTGAAGCCGGTGCATCGCCGCATTCTCTTCGCCGCGCATGAGAGCGGCTATCACTGGAACCGCAAATATGTGAAGTCGGCGCGCCCGGTCGCCGACGTGATGGGTAAATACCATCCGCATGGCGACGCCTCTATCTATGACGCCCTGGTGCGCATGGCGCAGGACTGGTCGCTGCGCGTGCCGCTCATCGACGGGCAAGGCAATTTCGGCTCGATCGATGGCGATCCGCCGGCGGCTATGCGCTACACCGAGTCGCGGCTGACCAAGGTCGCGCATGAGCTGCTGGAGGATATCGACAAGGATACGGTCGATTTCCAGGACACTTACGATGCTTCCGGCAGCGAGCCGAAGGTTCTGCCGGCGCGCTTTCCCAATCTGCTGGTCAATGGCTCGGGCGGCATCGCCGTCGGCATGGCCACCAACATCCCGCCGCACAATCTGGGCGAAGTCTGCAACGCCGCGATCGCCATCATCGACAACCCGGCCATCGACCTGCCGGCGCTGATGGAAATCATTCCGGGGCCGGATTTCCCGACCGGCGGCATCGTGCTCGGCCGCTCCGGCATCTACAGCGCCTATTCGACCGGCCGCGGCTCCATCGTCATGCGCGGGAAGGTCAACATCGAGGCCCGCGGCAATGACCGCGAATCGATCATCATCACCGAGGTTCCCTACCAGGTGAACAAATCGTCGATGATCGAGAAGATGGCCGAACTGGTGCGCGACAAGCGCATCGAGGGCATTTCCGACATTCGCGACGAGAGCGACCGCCAGGGCTATCGGGTCGTCGTCGAGCTGAAGCGCGACGCCGTGGCCGACGTTATCCTCAACCAGCTCTATCGCTTCACGCCGCTGCAAACCTCTTTCGGCGCAAACATGGTGGCGCTGAATGGCGGCAAGCCCGAACTGCTGACGCTGACCGATATGCTGAGGGCATTCGTGTCCTTCCGCGAGGAGGTGGTCACCCGGCGCACGAAGTTCCTGCTGCGCAAGGCGCGCGACCGGGCCCACGTGCTGGTCGGCCTCGCAATCGCAGTCGCCAACATCGATGAAGTGATAAAACTGATCCGCACCGCGCCGGACCCGCAGACCGCGCGCGAGCAGTTGATGGAGCGGCGCTGGCCGTCCGGCGACGTCGAATCGCTGATCCTCCTGATCGACGACCCGCGCCACCGCATCAACGAGGACGGCACCTACAATCTGTCCGAGGAACAGGCGCGCGCGATCCTGGAGTTGCGCCTGCAGCGCCTGACGGCACTCGGCCGCGACGAAATCGCCGACGAGTTGAACACGATCGGCGCCGAGATCGTCGATTATCTCGATATCCTGTCGTCCCGCGCCCGCGTCCAGCAGATCGTCAAGGACGAGCTCGCGGCCGTGCGTGACGAATTCGGCACGCCGCGCCGCACCGAGCTGAGCGAAGGCGGCGCGGACATGGAAGACGAGGACCTGATCCAGCGCGAAGACATGGTCGTGACGGTGAGCCATTCCGGCTACATCAAGCGCGTGCCGTTGTCGCTCTACCGGGCGCAACGCCGCGGCGGCAAGGGTCGCTCGGGCATGTCGACCAAGGAAGAGGATTTCGTCACCCGCCTGTTCGTGGCCAATACGCACACGCCGGTGCTGTTCTTCTCCTCGCGCGGCATCGTCTACAAGGAGAAGGTCTGGCGCCTGCCGATCGGCAATCCGCAGTCACGCGGCAAGGCGCTGATCAACATGCTGCCGCTGGAGCAGGGCGAGCGCATCACCACAATCATGCCGTTGCCGGAAGATGAGACGAGCTGGGGCGAGCTCGACGTGATGTTCGCCACCACGCGCGGCACGGTGCGCCGCAACAAGCTCTCTGACTTCGTCCAAGTCAACCGCAATGGCAAGATCGCCATGAAGCTGGAGGAGGAGGGCGACGAGATCCTCGGCGTCGAGACCTGCACCGACAATGACGACGTGCTTCTGACCGCCAGCTCCGGCCAGTGCATCCGCTTTTCCGTCGGCGATGTGCGCGTCTTCCAGAGCCGCAACTCGGTCGGCGTGCGCGGCATCGCCATGGCCGAAACCGATCGCGTCATTTCGATGGCTGTCATCGAGCATGTCGATGCGCCGCCGGCCGAACGCGCCGCCTATCTGAAGCGCGTCGTGGCCGAACGGCGCCTGGCCGCCGGCATCCCGGCAGGCGAGGAGGAAGAGATCGCCTTGACCAACGAAGAGGTCGGCGAGGAGGCGGAGCTGTCGGACGAGCGCTACGAGTTCCTCAAGGCGCATGAGCAGTTCGTGCTGACGGTGACGGAATACGGCTACGGCAAGCGCTCATCGTCCTATGATTTCCGTCTGACCGGACGCGGCGGCAAGGGCATTCGGGCCACCGACGTGTCGAAGACGACCGAGATCGGCAGGCTGGTGGCGACCTTCCCGGTCGGCAATGACGACCAGATCATGCTGGTGTCCGACGGCGGTACCGTCATCCGAGTGCCGGTCAATGGCATCCGCTTCGCCAGCCGCGCCACCAAGGGCGTGACCATTTTCAACACGGCGGAAGGCGAGAAGGTGGTTTCGGTCGAGCGGATTTCCGAGCCGCAATCGGACGAGGAAGAAATCGTCGAGGTTGGTGCCGAGATCGATCCGGCGGCCGATGCCGGCCCGGATGATACGCAATAAGTCTGGCTTGGCCAGACATGGCAACGCCGGCCAATCGGCCGGCGCGTCGCAACAAATTCAGGCTAACTCAATAGTGACGGTGAGGCTTGCGGGGGCCGAACCCTTCGAAGCGTTTGGCGTTGGTCTTGATGCGGACGCGCTGGGCCTCCTGATGCAGCCCGAATACAGTGGCGATCAGCATGGCGACGGTCATTGCAGTGGCGAGCATGTAGATCAGCATGTGCGTGTTCTCCTGCGCTCTACAACGCTTACATGGGACTTTGGTTTCATCTTCTTAAAGGGGCAAGGTAGTGAACGCTGCGTGAAGCGTTCGTGATCGGCGCATTCATCTGTCGTTCATCCCTGCAAAAAGGTTCAAGGGGATCGCATCAATGAGATTTGCCTTCCGTCCGCGCGCCCGTTAGAAGCACCGGCATGACCGAGCGCATCGCCCTTTATGCCGGCTCCTTCGACCCGTTGACCAACGGCCATCTCGACGTGCTGAAGGCGTCGCTGGCCGTGGCGGACATCGTCTATGCGGCGATCGGTATCCATCCCGGCAAGAAGCCGCTGTTTTCCTTCGAGGAGCGGGTCGAACTCATCGAGGCCGCGACCAAGGCCGAATTCGGCCGCGACGGCACACGCATCAAGGTGGTCGCCTTCGACGGGCTGGTCATCGATGCGGCCAGGAAACAGGGAGCCTCGATCATGATCCGCGGCCTGCGCGACGGCACCGATCTCGACTACGAGATGCAGATGGCCGGCATGAATGAAACAATGGCGCCCGAGCTGCAGACGGTTTTTCTGCCCGCCAGCCCCTCGGTCAGAACCATTACCGCCACACTTGTGCGCCAGATTGCCTCGATGGGCGGCGACATCCGCCCCTTCGTGCCGGCCGCCGTTGCCGGTGCGCTCACCGCTAAATTTGCAAAATAGGTTTCTCGGAGAAGACCATGCAGCTGAAAAAGCTCGCCTCGTTCCTCGTCGTGCTTGCCGGTCTCGTGACCGCATCGGCCTCGGCCTATGCCGCCGACCCGGAAAACACCATGATCATAACGTTGAAGGACGGCGACGTGACCATTGCACTGCGTCCCGATCTCGCGCCCAAGCATGTCGCGCAGATCAAGAAGCTGGTGCGCGAGCATGCCTATGACAACGTCGCCTTCCACCGCGTCATCGACGGCTTCATGGCGCAGACAGGCGACGTCAAATTCGGCAACATGAACAAGGGCTTCAACGCCCAGGCTGTCGGTACCGGCGGCTCCGACCTGCCGGACCTGCCGGCGGAATTCTCGCAGACCGAGCACTACAAGCGCGGCGTGGTCGGCATGGCACGCTCGGAGGATCCGAACTCGGCAAACTCGCAGTTCTTTATCATGTTCGCGCCGGCGCCGCCGCTCGACGGCCAGTACACCATCGTGGGCAATGTCGTCAGCGGCATGGAACTCGTGGACCACATCAAGAAGGGCGACGAGGCCGACAACGGCACGGTCACCGATCCCGACCGGATGATCAAGGTGCGCATCGCCGCCGACAAATAGTTCTGTTTTTTGAAAAGGATATCAGACATGGCCGACATCAAGGATCGCGAAAACGCGCTCATCATGGAAACGACCAAGGGCAAGGTCGTCATCGAAATGCTTCCCGACCTGGCGCCCGGCCATGTCGCCCGCATCAAGGAACTGGCCCGCGAAGGCGCCTATGACGGCGTGGTCTTCCACCGCGTCATCGAGGGCTTCATGGCGCAGACCGGCGACGTCAAGTTCGGCAATTCGAGCAAGCCCTCTTTCGCGCCTTCCCGCGCTGGCATGGGCGGTTCCGACAAGCCGGATCTCAAGGCCGAATTCTCCAATGCCAACCACAGCCGCGGCACCTGCTCGATGGCGCGCTCGCAGAATCCGAACTCCGCCAATTCGCAGTTCTTCATCTGCTTCGACGATGCGGCCTTCCTCAATCGCCAGTACACGGTCTGGGGCCAGGTCATCGAAGGCATGGACAATGTCGACAAGATCAAGCGCGGCGAGCCGGTGCAGGATCCCGATAAGATCGTGTCGCTGAAGGTCGCGGCCGACGTCAAGTAAGGCGACAGGACAATGATGGGCGTCGTCTGGTCGCTTCTCGGCATCCTGTCCGGCGCCTTCATTGCCATTCAGGCGCCGATCAATTCGCAGTTGGCGCGCGGCCTGGGGCTCCCGGTCGCGGCGGCTGCGTTTTCGTTCCTGTCGGGCGCCATCGTGCTCGGCATCATTGCCGTCGCGGTGGTGAGGCTGCAAGGCATCTCGCTCGACTGGAAGGCGCCCGCGCCCTGGCTGTTCATCGCCGGCGGCATGCTGGGCGGCTTCTACGTCACACTGTCCACCATCCTGACGCCACGCATCGGCGCCGCTGCGCTGATGGCGTTCCTGGTGGCGGGCCAGTTGCTGGCGGGCATGCTGATCGACCGCGTCGGGTTCCTCGGCGTCGCGGTTCGTGAAATCTCGCTCGGCCGCGTGGCCGGCGCGGTGCTGCTTCTGGCCGGGGCGCTGCTTATCAGGCTCTTCTGATGCGTGTCGATCTGTTCGATTTCGACCTGCCGGAAGAGCGTATCGCGCTTCGCCCGGCAGAGCCGCGCGACAGCGCAAAGATGCTGGTGGTCAGGCCGGGCGAGGGATTTTCGGACCGGACGGTCCGCGACCTGCCTTCCCTGCTCCAGGCCGGCGACGTGCTGGTCTTCAACGACACCAAGGTTATCCCGGCGCAACTCAAAGGTATCAGGCGGCGCGGCGAGGCGGCGGCGCAGGTCGAAGCCACATTGCACATGCGGATGGCGCCCGACCGCTGGCTTGCCTTTATGCGGCCGGGAAAGCGCGTCGCCGTCGGCGACCGCATTCATTTCGGCCATGACGGCAATTCGTGCTTCCTCGGCCAGCTCGACGCCACGGTGATTGAAAAGGGCGAGGCGGGCGAGGCGCTGCTCGGTTTCGACCTGTCGGGACCTTTCCTCGACGAGGCGCTGCATGCGGTCGGCCACATCCCACTGCCGCCATACATCGCCTCGAAGCGGGATGACGACGAGCGCGACCGGGCCGACTACCAGACCATCTATGCTCGGGAGGAAGGCGCGGTTGCAGCACCCACGGCGGGCCTGCATTTCACGCCGGAGCTGTTTGCCGCACTCGACGCAAAGGGGATCGAACGCCGCTTCGTCACGCTCCATGTCGGCGCCGGCACGTTCCTGCCAGTGAAGGTGGACGACACCGCCGACCACAAGATGCATGCGGAGATCGGCTCAGTCAGTGAGGCAACAGCCGACGCGTTGAATGCGGCAAAGGCGAGGGGCGGGCGCGTCATTGCCGTCGGTACGACCTCGCTGCGCCTGCTGGAAAGCGCCGCGCGAGAGGATGGCGTGCTGGCTGCATGGTCCGGCCCGACCGACATCTTTATCACGCCCGGCTACCGTTTTCGCACCGCCGACATGCTGATGACCAATTTCCATCTGCCGCGTTCGACGCTGTTCATGCTGGTTTCGGCCTTCAGCGGCCTCGATACGATGCGCGCCGCCTATGCACACGCCATTGAGCACGATTACAGATTTTACTCCTACGGAGATGCAAGCCTGCTGTATCGAGCGGAGATGAGCGATGGACGATGACCTCGACAGGCTGGACCGGAGCAGTTTGATCGCCGAAGTCAAAAAATTGCGCGCCGGCATTCGCCAGCATCGCGATGCATCGGGGCACGATCTTTGCTGGCATCATCCCGATTTGTGGGACCTGCTGCCCGAGAAGATCGATCCGGCAATCGCCGTGCCGCCCTGGCCAAAATTCATGCGCGGCTGCATCCATTATCGCCAGTCGCTGGACGAACAGGCTCCGGGCGCACCGGCACACGACAAGGAATTCAATGGCTGAGACGTTCACCTTCAAGGTGCTGGCGACCGAAGGTAAGGCGCGGCGCGGTTTGATCAGCATGCCGCGCGGCGAAATCCGCACGCCGGCCTTCATGCCGGTCGGCACCGGCGGCACGGTCAAGACGATGTACATGGATCAGGTGCGCGGCGTCGGCGCCGATATCATCCTGGGCAATACCTACCATTTGATGCTGCGGCCCGGCGCCGAACGCGTGGCGAAGCTTGGCGGCCTGCACGAATTCGCCCGCTGGCCGCATCCGATCCTGACCGACAGCGGTGGCTTCCAGGTGATGTCGCTGTCAAAGCTTCGGAAATTGACCGAGAAGGGCGTCACATTTCGCTCCCATATCGATGGCGCTGCATACGAAATGTCGCCGGAACGTTCGATCGAGATCCAGGGCCTGCTCGATTCAGACATCCAGATGCAACTCGACGAATGCACGGCGCTACCGGCCGCGCTCAAGGAGATCGAGCGCGCCATGGAATTGTCGCTGCGCTGGGCTGAGCGCTGCAAGACGGCGTTCGGCGACCAGCCCGGCAAGGCGATGTTCGGCATCGTGCAAGGCGGCGACAATGCGGATTTGCGCGTGCGTTCGGCGCAAGCGCTGAGCGCGATGAATCTGAAAGGCTATGCGGTTGGCGGTCTTGCCGTCGGTGAACCGCAGGCGGTCATGCTCGACATGCTCGACATCACCTGCCCGGAACTGCCTGATGACAAACCCCGCTATCTTATGGGGGTCGGCACGCCGGACGATATCTTGAAATCGGTGGCGCGCGGCATCGACATGTTCGACTGCGTGATGCCGACGCGGGCCGGCCGGCATGGGCTTGCCTATACAAGGCGCGGCAAGGTCAATCTGCGCAACGCCCGCCATGCCGACGATCCGCGACCCCTCGATGAGGAAAGCGACTGCCCGGCGGGACGCGATTATTCCCGCGCCTATCTGCACCATCTCGTGCGCTCGCAAGAGGCACTCGGTGCGATGCTTCTGACCTGGAACAATCTGTCCTATTATCAGAAGCTGATGCAGGACATACGCGCCGCGATAGAGACCGGCACTTTCGAGGCACGCGCTGCCGAAATTACCGAGGGCTGGGCGAGGGGCGATATCCCGGCGCTGTGACGGTTCAGGTGCTCAGCGAATTCGACGCGCGCAGGCTGCAGCCGGTGATTTGGAACGTGCCGTCGGGCTGTCGCTCCAACGTGTAGACAGCTTCGTAGTCCTTGCCGTCAGGGCCGACGATCAGCACCTGCTGGATGATCGAGGTCGGACCCGTCTCCTCGACCTTGCCGAACGAGTAGCTCCTTGGGTTGCGCACCGGCGCGTAGCCGTTGGTCACCATGTTCATGAAGGTGTCGACGGTCGGGAAGATCCGCTTCACGTTCGGTGCGGCGAAGCTGTAGGCCGTGACGCCGTCATCGGCCAGGAACGCTCTCAGCTGGCCGTCAATGGCCGCTTGCGCCGCCTTGATCTCGGCTTCGCCGGCAAACGCCGACAAGGGCAGGAGGAGATGAAGGAATGCGAATGCGAAAAGCGTGCGGCGCATAGCCTGTTTCCCTTGTCTTTCGAGAACTTGCCTTTCGAAAGATCCTGCCCGTGCAGGCATCCTAACATACGTTTGGTGGCGCTTCAGGGTTTCACCGGCGGCGAATATTCAGTGTTGTCGCGCGACGAAGTCCAGGCAGCCTTGGCGGAATTGCGGGAGGCGCAGCCAACGCCCGAACTGGCTAAGTACCGTTCCAGCGCTTGAAAGCCCGCCTCCAGTCTGCCAGAAGGGCCGCTTGGATTGGACGTTTAGCAGGGCGGAGCCATGAAGGCGTTTTTCGTGCAGATCAAATGCGAGCTGGGCAAGTCGTATGAGGTTGCCAGCGCGCTCGCCGACGCCGAGATCGCCTCGGAAATCTACTCCACTGCCGGCAATTACGACCTGCTCGCCAAGTTCTATGTCGACGACGAGGAGGATGTCGGCCACTTCGTCAACGAGAAGGTGCAGATTCTTCCCGGCATCAAGGACACGTTCACCGTCGTCACTTTTCGCGCCTTCTAGCGTCGGAACCCATTGCCCGAGCATGAGGCAAAGCCTGACCAAGCTCATATTTCAGCTGCCTCAATTTTAGGCAGGGGCGACATACTGATCGTCCGCATCCCTCAAATCACCGATTACGCTTGATTTTCTCCAGCGGCGCCAGTGAAATGGCGTCACAGGGGAGTATGCGATTGGCAGCGTTCGATGAAATGCTTCCGGAGGTCTCCGGACTTAGAAGACCGTATTCGGCTTACGATCGCTGGCTGAAAGAGCAGGACCCGGCCAGGCTTACCGAGAAAATGCAGGACGCCGAACGCGTCTTCCGCAAAACCGGCATCACCTTCGCCGTCTATGGCGAGCAGGAAGCCTCCGAGCGGCTTATCCCCTTCGACATCGTTCCGCGCATCATTTCTGGCAATGAGTGGCGCCGCCTCACGCAAGGCATCGAGCAGCGCGTGCAGGCACTGAACGCCTTTCTCGACGACATCTATCACCGCCAGGAAATCCTGCGGGCCGGACGCGTTCCCCGCGACCTGATCGCCAGGAACGAAGCCTTCCTGCCCGAGATGATCGGGGTCAGGCCACCAGCCGGCGTCTACACCCACATCATCGGCGTCGACATCGTGCGCATCAGCGAAAACGAGTTCTACGTGCTGGAGGACAATGCGCGCACCCCATCGGGCGTTTCCTACATGCTGGAAAACCGCGAGACGATGATGCAGCTCTTCCCCGAGTTGTTCCAACAAATCAAGGTGCGGCCGGTGGAGAACTATCCGCAGCTTTTGCGCCAGTCGCTGGCGGCGGTGCGGCCGCAGAACGCCAAGGGCACGCCGACCATCGCCGTGCTGACGCCCGGCAGCTACAACTCCGCCTATTTCGAACATGCCTTCCTGGCCGATCAGATGGGGGTGCAACTGGTCGAGGGGCAGGATTTGCGCGTGGTGGACGGTCATGTCGCGATGCGCACGACCGAAGGCTACAAGCAGATCGACGTGCTCTATCGCCGGGTGGACGATGCCTTCCTCGATCCGCTGACTTTCCGGCCGGACTCCGCGCTCGGCGTGCCTGGCATCATGGATGTCTACCGGGCCGGCAACATTACGATCGCCAATGCGCCGGGAACCGGTATCGCCGACGACAAGGCGATCTATTCCTACATGCCCGAGATCGTCGAATTCTACACCGGCCGCAAGGCGATCCTCGGCAATATTCCGACCTGGCGCTGTTCGGAGCCGGACAGCCTGAAATATGTACTCGAACACATCGATGAGCTGGTGATCAAGGAAGTGCACGGTTCAGGCGGCTATGGCATGCTGGTCGGACCGGCGGCGACCAAGAACGAATGCCAGGATTTCGCCAAGAAGCTGCAGGCCAAGCCGTCCAATTACATCGCCCAGCCGACGTTGGCGCTCTCGACCTGTCCGATCCTGACCGAAAAGGGCCTGTCGCCGCGCCATGTCGATCTGAGACCCTATGTGCTGGTCTCCGACCGCATCCAGATCGTGCCGGGCGGGCTCACGCGCGTCGCGCTTAAGGAGGGCTCTCTGGTGGTCAATTCCTCGCAAGGCGGCGGCACGAAGGATACCTGGGTGCTGGATGATTGAGATGAGTAGTCAGTAGTCAGTAGTCAGTAGTTGGTATCAGAGGGGACAGAACAATGCCGTATCCAATCGAAACTCGAACATTCCCTACTCGCTACTCACTATTCCCTACTCACTAGCCCGAAGGGCCACTCCATGCTTCTCGGCCGTACCGCCAACGGGCTCTACTGGATGAACCGCTATATCGAGCGTGCGGAAAACATGGCGCGCCTGGTCGATGCGGGCCTGCGCATGGCGCTGACGCGCACGCAGAGCGCGTCGGAAGAGTGGAATTCGGTGCTGCTCAGCGCCGGCTCCGACGTCGCCTACACGCAGAAGTATCAGGACTATACGGCGGCCGATGTAGCCGACTTCCTGTTGCGCGACACGTCGAACCCGTCGAGCACGATGTCGTCGATCGAGACGGCACGCCACAATGCCCGCATGGTGCGCACCGCGCTGACGCGCGAGACCTGGGAAAGCATCAACGAGGCTTGGATGGCGCTGAAACGCATGCTGGCAAGGCCGATCGACGAGCGTGACCTGCCAAACGTGCTCGATGCGATCAAGCGCGAAACGGCACTGATCCGCGGCTCGTTCTACGGCACCATGCTGCGCAACGAGATCTTCGATTTCTCGCAGCTCGGCACCTATGTCGAGCGCGCCGACAATACGGCGCGTATCCTCGACGTGAAGTACTACGTGCTCTTGCCGTCGATCTCCTGGGTCGGCTCGACGCTCGACAATTACCAGTGGGAATCGATCCTGCGCTCGGTATCGGCGCACCGTTCCTACCGCTGGGTCTACGACGCCGACTACAAGCCGACCAATATCGCCGACTATCTGATCCTCAATGTGCGCATGCCGCGATCGCTGACCTTCTGCTATCGCTTCCTGGCCGAGCACCTGAAGTTCCTCGGCGACGACTATGGCGGGCGCCATCCCTGCCATGCGACGGCGGAAAAGACCCAGGCCATGCTGCAGGCAGGCTCGATCAAGGATATTTTCGACGCCGGCCTGCATGAATTCCTTGCCGGCTTCATTCGCGACAACACCAGGCTTGGCGACGAGATCGCGCAGGATTACAGGTTCTATTGAGGAGGCCATGCGGCTCAAGATCACCCATCGGACCGAATACCGTTACGACGCACCGGTGCAGTACCTGCTGCAGCGGCTGCGGCTGCTTCCGGTGAGCGGGCGCACGCAGACCGTGCTGTCCTGGGCCCTGAAGGTAGAAGGCGCGCGCGAGGAAGTGCGATTTGCCGACCACTACGGCAATGACACCCGATTGTTGAGCGTCGAGGGTGACCATGATTTCATTACGGTCGAGGCGTCAGGCGAGGTGGTGACGCGCGATACATCGGGGGTTTGTGGGCCGCATCAGGGATTCGCGCCGCTCTGGCTGTTCGCACAGGAGACGCCTTTGACCATGATCGGCGATGGCATTCGCGCACTCGCCGAGGCAGCCGGCAAGGGCACCGATATCGAAAGACTGCACCGTCTGATGGCTATCATCTCCGAGCGGGTCGCCTATGCGCCGGGCACCACCAATGCGACGACCCCGGCTGAAGAGGCTCTCGCGCTGAAAACCGGGGTCTGCCAGGATCATAGCCATATCTTTGCCGCCACCGCCCGCGCCATGGGTTTCCCGGCACGCTATGTCAGCGGCTATCTGATGATGGACGCGGCCATCGAGCAGGCGGCAAGCCATGCCTGGGCCGAAGCGCATGTTCAGGGCCTCGGCTGGGTTGCCTTCGACCCCTCCAACGGTATCTCTCCTGATGAGCGCTATGTGAGAGTGGCGACGGGGCGCGACTATCGCGATGCGTCGCCGGTTTCGGGGATTCTGCTGGGAGAGGCGCAAGAGCGGCTTGCCGTCACCGTCACGGTGGAGCAGTAGTCACCCGATGCAGGTCGTCCAACGCCACCTTGGTTTGGGTGACGACATGCATGAAAACAAGGACCTGAGCGCGCCGCATGGATCCGTTCCGACGCGACGCGGTTTTTACGGTTCGCTGCCGGAAGAGTAAACCATGACCTATTGCGTCGGCCTCAAGATCGATCGCGGGCTCGTGTTCATGTCGGACACGCGCACCAATGCCGGCATGGACTCGATCTCCACCTTCAAGAAGATGCATGTCTGGGAAGATCCCGGTGAGCGCGTCATCGTGCTGATGTCGGCCGGCAATCTGGCGACGACGCAAGCCGTGATCAGCGTGCTCGACGAGCGCACCAAGGCGGTTGGCGACCGGCACGCGGCAGTGCTCGAAACGCCGTCCATGTACCAGACGGTGCGGCTGGTCGGCGAAACCGTCAAGGACGTCATCGCCCATTCCTCGCCCGCCGGCGACAAGGCCGATTCCTACTTCAACGCCTCCTTCATCCTGGGCGGCCAGATAAAGGGCAGCGCACCGCGCCTGTTCATGATCTATCCCGAGGGCAATTTCATCGAATCGACCGATGACACGCCCTTTTTCCAGATCGGCGAGACCAAATACGGCAAGCCGATCATCATTCGCGCTTATGACCGGTCGATGAGTCTCGCGGAGACCGTGAAGCTGCTTCTGGTATCGTTCGATTCCACGCTGAAGTCGAACCTGTCGGTCGGGCTGCCGCTGGATCTGCTTTTCCTGGAAAAGGATGCCTTCCAGGTCGGGTTGAAGAAACGGATCGGTCATGACGACCCGTACTACCGCACGATCTCCGAGGGATGGTCGAGCGCCTTGAAGACGGCGTTTGCCAGTCTGCCGGATTTCCCGGGATAAGGACGCGCCGGATTTCTCCGGTGGTTGCAAATGTTTAACAGTCGTTTTGAAAACCGGGCGAAGGGCGCCGGTGAAGCGATCATGTCGGGAGGACAGGATGAACAGTGATGATTTCCGGCAATGGTCGCGGCGGGCCGCTGACTGGGGCGCCGACTACCGCGAAACGCTGCGCCAGCGCCCGGTACGGCCGCGGATCGAGTCCGGCGACATATTCAGGAGCATAGAAGCCTCGCCGCCCGAAGACGCGGAGCCGATGGACAGGATCTTCGCCGACTTCGAGGAGAAGATCGTGCCGGGCATGACGCATTGGCAGCATCCTCGCTTCTTCGCCTATTTTCCGGCCAACGCGGCACCAGTTTCTGTGGTGGCTGAGTATCTGGTCTCGGCAATGGCCGCGCAGTGCATGCTGTGGCAGACCTCGCCGGCGGCGACAGAACTCGAAACTCGGACTGTCGATTGGATGCGCCAGGCGCTCGGCCTGCCGGAAGGTTTTTCCGGCGTCATCCAGGATTCTGCCTCCTCGGCGACGCTGGCGGCGGTGCTGACGATGCGCGAACGCGCGCTCGACTGGCAAGGCAACAAAAGGGGCCTGACGGGGCAGGCGCGGTTGCGCATCTATTCGTCGGATCAGGTGCATACTTCGATCGACCGGGCGATCTGGGTGGCCGGCATCGGCGAGGACAATCTCGTGCGCATTCCGGTCGCCGGCCGCTTTCGCGCCATGGACATAGCGGCCCTCGAGGCGGCGATCGTCGCCGACAAGAAGGCAGGCTTGCTGCCCGCGGGTATCATCGCCTGCGTCGGTGGCACCAGCACCGGTGGCACCGACGACATCGCCGGCGTCGCCGCGATCGCCAAACGCCACGGGGTCTATCTTCACGTGGATGCCGCCTGGGCGGGATCGGCGATGATCTGCCCGGAATACCGGCATTTCTGGGCCGGTGTGGAGCAGGCGGATTCTATCGTCTTCAACCCGCATAAATGGCTGGGCGCGCAGTTCGACTGCTCGATCCAGTTCCTGCGCGACCCCGAAAGCCATGTCAGGACGCTCGCCATCAAGCCGGATTATCTGAAGACGCACGGTCATGACGGCATCATCAACTATTCCGAATGGTCGGTGCCGCTTGGCCGCCGCTTCCGCGCGCTGAAACTGTGGTTCCTGCTGCGCGCGCACGGGCTGGAAGGCCTGCGCACGATGATCCGCAACCACGTCGCCTGGAGCGAAGGCCTGGCAGCGCGCCTGGCCGACGAGCCGGACTTCGAGATCGTCACCGAGCCGATGCTGTCGCTGTTTTCGTTCCGGCACAAGGCGGAGGGAGCCGATGCCGACGAGCACAATCTCCGGCTGGTCAATGCGATCAATGATGACGGACGCATCTACCTGACACAGACCAGGGTGAACGGGCGCGTCGCCATCCGCTTCCAGGTCGGCCAGTTCGAGGCGACCGCGGCGGATGTCGATTCGGCTTTTGCCGCCATCACCGAAATCGCGCGCGGATTAAGCTGAGGCTGCTGAGTCGGGACTGCGACGAAGTTTGCCTTTGCTATCATGTAGTTTCCATTAGCCGGCTTACGCCTTTTCATTGCTTTCGTTTTCGTCTATGGTCAAGAAAAACGAAAGCAGAAGGTTTTCAGATGTATCTGTCGCCGCGCCATGCCGAAATCGTCCAAATGGCAAAGGATCATGGCCGCGTTCTGGTCGACGATCTGGCCACCCACTTCAACGTCACGCCGCAGACCATCCGCAAGGACCTCAACGATCTTTGCGACCAGCGGTTGCTGTCGCGCATCCATGGCGGCGCCTTGTTTCCTTCCGGCATCGAGAACATGGAATACGAAGCCAGGCGCAAGATCGCCGCCGAGGAGAAGGAGGCGATCGGCAGCGCGGCCGCCAGGCTGATCCCGGACAATGCCTCGTTGTTCATCAATATCGGCACCACGACGGAGTCGGTCAGCAAGGCGCTGCTGGATCACAGCGGCCTCATGGTCATCACCAATAACATCAATGTTGCCAACAGGATGCGCATCTATCCTTCGATCGAGGTGGTGATCGCGGGCGGGGTGGTTCGCGGCTCGGATGGCGGCGTCGTCGGCGAGGCGGCGGTGGATTTCATCAGGCAGTTCAAAGTCGACTACGCCGTCATCGGCGCCTCGGCGATCGACCATGACGGCGCCTTGCTCGATTTCGATTTCCGCGAGGTCAAGGTCGCGCAAGCCATTATCGCCAATGCCAGGCACGTCATCCTAGTGTCCGACCGGACCAAATTCGAGCGCACGGCGCCGGTTCGCATCGGCCATCTGTCGCAGGTCAACACCTTCATCACCGACCGCTGCGATATCCCCTCGGTGCGCAATATCTGCCAGGAGGCCGAGGTTCAACTGATCGAAACCTCGCTCGATTGAGGACGTTGCAGCGCTTTCACGAGCTTGTGATATTTCGTTTGACATTCGTTATGAGTTCGAAATAATTCCGCCACGGTTTCGCAAAAGAGCCAAATGGTGCAATGCGAAATCGCTGGAGGAATTGGTGGACGCATCTTCGATCCGTGACATTTTCGTCATAGGCGGTGGCATCAATGGCTGCGGCATTGCCCGTGATGCCGCCGGCCGCGGGTTTTCGGTATTTCTGGCCGAGATGGACGATCTCGCCAGCGGAACCTCCTCAGGCTCGACCAAGCTGATCCATGGTGGCCTGCGTTATCTCGAATTCTACGAATTCCGCCTGGTGCGCGAAGCGCTGATGGAACGCGAAGTGCTGTGGAAGAACGCGCCGCACATCATCTGGCCGATGCGCTTCGTGCTGCCCTATGCCAAGGGCCTGCGTCCGGCCTGGCTGATCAGGCTCGGCCTTTTCCTTTACGATCATATTGGCGGGCGCAAATTGCTTCCGGCTACCAGGACCCTGGACATGGCCACCGACCCTGCCGGCAAGCCATTGAAACCATTGTTCAAGAAGGCCTTCGAATATTCCGACGGCTGGGTCAACGATGCGCGGCTGGTGACGTTGAACGCGCGTGACGCCGCCGACCGGGGCGCGACCATCCGCACCCGCACCAAGGTGGTCGGGGCGCGCCGCGAAGGCGGGCTGTGGACGATCAGGATCGAAAATCTGCGGACCGGCGAGACAGAAGAGGTCAAGGCGCGGCTGCTGGTCAATGCCGCCGGCCCCTGGGTCGATCATGTGCTTTCCGGCGTCGTCGGCCTCAACGATGTGCACAATGTTCGCCTCGTGCAGGGCAGTCACATCGTCATCGCGAAGAAATTCGACGACCCACGCGCCTATTTCTTCCAAAACAAGGATGGCCGCATCATCTTCGCCATTCCTTACGAGGACGAGTTCACGCTGATCGGCACCACCGACCAGGACTACCCCGGCGATCCGCACGACGTGAAGATCAGCGACACCGAGATCGACTATCTCTGCGCGGCGGCAAGCGAGTATTTCGCCCAACCCGTCAAGCGCTCGGATATCGTCTGGACCTATTCGGCCGTGCGTCCGCTCTATGACGATGGCGCTTCCAAGGCGCAGGAGGCGACACGCGACTATGTGCTGAAGGCCGATGGCGGCGAGGGCACAGCCCCGATCGTCAACACGTTCGGCGGCAAGATCACCACCTATCGCCGGCTGTCGGAATCGATGCTGGAGAAGATCGAAGGCTTTCTCGGCAGGCGCGGCAAGCCGTGGACGGCAAATGCGCCGCTGCCGGGCGGCGATTTCGCGGCGACCGGTTTTGATGCGCAAGTGGCGAGGCTGAAGAGCGCCTATCCCTTTCTCGACCAGCGTTTGGCACGTCGGCTCACGCGGCTCTACGGCACGCGCGCGCAGATGTTGCTTGGCCTTGCCAAATCGAATGCCGATCTCGGCCGCAATTTCGGCGCCGACCTTTACGAGGCCGAGGTGCGCTACCTCGTCGAGAACGAATGGGCCGTCACATCGCAAGATGTGCTGTGGCGCCGGACCAAGCGCGGCCTGCATTTCAGCCGCGAGCAGACGGCGGCGTTGGATGAATTCATGCGCGGCATAAGCCGCCGCCACGTCGCGGCCGCGGAATGAAGGGCTGCTGATGCACACGGCCTGGGAGGAGGCATCATGCTGGAACTGAGGAACGTCACCAAGACGGTCGGCGCGGTGGAGCATATCCGCGACGTGTCGCTGACGCTCCAGCATGGCTCGCTGAACGTGCTGCTCGGGCCGACGCTGTCCGGCAAGACCAGCCTGATGCGGCTGATGGCCGGCCTCGACGCGCCGACTTCCGGCTCGGTCTGGTTCGACGGCAAGGACGTCACCGGCCAGCCTGTTCAAAAGCGCAAGATCGCCATGGTCTACCAGCAGTTCATCAACTACCCCGCGATGAGCGTCTACGAAAACATCGCTTCGCCATTGCGGGTAGCGGGCGTCGAGAAGGCCAGGATCGACAGTCAGGTGCGGGAAGCCGCTGCCCTGCTCAAGCTGACGCCCTATTTGGACCGCACGCCGCTCAGCCTGTCCGGTGGCCAGCAACAGCGCACCGCACTGGCGCGCGCCATCGTCAAGAATGCAAGCCTGGTGCTGCTCGATGAGCCGCTCGCCAATCTCGACTACAAGCTGCGCGAGGAATTGCGCGCAGAACTGCCGAGGATCTTCGCCGCCGCCGGTACCATCTTCGTCTATGCCACGACCGAACCGCACGAGGCGCTGCTGCTCGGCGGCAATACGGCGACGCTGTCGCAAGGCCGCATCACCCAGTTCGGCCCGACCATCGAGGTGTTCCGCAAACCGGTCGACCTGGTGACGGCCAGGACCTTCGCCGATCCGCCGCTCAACACGATCGTGCTGGCCAAGAACGGACCCGATTTCCTGCTGGAGGGCGGCGTCAAGCTGCCGGTGCCGCCGGAACTTGTCGGCATTGCCGACGGCAATTACACGATCGGCTTCCAGCCGCACCATCTGTCGCTCGAGCGGCCGGATGCGAGTGCCGTGCCGGTGCGGGCAAAGGTCACCATCACCGAGATCACCGGCTCGGAAAGTTTCATCCATCTTGATTTCGCCGACGCGCGCTGGGTGATGCTGACCCATGGCATCCGCGATTTCGAGACCGACGAAGTGGTCGAAGTGTTCATCGACCCGCGTCACATCATGGTTTTCGACCAACACGGCGTCGCCGTGGCCGCGGCAAAGCTGGCGGCCTGAGGAGAAAACGATGGCGCGCATCGACGTCAACCATGTCAGGCACTCATATCTGCCGAACCCGCGTACCGATGCGGATTTCGCACTGCGGGAGGTGCACCACACTTTCGAGGACGGTGGCGCCTATGCGCTGCTAGGCCCATCCGGCTGCGGCAAGACCACGCTGCTCAACATCATTTCCGGCCTGCTCCACCCCTCGCACGGCCAATTGCTGTTCAACGGCAGGGATGTCACGAGACTGTCGACGCAGGAGCGCAACATCGCGCAGGTGTTCCAGTTCCCTGTCATCTACGACACGATGACCGTCTACGACAACCTGGCTTTCCCGCTGCGCAACCGCGGCGTTCCGGAGGCCGACGTCGACCGCAAGGTGCGCGAGACGCTCGACATGATCGACCTGGCAGACTGGGCCAGGAAGAAGGCGAGGGGCCTGACCGCCGACCAGAAGCAGAAGATCTCGCTCGGCCGCGGACTGGTGCGCTCGGATGTCAATGCGATCCTGTTCGACGAGCCGCTGACCGTCATCGACCCGCACATGAAGTGGGTGCTGCGCTCGCAGTTGAAGCAGCTTCACCGCCGCTTCGGCTACACCATGGTCTATGTTACGCATGACCAGACAGAGGCGCTGACCTTCGCCGACCAGGTGGTGGTCATGTATGATGGCGGCATCGTGCAGATCGGCACGCCGGCCGAGCTGTTCGAGCGGCCGCGCCACACCTTCGTCGGCTACTTCATCGGCTCGCCCGGCATGAACGTCATGCCGGTAGCGATCGATGGCAAGACAGCGAAGCTTGGCTCCCAGCGCATCCAATTGCCAGGCGCGCCGAAGGCCGGAAGCGGCGTCGTCGAACTCGGCATCCGTCCCGAATATGTCAGGCTCGGCCGCGATGGCATGGCCGTCCACGTCAGCAAGGTCGAGGATGTGGGCCGCCACAAGGTCGTGCGCGCCAGTCTGGAAGGCCGCGAGATCGCCGCCGTCATCGGCGAGGACGAAACCGTTCCCGCCGATCCAAAAGTGCGGTTCGATCCAGCCGGCATCAACATCTATGCCGATTCCTGGCGTGTCGAGATGGGGGCGTAGATGGAAAAGCCCTGGAACAACAAGGCCTGGTTCCTCGTGCTGCCGATGCTCGTGCTGGTGGCGTTCTCGGCCGTCATCCCGCTGATGACCGTCGTCAACTACTCGGTACAGGACACGTTCGGCAATAACGTCTTCTTCTGGGCGGGGACCGAATGGTTCGAAGAGTTGCTGCATTCCGATCGCTTCTGGGAAGCCATGGTGCGCAACCTGATCTTCTCCTTCATCATCCTGGCGATCGAAGTGCCGCTCGGCATCTTCATTGCCCTCAACATGCCCAAAAAGGGCTGGGGCGTGCCGGTCTGCCTGGTGCTGATGGCGCTGCCGCTCTTGATCCCGTGGAATGTCGTCGGCACGATCTGGCAGGTGTTCGGCCGCAACGATATCGGCCTGCTCGGCTACTACGTCAACGCGCTCGGCATCGACTACAATTACGTGCAGGATCCGTTCGACGCCTGGGTCACCGTCATCATCATGGACGTCTGGCACTGGACCAGCCTCGTCGTGCTGCTCTGCTATGCCGGCCTGGTCTCGATCCCCGACGCCTTCTACCAGGCGGCCAAGATCGATGGCGCCTCGCGCTGGGCGGTGTTCCGCTACATCCAGTTGCCGAAGATGAAGCGCGTGCTTCTGATCGCGGTGCTGCTGCGTTTCATGGACAGTTTCATGATCTACACCGAGCCCTTCGTCGTCACCGGCGGCGGTCCGGGCAATTCGACGACCTTCCTGTCGATCGACCTCGTCAAGACCGCGCTCGGACAGTTCGACCTCGGTCCGGCGGCGGCGATGTCGCTGGTCTACTTCCTGATCATCCTGTTGTTGTCGTGGGTGTTCTACACCGTGATGACCAACTACGACGCGGAGCGCTGATATGGCCGGCGCCAACGAACGCACCGAGCGCAACCTGGTGAACGGGACCGCCGCTTCGGAAAGACTCGCCAGTTCGCTGTCGCAGAGCGAGCTGGACAGGCGCATGCGCCGCCGTGGCGAGGAATCGCGCTGGTGGTGGATCGTGCCGACGCTCTACATCATCGTCCTGCTGCTGCCGATCTACTGGCTCATCAATATGAGCTTCAAGACCAATGCGGAGATCGTCAATTCGCTGACGCTCTATCCGCATGCGCCGACGCTGCGCAACTACACCATCATCTTCACCGATGCGTCCTGGTATTCGGGCTACATCAATTCGATCACCTATGTGGTGATGAACATGGTGATCTCGGTCGCCGTGGCGCTTCCGGCGGCTTACGCCTTTTCGCGCTACCGGTTCCTCGGCGACAAGCATCTGTTCTTCTGGCTTTTGACCAACCGCATGGCACCGCCGGCGGTGTTCGCGCTGCCGTTCTTCCAGCTTTATTCGGCATTCGGCCTCATCGATACGCATATCGCGGTGGCGCTGGCGCACTGCCTGTTCAACGTGCCGCTGGCGGTGTGGATCCTTGAGGGCTTCATGTCCGGAGTGCCGAAGGAGATCGACGAAACGGCCTACATAGACGGCTATTCGTTTCCGCGTTTCTTCGTGAAGATATTCATGCCGCTGATCGCCAGCGGCATCGGCGTCGCCTGCTTCTTCTGCTTCATGTTCTCATGGGTGGAACTGCTCATCGCCCGCACGCTGACCACCACCGATGCCAAGCCGATCGCCGCTACCATGACCCGCACCGTGTCGGCGTCGGGAATGGACTGGGGGCTGCTGGCAGCCGCCGGGGTGCTGACGCTGATCCCCGGGGCGCTCGTCATCTGGTTCGTTCGCAACTACATCGCCAAGGGCTTCGCCCTGGGGAGGGTGTGACCATGAACCTCGACTTCTCCTGGATGGCGTGGACCTGGCCGACGGCCGCCTTCTTCGCCGTCATAGCGCTGCTGCTGGTCGGCATGGGTGTCTGGGAATATGCCTCGCCCGGCGGCGATCCGCGCATCGGCGTGCTGCGTTTCAAGACGACGCGCGGCGATCGTCTCTTCGTTTCGCTGCTTGGCAGCGCCTTCATCCATCTCGCTTGGCTGGGTCTTGTCGGACCCAGCCTGTGGTGGGCTCTCGCTCTCTCCGTGGTCTACGCCATCGGCGTCTTCCGCTACGTATAGAGGGGGAAACTGTTGGAGCGGCCGCTTGTTGGCGGCCTCTCCAGATCGCACTTGAAGTCTTTTCAAACGTGGAGGAAACACAATGCGACGGCAATTATTGACATCTACGACCGCCCTTGTCCTCTTGCTCGGCGTGGGCAACGCCTATGCCGGCATGGACGAGGCAAAAGCCTTTCTTGACAAGGAGATAGGCGATCTGTCGACGCTTTCGCGCGCCGATCAGGAAAAGGAAATGCAGTGGTTCGTCGACGCCGCCAAGCCGTTCTCCGGCATGGATATCAAGGTCGTGTCGGAAACGCTGACGACGCATCAATACGAGTCGCAGGTTCTGGCTCCGGCCTTCACCGCCATCACCGGCATCAAGGTCACGCACGACGTCATCCAGGAAGGCGACGTCGTTGAAAAGATCCAGACCCAGATGCAGACCGGCCAGAACCTCTATGACGGCTGGGTCAACGATTCCGACCTGATCGGCACCCACTGGCGTTACCAGCAGGTGCGCAACCTGACCGACTGGATGGCGGGCGAAGGCAAGGATGTCACCAATCCGAACCTCGATGTGAAGGATTTCATCGGCACCTCCTTCACCACCGCTCCGGACAAGAAGCTCTATCAGCTTCCCGACCAGCAGTTCGCCAACCTCTACTGGTTCCGCTACGACTGGTTCAACGACGAGAAGAACAAGGCCGACTTCAAGGCCAAGTACGGCTACGATCTCGGCGTTCCCGTCAACTGGTCGGCCTATGAGGACATTGCCGAGTTCTTCACCGGCCGCGACGTCGACGGCAAAAAAGTCTATGGGCACATGGACTACGGCAAGAAGGACCCGTCGCTCGGCTGGCGCTTCACCGATGCCTGGCTGTCGATGGCCGGCAATGGCGACAAGGGTATCCCGAACGGCCTGCCGGTCGACGAATGGGGCATCAAGGTCAACGAGAAATCGCAGCCGGTCGGCTCCTGCACGGCGCGGGGCGGCGACACCAACGGCCCGGCCGCCGTCTACTCGATCCAGAAATATCTCGATTGGCTGAAGGCCTACGCACCACAGGAAGCGCAGGGCATGACCTTCTCGGAATCCGGTCCGGTTCCCGCGCAGGGCAATGTTGCCCAGCAGATCTTCTGGTACACGGCCTTCACCGCCGACATGGTCAAGCCCGGCCTGCCCGTCATGAACGACGACGGCACGCCGAAATGGCGCATGGCTCCGTCGCCGCACGGTGTCTACTGGAAGGACGGCATGAAGCTCGGCTACCAGGATGTCGGTTCGTGGACGCTGATGAAGTCGACCCCGACCGACCGTGCCAAGGCCGCCTGGCTCTACGCCCAGTTCGTCACCTCGAAGACGGTGGACGTGAAGAAGAGCCATGTCGGCCTCACCTTCATCCGCGACTCCACCATTCACGACAAGAGCTTCACGGAGCGCGCGCCGAAGCTCGGCGGCCTGATCGAGTTCTATCGCTCGCCGGCCCGCGTGCAATGGTCGCCGACCGGCACCAACGTGCCGGACTATCCGAAGCTGGCACAGCTGTGGTGGCAGGCGATCGGCGATGCCTCGTCGGGCGCAAAGAGTGCGCAGGAAGCGATGGATTCGCTTTGCGCCGAGCAGGAGAAGGTCATGGGCCGCATCGAGAGGTCCGGCGTCCAGGGCGATATCGGGCCGAAGCTCGCCGAGGAACATGATCTCGCCTACTGGAATGCCGACGCGGTCAAGGCCGGCAATCTCGCTCCTCAGCTCAAGATCGAGAACGAGAAGGAGAAGCCCCAGACCATCAACTATGACGAGCTGGTCAAGAGTTGGCAGAAGTAGGACTGACCTATGCGGGCGTTCGCGCCCGTGTAAAATTCAGGGAGGCGGCACGTTGCCGTCTCCCTTCTTTGTGTCGTGACGGAGGAAGTGCGAATGAATGGCTTTGTCCTGGCAATCGACCAAGGCACGACGTCGAGCCGGTCGATTCTGTTCGACGGCGACATGAAAGTCGTCGGCAGCAGCCAGCAAGAATTCACCCAGCACTATCCTGCTTCCGGCTGGGTCGAGCATGATCCGGAAGATATCTGGGCCAGCGTCGTGGCGACCGTGAAGGGCGCATTGAAGAATGCCGGGCGGGAGGCATCGGACGTCGCCGCGCTCGGCATCACCAACCAGCGCGAGACGGTCGTCATCTGGGACAGGGCGACCGGCAAGCCGATCCACAACGCCATCGTCTGGCAGGACCGGCGCACCGCGCCGCTATGCCGGAAGCTGAAGAAGCAGGGATTGGAAAAGACCTTCACCAGGAAGACCGGCCTGCTGCTCGATCCGTATTTCTCCGGCACCAAGATCGCCTGGATGCTGGACAAGGTGAAAGGCGCCAGGAGACGCGCCGAGAAAGGTGAATTGCTGGCCGGCACCATCGACAGTTTCCTGATCTGGCGCCTGACCAGCGGCAAGGTGCATGCCACCGACGCCACAAACGCCTCCCGCACGCTGGTCTACAACATCGAGAAGAATGCGTGGGACGACGAGTTGCTGGCCATCCTGAACATCCCGGCAAGGATGCTCCCCGAGGTGAAGGACTGCGCCGATGATTTTGGAATCACGGAGAAAAATCTCTTTGGCGCCGAGATAAGGATCCTCGGCGTTGCCGGCGACCAGCATGCCGCGACCATCGGCCAGGCCTGTTTCGAGCCCGGCATGATGAAATCGACCTACGGCACCGGCTGTTTCGCGCTGCTCAACACCGGTGCCGATCTGGTGCGCTCGAAGAACCGGCTGTTGACCACGATTGCCTATCGGCTGAACGGCAAGACCACCTATGCGCTGGAAGGATCGATCTTCATCGCCGGCGCCGCCGTGCAGTGGTTGCGCGACGGCATCAAGGTGATCGGCAAGGCCGAACAGAGCGGCAAGCTGGCGGCCGAGGCCGATCCGACCCAGGACGTGTATCTGGTGCCGGCCTTTGTCGGGCTCGGCGCGCCCCACTGGGATGCCGAGGCGCGGGGCGCGATCTTTGGCCTGACCCGCAATTCGGGGCCGGCGGAGTTTGCCCGCGCCGCGCTCGAATCCGTGGCCTACCAGACCCGCGACCTGCTCGATGCCATGCGCAAGGATTGGAAAGGTACGGCGGCCAAGACGGTGCTTCGGGTCGACGGCGGCATGGTGGCATCCGACTGGACCATGCAACGGCTGGCCGACATTCTTGACGCGCCGGTCGACCGTCCGACCATTCTGGAGACGACCGCGCTCGGTGCCGCCTGGCTCGCCGGCTCGAAGGCGGGCGTGTGGCCTAAGGCGCGGGAGTTCGCCAAGACATGGGCGCTCGACCGCCGCTTCAGACCAGACATGGAGCCTGCGGCGCGCTCGGCCAAGCTGGCGGGGTGGCGCGATGCTGTTCGCAGGACGCTGAGCGTGTCATAATCAACAGTCAGATTGGGCGAGGGGGAAATGAAGCCAAACTGGTACTCTGCTTGGCGCGCCGAGGCTATCAAACAACTGAAGGCCAAGAATAAGCGCTTGGAGGAAGAATTCCGCATCGGCCACTGGTCGCGCTATGACTTGAGCAACGGAAAGCTCTTGTTTTCCAAGGACGGGGCGATCGAGGTGATCACCGAAATCCAGATCGCCGGTTCCACGAATGCCAAGGCACAGAACTGGCTCTGGGCGTGGGCAAATTCAAATTTGCCCGATAGTCTTCTCAGAGACGCAAAGCTGGTTCGGTCCTTCGGCGAGAAGAACGGCATTGACGAACTGGCTCAGGCTTACGTGATAGATGGGGATCAGCTGGAAGTGCTGGGTTGGGAATTGGCGGCCGTCACGGTTCGAATTTGCGATGCCGTCGGAGCGTACCGATCGCCCCGTGGTGAAGGTGGCGCGCTTTATTATATCTTCAAGACCATTAATTGGGCCAGCTGATCACAGCCTGCCCGGGGACCGTCCTCGCACGACAGAAAGCCCGCGCCATTTCCGGCACGGGCTTTGACTTTCTATCCCTCTGACGAACACTGTCGCCCATCAGTAGGGTGAAATGCACTGCTGCCGCGGGCCGTTATACGGCTGGAACGTGTTGTCGGATGCGCGGTAGGAACGGTAACGGTCATAGCACCACTGCACATGCGAATTGCCTTCATAGACGCGGTTCCGGTTGTTGGCGATCGCGCCGGTTATCAGCGCGCCAGTGGCGAAAGCAGCAAGCGGGAACCAGAAATCGCCGTGACGGCGATAGCCCGGGCGATATTCACGGTAGCCGCGATGGCCGTTCCAGTAGGCTCCGCGGTTGTCGCGGTAGAAGTTGCGGTTGCCGCGAAACTCGCCGCGGAAGTTACGGCGCCGCTCCCAGGGCCTGTACTGCACGGTCTGGACATCGGACGAGACCGATGCAGGCTGCGGTACATAGGCCGGTGCGGCTTCGACCGGCATGGCAGCCGCCACTGCGAAGGAAGCTGACAGTGTGGTCGCCAGCAAACCCGACAGGACTTTGTTCATGATCTTCTCCTTGAGAGGTTGACGTCCCTTGTGGCGGAGGAAACGGACACGCTCGCGAATTGTTCCTGGAAAAAAAGGCAAGTTGCTGATTTGTAATGTTTCTCCGGTTTGGGATCGATGGAGGCCACAGGGTCTTCGCCTGGCTGGCAAAGGTTCGGCATGTCCTTGCCGAAACGGCCGGCCGGGAGAGCCGGCACGGCGGGAACGCATGGTTTGGTGGCCCCGTTTTTTCCGGTTGACCGGTCGAGGCACTCTCCCTATGTTCCGCGCAATTTCGAGGGCGCCGTTTCCAGCCCACGGGAGCGCGTAGCTCAGCCGGTAGAGCAACTGACTTTTAATCAGTAGGTCTCGGGTTCGAACCCCGACGCGCTCACCACTCAGTCCCGTGACAAATGCACGTTCAGGACAGCGGCTTTTTTGGCGATCAGTCCTTCCAGATCCGCGTCCGATCGGGTGGTGCCGGTGCGTTGGCGCAGCAGGGAGATCATCGCGCTCATCGAAAGCGGGGCGGTTTTTTGCTGAACCAGGATCGCGTCCACCGCGCCGGCAACGTCGGGGCCTTCCGCTGGTGCTCTCATGGTCGGATCCTTTCTGTCCAGCTCCGCCTCGGTGCCGCCGACCGATCCTCTGATGCCGCGGTCAAAGACGACGGCCAACCCGTTCTTGACGGCGAGGGCCGCGACCATGTCGTCGAGTTCGTGGTCCGAAAAGCTGGGGTCGGAAGGCGTGGGTTTCAGGATTCTGTGAATCACCCTGGCGGCCTGGTCCGTCGAAACATAGCCGAAGCGCTGTTTTCTAGCTTCGACATATTGTTCGATGATCATGTCAAGCCGGCGGGCTGCAATGTCCTTTGATTGCTGCATCGGAACCTCCTCGGGTCGTCATGGCGCGCAGGAGCAGCACCTAAAGAGATAGGGCCGCCCGGAAGAACATCAAACATGAGAAATGACGCATCTGCCGATAGCGGAGGAACGATCGCGCCGCTGATGCATTTTTGCCTTTGACCAGCCTATTGAGGGAACGCAGGCCAATGAAGATCGCCCATATCGCGCCGCTGTATGAATCCGTGCCGCCAAGGCTCTATGGAGGCACCGAACGCATCATCTCCTATCTCACCGAAGCTCTGGTCGGGCTCGGCCACGATGTAACGTTGTTTGCCAGCGGCGATACCAGGACCTCCGCCCGGCTGGTCGCGTGCCGGGAACGGGCGCTGCGCCTCGATCCCCGGCCGTTGAAGTCGGAGATCGCGGCGCATCTGTCGATGCTCGAGGAAGTCAGGAGACAGGCCGACGATTTCGACATTCTTCACTTCCATCTCAGCCACTTCCTGCATTTCCCGTTTTTCCGCCATATGCCGGAGCGCACGGTGACGACGCCGCATGGCAGGCTGGACTATGTGGATCTGGCACAGGCCTATGAGCGGTTCCCGCGTTTTCCGATGATTTCCATTTCACGCAGCCAGAGGACGAGGCTCGCGTCCGCCAACTGGTTGGCGACCATCCATCATGGGCTGCCGCTCGATCTCTATGGGCCGGATTTTGAAGCCGGCTCCGACGGTACATATCTGGCGTTCCTCGGCAGGATGTCGCGCGACAAGCGGCCGGACCGGGCCATCGAGATTGCCAGGCGCACGGGCCTGAGGCTCAAGCTCGCGGCCAAGGTGGGCGACGGTGACCGGGCCTATTTCGAGGAGGTCGTCCAGCCGCTGATCGATGGCGATCGCGTCGAATATGTCGGCGAGATCAGCGAGGACCAGAAGAGCAGCTTTCTCGGCAACGCCGCTGCCTTGCTGTTTCCCATCGACTGGCCCGAGCCTTTTGGTCTGGCGGTAATCGAGGCCATGGCCTGCGGAACCCCTGTCATGGCTTGGAGCTGCGGCGCCATGCCCGAGATCATCGATCACGGTGTGACCGGCTTCGTCGTCGAAACCATCGAGGACGCCGTCGCCACCATGCCGGCCCTGCTCCAGCTCGACAGGCGCCGGATAAGGGCCGTTTTCGAAGGACGGTTCTCGGCCGACCGCATGGCGCGCGACTATGTCGCCACCTATTCACAGGCGATCGACACTCAACAAATCAGGGCTTCCTAGTACAGTGCCCCGTTCAGAAACAAGCACGGGACAGTCTTCTTGACCATCACCCAACTTGACGAGCGCAAGCTTGATCCCGCAATAGCCCTGGCCTCCCTGGACGAAACCGCGCCGAGGGAACCGCACCGGCTCTTCGCACTCAAGCATGGCGACTGCTTCGCCGTCGCCGATTCCTATGGCGACATACGCGGTGTGGGCGACGGCTTCTTCCGCGACGACACGCGCGTGCTTTCCGAATTCCGCCTCGCGGTGGGCGGTCGTTCGACGTCGCTGCTGGGCGCATCGCTGAGCCAGGACAATGTCCTGTTCACCTCCAACCTGACCAATCTGCCTATAGAGAGTGCCGGCGGCCGTCCCATCCCGCAAGGAGCGATCCACATCGAGCGTGTCAGGCTGCTGTGGGAGGACCGCCTGTATGAGCGCCTGACCCTTTCCAACTACAGCCAGGAACATTCGACCGTCCTGCTTTCGCTGCGCTTCGCCGCCGATTTCCGCGACATGTTCGAAGTTCGTGGCTCGACACGCGCCAAACGAGGCACCGCCCATACCGCCGAGATGGACCAGAACTCGGTTCTGCTTCGCTATGAAGGCCTGGACAAGGTGGTGCGTACGTCGACGATATCGTTTTCGCAGAAACCGGACGAATTGACCTCCGACCGGGCGGATTTCTTCATTGCAGTCACCAAACGCAGCCGCAAGACACTGTATGTCGAGGTCGGCAGCGAGATGGCCGATGTGCCCGACCGCGACCGGTTTCGCGCCGCAGCGGCGCGCGCGCGTTTCGGCATGCGCGCCAAGCGCCGCCATGGCGCGACGCTGCACAGTTCGGGCAGGGTGTTCAACGACTGGATGGAGCGCGCCCGTGCCGATGTGGCGCTGCTCACCACCGAACTTGCGACCGGCCCTTATCCCTATGCCGGCATTCCGTGGTTCTCGACGGCCTTCGGCAGAGACGGCGTGATCTCGGCGTTGCAGATGCTCTGGCTCAATCCCGGCCTGGCGCGCGGCGTGCTTGCCTTTCTCGCGCAACATCAGGCGACCGAAACCTCGCCCTTCAGCGACTCTCAGCCCGGCAAGATCATGCATGAAACGCGCAAAGGTGAAATGACGGCGCTGAGCGAGTTGCCGTTCGGCCGCTACTATGGCGGCGTCGACACCACCCCGCTCTACGTTCATCTCGCCTGCGCTTACGCGGACCGCACCGGCGACATGGTCTTTATCGACGGCCTGTGGCAGTCGCTATGTGCAGCCGCCGAATGGATCGAGGCGGCAAGCGCTTCGACCGGATTCGTCACCTACCGGCGTGCGGCGGAGTCAGGCCTCGCCAACCAGGGATGGAAGGACAGCTTTGATTCGGTCTTTCATGCAGACGGTCGTATCCCGAAGGGGCCGATCGCGCTGGTCGAGGTGCAGGGCTACGTCTTCGCGGCGTTCCAGGGGCTGGCGAGACTGGCTCGCCGGCGAGGCGAGACAGAAAAGGCGGAAGGCTGGGAAAGGCGGGCCGAAGAGATCCGCCGGCGGGTTGAAAGTCATTTCTGGATCGAAGAGCTGGGTTACTACGCGCTGGCGCTCGATGGCGACGGCCGACCATGCGAGGTGCGCACGTCCAATGCTGGACATCTGCTCTATGTGGGGCTTCCGGATCCGGATCGGGCGCGGATCGTCGCCGATCAGTTGCTGTCGGCTTCTTTTCACTCCGGCTGGGGATTGAGGACGCTCGCCGACGACGCAATATTCTTCAATCCCATGTCGTATCACAATGGCTCCATCTGGCCGCACGACACGGCGATATGCGCGGCAGGCCTTGCGCGGTACGGCATTCGCGACAATGTGGTGCGGCTGATGAGCGGGACGTTCGAATCCGCCGTCCATTTCAACATGCGCCTGCCCGAACTTTTCTGCGGCTTCACCCGCGCACCGGGCGAGGCGCCGATCGCGTATCCGGTCGCTTGCCTGCCGCAGGCCTGGTCGGCAGGTTCCGCCTTCATGCTGATGCAGGCCTGTCTGGGCCTCCATATCGACGGCTGGGCCGGCGAAATCCATGTCACAAGGCCGCGCCTGCCAATCGGCATCGACAGCCTGGTGATCCGCCATCTCGCGGTGGCGGGCACGGCAGTCGACCTGACGTTCCAGCGTGTAGGAGATCGTGTGGGCGCGTTCCTGGCCGACCGCCATGAAGGGTTGGCGCCTTTGATCGTGCGCAGCTAAAAAACGGAACCATCACCGGCGACGTGCGTTGCACCATCTCCCCCGCGGAGAGGCGAGACCTAGGCCGGAGCAATTCACATCGATGCCAGACAACAATTTTGACTTCCTCCACTCTGCCTCCGCTCTATGGTTCGTCATTCTTGCCAGCCTCTGCGTTTCCCTTGTTGCCTTGGTGATTTCCGCGCTGCGATCCCGCCGGACCCCGCCGGAACCGGCGAATGTCGAGCCTCCACCGGCTCGTGTCGTATTGCGGGAGTTCGAAAAGAATGGCCATTCCGCCGACGCGGCGCTCGTCAACTGGTCGCCCTCGACACTGCGCGAAATCCTGGCGAAGGAACTGCCGGATGCGCAAGTGATCGTCGTCTCCAACCGCGAGCCCTACATTCACAATCTCAGGGATGACAATGTCGACCTGGTTGTGCCGGCCAGTGGACTTGTCTCGGCGCTGGAGCCGATCACCCGTGCCTGCGCGGGAACCTGGATAGCCTATGGCGGCGGCTCGGCGGATCATCTCGTCGTCGACCAGAACGACCGCATCGAGGTCCCACCTGAGAACCCATCCTACACGTTGCGCCGTGTCTGGCTGACCGACGAGGAACAGCAAGGCTATTATCTGGGCTTTGCCAATGAGGGTCTCTGGCCCCTGTGCCACATAGCCTTTACGCGGCCCGTCTTCCGCACGTCCGACTGGGAAACGTACGAAGCCGTCAATCGCAAATTCGCCGATACCGTCGTTGCCGAAGCGCGGAACGAACGCCCGATCGTCCTCGTCCAGGACTATCATTTCGCGCTGCTGCCGCGAATGATCCGGGAACGCCTGCCCGATGCGATCATCATCACCTTCTGGCACATTCCGTGGCCAAATTCGGAAGTCTTCAGCATCTGCCCCTGGCGGGAAAAGATCCTGGACGGCCTGCTGGGGAGCTCTATCATCGGCTTTCATACGCAGTTCCACTGCAACAACTTCATCGAGAGCGTCGACCGCTTCCTGGAAAGCAGGATCGAGCGCGAGGATTCGGCGATCTCCTATGGCGGCCAGACCAGCCTGGTCCACGCCTATCCGATCTCGATAGAGTGGCCGCCGGCTCAACTCGGGAAATTGCCCGCCATCGCGCAGTGCCGCGCGCGAATTCGCGAAAAATTCGGGCTGGCGGACAATGTCAGCCTCTGTGTCGGCGTCGAGCGCCTCGATTATACGAAAGGCATTCTCGACCGGTTTCATGCATTGGACGAACTGTTCAAGCAACACCCGGAGTGGATCGGCCAGGTGGCCTTCCTGCAGATCGCGGCGCCAAGCCGTGGAACCTTGCCGGCCTACCAGCAACTGCACGAGGAATGCCTGCGTTGCGCGGCGGAGCTCAACGAGCGTTATGGCCGGGACGGCTACACGCCTGTCTTGATGGTGGCTGAACACCATTCCCAGGAGCAGGTCTACGAAATCTACCGGGCCGCCGATGTCTGCATGGTGACCAGCCTGCACGACGGAATGAACCTGGTCGCCAAGGAATTTGTCGCCGCACGCGACGACGAGCAGGGCGTGCTGATGCTCAGCATGTTTGCCGGCGCTTCCAAGGAGCTTCTCGAGGCGCTGATCGTCAATCCTTACGACGCGACGATGATGGCCGAGGCGTTGCTGCAGGCATTGACCATGGTGCCCGCCGAGCAGCGCCAGCGCATGCAGCGCATGCGCGAGATCGTCCGCGACAACAATGTCTATCGCTGGGCGGGCAGCATGCTTCTCGACGCCGCCCGCTTGCGCAAGCGAATCGCGATCGACCCCGCCGGGCCGGGCTCCGTTGCCGCGGCCAATGTGATATCGCTGATTGATCGCAAACGGGTCGCGGCGCTGTGATGTCGGGATCGGCAAGTCTGTCCGTGCCGACCGTCCCGCAAGGCCGATGGGCACTCTTCCTGGACATTGACGGTACGCTTCTGGAACATGCCGCGCATCCCGACGCGGTGGTCGTCGGTGATGCGTTGCGAAGCATGCTGACAAGGCTGGACGGGCGTCTGGCTGGCGCTCTGGCTTTCATTACAGGAAGATCCGTTTCCGCCGTCGACCGGCTCTTCCAGCCGTTGCGCCTCCCGGCTGCGGGTCTATACGGCCTGGAGCACCGGCTTGTCCGTGACGGGCCCGTCGAGGCGGCCGACGAGCCCGCCGACATTGCCGCGCTTGCCGAGGAAATCGAGGCGGAACTGGACAATGTGGATGTCTATATCGAGCGCAAGGGCCCGATCCTGGCCATTCATACGCGTGCGGCGCCGCAGTTGCTGCAACGGGCGACGCAACTGGTCGAACAGGCGCTGGAGCGGCTTCCACGAGGATATCGGGTTCTTGCGGGCAATGCCGGGGTGGAACTGATGCCGCTCGAGGCCGCCAAGGGAGCGGCAATCAGGCGTTTCTGCGAGTTGCCGGCTTTCCGGGGGCGGATTCCCGTATTCCTCGGAGACGATACGTCGGATGAGAACGGCTTCGAAGTCGTCAATGAAATGGATGGCATTTCGGTCCGCATCAAACCGCAAGGGAAAACCGTGGCGCGCCATGCGCTGGCCGATGTCGACGAGACCCTGGCCTGGCTTGAATCCCTATGTCACGACCGATCGGGCACGGGCCGGTTTGAGGAGGCGGTCCAGCCCACTGTCCGGCAGAGTTGAGGCCGCAAAACGCATTTTGCGCCTTTGAAGAACGGGTTTCAGGAGTTGATCAATGATCCAATTCACCAGCCTCATCCACGAGATCATGCCTGCGTGGCTCCGGCGGCGTTCGCGCCGGCGCATGCAAGACACCGAGACAACTTTCGATCCATCGCGTCCTGAAGACGCCGATGCCGTCTGGCGAAAGGCCGTCGAGAGGGACCTGTTCGGCGCAAACACGCCCGACTATACCGAGACCGAACAGAAGAAGCGCGATCACCACTGACGGAGGCTGTCAGCCTTCCGCGAAGACCAGCGAGACATTGCCGCCGGCATGCCGTTCGAGCCGGCCGGCGAGGTCGAGCTCCAGGAGCACCATGAACACCTGGGCCGGATGCAGGCCGGTGTGGCGGATGATCTCGTCGATCGCCACCGGCGTCGGGCCGAGCGCTTCGGTCACCCTGGCGCGGTCGTTTTCGCCGGGTGGTGGCGTGGCCGAGAAATCGGGGGGATCTTCAAAGGGCGGCAGTTCGGGGGCCCGCAAACCGGTCAGCGGCGCGATTGCCCTGTGAATGTCGGCGGCTTCGGTGACCAAGGTGGCACCGTCCTTGAGCAGGCCATTGGTGCCGGCGGCGCGTGGATCAAGCGGCGAGCCGGGTACGGCGAAGACCAGCCGGCCCATTTCGCCTGCGAGCCTGGCGCTGATCAGGGACCCGGAACGCTGCGCCGCCTCGACCACCACCAGACCGACTGCCGCGCCCGCGACGAGGCGGTTGCGGCGCGGAAAATCCTGGGCACGCGGCTGCCAGCCGAACGGCATCTCCGAAATGATGGCGCCGCCGCGCTCGACGATCTCGTCGCATAGGCCGGCATTCTCAGGCGGGTAGGGCAGATCGAGGCCTCCGGCCAGCACGCCGATCGTGCCGGTCGAGAGGCTGCCCTGATGTGCTGAAGTGTCGATGCCACGCGCGAGGCCGGAGATGATGGCGTAACCGTCGCGGCCAAGGTCGGTCGCCAGCATGCGCGCCATCTTGATGCCGGCGAGCGAGGCGTTGCGGGCGCCGACGATAGCTACCGCGGGCAGCCGGAACACCGCGCCTTCGCCTTTCACCGCCAGCAGCGGCGGCGGATGGTCCATGTTTTTCAACAGGGCGGGATAGTCCGGCTCGCCGATACCGACAAAACGGGCGCCTGCCCGCCTTGCGGCCTCCAGTTCCGCTTCAGCCTCGGCGATCGAGGGAATGCGGGCGATCCTGCTGGCGCCGCCCGAAATCATCAGCTCCGGCAGCATTTCCAGCGCGACCTCGGCCGAACCGAACCGGTTGATCAGGTCGCGAAAGGAGGCGGGACCTACATTCTGGCTGCGGATCAGCCGAAGCCAGCTCAACCGCTGCCGGTCGCTGAGGCGCGGTCCGGCGAGCGGCTTGCTCACTCCTTCGCCCCGATTTTGCCCTCGGTGCCGGCAAGCAGGCGTGAAATGTTGGCCCGGTGCTTGATGAAGACGATCAGGCTCATCACGACGAACAATGCGGCAATCTGCGGTGTGCTCAGGAAATAGAGGGCGATCGGCACGGCGACCGCGGCCGTCAGCGCTGCAAGCGAGGAGTAGCGGAACAGGAATGCCATGGCCAGCCAGACGATGGCGAAGATCAGCGCCACCTGCCAGGCAAGGCCGATCAGCACGCCGAGATAGGTGGCCACGCCCTTGCCTCCCTTGAATCCGAGCCAGATCGGGAAGAGATGGCCGAGGAAGGCGCCAAGGCCGGCCCAAGCGCCGAGTTCGGGCGCGAAATGGCCCGCGATCAGCACCGCGGCCGTGCCCTTCAGCGCGTCGAGCAGCAGCGTGGCCGCGGCAAGGCCCTTGTTGCCGGTGCGTAGCACATTTGTCGCGCCGATGTTGCCGGAGCCGATCTGGCGCACGTCGCCAAGCCCTGCCGCACGGGTCAGCAGAAGCCCGAACGGAATCGAGCCCAAGAAATAGCCGAGCACCAGCGCCGGGATCAGGTTGTAAGTCATTGTTCCCCCCGCATTTCCCCCTGACGGGCTGAATCCGGCGCGATGCGCCGCCGCCCGCTCAGACCGAGAACACTGTGCGGCCCGCCACCAGCGTTTGCAAGACCTTGCCTTGCAGGCGCGCGCCTTCGAAACAGGTGTTCTTCGAGCGCGAGCGGATGCCGCTTTCGCTGACGATCCAGGGTTCATCCAGATCAACAAGCGCAAGGTCCGCGAGAGCGCCGGGCTTGAGCGTGCCGCCAGGCAGGCCGAACAGCCGTGCCGGCGCCGTGGACAAGGTCTCGATCAGCCGCGGCAGCGACACGTCGCCATTGTGGTAGAGCCGCAAGGCGGCGCCCAGCAACGTTTCCAGCCCGATGGCGCCGGCTGCGGCGTCGGCGAAGGGCAGGCGCTTGGTATCGACGTCCTGCGGATCGTGCGAGGAGACGATGATGTCGATCGTGCCGTCCCTGATCGCTTCGATCATGGCCAGGCGGTCTTCCTCGGCACGCAGCGGCGGCGTCAGGCGGAAGAAGGTCCGGTATTCCCCGACATCGTTTTCGTTGAGTGACAGATTGTGGATCGATACGCCCGATGTGACGGTCGCGCCGTCGGCCTTCGCGCGCCCCACCGATGCCGCCGCCATCGCCGTCGATATCTTTGCCGCGTGGTAGGAACCTCGCGTCAGGCGCGCCAGGGCAAGGTCGCGCTCCAGCGGGATGGTTTCGGCTTCACGCGGAATGCCGGAAAGCCCCAGCCAGCTTGCGTAAAGTCCCTCGTTCATCACACCCGACGATGCGAGATCGGCATCCTGGGTTTCGTGCACGATGGTTGCGCCGAAATCGCGGGCATAAGTCAGGGCGCGGCGCATCACCAGCGCGCTTGATATGGTGTGGCGGCCGTCGGTGAAGGCGGCGGCGCCGGCCTCGCGCAGCAGGCCGAATTCGGTCATCTCGCGGCCGTCGAGGCCCTTGGTGATGGCGGCGGCCGGGAAAATATTCACGATGGCCGTGTCCTTGGCGGTGCGCAGCACGAATTCGACCAGGGCCACATTGTCGATGACCGGATCGGTATCGGGCATCATGACGATCGAGGTGACGCCGCCGGCAGCCGCGGCGACACTTGCCGACGCGATCGTTTCGCGATGTTCGCCGCCCGGTTCGCCGATGAAGACGCGGCCGTCGATCAGGCCGGGAATCACCGCCTTGCCGGCGCAGTCGACGATGGTGGCGCCCTCGGGCGCCCCCTGGTTCAGCGCAGCCTTGCCGGCGGCGGCTATCTTCTTCCCGTCGACGATGACCGTCCCGGTCTCGTCTACGCCGCGCGAGGGGTCGATGATGCGGGCGCGCTCGAACACCGTGATGGTCATGCGCCACGGCCCTCGTGGTTGCGGCGCGGATCGAGCAGCGCTTCCATCACCGCCATGCGCACGGCGACACCCATCTCGACCTGTTCCTGGATGACGCTCTGCGGGCCGTCGGCGATTTCCGAAGCGATCTCGACGCCACGGTTCATCGGGCCCGGATGCATCACCAGCGCATCGTCTTTCGCGGCCTTCAGCTTCTCGGCGTCGAGGCCGAAATAGCGGAAATATTCGCGCACCGAAGGCACGAAGGCCCCTTCCATCCGCTCGCGCTGCAGGCGCAGCATCATCACCACGTCGGCATCTTTCAGGCCCTCGGCCATTGAGCCGGTGACGATCACGCCCATCCTGTCGATTCCCGAGGGAAGCAATGTCGAGGGCGCGACGACGCGGACCTGCGCGCCGAGCGCGTTGAGCAGCATGATATTGGAGCGGGCGACACGCGAATGCAGGATGTCGCCGCAGATCGCCACGATGAGTTTCGACAGCGGACCCTTGGCGCGACGGATGGTCAGCGCGTCGAGCAGCGCCTGTGTGGGATGCTCGTGCGCGCCGTCCCCCGCATTGACCACGGAGCAGCCGACCTTCTGCGCCAGAAGGGCGGCCGCTCCCGCCGACTGGTGGCGGATGATCAATATGTCGGGCCGCATGGCGTTCAGCGTCATGGCCGTGTCGATGAGCGTCTCGCCCTTCTTCACCGAGGAACTCGCCACCGACATGTTCATGACGTCGGCGCCGAGACGCTTTCCGGCCAGTTCGAACGACGACTGCGTCCGCGTCGAGGCTTCGTAGAAAAGGTTGATCTGGGTGCGGCCGCGCAGTGTCGAGGTTTTCTTCTCGGATTGCCGCGAGATCGCGACAGCCCGGTCCGCCCTGTCGAGCAGAAGCTCGATGTCGGCGGGGGAAAGATCGCGGATGCCCAGAAGATGGCGGTGGGGATAGAGTGGCAGGGACGAAGCGTCGGTCATCTCAAGGGGCTGCTATAGGGTGGACGTTCCATGGCTGCAAGCGCCAGCTTTGGATTGCGGCTGTTCTCCCCGGTATTTTCGTCGCGCGCCTTGGGCTATATCTAGCCGATGGCTCCGGATTCGTAGCCGCCTGGCAGTAAGGATGAAGCGTGACCGACGACGTGACGAACCAGCCGCCGCCGCTGACAGGCGGCAACGCCTGGCGGGGCGATCCGTTGCTGATCCAGCTTGCCGAGCGCTTTTCCGATCCGGTGCGCAAGGATCTCGACGGGCTCGGCCGCTTCGTGCTGACGCAGGAGGCCCAGGAACTGGCCCGCCTCGCCAATGTCGAAACGCCGAGGCTCAGGACGTATGATCGCCAGGGCCGGCGCATCGATCTGGTCGAGTTTCACCCCGCCTATCACGCTTTGATGCGCCGTTCCGTCGCCAACGGGCTGCACTCCTCGGTCTGGGAGAACGGCGATGCCGAGATCGGCCGCCGCCATCAGGTGCGCGCGGCCCGGTTCTACCTGACGGCCGAACTCGAGACCGGACATCTGTGTCCCATCACCATGACCAGCGCTTCGCTGGCAGCGCTGATGGCGAGCCCGAAACTGTTCCGCGAGTGGGCGCCGCGCGTGACGACGCGCAAATACGATCAGAGCCAAAAGCCGCCGGTCGAGAAGACCGGGCTTACGCTTGGCATGGGCATGACAGAGAAACAGGGCGGCACGGACGTGCGCGCCAATGTAACGAGGGCCGAGCGCGTCGGCAGCGGCTTCTATCGCCTGACCGGCCATAAATGGTTCATGTCGGCGCCGATGTCGGATGCATTCCTGGTACTGGCGCAGGCGCCGGAGGGATTGTCGTGCTTCCTCGTGCCGCGCGTCCTTGGCGACGGCTCGGGCAACGGCTTCCGTTTCCAGCGCCTGAAGGACAAGCTCGGCAACCGGTCGAATGCGTCTTCCGAGGTGGAGTTCGTCAACGCGATCGGTGAGATGGTCGGCGAGCCGGGCGCCGGCGTGAAGACGATCATGGACATGGTGACCTTGACCCGGCTCGACTGCGCCGTGGCGTCTTCGGCGATCATGCGGGCGGGTCTGGCCGAAGCCGTTCATCACGCCCGCCATCGCCAGGTGTTCGGCACCAACCTGATCGAGCAGCCGCTGATGCAGCGCGTGCTGGCGGACATGGCGCTCGACGTCGCCGCTGCCACGGCGCTGTCGTTCCGTCTGGCGCGTTCCTTCGACGAGGCGGCGAGCGATCGCGGCGAGGCGGCCTTTGCCCGTGCCATGACGCCGGTCGTCAAATATTGGGTCTGCAAAATTGCGCCGCCGCTGCTCTACGAGGCGATGGAATGCCTCGGCGGCAACGGCTATGTCGAGGAGGCGCCGCTCGCTCGCTACTATCGCGAAGCTCCGGTCAACGCTATCTGGGAAGGATCGGGCAATGTCATGGCGCTGGATGTGCTGCGCGTGCTTGGCCGCGCGCCGGGCCTATTCGAGGAGGTGCTTGCCGGCATCGATCGCGACCTGGGCGCGGGCGGACGCGGCACCATCGGTGTGCTGAAGGCGGCGATGCAAGTCGCCGCGACCGACGAAGGCTCGGCCCGCCTGCTGACGGAGCAACTGGCGCTGTCGGCGGCGGCGGCGGAATTGCGCCGGTTGGGGGCAGGGCGGATCGCCGATGCCTTCGTCGAGACGCGGCTGGCGGGCCAGTGGCGCAACACCTACGGCATGCTCGATTCGCGCCATGATGCGCGCATGATCATCGACACGCTCTATCCGCCAACCACCTGAGCAGCAGCCATGGACCACGCCTTGGTCATTCCCCCGCGCCGTTAACCTTAACAAATGGTTTCCGTTGCGAGGGCTGGCGGCAAAGCCCACTGTCATTCCTGTCGAAGCAGGAATCACGATGCGACAGGTATTGACCTCTTTTCTCGCCTTGCACTGGACGATCGTTTTCGCCCTGCTGGCGATCATCTGCATCGATGGAAACCGCGGCGTGGCCGGGGCGCTTGGGGTGCTGGGCGTGACGATCGAGAGCGCCCGCTTCGTCGATCTCGAAAATGTCGTCGTGGTTGCGCCTCTGGCAACGGCCCTGCTTGTCGTGGCGGTGCTGTTCTTCTGGGCTTTTGTCGAGGCGCTGATCAACAATGCCAGCAATCCGGGCGCCGACAGCGTTGCCCGCATCGCCTTCATCAGCGCTTCCGGCGTGCTGTCGCTGATCTTGGTCGGAGGCGCGGCGCAAGGCATCAACGGGCTGTTCCTGGTCGTCGCCGTGCAATTGGCCGCACTTCTGGCCTCCTATGTCGCCATGCTTGCCGAGCGCCGCACCCTGGCCACATTGGATGAGGTCGAAATCCACGCCACGGCGCACAGCATGGCCAGGGCCGCAGCTCACAATTCGCTGCTTTCGCTGATATCGGGCCGACCCCAGCCGATCCGGAAGGGAGGCCGCTGATGCGTTACATCTTCGCATTGTGGGCGGCTCCGATGGCGCTTTTCTGGGGCTGGTTCTACCTGTCGCTCAACGACATGAATTTCGGCTACGTCATGCTGAGCCGGCAGTTGCATGATTTCGTCTTCCAACTCTACGGCCAGATGCTCGGCATCGACCCGGCAATCATTCCCGGCATGGTGGGAAGAGCCTGCATATTCGACGGCCTGCTGCTGCTGGCGATCTGGGCGTTTCGCCGCCGTCGTGAAATTATCGGCTGGATCAGGGGGCGGTCGGCGGTTCCGGTGCAGTTCGAGCGGCTGCACCGAGCGAGCGAAGCCGGTCCAAAACTCCCTGCAGAATAAAGGCGGCGGCGGCCGAATCGATCTTGCCGGCGCGCTTGGCGCGCGAAAAATCCATCTCGATCAGCGTCCGTTCGGCGGCTACCGTCGACAGCCTCTCGTCCCATAGCAGGAAGGGAAGGTCGCTCAAGGCGGCCATGTTGCGTACGAAGGCGCGCGATTTCTGCGCGCGCGGACCTTCCGAGCCGTCCATGTTGACCGGCAGTCCAATCACCACCGCGCCGGCATTCTCCTTTTGCAGCAGATCCAGCAGCACGGCCGCGTCGAGCGAGAATTTTCGTCGCATGATGACCGGGCGCGGATGCGCGAAGGAAAAGCCACGGTCCGAAACGGCGACGCCGATGGTCTTGTCGCCGAGATCGAGCCCGGCAAGCGTCCTGCCGCTGGCCAGCCGCGCCGGCAATTCCTCGATGGTAATGATAGCCAACGGTTTTCCTTTGACCCGACAGCGCCGTCGCGGCGTTTTGAACACGCGAGGACGCCGTAACACTTTGCTCTTGAGCTGACGCCGTTCTATCCTCCGACGGAGCAAAAATCGAGGAACTCGCTGATGAAACTCACTTGGTACGGACAATCCGCCTTCAAGATCGAGGTGGCGGGCGCAAGCATCCTGATGGACCCGTTCCTGAGCGGCAACCCGCTTTGGAGGAAAAGTTGGGAAGGCCCGGCCGAAGGTGTCACCCACGTGCTTTTGACGCATGGTCACGGAGACCATGTCGGCGATGCGCTCGAGATCCTCAAGAAGACCGGGGCGATGCTGGTCGCCAACCCCGAGGTCTGCGGCTATCTCGGCGGCCAGGGCGTCGACCAGAACAATATCAACCAGGGCAACACCGGTGGCACGGTGGACTGCGGCCCGTTCACGACGACTTTTGTCCAGGCATTGCATTCCTCGTCCTATGGGGACGGCATCTATATGGGCAATCCCTGCGGGCTGGTCCTGCATTTCCAGGCCGACAAGACGCTCTATCACATGGGCGATACCGACATCTTCTCGGATATGGCGCTGGTCAACGAGCTGCATGAGCCGAAGATCGGCCTGGTGCCGGTCGGCGACCGCTTTACCATGGGAGGCGCTGTCGCGGCTCTCGCCTGCCGCCGCTATTTCAAGTTCGATGTCGCCGTCCCATGCCACTATGCGACTTTCGGCCTGCTCGACCAGACCCCCGACAAATTCGTCGCCGGAATGGAGGGTTCGGGCGTGAATGTCGTCGTGCCTGGGATCGGCGAGGCGGTCACGCTATAAATTGAAAACGGAATTAGAACATGGGCTTGAGGAACTCTCTTTGCGTTTCGATTCTGTTTGCGGCGTCGCCGGCGTTTGCCGCGGACGATTTCATTGAAGGGGTCTACCTCAAGTCCGAGGAGCTCTGCGCACAGGCCGGGAAAGACACCCTGCAGACGCTGATCGATGCCGGCAACATCGTGCTGTCGGCCCATGGCCTGCAGGGGGTCGAATACAATTGCGAGTTCTTGCAGATCAGTAAGGCGACACGCTCGCCGAGCTGGGCGGTGACGGCCATTTGCCAGGAGCCGGGCTACGTCTTTCCCGACGTGCTCTCGGTGACGCAGATGAGCCCGACTGAGATCGATCTCGTCTCCGTCCGGCCCATCGAAGACGAGAGCGAGGCGAGCGGCAACAGCGGCAGCTACTATCTGTGCGAGGGCATGGCCCCGCCGTGAGGCCATTTGCCCGATTGTGGGCATGCACATGTTGCGCGCCGCGCGCGGCGCCGCTATAGGCCGGGGCTGGTTTTCCCGAGGCACAAACATGTCCGTTGACGTCAAGACAGTGAAGCGCGTCGCGCGTCTCGCCCGCATTGCGGTGAGCGAGGAAGATGCCGAACGCATGACCGGCGAGCTGAATGCCATACTGGGCTTCGTCGAACAGCTGAACGAGGTCGATGTTTCCGGGGTCGAGCCGATGACTTCGGTAACTCCGATGGGGATGAAGAAGCGCCAGGACGTCGTCACCGACGGCAACAAGGCTGCCGACATCGTCGCCAACGCGCCTGCCACGGAAGAGAACTTCTTCCTCGTGCCGAAGGTCGTGGAGTAACAGGCCGATGGCCATCGAAATCGCCATCGAGACGCCGCTGCAGGACGATGTGCGCGGCTTGGTCGCGGAGCTCAACGAGACGCTGCTCGAACTGACGCCGCCGGAACACTGCTATCACCTGACCGTCGAGCAGATGGCCGGCCCGGAGACCACGGTCTTCGTCGCCCGCGACGACGGTCTTGCAATCGGTTGCGGGGCGCTGAAGCGCCATGACGGTGCCATAGGCGAGGTCAAGCGCATGTACACGCGGCCCACGCATCGCGGCCAGAAAATCGGCGCCAGGATCGTGGAGCGTGTCGAAGCGCTGGCGCGCGAGGAAGGATTGAAGCGTCTGGTTCTGGAGACGGGCGATCGCCATCCTGCCGCCTGGGCTGTCTATGAACGTTCCGGCTTCTCGCGTTGCGGTCCGGTGCTGGATTATCCCGATTCCGAGTGGTCGGTGTTTTACGAAAAGAGCCTTGCCTGATGAGCGACCTGACCCGACTGACGATTTCGCAGGCCCGCGCCAAGCTGCGCGCCAAGGAAATCACCGCGACCGAGATCGCCGACGCCTATCTTGCTGCGATCGAGCGCGCCAATCCGGCGCTCAACGCCTACGTCGTGGTGACCGGCGACAAGGCGCGCGACATGGCCAAGGCCTCCGACGCCAGGCTGGTCAAAGGCGAGGGCGGTGCGCTGGAAGGCATTCCGCTCGGCATTAAGGACCTGTTCGGCACCGAGGGCGTGCACACCCAGGCCTGCAGCCATGTGCTCGACGGTTTCAAGCCGCATTACGAATCGACCGTCACCTCCAATCTGTGGGCTGACGGGGCGGTCATGCTGGGCAAGCTCAACATGGACGAGTTCGCCATGGGCTCGTCCAACGAGACGTCCTATTACGGGCCGGTGGTCAACCCGTGGCGGCGTTCGCGCGTCGATACGATGGTGATGCCGACCACGCATCAGGGCGATGGCGGCTTCGTTTCGGCCGGCGGCACCAGGACCGCGCGCACCCTGGACAATGCGCAGCTGGTGCCGGGTGGCTCGTCGGGCGGCTCGGCCTCCGCCGTCTCGGCTTTCCTGTGCGCGGGCGCCACGGCCACCGACACTGGCGGCTCGATCCGCCAGCCGGCCGCGTTCACCGGCACGGTCGGCATCAAGCCGACCTATGGCCGCTGCTCGCGCTGGGGTATCGTCGCCTTCGCCTCGTCGCTCGACCAGGCCGGGCCGATCGCCCGCGACGTGCGCGATGCCGCGATCCTGCTCAAATCGATGGCCTCCGTCGATCCGAAGGACACGACCTCGGTGGACCGGCCTGTGCCGGATTATGAGGCGGCGATCGGCAAGCCGATCAAGGGCATGAAGGTTGGGATTCCCCGGGAATACCGCGTCGACGGCATGCCGGAGGAGATCGAGGCCCTTTGGCAGAAGGGCATTGCCTGGCTCAGGGATGCCGGCGCCGAGATCGTCGACATCTCCTTGCCGCACACCAAATACGCGCTACCGGCCTATTACATCGTGGCGCCCGCCGAAGCCTCGTCCAACCTTGCGCGCTATGACGGCGTCCGCTACGGCCTTCGCGTGCCGGGCAAGGACATCGTCGAGATGTATGAGAAGACCCGCGCCGCCGGCTTTGGCCGCGAGGTCAAGCGCCGGATCATGATCGGCACCTATGTGCTGTCGGCGGGCTATTACGACGCCTACTATCTGCAGGCGCAGAAGGTGCGCAATCTGATCAAGCGGGACTTCGAGAACGTCTTTGCCGCCGGCGTTGATGTCATCCTGACACCGGCGACGCCATCTGCCGCCTTCGGCATTGCAGACGAGGACATGGCTTCCGATCCGGTGAAGATGTACCTGAACGACATCTTCACCGTCACCGTGAACATGGCGGGCCTGCCGGGCATTGCGGTGCCCGCCGGCCTAGACCCTAAGGGCTTGCCGCTCGGCCTGCAACTGATCGGCAGGCCGTTCGAGGAAGAGACGCTGTTCCAGACCGCTGCCGTCATCGAGCAGGCGGCCGGAACGTTCCAGCCGGAGAAGTGGTGGTAGGATCGTTTCTCATCTAAGGGGTGAGGGATGTTCTTTTATCTTTCGAAAATCTTCTGGTTCTTTATCCAGCCGCTCAACCTGACGATCTTCCTGCTGCTGGCGGGGCTGGTCGCGGCATTTTTCGGCCGCCGGCGGCTGGCAGCCACCGGCGGCGTGCTGGCGTTTTTGGTTCTGGCGCTTTCGGCCTGGACCTCACTCGGCGTATTGCTGCTCAACCCGCTGGAGGAACGCTTTCCGCGCCCGCCGCTGCCGCAAAAAGTCGATGGCATCGTCGTGCTCGGCGGCGGCTTCGAGGGCGGCATCAATCTGGTGCGCGGCGGTTATGAGCTGAACAGCGGCGGCGACCGGATGGTCGAGACGGCCGTGCTGGCGCGGCGCTTCCCCAACGCCAAGGTGGTCGTCTCCGGCGGCAATGGCGAATTGTTCCTCGACGGCGAGGGCGATGCCGCCACCGCGCCGCGCCTGCTTGGAGCGCTCGGCGTGGCGCCGGAGCGCCTGATTCTCGAGGGCAAATCGCGCAACACCTATGAAAATGCCGTCTTCACCAAGGCCTTGATAGCGCCGAAGCCGGGCGAAACCTGGCTGCTGGTCACCTCGGCCTACCATATGCCGCGCGCCAAGGCGCTGTTCGACAAGGTCGGCTTCGCGACCGTCCCGTGGCCGGTCGACTATCGAACGTCGGGAGACGAAGGCATCGGCCTGTTCCGCGACAATCCTGCCGATGCGCTGCAGGCGGCCACAATGGCGATCCGCGAATGGATAGGGCTGTTCGCCTATTGGCTGTCCGGCCGTATCGATCAGCCTTTTCCCGCACCTGGCGGCTGACCGATCACGGCGCGGCGCGCCGCCGAGAAGAACTGGCGCCGCACCAGAACGGCCAGGAGCAGAAGCGTCGACAGCACAAACACCACCGGATCGACGAACCAGCCGAGATAGCCGATCGAAAAGAACACGCCGCGCAGGCCGGAATTGAAATGCTTGCCTGCCAGCATGTTCATCTGGGCTGCCCTCCACACCGCCGTTTCGGTGACCGGGTTGCGCGAGGCTTCGCCATGCGGGATCGGCACAGCACCGATCAGGATCGAGCAATAGTTGAACAGACGGTAGGCCCAGCCGAACTTGAAGAACGAAAACGCCAGGATCAGCACCAGTCCCAGCACCTTGATCTGAAAAGCCGGGCGCGACGAGGCGCCGCCCAGAGGCAGGGTGCTCAACACCTCGAGGACGCGGTCGGAGGCACCGAGCAAGGCAAAGCAGCCGCCAAGCGCGATCAGGGAGCTGGAGGCGAAGAAGGCGGTGCCTTGCTGCAGGCCACCCATGATGGCTGTGTCGACGATGCGGATCTCACGCTCGGCCATCCGGTGCATCCAGGCTTGACGCTGCGCATTCATCGCCGTTGTCAGGGACATGCGGCTGACCAGCGCACCGTCCGAGGCGAGCGTATGCAAAACCCACGCAATGAGGAAGAACGCCAACGCCGCGAGATCGGCTGTCGAAAGATCGAGGGAATCGCCCATTGGCGGAACCTATCACATCCAGTGCGATTGCTTCGATCGTCCGCCGGCAGCGACGGTCATGTCGCTGCCGGAGCAAACAAGGTCGGCGGGCGCTGCGCCGCGCCGTTCAAAACAGCGGAAACATCGCGGGAGTTCCTATATGTAGTCCCAGAGCGGCTTCGGGAGATTGTGGCGCGTGTTCCTTTCGGTTTTCGACCTGTTCAAGATCGGCATCGGACCATCGAGTTCGCACACGATGGGACCGATGACGGCCGCCCGCCGTTTCCTCGACGAGATCGCCGGAGACGACTGGCCGCGTCCGGCCGGCGCCAAGGTCGCTCGCATCGGCGCCAGCCTGCACGGCTCGCTCGCCTATACCGGCATCGGCCATGGCAGTGACCGTGCCGTCATTCTCGGCCTTGCCGGGCAGACGCCGCAGACGGTCGACCCTGACCAGGCGGACGGCATTGTCGCTCGCATCACCGCCGACAAGCTGATTTCACCGCCTGGTCATCCTTCCTACCGTTTCGATCCGGCCGGCGACCTGGTGCTCGACCGCAAGACGCCGCTCACCGGCCACGCCAACGGCATGGCGTTTTATGCCCATGATGCCGGCGACCGCCTGCTGCTCAAGCGCATCTATTATTCGATCGGCGGCGGCTTCGTGGTTTCGGAAGAAGAGCTGCAGCGCATGAAAGCCAAGGGTTCGGTGACGACCGAAGGCAAAAAAGTCCCTTATCCCTTCAAGAACGCCCTCGAGATGCTGAAGATGGCTAGCAAGAGCGGCCTTTCCATTGCCGAGATGAAGCGGGTCAACGAGGAAACACAAATGTCGCGCGATGAGCTCGACGCCGGCCTCGACGCCATCTGGGGTGCCATGAAGAGTTGCATCGAGCGCGGCCTGTCGCAGGACGGCATCATGCCGGGCGGGCTGAAGGTGCGCCGCCGGGCCAGGCAATTGCACGACAAGCTGCAGGAGCAGTGGCAGCAGAACCGGCCCAATCCGCTGCTCGCCAATGACTGGCTGTCGATCTATGCCATGGCCGTCAACGAGGAGAATGCGGCCGGCGGGCGCGTCGTCACCGCGCCGACCAACGGCGCGGCCGGGACGCTGCCGGCGGTGCTGCGCTACTGGCTGCATTTCCATCCCGAGGCCGACCAGCCCAGCATTCGCGATTTCCTGCTCACGGCAGCCGCCGTTGGCGGCATCATCAAGTCCAATGCGTCCATCTCCGGCGCCGAGGTCGGCTGCCAGGGCGAGGTGGGCTCGGCTTCGGCCATGGCGGCGGCCGGCCTGTGCGCCGCCATGGGCGGCACGCCCGAACAGGTTGAGAACGCCGCCGAGATCGCGCTGGAGCACCATCTGGGCATGACATGCGATCCGGTCGGCGGGCTGGTGCAGGTGCCCTGCATCGAGCGCAATGCGCTGGGCGCGGTCAAGGCGGTGACGGCCGCCTCGCTTGCCATCAAGGGCGACGGCACCCATTTCGTGCCGCTGGACGCCGCGATCGAGACGATGCGCCAGACCGGCCTCGACATGAACGAGAAGTACAAGGAGACCAGCCTCGGCGGGCTGGCGGTCAATGTGGTGGAGTGTTGAGCCCGCTGGCACTGTGGAGAACTTGCTCAGGCCGTTGACGCATCCGTGCGACGGATTAAATCTTGGGCGATGGCTCTCAACCTCCTAAAGCTCTGCGTCGGCTGCGACAGCGTCGAGGATCTCGAAGAATGGATCGCGTTCCGCCTCGACGAGCGGCGCCGTGCCGGCGAACCGGCCGAGCATTGGCACACCACCCGCATGGTGCCGACGCGCGCCGATGAGGTTACCGACGGCGGCTCGCTCTACTGGGTGATCAAGGGAAGTGTGCAATGCCGGCAGTTGATCACCGAGATCCGGCCATTCACTGATGACGAGGGCATCGGCCGCTGCCATCTGATGCTGGATCCGCAAGTGGTGCGCACCGACTGGCAGCCGCGCCGCGCCTTTCAGGGCTGGCGCTATCTAAAGCCATCGGATGCACCTGCCGATCTCGGCAAGGGCAAGCCGGGGCAGGTCGAAATGCCGCCGAAACTCCGGCGCGAGCTCGCCGATCTCGGCCTGCTCTAAGTCACAATCGGCTTGTTCCGAGCCGCCCATTGGCTTTCTCCGAGCCGCCAGTTGGCTTGCTCCGGGGCAATCTGGCGGCATGGTCGGCCCGTATAGGCGGACTGCGGTTGCTGGCCCTCAATGTTGCTGTCCGTTGGACTTGCAAGCGTCGCGACAACGCCACATCTTGAAAATCATGAGCGATAGGAACCATCCGGTTTCGATATCTGACGCATTCGCGCCGACCACATCGCGCCGCGGCGTGGTGGGATGCGGACCATGTGTCGCGCAAGGTCATGATTTGCGGCTCAGAAATAACACCCGGTGGCGGCATGCTCGTGTTCAGGAATAGTCTGGAAAACCGGCCGATCGCCGGGCACTCACGGGGCAGTGGAATATGATAGGCGCGATCATCGCTGTCGTCGCATTGCTGCTGGTGCTGATGGGCCTGGCAACGGCTTTCGTGCAGGCCGACCCGAGCAGGCTGGCAGGCGACATGAGGAAGGTTGGGCCGGTTTTGCTGGCATTGGTCGGCGGCGCCGTGCTGCTGGTCGGGCGCGGAGGTCTCGGCGGCATCATCCTGCTCGCAGCGATCGCCTGGTACGGCTCGATGCGGCTGAACCGGCGAGCCGTGATGCCGGCGCGGAGACGCTCGACCGTACGCACGGCGGCGCTGGAAATGGACCTCGATCACGATACAGGAGGCCTTGAAGGCCTTGTCCTGGCAGGCCGCCATGAAGGCAAGATGCTTGGTGCGATGGGCAAAGCCGAATTGCTGCAGCTGTTTCGCGAACTCTCCGGTGACCCGGAGAGCCGGCAACTGCTAGAGACGTATCTTGACGGCAGATTTCCCGTCTGGCGCAAAAACGCTGAGGCGCACAGTGGCGAAGGGCTGGGTATTGCGCCAGGTCCGGGCGCCATGACTAAGGAGGAGGCCTACAAGGTCCTTGGTCTTGAAGCGGGGGCCGCCGCGGCGGATGTCCGCAAGGCGCACCGCCGCCTGATGCAACGCCTGCACCCCGATATCGGCGGCACGTCTTTCCTGGCGGCGCGGATCAACGAAGCCAAGGACGTCTTGCTCTCCAATCACAACTAGTCTCCTTCGACGCAGAAATTTTCCGGGAGATATCTTCTACGCCGTCCCTACTGCTGGACGGCGTAGCACTCGATTTTCTTCTTCTTGAGGGCGGTGCAGGCCTTCCAGGCCGCGGTCTTGGAACCGAAGCCGCCGAAGCGGGCGCGGTAGTACGTGACGCCGTCCTTGTCGAAGGCAACGGTGAAGCCGGAGGCATCTGCCAGCACCTTCGGCGCCTGCTTGGTGGCCTTGTCGAGGAAGGCCTGGGCTTCGGACTGTTTCGGCGACGAGGCGACCTGAATGGCCCAACCCGACGGCACCGACGCGGTGTTGACCGGGTCGACGGCCGGCGCGGGCTCGGCATAAGCGGACACCACCTGTGCCGTGGCGACCTTGGGGGCGGAGACGATGACCGTCTTCACCTTCTTTGCCGGAACAACCAGTTTGGGTTCTTCGGCTGCGGTATCGTCGGCGACATCGCTGTCGCCCTGGGCAACCGTCGCGTCGTCGGCAACGGCCTCGTCCGCGTCATCGGCGCTTGCCACCGCCACCGGCTTCTCGTCCGGAGTCGGTGCGTCGTGCTTGGGCAACAGCACCTTGGCCAATGCCGTCACCGGGTTGCCGCTATCGGCCTTGGCGACCAGATCGCCGCCGCCTCGGGTCGATGCCCGCGGCAGATAGGTGTTGATCAAGGCCGCCATCTGATTGTCGCGGCTGCTGCCCGAGGTGCCGCCCATGACCACGCCGACAATGCGACGGTTGCCGTCGGAAACCGACGAAACCAGGTTGAAGCCCGAAGCGCGGGTGTAGCCGGTCTTGATGCCGTCGACGCCCTTGATGCGTCCAAGCAGGCGGTTGTGGCCGTTGATGCGCTGGCGGCCATAGAGGAAGGAGCGCTGCGAGAAATAGCCGTAATATTGCGGGAAATGTTCGCGCAGCGCGATGCCGAGCGTTGCCATGTCGCGCGCAGTGGTGAACTGGCCGGGATCGGGCAAGCCGTTGGCGTTGCGGAACACGGTGCCGTTCATACCGAGCTGCCGCGCCTTGGCAGTCATCATGCGGGCGAAGTTGGTCTCGTTGCCGCCGAGCATTTCGCCGAGCGCGGTGGCCGAATCATTGGCCGATTTGGTCACCATCGACAGGATGGCGGTCTCGACCGCCACCGATCCGCCCGGCTTCACGCCGAGCTTCGTCGGCGGCTCTGCCGCGGCATGAGCCGAGAAGACGACCGGCGAGTTCCGGCTGATCTTGCCCTTGGCCAGAGCCTCGAAAGTCAAATAAAGCGTCATCATCTTGGTGAGCGAGGCGGGATAACGCCGGGCGTTGGCATCCGAGGAGTAGAGCACCTTGCCGGTCTTGGCGTCGACCACGATGGCCGCGGACTTCGCGGCGAGCGACGGGGCCGCACTTGCAACGACGATGGTCATCGCCACGGCGATGATCATGACCGTTTTGAAAGGGGACGCGGATTTGGAAACGATGCCCGACAACGCCTGACGCACTGATAGTTCCTTTGAATTTCTTGTTGCGCTGGAGGCGGCAAAGGGATCCTGCCTCACTTCCGGGCAAGCTATCGGGGCAGCGTTACCAATCCGTTTATGGTAACCGCCGCGTTCACCATTTTCTGGTGGTTTGAGCCTCTGTTTATTCGAATTTTAGCCATTGCCCACACCGGCTAGGACGGAAGCTGGCGATTTCTTGACTTTTGTGCGTCGCACAATATATTCGAGTGCATTGCACAAGGCGCTCGGGGCAGGGCGCATCAACCGTCCAGGGAGAATTGAAATGACGCAGACCTATGAGGACTTCAGCAAATACGGCAAAGAGTTCGCCGACACCGGCTTGAAGAGCTTCGCCTCTTTGTCCAAGGGCGCGCAGGCAATTGCGGCCGAGGCCGGCGAATACACCAAGAAGAGCTTCGAAGCCGGCAGCGCCGCTTTCGAGAAGATTGTTTCGGCCAAGTCGCTCGACAAGGCGATCGAGGTCCAGTCCGACTATGCCAAGCAGTCCTATGAGGCGTTCGTCGCCGAGGCCACCAAGATCGGCGACCTCTATGCCGAACTCGCCAAGGAAGCCTACAAGCCGTTCGAATCGATCGTTGCCAAGGCGAAGTAATTTCGTTCGGCAGTACGAGATCTGGGCCCATTGGGCCAAGACAGAGCCGGGCCGCGCCAGCGTGGCCGGGTTTTTTCATGTCAATTTCCGATCAGGGGCCTGGCTCGCCTTCACGATTGCGAAAATCCGCCAAGTTGGGCACCTAGCCATATTGTCAGCTAACCAGAAGGGCTTAAAATCGTCCATCGAACACCTACATGTCGAACTCGCATGAGGATTCGAAAGAGGCAGGATTACGTGACGATCGGTTTGACTGCCACCAGGGCACGGATGCAGAACGGCAGCGGCGACGGCAATGAGGCCGGCCGCGGCACGGCGGTCATCACGCGCACAAAGACCAAGACCAAGAAACCCAGCCTCTATCGGGTCCTCATCCTGAACGACGACTACACACCGATGGAGTTCGTGGTTCACGTGCTGGAACGTTTTTTCCAGAAGGACCGCGAAGCCGCCACACGCATCATGCTTCATGTTCACAATCATGGAGTGGGCGAGTGCGGGGTCTATACATTCGAGGTGGCCGAGACCAAAGTGTCCCAGGTCATGGATTTCGCCCGACAAAATCAGCATCCGCTGCAATGCGTGATGGAGAAGAAGTGAGGTAACATGCCGGCTTTCTCCCAAGGCCTGGAAAAGGCGCTTCACCAAGCGCTGACGCTCGCCAACGAGCGGCACCATGAATATGCAACCCTTGAACATCTGCTGCTCGCCCTGATCGACGACACCGAGGCGGCCGCCGTCATGCGCGCCTGCAATGTCGATCTCGACGAGTTGAAGCACACTGTTCTCACCTATATCGACACCGAGCTCGACAATCTGGTTACCGGCTATGACGAGGATTCCAAGCCGACCGCCGGCTTCCAGCGCGTCATTCAGCGTGCGGTGATCCATGTGCAGTCGTCCGGCCGCGAAGAGGTCTCCGGCGCCAACGTGCTCGTCGCCATCTTCGCCGAGCGCGAGAGCCATGCCGCCTATTTCCTGCAGGAACAGCAGATGACCCGTTACGACGCGGTCAACTACATCTCGCACGGCATCGCCAAACGTCCGGGCGCGTCGGAGACGCGTTCGCCGCGCGGCGCCGATGACGAGCAGGGTGGCGCGAACGGCGCCGAGCCGCAAGAGGAAGGCGGCAAGAAGAAGCAGCAGCAGGACGCGCTGACCGCTTATTGCGTCAATCTCAACAACAAGGCCAAGGCCGGCAAGATCGATCCGCTGATCGGGCGCGAGTCCGAGATCAACCGCACCATCCAGGTGCTGTGCCGCCGTTCCAAGAACAATCCGCTTTATGTCGGCGATCCCGGCGTCGGCAAGACGGCGATCGCCGAGGGCCTCGCCAAGCGCATCGTCGAGGGTGATGTTCCGGAAGTCTTGCACAACGCCACCATCTTCGCGCTCGACATGGGCACGCTTTTGGCCGGCACGCGCTATCGCGGCGATTTCGAGGAGCGACTGAAGCAGGTCGTCAAGGAGCTCGAGGATTATCCGGGCGCTGTGCTGTTCATCGACGAGATCCACACCGTCATTGGCGCCGGCGCGACGTCGGGCGGCGCCATGGATGCGTCGAACCTGTTGAAGCCGGCACTGTCTTCGGGTGCGATCCGCTGCATCGGTTCGACCACCTACAAGGAGTTCCGCCAGTTCTTCGAGAAGGACCGCGCGCTCGTACGTCGCTTCCAGAAGATCGACGTCAACGAGCCGACCATCGAGGACGCCATCGAGATCATGAAGGGCCTGAAGCCCTATTTCGAGGAGTTCCACAAGGTCCGCTACACGACGGAAGCCATCAAGGCTTCGGTTGAGCTGTCGGCGCGCTACATCAACGACCGCAAGCTGCCGGACAAGGCGATCGACGTGATCGACGAGACCGGCGCCTCGCAGATGCTGGTGCCGGAGGCCAAGCGCAAGAAGACCATCGGCATCAAGGAGATCGAAGCGACGATCGCCACCATGGCGCGGATCCCGCCGAAGACTGTTTCGGCCGATGACGAGAAGGTGCTGCAGGGTCTCGACATCGAGCTGAAGCGCGTCGTCTACGGCCAGGACACCGCGATCACCGCGCTGACCTCGGCGATCAAGCTGGCGCGTGCCGGCCTGCGCGAACCGGAGAAGCCGATCGGCTCCTATCTGTTCTCGGGTCCGACCGGCGTCGGCAAGACCGAAGTCGCCAAGCAATTGGCCGCTTCGCTCGGCGTCGAGCTGATCCGTTTCGACATGTCGGAATATATGGAACGCCACACGGTCTCTCGGTTGATCGGCGCGCCTCCCGGCTATGTCGGTTTCGATCAGGGCGGCCTTTTGACCGACGGCGTCGACCAGCATCCGCATTGCGTGCTGCTGCTGGACGAAGTCGAGAAGGCGCATCCGGACCTGTTCAACATCCTGTTGCAGGTGATGGACCATGGCAAGCTGACCGACCACAACGGCAAGCAGATCGACTTCCGCAATGTGATCCTGATCATGACCACCAATGCGGGCGCGTCGGATGCGCAGCGCGCGGCGATCGGTTTCGGGTCGACCAAGCGCGAAGGCGACGATGTCGAGGCGATCAACCGGCTGTTCACGCCGGAGTTCCGCAACCGTCTCGATGCGATCATCCCGTTCGGCTCGCTGCCGGTGCCGGTTATCCATCAGGTGGTGCAGAAGTTCGTCATGCAGCTGGAGGCCCAGCTCTCCGAGCGTGGCGTCACCTTCGACCTGTCGCCGGATGCGATCGCCTGGCTCGCCGACAAGGGCTATGACGAGCGCATGGGTGCGCGTCCGCTCGGCCGCGTCATCCAGGAGCACATCAAGAAGCCGCTGGCAGACGAAGTGCTGTTCGGCAAGCTCAAGAAGGGCGGCACGGTGCGCGTCAGCGTCGAGAAGAAGGAAACCGGCGAGACCGGCCTGAAGCTCGAATCGCTCGCCGACGAGGCACCGGTGAAGCCCAAGAAGGAAGAACCGGAAGACACCCCCAAGCAGCGCAAGGCAGTGGCCAAGAAGCCGGCGGTCAAGAAGGCCGTCGCGCAGAAGCCCGAGCCCAAGGGCAAGGACGGCGGCAAGCGCAGCCTGGTGCCGCAACTGCCGCGCAAGAGCTGATAGTCACTCCCTCGAAAAAGCCCCGGAGACGGGGCTTTTTCATTGGCACAAAGCGACGATCACTGAAGCGCTGCTGTCGGCCCCTGGACAGCAAGCGGCGTTGGGCGGGTTTTGGCTGATTTGTCCGTCCAGGACGGTGGTGCTCCCACGTTGGCGCCGACCATGCCGAACAGGCCGGGCGCGCGGCCAAAGACCTCGCAGGCCGCGTATTTCGGCTTGCCGCCGAGGAACGATTTTATGCGTTGGCCTGACGGTATCGAGATATGCAATCCCGACGGCGCCTTGCCGGTGACGAGCATGCGCGAAAAGTCGTTTCCGAAAGTAGCGCCCAGACTGTACGCATCTCCGATTTCTGAGACCATGGCCTCGTTGGTGAAGGAGTTCGCTCCACGGGACCAGACCATGGCAGCGCGTTGGATGCCGTTCCGGTCAAGTGCCTCCATGAGATGGGGAATTTTATGTCTGAACCAGGCCAGATCATCATCCTCAACGGCGCACCGCGATCGGGGAAATCGAGCATCGTCCAGGCAGTTCAGGAGAGCTTCGAGGGCCCATGGATGAACCTGGGGGTCGACACCTATGAGCAGGTCACGCCGCTGCGCTGTCGCCCGGGGATAGGTTTGCGGCCCGGCGGCGAGCGCCCGGATATCGAGGGTCTCGTGCCGAGGTTCTACGCCGCGCTCTACGAATCGATCGCCGCCCACAGCCGAGTGGGGTTGAATGTCGTGGCCGATCTCGGTCATCACGACAGCTATTCGCGACCCCTTGATTGCCTTGTCGATTGCGCCCAGCGCCTCGCAGGCCTGCCGGTTCTGTTTGTCGGTGTCCGCTGCCCGATCGAAATCATCATGCAGAGGCGCGCCGACAGTCCGGCGGGGAGGGGATATGTGACGGGATCGCCTGACGACCCTGTACCGTTGGCGGTGCGTCTGTGGCAGGAGGAGGTACACCGGCCTGGCGTGTATGATCTGGAAGTGGACACATCGCTGCTGACGCCGGCACAATGTGCGGATGCGATCCGCGGGCGGCTCAGGCAAAATGTAGAGCCTCCGACGGCGTTTGAGAGGCTTTTGGCGTTCTCCGCAAACAAGCTGTCCTGATCGCGCGCTCAGCGGCGATGAGAATGAATCTCAGCCGCGCGGCCCGCTCCTCATCTACGGCGGGCATAATCTGATTGATGTGCTCGGCGGAATGGCGATCACGCTGATATGCTGGCGGCTCGGGTTCATCGTTTTCGATGCGCAACTTCCCCAGACGGCCGCAATGGGGGCAGCTGAAAGCCAGGCGTCAGGATAGCGGCATGGCCGCCTTTATCCGGCCGGCATTCTCGGCCAGCACCTCGGGTTTCTCCATCTGGCCCGTATGCGGCTTCAGCGCGATGCCTTCGAAGCGCGGAATGACGTGGACGTGAAGGTGATAGACGGTCTGCCCGGAAGCCGGCTCGTTGAACTGCATCACGGTGACGCCATCGGCCTTGAATGCCTCGCGGACGGCGAGCGCCACCTTCTGCACGACTGTGAAAAGCGGGCCGAACGTTGCCGGATCGGCGTCGAGCAGATTGCGCGAAGGCGTCTTCGGCACCACCAGCGTATGGCCTGGCCCCTGTGGCATCACATCCATGAAGGCAACGACCGCTTCGTCCTCGTAGACGCGGTGCGAGGGAATTTCACCGCGCAGGATCTTGGCAAAGATGTTGTCGGTGTCATAGGCGGTTTCGGCCATGGCGAACGCTCCGGATTGTGCCTCGCTGATTGGTGTAGCGAAGCCTCTCGTGAGCGGCAAGACGATCAGGCGAGATCGATGAAGCCGATCTCGACAGGCGTGCACTGCCAACCCAAGGGATGCCGAACCTGACATATGCTCCTGCCCCGCGGGATGGCCTACTCCTCCAGATCCTTGCGGAATGGCGTGTGTTCTTCGAGATATTCGCTCATGCGTTCCACCTCGCGCCGTTCGCGCCTGAGATAGTCGGCGACGGCGTTGCGCAGGCCGGGATGGGCGATGTAATGCGCGGAATGCATGATCACCGGCCGGTAGCCTCGCGCCAGCTTGTGTTCGCCCTGTGCGCCCGCCTCGACCACCTTCAGCTTGCGTTCGATGGCGAAGTCGATGGCCTGGTGATAGCAGACCTCGAAATGCAGGAACGGATGATCCTCGATGCAGCCCCAGTTGCGGCCGTAGAGCGCATCGGAGCCGATGAAGTTGATAGCGCCGGCAATGTAGCGGCCGTTGCGCCTGGCCATCACCAGCAGGATGTCCTCGGCCATGCGCTCGCCGATCAGCGAGAAGAATTCCCGGTTCAGATAGGGCCGGCCCCATTTGCGGCTGCCGGTGTCCATGTAGAAGGCGAAGAAATCGTCCCAGGCCCGTTCTGTAAGGTCCTTGCCGGTAAGCCAGTCGATGGAGATGCCGTCGGCAAGCGCCTCGCGGCGCTCCTTCTTCATGGCCTTGCGCTTGCGGGAGGCCAGCGTGGCGAGGAAATCGTTATAGGTCGAGAAGCCCTCGTTGACGAAGTGGAACTGCTGGTCGGTGCGATGCAGGAAGCCCGCCGCCTCCAGCACGTCCACGTCGCTCTCCTGCGCGAAGGTGACATGCGCGGAAGAGACGCCGAGCTTTTCCGCCACTGCCTTCAATCCCGCGGCGAGCCCGGCCTTGACGGTGCCGGAATGCTGGCCCCTGCTCACCAGCAGGCGAGGGCCGGTGACCGGCGTGAACGGTACCGAGCATTGCAGCTTGGGATAATAACGGCCGCCGGCGCGCTCGAAGGCATCCGACCAGCCGTGATCGAACACATATTCGCCCTGGCTGTGTGACTTGAGATAGCAAGGGACCGCGCCGAGCAGCGTGCCTTGACCATTCTCCAGCCTGAGATGATGACCTTGCCAGCCAGTGCGCCGCACGGCGCAGCCGGAATCCTCGAGTGCGCTCAGGAAAGCATATGAAACGAGGGGGTTATAACCGTTTTCGGCATCACTGCGCGTGGTCCCGGCGAAACCGTCCCACTCTTCGCAGGTGAAGGCGCCGATGCCCGCCGCAATGCGGATCGCATACTCCGCATCAACCGTTTGCCCGTCGCCGTCGTCGCCCTGATCCATGAGGCTTATTTAAGCTCCATCCGGACCGCTACAAGTCACGTTCTAGGCACCCATATCAAGCGACCTTGACCAGATCGGGCTCGAACCCTTCGAACGTCATCTGGTCCGCATATTTGAATGTAAGATCGACCGCCGGCTGGTCATGCACCGTCCAGGTGATGACCGGCATTTTGAGCCGTTCACGGACAAAGCTGACGAATGGATTCGGCAGGTCGCCCGCTGCGTAGGAGGTGAAGGCGATCTGATGCGCCAGCATGGCGAAATGCGCTTCGATCAGCCTGTCGTCCTTGCCATAGGCGGTCAATCCAGCCGGGATGCCCGGCGCATCCCTGGCGAAATCGCGGATCAGCCAGTGGTCGAACGACATGATCGCCACCTTGCCTTTGTAGCGCTTGAGCAGCCTACCGACGCTCGCCACAAGGCCATTGTCGTATCCAGCCACGCCTTTCAGTTCGACCACCAGCGGCACCCGCCCGTCGATCAGATCGAGCGCCTCGCGCAGCGTCGGCACATGATCAGACGTGCCGCCGACCTTGAGCGCTGCCAGTTCGGCCGCCGTGCGCTGCCAGACGAAACCGTCGTGCCCAGTCAGCCGCTGCAAGTCGCCATCATGGATAATGACGGGAACTCCGTCCGACGACAGGTGCACGTCGCATTCGATGGCATAGCCGCGTTCGGCCGCGGCGGCAAAGGCGGAGAGGGTGTTTTCCCAGCGCGTCTTGTTCATGTCGTGAAAGCCGCGATGGGCGACAGGCCGGGCAATCAGCCAGGAAAGGTCGGTCATGTCAGGCTCGCTCACTCGACTTCGAAGATCGCTTCGATTTCCACCGCGGCATTAAGCGGCAGCGAAGCCGTGCCGACGGCGGAACGGGCATGCTTGCCGCGCTCGCCGAGCGCCGCCACCAGGAAATCGGAGGCGCCGTTTGCGACCAGATGCTGCTCGAGGAAATCCGGCGCCGAGGCGACGAAGACGGTGATCTTGACGAGCCGGCGTATCTTCTCGAGATCGCCAAGTGCCGCCTTGGCCTGCGCCAGAATGTTGATCGCGCAGTATTTTGCCGCTTCCTTGCCGGTTGCTGTGTCGACGTCCAGGCCAAGCAGTCCGCTCGCCTGCAGCTTGCCGTCCTTGAGCGGCAATTGTCCGGCGGTGAAAAGCAGGTTTCCGGTCCTGCAATGCGGCACGTAGTTGGCGGCAGGCGCCGCGGCCGCGGGAATGGTGACCCCGAGGTCGTTTAGCCGCTTTTCGATTGTTTCACTCATTGCTTTTCCCTATTGCTGGAAGGCGCCGCGTCAGCCGGGCCGAAATTGCTATTTTTGCCTCGCTTCCGCCACGACTTTTTTTAAGCTGGACCATCTTTCCCTGCGGCCTGCCATCAGCCGCGACGATCGGAGCCTCTCATGCGCGCAACGCGCCTTGTATTCCATGCCGTCCTGTTGTCGGCGGTCTTTTCGATAGGTCCCGCTTTCGCCGTGCCGGCGCTGCAGGCGCATCGCGCCGTTTACGACCTTACGCTCAAGAAGGCGGACGACCGCTCCGGGATCACCGGCATTACCGGCCGCATGGTCTATGAATTCAACGGCTCGGCCTGCGAAGGCTATACGGTGAAATTCCGCTTTGTCACCCAGATTGCCACCAGCGACAACACCAAGCTGACCGACCAGCAGACGACGACGTTCGAAGACGCCGAAGGCAAGACCTTCTCGTTCGTGACCAAATCCTTCGTCGACCAGAACCTCGACAAGGAGGTCAAGGGTGTCGCCACGAAGGAAACGCAAGGGCTGAAGGTCGACATCGACAAGCCCGAGAAGAGCAGCCTGGAACTTGCCGCCACCCAGTTTCCGACCCAGCATCTGGTCGAATTGATAGACAAGGCCGAGAAGGGTGAGAACTTCTATCAAACCAATCTGTTCGACGGTTCCGAGGACGCCAACAAGGTGATGTCCACCACCGTCGTTGTCGGCAAGAGGACCGAAGCCGACAAGGCCGATCCGGAAGCGCCGGCGCTGGCCAAGCTCGCCACCGACAAATACTGGCCGGTCGACATCGCCTATTTCGACGACAGTGCCAAGAACGGAGAAGAGACCCCGGAATACCGGATCAGCTTCAAGCTGCACGAGAACGGCATCACCCGCGATCTCACCATGGACTATGGCGATTTCTCCATGACCGGCAAGCTGGTCAATCTGTCGCTGTTCGACCAGACGAAGGCCTGCCCGACGAAATAAGCTTCGACTTGCCTCGACGCAGCGCCGTCGCGGTCCACGGCTTGAAAGCGCCGCGGCGGCTTCTCATCTTCTCGAGGCCGCCGGCCGCTTCATCTTCTGTGCGAATCCCTTCTATCATCGCTCGTCGCCGGTACCGGTCGGCGGAAGAAGGAATGCGGCGAGCCTCATGGCGGTCTATGTCGACGCGGCGATCTGGAAATGGGTTGGCCATCGCTGGTGCCATCTGATGGCCGACGACACCGATGAACTGCATCGTTTCGCCGCGCAACTCGGCATCAAGCGCTCATCCTACCAGGGGCCGCCGAAGACATCGGCGCCGCATTATGACATAACCGGTTTCGAGCGCGACCGCGCGGTGCGGCTCGGTGCCATCGAGTGCAATCGTGAAGAGATCGTCGCGATCTTCCGGCGGGTGAGGGTGCCAAAGGGTAAGATAAAGCGTTGAGGGCACGCGCGGATCGCCGCAGGCGCGCCGCAATGCGTCGTTGCGCTTGCGTTTGGAGCACTTCCCCTCTATATGCGCGCTCATTCCACACACGGACTTTGGTGTCTGCCCGGGAGAAATCCGGCTGAAACCTCCGGTGGCATCGAGGACTTCGTCCGAAAATGCCTGTGTCCGTGGAGGCTAACCGGAAAGGAAAATGAGAATGGCTCTGCCTGATTTCAGCATGCGCCAGCTTTTGGAAGCTGGCATTCACTTCGGCCACCAGACCCACCGCTGGAACCCGAAGATGGCGCCCTATATCTACGGCGCCCGCAACAACATCCACATCATCGACCTCAGCCAAACGGTGCCGTTGCTGCACCAGGCGCTGAAGCAGGTTTCCGACACCGTCGCCAAGGGCGGCCGCGTGCTGTTCGTCGGCACCAAGCGCCAGGCGTCCGACATCGTCGCCGATGCCGCGCAGCGTTCGGCCCAGTACTATGTCAACTCGCGTTGGCTGGGCGGCATGCTGACCAACTGGAAGACGATCTCGAACTCGATCCAGCGCCTGCGCAAGCTCGACGAGATGCTGGCCGGCGAGGCGCAAGGGTTGACCAAGAAGGAGCGTCTCAATCTCGACCGCGAGCGCGAGAAGCTCGACAAGGCTCTCGGCGGCATCAAGGACATGGGCTCGACGCCCGACCTGATGTTCGTGATCGACACCAACAAGGAAGCGATCGCCATCCTCGAGGCCAAGCGCCTTGGCATTCCGGTCGTCGCCATCATCGACTCGAACTGCGATCCGGACAAGATCGACTTCCCGATCCCCGGCAATGACGACGCCGCGCGCGCCATCCAGCTCTATTGCGACCTCATCGCGAAGGCTGCCATCGACGGCATCGCCCGCCAGCAGGGCGCGCTGGGTGTCGACATCGGCGCTTCGGTGGAAGCTCCGGTCGAGCCGGTGCTCGGCGAAACTCCGGCGGCGGAAACTCCGGAAGCGTGATAGCGAGGGCCGGTCACGGCCTTCATCTTTCTAATATTTTGACGCGTTAAACGGACGCACCGTCGAGATTCGATGGTGCGTCGGCGCATTTGAACAAAGAGGCGACAATGAGCATTTCGGCTGCACAGGTCAAAGAACTCCGCGACTTGACCGGCGCGGGCATGATGGACTGCAAGGCGGCGTTGAACGAGACCAACGGCAACATGGAAGAAGCCGTCGACTGGCTGCGCAAGAAGGGTATCTCCAAGGCCGACAAGAAGGCAGGCCGCACCGCGGCCGAGGGCCTGATCGGCGTCGATTCCGGCGTGCGCGAGGCCGCGGTCGTCGAGGTCAATTCCGAGACCGACTTCGTAGCCCGCAACGCCGCCTTCCAGGAGATCGTCGCCAACGTCGCCAAGGTGGCGCTGGCCTATGGCACGAGCGAGGCCGTGGCTGCCGCGAAGTACCCGGGTTCGGACAAGTCGGTCACCGACACCATCAAGGACGCCGTCGGTACCATCGGCGAGAACATGGGCTTCCGCCGTTCGGCCAAGCTCACCGTTCCGCACGGCGCCGTCGCGACCTATGTTCACAACGCGGTTGCCGACGGCCTTGGCAAGCTGGGCGTCCTGGTCGCTATCGAGACCACGGGCAACGAGCACGCGGCCAATGCATTCGCCCGCCAGGTCGCCATGCATGTCGCCGCCACCAACCCGATGGCGCTGACCACCGAGGAACTCGATCCCGCGGCAGTCGAGCGCGAGAAGGCGATCTTCGCCGACCAGGCGCGCCAGTCCGGCAAGCCGGAGGCGATCATCGAGAAGATGGTCGAGGGTCGGCTGCGCAAGTTCTACGAGGAAGTCGTGCTTCTGAAGCAGGCCTTCGTGCTCAATCCCGACATTACCGTCGAGAAGGCGCTGAAGGATGCCGAGAAGGAGATCGGCGCTCCGGCCAAGATCTCGGCCTATCTGCGTTTCGCGCTCGGCGAAGGCATCGAGAAGGAAGCGACCGATTTCGCGGCGGAAGTCGCGGCGGCGGTCAAGAAATAGCCCGAAGAACAAGTAAGGCTAAACGGCTCAGGCAACTCGGCCGGGTGTCCGCATGGATGCCCGGCCGATTTCTTGTGCGGCGTCGATGAAGGCCCTCAGCTTCGGCGCCATCGACGCCCGGCGCGGAAAGTAAAGGAAAAGGCCGGGCTCCTCGATTGCCGTCTTTGGCAGGACCTGGACGAGGCGTCCTGCGGCAAGATCGGCGCGTACAAGCGGCTCGAACACATAGGCGAGCCCGACCCCTGCAAGCGCAAGATCGATCGCCGCCAGCGAATCGGTCACGACGGCCGTGCCACGCGTCTCGACGACGACCTCCTTGCCATTGTCGTTCAGATCCCAGCGATAGAGCGCGCCGGAGCGGAGAAGCCTGTAGCCTATGCAATTATGGTTCGCGAGGTCGGCCACGTCGCAGGGACGGCCGTGCCTTCCGATATAGTCCGGCGAGGCGACGAGCACGGCCTTGAAGGGCTGCGTCAGCCGTATGGCGGTCATGTCCTGCGCGATCATCTCGCCCAGCCTAATGCCGGCGTCAAAACCTTCCCCGACGATATCGACCAGGGCTTGATCGGCGAAAACCTCGACCGTCACATCCGGATAGCGATCGGCCATGGCTGCGATCACAGGCGTCACCGCCAAAGGGATCGCGATGTTGGAGGCATTGATCCTGAGCAGGCCGGAAGGCCGCCCCCTGACGCCGCGGATGCGATCCATCCGCTCCGCGATGTCCTGGAGGGCAGGGCCCGTTGTCTCCACCAGTGCCTTGCCGGCTTCGGTCAGCGAGACGCTGCGCGTCGTGCGCGCAAACAGCGGCTGGCCGATGCGCTCTTCCACCAGCCGCACAGCATGGCTGACCCCCGACGGGCTCATGCCGAGCTCGGCCGCGGCAAGCGCGAAGCCGCCCCGTCGCGCCACGGCAACGATGACGGGCAGGTGGGTAAGCAGGTCCCGGTCCATTCATGAATGATATCGCATAGTCTTTGCGAACAATGCAATCTTATCGATGGCGGCGCATTGATCCACATTGTCCCCGATACAGCGGGCGGGCTGATTTCCAGGAGACGAGACATGAACGCTTTGAAACATGTGACCTTCGCCGCGGGACTGGCGCTGGCGCCGATCGATGCCGGGGGAGCCGAACCGGCGGAGTGGCAGGCGCTTGCCGACGAGCGCGCGGTCATCCGCATCGCCGATGCCATCGACCGCGCCGTCGACGCGCAGGACTGGAAGCTTGCCCGCAGCTATTTCGCGGATCGGGTTACCGCAGATTTCAGCAGCCTGTCCGGACAGCCGGCGGCCAACATTGCCTCCGACGACCTGATCGGCGCCTGGGCCGGCAACCTCAAGGGCAGCAAGACCAGCCTGCATCTGCGCACCAATCACCAGGTCGTTCTCGAAGCGGACACGGCGACCGTCCTGTCGAACGGCTATGCTTGGAACCGGATGGAAGGCAATGGCGACCCGCTTTGGGAAGTCTGGGGCACATACGAGCACCATTTCATCCGTTCCGACGCCGGTTGGAAGGTGGATGGCTTCACATTCCGCATGACGCATGAGCGCGGCAACCCCTGGGTCAAGACCACTCCCGGCCAGTGAACGGCGGCATCCGGCGGATCAGCATAGGAGCGAAATCATGACCATGAATTACTATACTCTCGGCAACAGCGGCCTGCGCGTCAGCCGGCTGGCGCTGGGTACGATGACATTCGGCACCGAATGGGGTTGGGGAGCGGACAGGGAGACCGCCCGCGCCATATTCGACGCCTATGTCGAGGCTGGCGGCAATTTCTTCGATACCGCCGATCTTTATACCGGCGGCACCGCCGAAACATGGCTGGGCGAGTTCGTCGCCGAGCGCGGCTTACGCGACAGAGCGGTGATCGCCACCAAATTCACGATGAACACCGAGCCCGGCAATCCGAATGCCGGCGGCAATGGGCGCAAGAACATCATGCGCGCCGTGGACGCCTCTCTGAAGCGGCTCGGAACCGACTATATCGACCTCTATCTCATGCATGTGTGGGACAGGCTGACGCCGGCCGAGGAGGTGCTGCGCACGCTGGACGACCTGGTGCGTGCGGGCAAGATACGCCATGTCGGCCTGTCCGACGTGCCCGCATGGTATGCGGGTCGGGCGCAGGCGATCGCCGAATGGCGCGGCTATGAGCCGGTCTCGGTCTTGCAGCTTGAATACTCGCTCGCCGAACGCTCGATCGAGCATGAGTTCGTGCCTTTCGCCACGCATCATGGCGCCGGCGTCATGGTTTGGAGCCCGCTGGCCAGCGGCTTGCTCAGCGGCAAATATCGCCCGACGCAAGCCGGCAATGCCGGCCGGCTCGACGGTTTCCGCAACACCACGCATCCGAGCTTCCGGAAATTCAGCGACCGCAATTGGGCGATCGTGGCCGAGCTCGAAAAGGTGGCCGCCGAACTCGGCCGCAGCATGGCCCAGGTGGCACTCAACTGGGTGGCGACGCAGCCCGGCGTCGCAACCGTCATCCTGGGCGCGACCAAGCTCGCGCAACTGCAGGACAACCTCGCGGCGCTGGATTTTTCGATTGCCCCCGAACTCCGCAAGCAGCTGGATTCGGTGAGCAGCATGCCGGCGCCGTTCCCGCATTCCTATTTCGGGCCCGAGATCCAGGTCAGGGTGGCCGGCGGTGTCGTGACCGGCGACAAGCCCTCCGGCTATTCGCCGCAGGTTCTGGTGGAAGGCGAGGCGGTCAGCATCAGCAGCAACTGATCGAAAAAGCCTGGGATTTTGCGCAAGGGCGCGGCGTGACATCGCCGCGCCCTTCGTGTATCGGGTCGAACCATCATGCCAGCGCCGCCAGGCGAAGCGGGGCAGTTTCGCCTCCTGATTTGCCGCGCCGAGATTTTCGAGGACCAGATGACGGTGAAGCCCCTCTACCGACGTGTCTTGCTGAAAGCGTCTGGTGAAGCGTTGATGGGCGAACAGCATTTCGGCATCGACGTCTCGGTCGTCGACCGCATCGCCGGCGACATCGCCGAAGCCCGCGCGCTCGGCATCGAGGTTGGCGTCGTCATCGGCGGCGGCAATATCTTTCGCGGTGTGGCGGTTGCCTCCAAGGGTGGCGACCGCGTCACCGGCGACCATATGGGTATGCTCGCCACCGTCATCAATTCGCTGGCGCTGCGCACCTCGCTGAACAAGATCGGCGTCGATGCGGTGGTTCTTTCCGCGATCGCCATGCCTGAGCTTTGCGAGAGCTTTTCGCAGCGCCAGGCAACCGCCTACATGAACCAGGGCAAGGTGGTGATCTTTGCCGGCGGCACCGGCAATCCGTTTTTCACCACTGATTCGGCCGCGGCACTTCGCGCCGCTGAAATCGGCGCCGACGCGCTGTTCAAGGGCACACAGGTCGACGGCGTCTATTCTGCCGACCCGAAGAAGGACCCGAACGCGACGCGTTTCGAGCGCATCAGCCATGCCGAAGTGATAAATCGCGGCCTTTCCATCATGGATACGGCAGCGATTGCACTTGCGCGCGAAAACAACATTCCGATAATCGTCTATTCGATCCACGAAAAAGGTGGTTTCGGCGATATTCTAAGGGGCGGCGGCCGCTGCACGGTCGTCGCGGACGATTGATCCGGGGCCTGATCGCGGAAAAGGCGAAAACCGGTTTCGAAATCAGGCTCGAATACGGGGCCTTGCCCCGAAAGCAGTGAACCCGCGTCAGACGGGTCGAGGAGACTAAGATGAGTGGTGAGTACGACGATCTCAAGCGGCGCATGGATGGGGCAATCGCCGCGTTCAAGCATGACCTGGCTTCGCTGCGGACCGGTCGCGCTTCCAGCAACCTGCTCGACGCTATCCAGGTGCAGGCCTATGGCACCAGCATGCCGATCAACCAGGTGGCCAATGTCACGGTGCCTGAGCCGCGCATGATTTCGGTGTCGGTCTGGGACAAGTCGATGGTGGGCGCGGTCGATCGCGCCATCCGCGAATCCAATCTGGGCTTCAATCCTATCGTGGACGGCACCAATCTCAGGATTCCGCTTCCGGAACTCAACGAGCAGCGCCGTAAGGAACTCGTCAAGATCTCGCATGGCTACGCCGAGAACGCCCGTGTCGCAGCGCGCCATGTGCGCCGCGACGGCATGGACTTCCTGAAGAAGGCGGAGAAGGACGGCGTCATCAGCGAGGACGATCAGCGCAAGCGCTCCGACCAGGTCCAGAAGCTTACCGACGAAACGATCAGCACCATCGACCACCTGCTTTCCGACAAGGAAGCTGAAATCATGCAGGTTTAGGGTCTGGCCGGCGGCTGGCCCGAAAGCGAGATCATGGCAACGCCCGCGCATGTCGCGATCATCATGGATGGAAACGGACGCTGGGCCAAGGCGCGCGGCATGCCGCGGCTCGCCGGCCATCGCGCGGGCGTAGAAGCACTGCGCAAGACGGTGCGCGCCGCGCCCGATCTCGGCATTTCCTACCTGACTGTCTATGCCTTCTCTTCGGAAAACTGGTCGCGGCCGAAATCCGAAGTCAGCGACCTGATGGGTCTGTTGAAGCTGTTCATCCGTCGCGATCTCGCCGAACTGCACCGCAGCGGCGTGCGCGTGAGGATCATCGGTGACAGGGCAGGGCTGCAGCCCGATATCAGGCTCCTGCTCGAAGAAGCCGAAGCGCTGACCTCGGCCAACGAGGCGCTGACGCTGATCATCGCCTTCAACTACGGCGGACGCGACGAGATCGTGCGCACGGCGCGCAAGCTTGCCTCGGCCGTTGCGCGCGGCGAGCTCGACAGCGAGGCGATCACCGCCGAATCCTTTGCCGGCTGCCTCGACACGCAAGGCATTCCCGATCCCGAACTGGTCATACGCACCAGCGGTGAGCTTCGCCTTTCCAATTTTCTTCTGTGGCAGGCTGCCTATAGCGAGCTTGTGTTCCTGCCCTGCTATTGGCCCGATTTCAGCCGAGAGCATCTAGCCGAGGCCTTGCGCGAGTTCGCCGGGCGCGAACGCCGTTTTGGCGGGCTGGATCCGCAAGATGTCGCTTCGCGGCCGGCCGCGGGATGAGCAATCTCCAGCTTCGCGTTCTTTCGGCGGTCGTGCTTGCCATCGCGACGCTTGGCCTGACCTGGTTCGGCGGCCTGCCGTTCCGGCTGCTTTCAGCCGCGATTTCGGCGGTGATCTTCTACGAATGGACGCGCATGTCTCGCCCTTCCGGGACGACCGGGCTCGGTTTTTTGCCGGAAGTGCTGCTGCTGGTGTTTCTCGGCGCCCTGATCACCGGCCTGCCTGCCTTGTGGCTGCTGCTTCTGGTGGCTGCACTGGTCGCCGTCACGGCCATCGCCGCCCAACTGCGCGGGGCCGGGCAGTGGGATGCCTCCGGCCTTGCCTATGCAGCCGTCTCGGGTCTTTCCCTTGCGCTTCTGCGTGACGGCGACCATTCCGGCCTCGTCGCCATCCTGTTCCTGTTCGCGGTGGTCTGGGCGACCGACATCTTTGCCTATTTCGTCGGCCGGGCCGTCGGTGGCCCGAGGCTGGCGCCGTCCATCTCTCCCGGCAAGACGCGAAGTGGCGCGCTCGGCGGCGCCGTGGGCGGGGTCGTTGCGGGGCTCATCCTGGCCGTCGCCGCCGGTGCGGGCAACCTGCCAATGCTCGGTCTCGTCGCGCTCGCGCTTTCAATCGTCTCCCAGGCTGGCGACCTCCTGGAATCCTGGGTCAAGCGCCGCCACGGCCGCAAGGATTCGGGCGCGCTCATTCCGGGCCATGGCGGCGTCATGGACCGTGTCGACGGGCTTGTCGCGGCGGCTTTCGCCCTATACGTCATCGGCTGGATTTCGGCGGGCGCCGATCAGCCGGCACAGGGGCTGTTTCCCATTTGAACGGCATCGTTCCACGATCGATGCGGGCGCGCCTTGGATTCGCCTGGATTGATGTCACAGTCGCGGCGCAACGGTGTCGCGGAAGAACTGAGGATTTGAGTTGAACGAGATTCTTCACGCGATCTTCGGCATGGAAGGCTTCCTTCTCGGCACGCTCGTGCCCTTCCTGTTCGTGCTGACCGTGGTCGTGTTCGTCCACGAGATGGGCCACTATCTCGTTGGTCGCTGGTGCGGCATCGGCGTCAGGGCCTTTTCGATCGGTTTCGGCCCGGAACTCTTCGGCTTCAACGACCGGCACGGCACGCGCTGGAAGCTCTGCGCCATACCGCTTGGCGGCTATGTCAAATTCGTCGGCGACATGAACGCCACCTCCAGCCAGCCGTCGACGGAAGAGATCGAAACGCTGACCGACGAGGAACGCAAGGTCGCCTTTCACACCCAGCCGATCTGGAAGCGGGCGGCGACGGTGGTGGCCGGGCCGCTGTTCAATTTCCTGCTGACGATCGTCGTCTTTTCGGTGCTGTTTTCAGCCTATGGCCGCTATGTCGCGGAACCCATGGTGGCCGAGGTGACCGCCGGCAGCCCGGCGGCGAAAGCCGGCATCCTGCCCGGCGACCGATTCGTCAGCGTCGACGGCAGCAAGATCGAAACCTTCGGTGACGTTCAACGCCTGGTTTCGGGCCGGGCCGGCGACAGCATCACCTTCGTCATGCTGCGCGACGGCAAGGAAGTGACCGTGACCGCCACGCCGCAGCTGATGGAGCAGCAGGACGCGCTCGGCAACAAGGTCAAGGTGGCCGTGATCGGCGTCGTCAACAACCAGGAACTCGGCCAGCCCAGGCTGATCACCTACAGCCCCGCCGGCGCGTTGACCGCGGCGGTGGAGGAAACCGGGCACGTCATCCAGCGCACCGGCCAGTTCCTGCAGCGCTTCGTCGTCGGGCGCGAGGACAAGTGCCAGCTCGGCGGCCCGGTGAAGATCGCGGACATGGCCGGCAAGGCGGCGAAGCTCGGCTTCGAATGGCTCGTGCAGCTCGTTGCGCTGCTGTCCGTGGGCATCGGCATCCTCAATCTTTTGCCGATTCCCCCCCTCGACGGCGGCCATCTCCTGTTCTACGGGGTGGAGGCCGTCATCCGCCGGCCGGTGTCGGAACGGATGATGGAAATGGCCTATCGGGCCGGTCTGCTTCTGGTTTTGGGCTTCATGGGTTTCGTATTCTGGAACGATCTGTTTGGATGCTGAAATCATGAAGAAATTTGGCGTCGGCATGGTCGATGTTGAGACGCCGTTTACCATGCACGGGGATATGAGTGACGCGAAAGCCACGCACCAGGGTTAAGTAAATACAAATTAACCAGAAGCCTTGCGTGTAGGGAAAATCCGGTTAATACGGTACGGGAAATTACCGCACGTCCGGTTTTCTCGCCGTGGGGACTACGAGAAAAGGTTATTAAGCCCGATGAAGGCAGCATCCAAGTTTTTGAGCGCCGCTTCCGCGGCAGCCCTGTCCGCGGCTTTGGTCGTGCCAGGTGCGCTCGCAGTGCAGTTCGTTGCCACATCGGCGGCCGAAGCCGCTGTCGTCAGCAGGGTGGAGGTGAGCGGCAACCAACGTGTCGACGCCGATACCATCCGCAATTACATCACCATCAAGCCGGGCAAATCCTTCTCCAGCTCCGACATCGACAGCGCGGTCAAGGCGCTGTTCGGAACCGGGTTGTTCTCGGATGTGCAGATCAATCAGGTCGGTTCGACGTTGGTGGTCAAGGTTTCCGAGTACCAGGTCGTCAACCAGGTGTTGTTCCAGGGCAACAAGAAGCTCAAGGACAACGCGCTTGCGGCTGCCGTGCAGTTGAAGCCGCGCGGCACGTTCTCGCAGGCGGCGCTCGACGCCGATGTAGAGTCGGTCAAGGCCGCCTACAGACGTATCGGCCGTGACGATGCCGCCGTGACCACCGAGGTCATGCAGCTCGGCGACAACCGCGTGAACGTGGTCTTCCATGTCAATGAAGGTGATCGCACGCAGATCGCGGCGATCAATTTCGTCGGCAACAGCGCTTATTCGAGCCGCCGCCTGTCAGATGTGATCACGACCAAGCGCTCGTCCTGGGTTTCGTTCATCCTGCGCGACGACGTCTATGACGACGACAAGCTGCGCGCCGACCAGGAGCTGCTGCGGCGCTTCTACTACAATCACGGCTATGCCGACTTCCAGGTCGTGTCCGCTGTCGGCGAACTCGACAACGCGACCAACAAGTACACGGTCACCATAACCGTCCAGGAAGGCGAGCGTTATACGTTCGGCGACATCAGCGTCGAAAGCACGATTCCGGAAGTCGACTCGAAGGCGCTGGAATCGGTGGTCGAGACCCACAAGGGCGACGTCTACAACGCCAAGAACGTCGAGGACACCATCATTGCCCTGACTGAGAAGGTGGCCGGCTCCGGCTACGCCTTCGCGCAGGTCACGCCGCGTGGCGACCGCAATTTCGAGAATCATACGATTTCGGTGGTCTACACCATCGACCAGGGCACCAAGGCCTATGTCGAGCGCATCGAGATCCGCGGCAATGACCGCACGCGCGACTATGTCATCCGCCGCGAGTTCGACGTCAGCGAAGGCGATGCGTTCAACCAAGTGTTGATCCAGCGCGCGAAGAAGCGGCTGGAAGATCTCAATTACTTTGACAAAGTCGAGGTTTCGACGGTGCCCGGTTCGGCGCCGGACCAGGTCGTGCTGGTGGTCGACGTGGTCGAAAAGTCGACCGGTGAATTCTCTGTCGGCGCCGGCTATTCGACCGGTGGCGACACCGCCGGTCCGTCCGTCGAAGGATCGATCACAGAGCGCAACTTCCTCGGCCGCGGCCAGTTCATCAAGGTGTCGGCGGGTGGCGGCAAGAACTCGCGCGATTACAGCCTTTCGTTCACCGAGCCGTATTTCCTTGGGCGCCGTATCGCCGCCGGCTTCGACATCTACAAGCGGACCAGGGAATACGACGACTACGACAGCGATACTGTGGGCGCGACGGTGCGCTTCGGCCTGCCGATCACAGACAGCATCTCGACCCAGCTGGCCTACAATATCTCCCGGGAGAAGTATGAGGTAGACGACGGTTGCGATGCCACCGATGTAGATCCCAGCGGCACCTGCGACATTTCCAGAGCCGTGTTGGATGGCATCGAGCAAAGCCCTTGGATCAAGTCGTCGGTCAGTCTGGGACTGGTCTACAACACCATCGACGACATGAAGAACCCGCATGAGGGTATCTATGCCACCTCCACCGTGGAAGTGGCCGGCCTCGGTGGCGATGCAAAGTTCGTCAAGGTGACGGGACGCGGCAGCGTCTATCAGACGCTGTCCGAGCAGCTCGACCTGGTTGGCCTTCTTTCGGGCGGCGCCGGCCATGTCGAAGGCTACGGCGGCGACGGCGATCTGCGCATCTTCGATCACTTCCAGAGCACCGATCGCATGATCCGCGGTTTCGCTTATGGCGGCATCGGTCCAGTCGACAGCGACGGTGCGGGTGACCACCTTGGCGGCACCACTTATTTCAACGCGTCGGCAGAGGCTCAATTCCCGCTGCCGGTCGTTCCAGAAAGCTTCGGCCTGCGTGGCGCGGTCTTTGCGGACGCAGCAACTCTCTACGGCAGCAAGGTTGCCAATGATTTGGTTGACCAATCGTCCGTGGGCATGAAATGGCGCGCCTCGGTCGGTGTCGGCCTGATGTGGGCTTCGCCGTTCGGCCCGATCCGTATCGACTATGCGATCCCGGTCAAGAAAGAAGCAAGGGACGACGTGCAGGAATTCAACTTCGGCATATCGACCCGCTTCTGACCGGCGGATGACGATGCTCCCGGATCGTTGAGGTCCGGGAGAAAATGTTCCGATCTAGCTGGATATAGCTTCTGGAATGACCGATCCGGTGTTCTTCGCGCCATCACGCCGGTATACGGCGGGCGAAGTCGCGAATCTGACCGGCTCGGTGCTTGTCGATTCCGGCCAGTCCGGCGTTTTCATCGACGCGCTGGCGCCGGCCAACGAAGGCGGCGAGAATGCACTCGTTTTCGTCGATGGCAAACGCAATTCCTCGCTGATGCCGTCGCTGCGGGCGGCTGCGGTGCTGTGTCCTGCGGAGTTCGCCGGCAAGGCGCCTGCCGCCATCGCCGTCCTTGTGCATCCCCGTCCGCAACAGGCATTCGCGCTGGTCGGACGACTGCTGTTTCCGACAGCGGCGACCCCGGGGCCGATGACCGGTGAAACCGGTATCTCGCCGCATGCCCATATCGATCCGAGCGCACATGTCGAGGAAGGTGCTGTCGTCGAAGCCGGCGCGGTGATCGGTCCTGCGGTGTCCATAGGCGCCGGCACCGTCATCGCGCCTCACGCCGTCGTCGGCCGTTCCTGCCAGATCGGGCGTGACGGCTATATCGGCCCGGGCGCCAGCGTCCAGTATGCCTTGATCGGCAACCGCGTCATCATCCATGGCGGCGCCCGGATCGGCCAGGACGGCTTTGGCTTCGTTGCCGGCGCCAAGGGGCCGGAACGTGTTCCGCAGATCGGCCGCGTCATCATCCAGGACGATGTCGAGATCGGTTCCAATTCCACCGTCGACCGCGGCGCCATGTCCGACACGATCATCGGCCAGGGCACCAAGATCGACAATCTCGTGCAGATCGCGCATAACGTCCGCATCGGTCGCAACTGCATCGTGGCCGGACTTTCGGGTATCTCCGGTTCCGTCGTGGTGGGCGACAATGTCACCATGGGCGGCGGCGTCGGGCTTGCGGATCACCTGACCATCGGGTCGGGCGCGAAGCTTGCCGCGAGAAGCGGATTCATGAGCAATGTGCCCGCGGGCGAGATCTGGGGCGGCTATCCGGCACAGCCGATGGCGGAAGCCATGCGCGAGATAGCCATGCTGCGCAAGCTCGCCAGGACCCGCAAACAGGGCGAGGGGAGCAATGGCTGACATCACCGGGACGACGCTGGAAGCAGTCGACATATTGGGGCTGATGAAGCTCCTGCCGCACCGCTATCCGTTTTTGATGATCGACCGCATCGTCGACATCGATGGCGACGAATCCGCTACCGGCATCAAGAACGTGACCATAAACGAGCCGCATTTTCAGGGTCACTTCCCCGAGCAGCCGGTCATGCCGGGCGTGCTCATCGTCGAGGCGATGGCACAGACTGCCGGGGCCATCTGCATCCGCAGTCTTCGCACTGAAAAGCCGTCGCTGGTCTATTTCCTGACCATCGACAACGCCAAGTTCCGCAAACCGGTCGTTCCCGGCGATCAGTTGAAGATCCATGTCAAGAAAATCAAGAAGCGCGGCAACCTGCTCAAATTCGCCTGTGAAGCCCTGGTCGACGGCAACAAGGCCGCCGAAGCCGAGATTTCAGCCATGATGGTCACCGGCGACTGACAATCGAATGCTTATGAAAATCAAGACATCCATCCATCCTTCCTCCGTCGTGGAGGAAGGCGCACAAATCGGCCAAGGCGTCCGCATAGGACCGCTCTGTTATGTCGGCGCAGATGCCGTGATCGGCGACGGCGTCGAACTGGTCAGCCACGTCTCGGTGATAGGCGCAACGACGATCGGCGCGTCGACCAAGGTCTATCCGATGGCGATACTGGGCGGACCGCCGCAGAACACCAAGCACAAGGGCGGCCGCACCACGCTCGTCATCGGCGAGAACTGCACGATCCGCGAAGGCGTCACCATGCATGTCGGCACCGATACCAGCCGCGGCGAAACGACGGTCGGCGACAATGGCAATTTTCTCGCCTACGCCCACATCGCCCATGACTGCGTCGTCGGCAAGAACGCCACCTTCGCCAACGGCGCGACGCTGGGCGGACACTGCGAAATCGGCGACAACGTCTATATCGGCGGTCTCAGCGCCGTTCATCAATTCGTGCGGGTAGGCGACAACGCTTTTCTTGGCGGGTGCTCGGCTTTTGTGGGTGATGTCATTCCCTATGCCATGGCGGCGGGAAATCGGGCCAGCCTGCGCGGCCTCAACATCATCGGGCTCAAGCGCTCCGGTCTGCCAAGATCCGAGATCTATCTGCTGCGCAGGGTCTATAAGACAATATTCGACCGCTCGCGCACCGTTGGCGAGAACATCGAATTCGCCAAGGCGGAATTCGCCACGTCACCGACCGCCATGAAGATCATCGATTTCATCTCCAGTCGCGGCAAGCGGCACTATGCTGTGCCATCGCTCAAGGGGAGCGATGGCGATGACGGCGATGACGAAGACTGAGGCGGCGGCAGCGGATTTCGTTCTCTCGCCGGGGGCCAGGGTCGGCATCGTCGCCGGCGGTGGCAGTCTGCCGGTGGAAGTCGCGCAAGGCCTGGCCGCGCATGGCTACCCGCCCTTCATCCTCTTGATGGAAGGTGAGGCCGACCGCCGGCAGGAGTTGCTCCGATACGAACACGACAGCCTCGCCCTCGAGCAGATCGGTTCACTGGTGGCGACGCTGAAGCGCCACGGCATCACTCATGTGGTCCTTGCCGGCGAAATCAGACGCAGGCCCCGGCTGACCGACATCCGTCCTAGCCTCGGCTTGCTGGCGATCGTGCCGTCGGTGATCATGGCGCTGGCGCGCGGCGATGACGGACTTTTGAAGGTGGTGACACGCGGCCTGGAGAAGCGGGGCATCAAAGTGGTCGGCGCGCATGAAGTCGTTCCCGAACTGGCCGCCGGCGAAGGCACGCTGACCGCTGCGAAACCAAAGCAATCGGACTGGCGCGACATCGAGGCGGCCAGGCTGGCCGCCAAGGCCATCGGCGCGCTTGATATCGGGCAGGCGGCGATTGCGATCGGAGGCCGGGCCATCGCGCTGGAAGGCATCGAAGGCACGAGCGGCCTGCTCGAAAGAGCGCGCGCGCTGCGCGGCCATGGCAGGCTTGCCGGAAAGACCCGCGGAGTGCTGGTCAAATGCGCCAAACCCGGCCAGGAGCTGCGGGCCGACCTGCCGTCGATCGGGCCGCAGACGGTGGAAGCAGCCCATGCGGCGGGGCTTGCCGGCATTGCCGTCGAAGCGGGGCGCTCTCTCATCCTGGAGGGGCCGGCGACGCTGTCGCGGGCGAATGCGCTCGGTCTGTTCATCGTCGGCCTGCCAGCGGCGGAGCCGGCGCATGGCTGACAAGGCGCTGAAGATCGCAATCGTGGCCGGCGAGGAATCCGGCGACCTGCTTGGCGCCGACATCGTGCGTTCGATCAAGCAGTCGATGGGGCGCGAGGTGCAGCTCGTCGGTCTCGGCGGCCGCCATCTGCAGGCGCTCGGGCTGGTCTCGCCGTTCGACGCCGGCGAGATCGCGCTCATGGGCTTCAGCGCCATCCTGAGTGACCTGCCGCGGCTGATGCGGCGGATCAGTCAGCTGGCCAGGACGGTCGCGGATGCGAAGCCCGACTGCCTCATAACCATCGACAGTCCCGATTTTTCCCTGCGCGTGGCCAGGAAAGTGCGCGCGGCCAACCCCACCATCCCGATCATCCACTATGTCTGTCCCAGCGTCTGGGCATGGCGGCCGGGCAGGGCGGTGGCGATGAAGCCCTATGTCGACCACATCCTCTGCATCCTGCCGTTCGAGGTGAAGGAGCTCGGCAGGCTCGGCGGACCGCCAGGGACCTATGTCGGACATCGCCTCACCCATGACGCGGGCGTGCTCTCGGCAGCCAGGACGCAGGCCCAACCGCGGGATCTTTCGCCGGATCGCCTGAAGACGCTGCTCGTCCTGCCCGGCTCGCGACGCAGCGAAGTGCGGCGGCTGCTCGAGCCGTTTGGGGAGACCGTGTCGATGCTGCGTGCACGCGGGCATCGCCTGCGGCTGATGTTGCCGACCGTGCCGCATGTCGCCGATGTCGTGCGCTCGGCGGTCGCTCGCTGGGACGAGAAGCCCGAGATCATCCTCGACGCTGAGCGAAAGTGGCAGGCCTTCGGCAAGGCTGACGCGGCGCTGATCGCGTCCGGCACGGTTTCGCTTGAACTGGCGCTGTCCGATGTGCCGATGATCTCCTGCTACCGGCTTGACCCTGTTGCGCGCATCGTGGCGCCATATCTCGTTTCGGTCTGGTCGGCGCTGCTACCCAATCTGATATCGGATCGGGCGCTGATCCCGGAATTCTACAACGAGTATGTCAAGCCGAACAATCTGGCCCGCCAACTCGAAGCGCTGTTCGCCGACACAGGCATGCGCAGATGGCAGAAGGACGGGTTCGCCGAGATCGCGCGGCGCATGACAACCGCCAAGCCGTCAGGCGACATCGCCGCGCAGGTGGTGATGGGGTATATCAAGAGAGTGAGTAGTGAGTAGTGAGTAGTGAGTAGTGAGTAGGATTACCGCTCTTTCCCTACTGACTACTGACTACTCACTTATTCACTTCTTCCTTTTTACCGCTTCGCGATCGGCACGTAGTCTCGCTCCGGCGCGCCGGTGTAGAGCTGGCGGGGGCGGCCGATCTTCTGGCGCGGATCCTCGATCATCTCCTTCCACTGCGCGATCCAGCCGACGGTGCGGGCGACGGCGAACAGCACGGTGAACATGGTGGTGGGGAAGCCCAGCGCCTTCAGCGTGATGCCGGAATAGAAGTCGACATTGGGGTAGAGCTTCTTCTCGATGAAATAGGGATCGGTGAGTGCGATCTTCTCCAGTTCCATGGCGATGTCGAGCAGCGGATCGTCCTTGATGCCGAGTTCGCCCAGCACCTCATGCGCGGTCTTTTGCATGATCTTGGCGCGCGGATCGTAGTTCTTGTAGACGCGGTGGCCAAAGCCCATCAGCCGGAACGGATCGTCCTTGTCCTTGGCGCGGGCGATGAATTCCGGAATATGATCGACATGGCCGATCTCGCCGAGCATGTTCAGCGCCGCTTCGTTGGCGCCGCCATGCGCCGGGCCCCACAGGCAGGCGATGCCGGCGGCGATGCAGGCGAACGGATTGGCGCCAGACGAGCCGGCGAGCCGAACGGTAGAGGTCGAAGCGTTCTGCTCGTGGTCGGCGTGCAGGATGAAGATGCGCTCCATGGCGCGCGCCAGGACCGGGTTGATCTTGTATTCCTCGCATGGCACGGCAAAGCACATGTGCAGGAAGTTGGCGGCGAAATTCAGTTCGTTCTTCGGGTAAATGAAGGGCTGGCCGATATGGTATTTGTAGGCCATGGCCGCGATCGTCGGCATCTTGGCGATCAACCGCATCGACGCCACCATGCGCTGGTAAGGATCCGAGATGTCGGTGGAGTCGTGATAGAAGGCCGACAGCGCGCCGACCACGCCGCACATCACCGCCATCGGATGCGCGTCGCGGCGGAAGCCGGTGAAGAAGCGCGACATCTGCTCATGCACCATGGTGTGGCGCGTCACGCGGTAATCGAAATCGTCCTTCTGCGCCTTGGTCGGCAGTTCGCCGTAGAGCAGGAGATAGCAGACTTCCAGGAAGTCGCCATGTTCGGCCAACTGGTCGATCGGATAGCCGCGATGCAGGAGAATGCCGGCGTCGCCATCGATGAACGTGATCTCGGACTCGCAGCTCGCCGTCGAGGTGAAGCCGGGATCGTAGGTGAAGGCGCCGGTGGTGCTGTACAGCGTGGCGATGTCGATGACGTCAGGCCCGACTGAACCACTTCGCACCTTGAATTCGTGCGTCTTGCCGGCGAATTCCAGCTTTGCCGTGGCTTCCTGGGTCTTGCCGCCCAGTTCCCGTCTTGTCGCAGCTTCGGTCATTGCAAACTCCTTCTTGTTTCCTGATGCCGGCAAAGGCAAATTCTGCAAAGCGACACGTCGAAGTCACCGAATGCGCGTATTCGCGACCGCATTTTAGGAAGTGCGTGCCAGATTGGGCCAAGGCTCAATGTTGCACTGCGAAACGCGCCTTTCAATGCCAATCTTCTTGGGCCAGATTGCTCCTAATCGATTTGATCCGCGATGCGCGCCAGGCTCTCCTCGCGACCAAGCACGGCGAGAACGTCGAACACGCCGGGCGAGGTGCTCTTGCCGGTCAAGGCGGCGCGCAAGGGCTGGGCGACGGCGCCGAGCTTGTGGCCGCCGGCCGTCGCATAGTCCCGGATCGCGGCTTCAGTCGAGGCCGCCGTCCAGTCGCCTGAAACCGCCTCGAGGGCGTCGCGAGCGCCACGCAAAATCTTGCGCGCCTCGTCATTGAGCAGCAGGGCTGCCTTTTCGTCGATCGGCAGTGGCCGCGCGGCTAACAGGAAGGCGGCGCCGTCGACAAGTTCGACCAGCGTCTTGGCGCGCTCCTTCAGGCCCGGCAGCGCTGCCAGCAACTGCGCCCTGTTCTTGTCGTCGAGGCGTGCGGCCATCGCCGGGCCGCCCTCGAGATAGGGCAAGGTGGCAATGAAGATATCGAACAGCTCGGCATCGCCCATGCGGCGCATATGGACGCCGTTCAGCGCCTCCAGCTTGGCGAAATCGAAGCGGGCGGCGCCCTTGTTCACATCGCCGATGTCGAACCATGCGATCATGTCCTGGATCGACATGATCTCATCGTCGCCGTGGCTCCAGCCGAGCCGAGCCAGATAGTTCAGCAGCGCTTCGGGCAGGTAGCCCATGGCGCGGTAGGCCTCCACGCCCAGCGCGCCGTGCCGCTTCGACAGCTTGGCGCCGTCGGCGCCGTGGATCAGCGGTATGTGCGACATTGAAGGCACATCCCAGCCCATGGCGTTGTAGATCACGGTCTGGCGGGCGGCATTGGTCAGGTGGTCGTCGCCACGGATGATGTGGGTGACGCCCATGTCGTGGTCGTCAACGACGACGGCATGCATGTAGGTCGGATTGCCGTCCGAGCGCAGGATGATGAAGTCGTCCAGATCCTTGTTGGGAAAGCGCACGTCGCCCTGGACACGGTCATGCACCACCGTCTCGCCTTTGGTCGGCGCCTTGATGCGGATCGCGCCCTTGACGCCAGGAGGCGCCTGCGAAGGGTCGCGGTCACGCCAGCTTCCGTCATAGCGCGGCGGCAGGCCCTTGGCCCGCGCCGCGTCGCGCATTGCCTCAAGCTCGGCAGGGGTCTCGTAGCTGTAGTAAGCCTTGCCCATGCGCACCAGCTCCTCGGCCACCTCGCGATGGCGCGGCGCGCGCTCGAACTGCGAGACGGCGTCGCCGTCCCAGGTGAGGCCGAGCCAAGTCAGTCCTTCGAGAATGGCTGCTGTCGCCGCATCGGTGGAGCGCTCGCGGTCGGTGTCCTCGATGCGCAGCAGCATCGTACCGCCGGTGTGCTTGGCGTAGAGCCAGTTGAAGAGCGCCGTACGCGCGCCGCCGATGTGCAGGTAGCCGGTGGGCGAGGGGGCAAAACGGGTGACAACCTTGTCGGACATACAACTCTCGGGAAACGTCTGGAGCGGGGTGCGGATCACACGCACTTTCGCGCGTCGCGCGTTCATGTAGCATAGGGTGTCGAGGGCGCAAGGGGCAGACCCGATGGCTGGAGCGGGCAGGGGCGCGGAGGAAGGCGAGGACGTCGTTGCCGGCGTCAGCGAACGCTCTTTTTTTGCCACGCCCGCGCCCGCCTCATTGCCGCTGGCGTTGTCGCCCCTACAGCAGCCGGGCAAGTCGCCGCCGGCGGATGTTTCCACGCCGCCCGGCATTCCCGCAGCCGGCGCGGCCGTGCGTCTGCGCCGTGAGTTCGGCCGTGCTTCATGGCCTCGTCTGCGCAACGGCGTGGCCAGAGCGTCCGAGCTCGAACTCGATCGGGGCATAGCCTTCCTGCTCGTGCCGGTGTTCCTGGCATGCGGATCGATCGCCTATTTTTCGCTGGCGGCGGAGCCGGGCTTTGCCAAGCCTGTCGCGGTCGCGATCCTGATGTCGCTGTGCGCGCTCGTTTCACGCTCATGGCCGAAAACGCATCTGTGCTTCATGGCGGCGCTGTTGTGCGCGCTCGGCATGCTCGCCGGCAAAGTCGAGACGTGGCGAGCGGGAACGCGGATGCTGGGCTCGGAAATCTCCACGCAAATCACCGGCCGCGTCGTTTCGGTCGACCAGATGGAGACCGGGCGCATCCGGCTGACCATCGATGTGACATCGACCGCGCGGCCGAAACTACTCTACGCGCCGGAGCGCGTTCGCCTTTCGGCACGCAAGGTGCCGGCTGAAGTGACGGCCGGTTCGCTCGTGACCGGCTATGCCAGGCTGTTGCCGCCGACCGGACCGGTGCGGCCGGACAGCTACGACTTTTCCTTCGACAGCTACTTCGCCGGCATAGGCGCCAGCGGCTTCTTTCTCGGCAACCCCAAAATCGTCTCAGCCGATGACAGGCCGCTGTGGGCCGCCCTTTCAGCCGCCATCGAGAGTGCTCGCGAAAGCATTGCCGACCATATCAGGGGCAGCATCGGCGGTGCCGAGGGCGAGATCGCCGCGGCGCTGATCGTGGGTGTGCGCGCCGGGATTCCCGACGAGATCAATGAAGCGATGCGACGCACCGGCATCTACCACATCATCTCAATTTCCGGGCTGCACATGGCGCTGGTCGCCGGCACGGTCATGGGTCTGCTGCGTGGCGGCTTCGCGCTGTTCCCGAATTTTTCCTCCCGCCGGCCGGTCAAGAAATACGCGGCCGCGGCGGCACTTTTCTCGATCGCCGCCTACCTCGTCATTTCGGGCGTCGTTGTCGCCGCCGAACGCAGCTTCATCATGCTGGCGGTGATGCTGATCGCCGTTCTGTTCGATCGGGCGGCACTCACCATGCGCAATCTGGCTATTTCGGCGATCGCCGTCATCGTGGTGTCGCCGCACGAGGTGGTAGGGCCGAGCTTCCAGATGTCGTTCGCCGCCACCGCGGCCCTGGTCGGCGCCTATGCCGGCTGGTCGGATCGCAAAGCCGACAAAGCGCGGACCCCGCCGCCGCAACGGACCTTGCCTGGCCTGCTGACGCGAAAATTGCTGCTGGCGACAGGTGGGCTGGCGATGACCTCGATTATCGCGGGAAGCGCCACGGCGCTTTTCGCCATCTGGCATTTCCAGCGCGTGTCGCCGCTCAGCCTGTTCGCCAATCTTGCCGTCATGCCGATCGTTTCTGTCGTGATGTTCCTTGCGGTTGCCAGCGCGCTGCTGATGCCGTTCGGGTTCGATGGACCATCCCTTTATCTGATGGGCAAGGGACTGACCGCGATGATCGCCATATCAGGATGGATCTCGCAACGCTCGCCGGTCGACGCGGTCGGGTTGATTTCGCAGCAATCCGTCCTTCTGGTGGCGATCGCCCTGGTCATCGCGACGATGGCCACGACATGGCTGCGGCTGGCGGCACTTCCCTTCGCGCTCGCCGGCCTGTTGACCGTCTCGGACACGCGCACGCCGGACGTGCTGATTTCGGAGGATGCCCGCCTGGTGGCGTTGCCGATCGGCGGCGGCGAGCTCGCGATCAACCGGGCGCGCCCGAACGAATTCACCGTCGATAATTGGAAACGCGCGCTGAAGTCCGAAACCATCGTTGCGCCGGAACTGTTCGACAGCGGAGACCGACAGTTCGACATCTTCGATCCCGCGCAACTTCCGGCGGGAGCGCCTTTCTATTGCTTCACGGGCCTGTGCATGGCCCGGCATACCTCGGGGGCGATCATCGCGCAGGTGGAGGATCGCAAGGACGCCTGGAGGGCCTGCTCCTATGCGGATCTGATCGTCATCAACGACCCCGCGGGCTACGATCCCTGCCACAATCCGCTGGTTCTCGTCATCACCAAGCGGCAGCTCGCTCGTAAGGGAAGTGCCGCCGTCTTCTTCGACCAGCAATCGGCGACGGCACCGGCACGGGTCAGCTTTGCCGTCGACAGGCCATATCGGCCTTGGCACGAACAGCGGAAATTCTCACGCGAGGCAAGGGGACTGCCGCCTTACCGTAAACCCGAAAAGCCCACCGCCGACCCCGCTCAGTAGCGCCTGATCAGGCCGACCAGCTTGCCTTGCACCTTGACCCTGTCCGGTCCGAAAATACGTGTTTCATAGGCCGGATTGGCAGCCTCGAGCGCAATCGAAGCACCCTTTCGGCGGAAGCGCTTCAGCGTTGCTTCCTCCTCGTCCACCAGGGCCACGATGATCTCGCCGGGACTTGCGGTGTCGGCATTGCGGATGATGACCGTGTCGCCGTCGAAAATGCCGGCCTCGATCATCGAATCGCCCTTGACCTCCAGCGCATAGTGTTCGCCGCCCATGATCATGTCAGGCGGCACTGAAATGGAATGCGTCTGATGCTGGATGGCGTCGATCGGCACACCCGCTGCGATGCGACCCATGACCGGGATCGACACCGCTGAAACCGCGTCGTCGTCATTGCCGGCAGCGGGCAGACGCGAAGACGTCGCCGGCTTGATCTGCCGGCTAGGGCTGCTGCCCTGTCCGAGGCTGCCCTGGATGACGCTCGGGGAGAACTTCTTTGCCGCGTTAAGACCCGGCGCGATCGAGTCCGGCAGGCGCAGCACCTCCAGCGCGCGCGCCCGGTTGGGCAGGCGGCGAATGAAGCCGCGCTCCTCCAACGCCGTGATCAGCCGATGAATTCCCGACTTGGAGGCGAGGTCCAGCGCTTCCTTCATCTCGTCGAAGGACGGCGGAATGCCGCTTTCCTTCAGCCGTTCATGGATGAACATCAAGAGTTCATGTTGCTTGCGCGTGAGCATGGCGGCCCCCAAAGGCATTGCACGAAGGGTCTGGAACCAGAATCAGAAAACAAACCCAGAACAAACACTATCTGTTCCAGTTGTGTTCCGCAACCATTTAAAGTTTAATGAATTTGTTAAGGCGACGGAAACGAAATGCCCTCCCGCAGCCAGCATCCTGCCAGCGCGGTCCGTCGTCAATGCGCTCCCAGGCCCTTTGAAACTATTTTGGTTAATGGCCTGTGGCCCGACCGGTCTCCACTCTTGGCACAAGCCTGCAAGCTGGGTGACCGGCAGGTGCGGGGTGCGTTTGGGCGGATTAGAAACCCCTGCGGCTCGTGAACGAAACGAAACCAAAATGCCAACTTCCGCCGGAAAACGGCCAGACACCACCACTGGTCGCGACGGGCTGCGTTCGTTCGTTCGCTTGACGAAACCGTATAATAATGTACGGTTTTCGAAGAGGAACACCAATGACCACGCCGAAGCAGGCCGCGCGACGCGAACGGATAGAGGAGGCCGCCTATGCGGTGCTCCGGGAAGCCGGCTACAAGAGCGCCTCCCTGCTTGCTATCGCCAAGCGGGCATCGGCCTCGAACGAAACCCTCTACAACTGGTACGGCAACAAGCAGACCCTGTTTCGATCCTTGATCGAAGCCAATGCGGGAGAGGCAAGGAAGCTGCTGGAGGACGCCCTTCACCAGGCGCGCGATCCGCTCGAAACCCTGAACTTGCTCGGGCCAGTCCTGCTGACCCTCGTGACGGGCGACAAGGCGGTGGCGCTCAATCGCGCCGCGGCCGGCGACGTCAACGATACAGGCACGCTTGGCCAATCGATCGCGCAATTCGGCCGCAATACCATAATGCCGCTTGTTGGCGACCTGCTTCGAACCGCAAGTCGGGCCGGCCCGATCGCCTGTGACGATCCTGCCGAAGCCGCCGACATCTACATCAGTCTTTTGATCGGCGATCTCCAGGTTCGCCGGATCGTTGGGGTGCTCGAGGAACTGCCTCGGGCGGAAATCGAGCAAAGATCGAACCGGGCGTTCACCCTGTTCTTGCGCCTCTATGCGGCCAGCCCTTGCCCGGGCGGCAAAACAGCCGGCCCGTTTCCAGGGCGCTCTTCTCACCGAGGAACATCGCGACCATGAGCAAAATTCCCGATCTCGCAGCGATCGAGGCAATGGACACCGCGGATCCGCTGCGTGCCATGCGTGACCGCTTCACCTTGCCCCAGGGGGTGATCTATCTCGACGGCAATTCGCTGGGCGCCGCTTCGCCAGCCGTGTTCGGCGAGCTGCAGAAGGCCGCCACGCAGGAGTGGGCGCAGGATCTCATCCGCGCCTGGAACACCGCCGGCTGGTTCGACATGCCGGTCGAACTCGGCGACCAACTCGGGCGCCTGATCGGGGCCGCCGCCGGCCAGACGGTGGTCTGCGATACCACCTCGATCAACATCTACAAGGTGCTGCATGCGGCACTCGGGATGCGGCCGGACAGGTCAGTCATCATCGCCGAGGGGGACAGCTTTCCGACCGATCTCTATATGGCCGAAGGCGTTGCCTCGACGCGGCCGGGCACGGTGCTGCGGCTCGAGGGTGTCGATGCGCCGACCATAGAAGAACTGATCGACGAGCGGGTCGCGGTCATCCTGGTCAACCACGTCAACTACAAATCCGGGCAGTTACGCGACATGGCCGCGCTGACGCGGACGGCACATGATGCCGGCGCGCTGATTGTCTGGGATCTCTGCCATACCGCCGGCGCCTTGCCCGTCGAGCTCGACCGTTCGAATGCCGATTTCGCCGTTGGCTGCACCTACAAATATCTCAATGGCGGCCCGGGTGCCCCGGCCTTCATCTACGCGGCCGAGCGCCACCATGGCGATGTCCGCCAGCCGCTCAGCGGCTGGTGGGGCCATGCGCGGCCATTCGCCTTCGAACAGGGTTTTGCTGCCGGCACAGGCATCCGCCGGTTTCTCTGCGGCACGCAGCCTGTGCTGTCGATGCGCGCGCTCAAAGGGGCGCTCGATGTCTGGAACGACGTCGACATGGCAGAGGTGCGCAGGAAGAGCATGGCGTTGACCGATCTGTTCATCCAACTGGTCGAGGCAAAATGCGGCGCCTACGGCCTCGAACTCGAAAGCCCGCGCGATGGCAATGAGCGCGGCAGCCAGGTTTCGTTCCTCCACCCGCATGGCTATCAGGTGATGCGGGCCTTGATCGAGCGCGGCGTGATCGGCGATTTCCGCGCGCCATCCACGATTCGCTTCGGCTTTACGCCGCTTTATGTCGGCTATGTCGATGTCTGGCAGGCTGTCGAGGTGCTGGAAGACATTTTGCGCACGGACGCGTGGCAGGAGGCGCGTTTCGCCGTCAAGGCGGCGGTGACTTAAGAGCCTGTCGCTCAGAAAAGCGCAGTGGGTTCGGGATAACGATATGCAGTCGGCAAAGCTACGTCAGAGCCGGGTGCGGACCTTCCACAGCTCCGGGAACAACTCCACCTCCAGCATCTTCTTCAGGTAGGACGCGCCCGATGTGCCGCCGGTGCCGCGCTTCATACCGATGATGCGCTCGACCGTGGTGACGTGGTTGAAGCGCCAACGGCGGAAATAATCCTCGAAATCGACCAGCTTCTCGGCGAGTTCGTAGAACATCCAGTAGCGCTGCGGGTCGCGGTAGATGATCTGCCAGGCGACAAGGACCTCTTCGTTCTCGGTCCGCGTTTCGCGCCAGTCCGTACGCCTTGCGTCGGCACCGATGTCGAAGCCGTTACGGGCGAGCAGCAGCAGCGCCTCGTCGTAGAGCGACGGTTGCGCCAGGATCGCCTCCAGTTTCTCGCTGAGGTCCGGCCGGTGCTTGTGCGGTCCGAGCATTGCGAGATTGCGGTTGCCGGCCATGAACTCGATGGCACGGTACTGCCACGACTGGAAGCCCGAGGACTGGCCAAGCGCGTCGCGGAACTCGGTGTATTCGCTGGGCGTCATCGTGCGCAGCACGTCCCAGGCATTGTTGAGCTGCTCGAAGATGCGGGCGACGCGCGAAAGCATCTTGAAGCTCGGTTCGAGACGGTCGGCGCGGATGGAGCGGATTGCGGCGCCGATTTCGTGCAGCGCGAGCTTCATCCAGAGTTCCGATGTCTGGTGCTGGATGATGAACAGCATCTCGTCATGGGCTGACGAAAGCGGCTCCTGCGCCTCGAGCACCTTTTCCAGATGCAGATAGTCGCTGTAGGACATGCGCTCCTTGAACGACATTTCCGCGCCCTCGGCGGACGGGTCGTAGGGCTTGCTCAATTGATCTTCTCCGCGCGCAGCCGGAAGCGCTGGATCTTGCCGGTCTGCGTCTTGGGCAAAGCGGCGATGAATTTTACCGAGCGCGGATATTTGTAGGGCGCGATCGTGGCCTTGACGTGATCCTGCAGACGCTTGACGGTCATTGCGTCTGGCGCCACGCCTTGCACGAGCACCACATGAGCCTCGACGATCTGGCCGCGCTCGGCATCCTCGGCGCCCACCACCGCGCATTCGGCGACATCGGCATGCGCCAGCAGCGCCGCTTCGACCTCTGGGCCGGCGATGTTGTAGCCGGCACTGACGATCATGTCGTCGGAGCGCGCTGCGAAGTGGAAAAAACCGTCCTCGTCCTGCCAGAACGTGTCGCCGGTGAGGTTCCACCCGTCGCGGACATAGTCGCTCTGCCTGGCATCGGCCATGTAGCGGCAGCCGGTCGGTCCCCGCACCGCGAGCCTGCCCGCGGTGCCGCGCGGCACTTCGCGCATTTCGTCGTCGACGACGCGCGCCTGATAGCCGCCAACGGCCTTGCCGGTGGAGGCAGGCTTCATGTCATCGAAGCGGTTGGAGATGAAAATATGCAGCATTTCCGTGGCGCCGATGCCGTCAAGGATCGGCTTTCCGGTTTTCTCAGTCCATTCCTCGAACACCGGCGCCGGCAAGGTTTCGCCGGCCGAAACGGCGACGCGCAGCGACGATAAATCGGCCCCTTCGTCCATGGCCTTGAGCATTGCGCGATAGGCGGTGGGCGCGGTGAAGGAGATCGTCGCTTTGTAGGTTTCGATGATGTGGACCATGTTGGGCGGCGTTGCCTGTTCCAGCAGCGTCGCCGCGGCGCCGAAACGCAGCGGGAAGATGGCGAGCCCGCCAAGGCCAAAGGTGAAGGCCAGGGGCGGCGAGCCGACGAAGATGTCGTCAGGCGTCACCTGCAGGATCTCGCGGGCGTAGGCGTCGGCGATGATCAGGAGGTCGCGGTGAAAATGCATCGTCGCCTTCGGCACGCCTGTCGTGCCTGAGGTGAAGCCGAGCAGGGCGACGTCGTCACGCCCGGTCTGCACCGCGGTAAACGTCACGGGCTTGTCGAGGGCGGCGCGATCGAGTTCGGCGTCGTGGTTGGCGGTGCCGTCGAAGCCGATGACCTGCTTGAGGAACGCGCTGTCCTTGGCGCAGGCGGTCATCTCGTCCATCAGCCTGGTGTCGCACAGCGCTGTGGTGATTTCGGCCTTGTCGACGATCTTGGCGAGTTCGCCGGCGCGCAGCATCGGCATCGTGTTGACCACGACGGCGCCGACCTTGGTGGCGGCCAGCCAGCAGGCCACCATTGCGGGGTTGTTGGCCGAGCGGATCAGCACCCGGTTGCCTGGCTTGACGCCGTAATTCTCGACCAGCGCATGCGCCAGCCTGTTCGTCCAGTCGGATAATTCCTTGTAGGTGCGGCGGCGGCCGTTGCCGATCAGCGCGGTGTGGTCGCCCAACCCTTTCTCGACCAGCCTGTCGGTCAGTTCGACGCCGGCATTGAGCCGTTCGGGATAGTCGAAGCCGTCGAGCAGGAAGTCCGGCCATTGATCCGGCGGCGGCAGGTTATCGCGCGTGAACGTGTCGATATGCGCTGATGGCCCAAGCATTTTCGGCTGCCCCTGTCTGCCTCACGCCCATCGCTGAACAAGGCACAGGATCGCACCAGTCGAAATTTGTTTCAAGCCTAAAATGTTTTGCCCCCCGGAGCATTGACGTTGCCGCTGTCGATCGCCATTGCTATCGGCTGAAACGATGCCGTCCGGGGGAGGGTGCCGATGCTCGAACATCGCATTGCCGATTGGGACAATGCCTACGCCAACGGCGCCAACATCGCCGGCAGCGATCGCTGGCCAGCTGCATGGGTCGAACCGGCGCAGGCATTTCGCGATGCGCTTGCGGCAAAGGGCAGGGCTCAGCTCGACATCGCCTATGGCGACAGGCCGCGCAACCGGCTCGATCTCTTCCTTCCCGCCGGGGCACCCAAGGGGCTCGTCGTGTTCATCCATGGCGGCTACTGGCTGGAGTCCGACAAGGATAGCTGGTCGCATCTCGCCAAGGGCTCGGTTGACAGCGGCTTTGCCGTGGCGATGCCGTCCTATACGCTCTGCCCCGCCATACGCATCGCCGGCATCTCCCACGAGATCGGCGCGGCGATCGGCAAGGCGGCGGCGATGGTCGGGGGACCGCTTATGCTGACCGGGCATTCGGCCGGCGGCCATCTCGCCAGCCGCATGGCGACGACATCAACGCCCCTGGCGGCCGGCGTGGCAAGGCGCGTACGCCACGTCGTTTCGATTTCGGGCCTGCATGACCTGCGTCCGCTTATGCGCACCGGCATGAACGCGGCGCTGAAAATCGATGAAGCCGAGGCGCTGACGGAAAGCCCGGCGCTGCTGCGGCCCATGGATGGCGCTCGCGTCACGTGCTGGGCCGGAGGCGGCGAGCGGTCCGAGTTCTTGCGCCAGAACGCCTTGCTGGCCAATATCTGGACAGGGCTTGGTGCCGTCACGAGCGCGGTGGTCGAGCCGGACCGACATCATTACGACATTGTCGAAGGCCTGGCTGATCCGGTCCATCCGCTGACACGAACTTTGCTTGCGGAGTAGAAAAACGGCGAAACTTCACCTCAGCATTATAACGCTGCAGGCATTTCCTACAGCCGCGGCGGACGCAGACGGTTCGCGCACGATCAGTCCGTTGGCGTCGGCCAGTATCCTCAGCATCGAGGAATCCTGGATGCTGAAAGGGGTTGCCACCAGCATGCCGGCCTCTTGCCTGACCACCGCCCGCACATAGTCCTGGCGCAGATCATTGGCCTGCATGGCGGCGCCCAGCCTTGCCTGACGAATATCTTGCCGGAAATCGCGGCCGCCGAGGCGTGCCAGGAGCGGTTTCAGGAACAGTTGCGAGCAGACGAGGCTCGCCACCGGATTGCCGGGCAGGCCGATGCACCTGATGTCGCCGAGGCGGCCGAACATCAGCGGCTTGCCGGGACGCATGGCGATCTTCCAGAAACCGAGCGTCATGCCTTCGCCGGTCAGCACGTCATGGATCAGATCGTGGTCGCCGACCGAGGCGCCGCCAAGCGTGACGACGACATCAGCGCCGGCCGCGACCGCTTTCCTGACCAGCGCCGCGATGGCTTCCTCGCGATCAGCGGCAATGCCGAGATCAAGCGCATGCGCGCCGACCGATTGCGCGGCGGCGGCGACGCCATAGGCGTTTGACGAAATGATCTGGTCGGGGCCGAGTTCGCTGCCGGGCGGCAGCAGCTCGTCGCCGGTGGCGATGATGGCAACCAGCGGCCGCTTTACGACGCCCACCCGGGGATGGTTGGCCGAGGCGACAAGCGACAGTGCTGCCGGATCGAGCACGCGGCCTTTTTCCAGCAGGATGTCGCCCTCGGAGAAATCGAGCCCGAAGCGGCGGATGTTGCGCCCCTCGGCCGTCGGTTCGACCACCTCGATGCTGCCGCCGCCGAGGTCACGAACGTTTTCCTGGATGACGATGGTGTCTGCGCCTTGCGGCAGCGGAGCACCGGTGAAGATGCGCACGGCCTGCGCCTTGCCGACGGCGCCGTCAAAGCCGCGCCCGGCCGCCGCCACGCCCATCACCGAAAGCCGGGACGGCACGGACGCGACATCGACAGCGCGGACCGCGTATCCGTCCATGGCAGAGGCGTTGAAGGGCGGTTGGGTGCGCAACGCCACCACCGGTTCCGCGAGAACGCGATCCACGGCCTCGAGGAGCGAAACGCTTTCGCTCGCAAGCGGCGCAGCACCCTCCAGCAGGCGTTCGAGCGCTGCTGCGACCGGAAGCAGCGCCATCAGGCGACCGCCCCATCCTCGCCAGCGGCTTTGTAGTCGCCCGACTTGCCGCCGGTCTTTTCGACCAACCGGATGCCGGTGATGACCATGGCACGGTCGACCGCCTTGGCCATGTCGTAAATGGTCAGGCAGGCAACCGAAGCCGCGGTGAGCGCTTCCATCTCGACGCCGGTCTTGCCGGTGACGCGCGCCAGCGCAATGATCTTCAGTCCGGGCAGGGCAGGATCGGGCTCAATGTCGACGGAGACCTTGGTCAAGAGCAGCGGATGGCAGAGCGGGATCAGCTCATGCGTCTTCTTCGCTGCCATGATGCCGGCTATGCGCGCGGTGCCCAGCACATCGCCTTTCTTGGCATTGCCGGCCAGGATCATCTTCAGCGTCTCGGGCCGCATCGAGACGAAACCCTCGGCGACAGCGGTGCGCGTCGTTTCGTCCTTGCCGCCAACATCGACCATGTTGGCCTGGCCCTGCGGGCCGAGATGGGTGAGGGCGGCCGTCATCGTCAGACGGCCTCGGCCGCTGCCTTGCCGGTGAGCAGCGCGCGCGTTGCCGCGGTCACATCCTGCTGGCGCATCAAACTTTCGCCGACCAGGAAGGTGCCGATGTCGCTCTTCTGCAATCTGAGGCAGTCGTCATGAGAGAAGATGCCGCTTTCGCTGACCAGCAAGTAACCGCCCGGAATCATCGCCCGCAGTCGTTCCGAGGTTTCGAGACGGGTCTCGAATGTCCGCAGATTACGGTTGTTGATGCCGATTAATTGCGACGACAGCTTCAGTGCGCGCTCCGTCTCGGCCTCGTCGTGGACCTCGATCAGCGCATCCATGCCGAGTTCGAATGCCGTCGCTTCAAGCTCGCTCGCCAAATCATCATCTACGCTGGCCATGATGATCAGGATGGCGTCCGCCCCCCAGGCGCGAGCTTCATGGACCTGATAAGGATCGAACAGAAAATCCTTGCGCAGCGCGGGCAGGGTGACGGCGGCTCTTGCCCTGGTGAGAAATTCCGGCGCGCCCTGGAAAGACGGTGCGTCGGTCAGCACCGAAAGACAGGCGGCGCCGCCCTTTGCATAGGCCCGCGCGAGCGCTGGCGGATCGAAGTCGGCGCGGATCAAGCCCTTGGACGGGCTTGCCTTCTTGATCTCGGCAATCAGAGCGAAGCCGCCGGATCTGCGCTTCGCCTCAAGCGCCGTGAGAAAGCCGCGCGGCGCGTCAGTGTCTTTCGCCCGCGCCTTGATCTCGGCCAGCGGCACGCGCGCCTTGGCCGTCGCGATCTCGTCGCGCTTGTAGGCCTCGATCTTGCGCAGGATGTCCGACATCTGTCTAACCGTTCGAAATCTCGACCAGCCGGTCGAGCACCTGCAGCGCCCGGCCGCTGTCGATGGCTTGCACCGCCGTCGCCATGCCGTCGGCGAGCGTCGTCGCCTTGCCCGCCACCACCAAGCCGCCGCCGGCGTTCATCAGCACGGTGTCGCGAAAAGCGCCCACGGCGCCACCCAGCATAGCGCGCAACGCCTCGGCGTTGTAGGCAGCGTCGCCGCCGCGCAGTTCTTCCTTGGTGTGACGGGTCAGGCCAACCGCTTCGGGCGTCAAGGTGAAGGTGCGGATCTCGCCGCCGATCAGTTCGGCGACATGCGTTTCACCCGTGGTGGTGATCTCGTCGTAGCCGTCACCATGAACGACCCAGGCATGCTCGGTGCCCAGCGCCTTCAGCGTCTGGGCCACCGGTATGATCCATTCCGGCATGAATACGCCGACCATCTGCCGGCGCACGTCGGCCGGGTTGGAGAGCGGACCGAGCAAGTTGAAGATGGTCCTGGTGCCGAGCTCCACGCGGGTCGGGCCGACATGCTTCATCGCCGGGTGATGTGCCGGCGCGAACATGAAGCCGACACCAGCCTCGTGGATGCAGCGGCCGATGGCCTGCGGCGTGAGGTCGATCTTGACGCCGAGCGCGGTCAGGACGTCGGCCGCACCGGTCAGCGAAGACAACCCGCGATTGCCATGCTTGGCGACCGGAACCCCGCTGGCGGCGATGACGAAAGCGGATGCCGTCGAGATGTTGACGGAGTGCGAATTGTCGCCGCCGGTGCCAACGATGTCGATGGCGCCGACAGGTGCGTCGACGCGAAGCATCTTGGCGCGCATGGTGGCGACGGCGCCCGAAATCTCGTCCACCGTCTCGCCGCGCACACGCAACGCCATCAGGAAGCCGCCGATCTGGCCGGGCGTAGCATCGCCCGACATGATGATGTCGAAGGCCTCGCGCGCCTCGTCGAAGGACAGGGCGGTGCCGGTCGCGACCTTGGCGATATGGGTTTTCAGCGCGCTCATCTTGTCGAGGCTTGGGCAACGGCAGCCTGGTCGACGCGGACGCCGTACTGCGTCTGCAACTGCGCCACCAACTGGTCGAGCAGATCGTCCGACATGCCGGAGGTGAAGGACTTGCGCGCGTCCTCGGGCACCGAACTGGCATCGGCCCCGGCGGGTTCGAACACCTCGGCGACCTTGAACAGGATTTGCGCGTCGCTGGTGGGAGAGGGGATCAAGCCGGTGCCGCCTTCGCCGACGCCGAACATCACCGCTGCACCTTCCTTGCCGAAATCGGCGTCGTCGGCTTCGCGCTTCAGGCCACGCTTGGTCTGCTTTTCCAGCTTGAGCTCGCCGGCAATGACGTCGAGCGTTGCGCCGGCCTTGAGCCGCTTTTCCAGCTCCTGCGCCTTGGCGGTCAGCCGCTTGGCCGTCTCGGCCGCGGTCCAGTCGGCAACGACCTTCTGGCGAACTTCGTCCAGCGTGCGGTCGCGGGCCGGCGTGATCGAAGCCACTTCATAGAAAATGAAGCCGTTATCGGCCGTGGTCAGCGCCTCGTTTTCAGTATTCGGTTCGGCATCGAAGGCAGCCTTGATCAGGGCCGGCGATTCCGGCAGATCCTTGACGATGGAGCCATCGGGCCGCAGGCCACTGCGATCGATCGCGTCGACAGTGACGACCTTCAGCTTCAGCTTGGCGGCGGCGTCGGCCAGCGAACTGCCGGCGGCGCGACTGTCCTCGTAATTATCATGCACGTCCAGAAGGATGCGGTTTGCCTCGCCCAGCGCCAGGTCCTTGCGGATCTGGTCCGACACTTCGGCCAGCGGCTTCACGACTTCGGGCTTGATCTCGGTGACGCGCAGCAGCACGGGACCAAAGGCACCCTGCACGACAGGGCTGACCTCATTGACGTTGAGCGCAAAAGCAGCGTCGGCGACCGCCTTGTCGGCGATCTTGTCCTTGGCGAGCGTTCCGAGCAGCGTGTCGGCCGGGGTCTTGCCTTCCGCAGTGACGAGCTTGTCGAAGGTTGCGCCGGACTTCAACGAATCGAGCGCGGCCTTGGCCTCGTCCGGCGTCTTGAACACAAGCTGCTCTATGGTGCGCATCTCGGGAGTGGTGTAGCGCGCCTTGTTCTTGTTGTAGTCGTCGCTGACCTGGGCGTCGGTCACCGAGCTCGTGTCCATGATGTCCTGCGGCTCGAGCCTGACATAGGAAAACTTGCGGTATTCGGGCGCGGCATAGGTCTTCTTGTTGGCCTCGAAATAGGCCTGCAGCGCGCTGTCGCTCGGCGCCTCGATGGGTTCGACCAGCGTCTTCGGCAAGGTCAGATAGTCGACCGTACGATCCTCGCCACGGTACAGGGCCACCGCCTTGAAGAAGGTGTCAGGCGCCTTGAGGCCGTCCGAAACCGCCTCGACGATCTGCTGGCGCACCGCGACCTGGGCACGATTCTTCAAATAATCCTCCGGGCGCATGCCGACCTCACGCAGCCTGTATTCGAAGGCTCTCCGGTCGAACTGTCCGCCGGGGCCCTTGAACGCCGGATCCTCGCGGGTGAGTTCCGCCAGCCGGTCCTTGGACAGGCCAAGGCCGAGCTTGCGAGCCTGTTCGTCGAGGACCGCGCCCGAAACAAGCTGCGCCAACACCTGGTTGTCGACGCCGAGCGCCTTTGCCTGTTCGTGGGTGAGGCGCTGACCGAACTGCTGCGACATGACGGCGAGCTGGCGGTCATAGGCGAGGCGGTATTCGTTGATCGACACCTTGGTGCCGCCGGCCGTGATGACGGAATCGTGGCCGGCAAGGCCACCCATCAGCCGTCCCGATACGCCCCAGACCGCAAAACTGACCACCAGCAGCGAAAGCAGTAACTTCGCGACCCAGGTGCCCGCCGCGCTTCTCAATATACCAAGCATCGTTACTTCCGATTTATGCGCATTTTCGGATGCGCCGAGTCTGAAACAAGCGCAATAGCGCCCTTCCGGTCCACTGTCGATTGCTTTGTGGCTTGATTTTGGTAGTGAGAACGCCAGCCGAATGTCACCCGGAGAAGCAAACGATGACGCCAGGAATTCGCCCGCTCGTCGCAGGCAACTGGAAAATGAACGGTACCAGCGCCTCGCTCAACGAACTCAGGATGATCGGCAACGGTTTCATGAGCGGGCTCGACGCAGACACCGAGGCGCTGGTCTGCGTTCCCGCGACCTTGCTCGCCCATGCCGCCGAGATTCTGTCGCGTACGCCGGTTCATGCCGGCGGTGAGGATTGCCACGCCAAGGAGAGCGGCGCCTATACCGGGTGCATCTCCGCGGAGATGCTGAAGGATGCGGGCGCGACCCACGTCATCGTCGGCCATTCCGAATGCCGCGAACAGCGCGGCGAGGATGATGCGACAGTTCAGGCCAAGGCCTCCGCAGCCTGGCGCGCCGGGCTTGTGGCCATTGTCTGCATCGGCGAGACGCGGCAGGAGCGCGAAGCGGGCGCGACGCTGGACGTGCTGTCACGCCAGGTTGCCGGTTCGGTGCCGGCAAGCGCTACCGCGTCCAACACGATCGTTGCCTATGAGCCGGTGTGGGCGATCGGCACCGGCCTGACCCCGACCGTCGCCGATGTAGCCGAAGCGCATGCGCATATTCGCGAAAAACTGTCGGAGAAGCTCGGCGCCGCCGCGGGCAAGATGCGCATTCTCTATGGCGGTTCGGTCAAGCCGTCCAATGCAGTGGAACTGCTTGGGGTCAGGAATGTCGACGGCGCGCTGGTTGGCGGGGCCAGCCTGAAAGCGGCCGACTTCCTGGGCATCGCGGAAGCCTATCGCAGCATCTCCTGATGACTTCGCGCGGCGCCGAAGCGGGCGCGGCGCACGGGAAATCGTTGTAAAGGACGCCTTGCTTCCCATATTCCGGCCACGGGCTTGGAAATGCCGTGAAAGCATTGTATTGAGCCGCCTCCAATTCCCCGGTCGTGTCCGCGGCCGGGCAGGGCATTGCCAGGATAAACTATGCAAACCGTACTGATCGTCATCCATCTCATGGTCGTTCTGGCCCTTGTCGGCGTTGTGCTGCTGCAGCGCTCCGAAGGCGGCGGCCTTGGCATTGGTGGCGGATCCGGCTTCATGACGGCGCGCGGCGCCGCCAATGCGCTGACCCGGGCGACGGCGATTCTGGCGGCCGCTTTCTTCGTGACGTCGCTGACCTTGTCGATCATTGCCCGCTACGGCGAGAAGCCGATCGACATTCTCGACCGCGTTCCCGCAACATCGGACGGCGCCGGCAAGGGCGTACTCAACCAATTGCCTGGCACGACCACCCCGACGCCGCCTTCAGGCAACGCGGCGCCGACGCCGCCTTCCGGCAACGGAGCCGCGACAACGCCGCCAGCCAATGCTCCGGCCGCGCCGCCCGCCGCCGGCTCGACGTCGCCGGCGACCAACGGCGTCAGCACCGCGCCCGCGGCCCCGCAGGTGCCGAACCAGTAATCCGGGTTCGTTCAAGGGCTATCTGACAGGGAGCGCCGGCGTGCGAACGCCGGCATTCTGCGTCGTTACAACCGAACTGCGCTCGGTTCCGGCTCTCGCTGCCGGGCCCTCGGCCCGCTCTGATCTCTTACACTCAGCCGATCTGTTGTCGTTTGACCACAGTCGCGGCAAATGCGGCGGCATCACGAAGATTCGACGGGAAGTGCAGCGGCCTCGCGCTTGAGGCGCCCGCGCTTATTCGACTATAGATTGCGCGCGGCATTTTCGGTGTCCTTGGGGGACGCCGGGCGACGCCGTGGGCAACAAATATTGAACGATCGGATCTTCGCCATGCAGCTTCGCAGCTTCATCTTCCTGGGACTTTGCGCCGCACTCGGCATGAGCTCCCCGGCTTTCGCCGGCGTGCCAGCCAATTTGGCCGCCAATCAGTCGGTCGGCAAGACCGACGCCATCAACGTCGCAGCCAAGAGCGATGCGGCGCAGTTGAGGCTTCTCAAGAAGAAGAAAAATCCGACACCGGACGATCTCGCCCAGATCAAAAAGATCGAGGCCAAGATCGTTGCCGACAAGGAAGCCGCCAAGGCCAAGGCGCTGGAAGCCAGGAAGATGGCGATGCGCGAAGCGGCGAAAGCGAAGGCCGAGGCGGAACGGCAGGCGTTCCTGGCCAAGAGAGGCAAGACTGCCCCGGCGACCGAAGTGGCCGCGGCCAAGCCGGCCAAGAATGTCACGAAGATCATCGAGCCGTTGACGCCGATCGAGCCGATTCCTTCGGCCGAACCGGAATCGGCCGAGGTGATGAACGTTGCGCTGACCGGCAATAATGGCGAATTGCGCAGCGAGCTGCCTGGCCAGAAGCAGCGCACCGGCGGCGGCCTGTTCGCCGGACTGTTTGGCGGCCAGATGGCATCGTCCTCGATCAACTATCTGCCTGAGACCCGTGCGCTGGATTCGGCGCTCGCCAGGAAAAACGCCAAGAAGCCGTTCAAGGTAAAGCCGGAGTTCGTGCCACAGGACGTGGAATTCACCGGTTACGAGGCCGGCACGATCGTCATCGATACCAGTGCCCGCCGGCTCTATCTGGTGGAATCATCGTCCACCGCCCGCCGCTACGCCATCGCGGTCGGCCGCGAAGGATTGCAGTTCAAGGGCACCGTGGCGGTCGGCGACAAGCAGGAGTGGCCACGCTGGATCCCGACGCTGGACATGCAGAAGCGCGAGCCCAAGCATTATGCCCAGTACAAGGACGGCATGCCCGGCGGCGGCCAGAATCCGCTCGGCGCCCGCGCCATCTACCTCTATGACGGCAAGAAGGACACGCATTTGCGCATCCACGGCACCATCGCGCCGCAGTCGATCGGAACCAGCGCTTCCAATGGCTGTTTCCGCATGATGAACGAGCACGTCATGGACCTCTACAGCCGCGTCAAGGTCGGCACCAAGGTCGTCATCATCTGACGTTTGCAGCAGCTTGCCAAAAGGGCCGGTTCAGCCGGCCCTTTTGTTTTGCCTCGCTCTTGGTCGCGTTCCAGTGGAACGGGCCAGCCCGTTCGACATGGGCCTATCCGAAAACCGGATCCCATTTTCGGATCACGGTTCGAGCGCCTTCTTGGGAAAAAGCCTTAGCGGCGGTTTTTTCTCTGGCGGAATCAATCCGGCCGCGTTAAGCGATGACTCCCATGGCGCGATATGTATTCATCACAGGCGGCGTGGTTTCCTCACTTGGAAAAGGCATTGCCGCAGCGGCCCTAGGGGCTCTCTTGCAGGCGCGGGGCTATCGCGCACGCATCAAAAAACTCGATCCCTACCTCAATGTCGATCCGGGCACGATGTCGCCGTATCAGCATGGCGAGGTGTTCGTCACCGATGACGGCGCCGAGACCGATCTCGATCTTGGCCATTACGAGCGGTTCACTGGCCGTTCCGCCAACCAGCAGGACAACATCACCACCGGCCGCATCTACAAGAACATCATCGAGCGCGAGCGGCGCGGCGACTACCTCGGCGCCACCGTGCAGGTCATCCCGCACGTCACCGACGAGATCAAGAATTTCGTCCTCGACGGCAATGACGACTATGATTTCGTGCTGTGCGAAATCGGCGGCACCGTGGGCGACATCGAGGCGATGCCTTTCCTGGAGGCGATCCGCCAGCTCGGCAACGACCTGCCGCGCAACAACGCCGTCTATGTGCATCTGACGCTGATGCCCTATATCCCGACCGCGGGCGAATTGAAGACCAAGCCGACCCAGCATTCGGTCAAGGAGCTGCGCGGTATCGGCATCGCGCCCGACATCCTGCTCGTCCGCGCCGACCGGGCCATTCCCAAGGAAGAGCGTAGAAAACTGTCGCTGTTCTGCAATGTCAGGGAGAGCGCGGTCATCCAGGCGCTCGACGTGCCGCACATCTACGACGTGCCGATGGCTTACCACAAGGAAGGGCTCGATTCGGAAGTGCTGGCCGCGTTCGGCATCGACCCCGCGCCGAAGCCGCGCATGGAGCCGTGGCAGGCCGTGTCCAACCGCATCCACAATCCGGAAGGCGCGGTGACCATCGCCATCGTCGGCAAATATACCGGCCTCAAGGACGCCTACAAATCGCTGATCGAGGCGCTGTCGCATGGCGGTCTGGCCAACCACGTCAAGGTCAAGCTCGACTGGATCGAATCGGAAATCTTTGAGAAGGAGGATCCGACGCCCTGGCTGGAAAAGGTGCATGGCATCCTTGTGCCCGGCGGTTTCGGCGAGCGCGGCTCGGAAGGCAAGATCCTGGCGGCGAAGTTCGCGCGTGAGCGCAAGGTGCCGTATTTCGGCATCTGCTTCGGCATGCAGATGGCCTGTATCGAGGCGGCGCGGTCCCTGGCCGGAGTCGATGAGGCCTCCTCGACCGAGTTCGGCCCGACCCAGGAGCCGGTCGTCGGCCTGATGACGGAGTGGCTGAAGGGCAACATGCTGGAGAAGCGCCGGGCAACCGGCGATCTCGGCGGCACGATGCGGCTCGGCGCCTATCAGGCCGAGCTCGCCAAGGGTTCCAAGATCGCCGACATCTATGGTGACACGCAGATCTCCGAGCGTCACCGCCACCGCTACGAGGTCAATATCGACTATAAGCAGCGGCTGGAGGATTGCGGCCTGGTGTTTGCCGGCATGTCGCCCGACGGCGTGCTGCCCGAAACGGTCGAATACCCCGACCATCCCTGGTTCATCGGCGTGCAATACCACCCCGAGCTGAAGAGCCGGCCGCTCGACCCGCATCCGCTGTTCGCCAGCTTCATCGAGGCGGCGGTCGAACAATCGCGCCTGGTATAGGCGCGCCAGGCGGGGTTCGGCAACCGATGCAGACCTATGTCGCCCTTCTCTACAGCATCGTCCTGGGAGAAGGGCGCCGGGTCGTGATGTCCGACCTGAGGGCGATGGCGGAAGGCCTCGGGCTGAAGAATGTCCGTACGCTCGTGGCGACGGGCAATCTTGTCTTCGAGGCGCCGGCGACGGACGTCGCCGGTCTCGAGCAGCGTCTGGAAGCCGCCTTCAAAAAAGCTTTCGGCCGCCATGTCGATATCATCGTGCGCGCTGCCGAAGATTGGCTGAGGCTCGCGGCCGGCAATCCGTTTCCGGCTGAATCCGCCGAGACCGGTGACCAGGTGGCGGTCCGGATAATGCGCAAGCCCGTGCCCGATGATGCGGCGGCGGCGCTCGAGACCTATGCCGCCGCCGATGAGAAGGTGATGTCACGCGGCGGCGACATCTGGGTCGTCTTTTCGCGGGCACGACCGAGTTCACGGCTGCTCGCGGCCGCCAATCACAAACGCCTGGGCGTCGGTACGTCGCGCAACTGGAACACGGTGCGCCGATTGGCCGAGATGGTAGGAGTAGGCAGTAGGCAGTAGGCAGTAGGCAGTAGGCAGTAGGGGGAAGCCGTCTGCTTTCCCTACCTTTCCTGCCTACTGCCCCATTTCAGGCCTTCGCCGTCTTGGCGCCGGCACCCACGGCCGCGGTGCGCAGCACGTAGTAGATGATGCCGGCAATCCCGACGCCGAAGAACCAGCCATAGACGCCCCACCAGGATGGCAGCCAGTTGGTGAAGTTCGGCAGGATCGAGGAGAAGACGGCGCCAATGCCGGCAGCGATGAAGGCATTGACATGCCAGCCGCCCTGGAAGCGGAACTCGCCGTCCTCGCGATAAAGCGCTTCGACGTCGACCTCGCCCTTCCGGATCAGGTAGTAGTCGACCATCATGACGCCGAAGATCGGCCCCATCGTCGCACCGATGATGTTGACGAAGGACGCAGCGCTGCCTTCCCAAGGCGCGAAGGGATAGAGCACGAGCGCGATCAGTGCCGCGATGTAGCCGCCCTTCTTGAAGTCGATCTGGCGCGGGAAGACGTTAGAGAAGTCGAAGGCCGGCGAGACGAAGTTGGCCACGACATTGATGCCGAGCGTCGCCACCGCGAAGGTCAAGGCGGCGAGCGCGGCCAGGAACCAGCTGCCGAATTTCGCCGATATCTGGTCGGGGTGCAGCAGCACCTCGTGATAGACGTCGTAAGCGGCAATGGTGGTGACGCCAGCGACCAGCGAGAACAGGATGAGATTGATCGGCAGGCCCCAGATATTGCCCTTGCGCAGCGATGCCTTGTCCGGTGCATAGCGGGCGAAATCGCAGAAGTTGAGATAGAGGGCCGAAAAATAGGTCACCCAGATCGCGGCGACGGCGAACAGCGACGTCCACGATCCCGGCGCACCTGGCACGCCCGCATCCTTGGTCTTTTCGAGCAGCACCTCCATCGGAATGTCACTGGTGAAGGCGAAGGTCCCGGCTTTGACACAGAGATAGACGGCCAGGATCAGCATCATCACCCACACGGCTGGCCCGGCCCAATCCTGGAAGCGGCGCACCGTCTCCATGCCGTTCTGGATAATCAGCAGCTGCAGCGCCCAGATGACCACGAAGCAGATCACTTCCAGCCCGGAGTGGCCGAGGAAATGGGTGTTGGCGTTGAAATCGGCGAACCATTGCGAGCGGATCAGCAGCGCGACAATGGCGCCGGAAGCGGCCGCCGTCTGTGCGCCGTACCAGAAGCAGGCGACGATGGCGCGCACCAGCGCCGGTATGTTGGCGCCCCATATGCCGAACGAGGCGCGGGCGAGCACTGGGTAAGGCACGCCGGTCTTCACGCCGGCATAGCCGACCATGTTCATCAGCGCGTAGATGACGAGCGAGCCGATGCCGATGGCGATGATGAAGTTGACGAAACCGCCGCAGAACAGGAAAAGGCTGGCGGCGAGATAATAACCCCAGAGGCTGTGCACGTCCGACGTCCAGACGTTGAAGATCGAGAATGGTCCCCAGTTTCGTATCTTGGCCGGTGCGAGATCTTCGTTATATAGATCCGGCGATGCGCCTTGTATCGTCATTGCAATTGTCCCCTTCTTGCAGCACGCGCCCTCACGCGTTGACCGTCAAGGTTACGCCTGACGCGAGGGAAGGGGCAATCGGCTGATTTGCCGGCTTTGGCCTTAAAGATATTCAATGGGGATCGCCATTGTCGCGCGGCATGATGCTTGCCCTCTGATCGGCGAGTCGGGTTCGTGGCGCTTTCAAGCGCCGGCGCGACGACATCGGAGCCGCGGCGGGCAAACCTGCCCTTTTTTTGCCAAGCGTACGTTTTTTATGGAACCAAGTGGATGATGGCGCGTTTGATGGGGTTCGGTCGAACACGTCGCGACCGAGCGGGAGGATATGATGGACTATTTGCATTTTTTTTCGCCCGTGCGGATTTCACGCGGGCAGGGACACCCTATCGAGGAAATCGACAGTGTTGCCGAGGCCATGATGTTTTTGCGTAAATGGCCGACCGGGCGACGTGGCCCTGTCTATCAATGCGCGCTGAACTGCTGCGCGGCCGCCCTGTCGGGGCAGATGTCGGCTGAAGAAGCCAGGAAGGCGTTCACCGGCTTCGCCCGGATCACGCGGCTTCTGGATGACGACATGGCCTTGTCGGTGGGCAGCGAGCCAGCTGGGCGCGTGTACGCGCTGCGGCGGTAACGTTCTGAACCGGCTGTAGTCGAAAATCGGCGCCGACCCCCGGCGCCGATCGGCTGTTTGTCCGTTTGCCATGGCGTCGGCGAACGCCTAATGCGGCGCGGCCCAGGATGGCCACCATCTGCTTGTGGTCGGCAACTTCGGAAAGCAGCCAATCCTGGAAAGGCGGTCCCCCGTCTTGTTCGCCGCAGTTGAAAGACTATCGACCAGGTCGCAAAACGGCGTGCCGCTCTCCTGCGGTGTAGCAAGGGGGTGCAAGCTTCCGATTTCTTGGAGCGATTTCGCCCAGCACTCGAAAAAACGAGAAGACAGCACTTCAGGCCATAGGATTTGGCAGGCGCAGAAGGACCGCCTTCAGACTTACTGCTCGAGCGAGGGGCTTGCCTACTTCGCATATGTCGCCGATATGAGGATTGGTGGCCATACCGCCCGCATCAACCAACCAATTGACGCAAAAAATGTCGAGATACCAAGAGCATAAGGTGGCAATCGCCCCGATGATGGATTGGACGGACCGCCATTGCCGGTTCTTCCATCGCCAGCTGACTCGCCGTGCGTTGCTCTACACCGAGATGGTGGTGGCGGACGCGGTCATCCAGGGCGCGCGCGAGCGCCTGCTTGGTTTTGATGAGGCGGAACATCCGGTCGCGCTGCAGCTCGGCGGCTCCGATCCGGGGAAGCTGGCCGAGGCGGCGCGCATCGGCCAGGCTTTCGGCTATGAGGAAATCAACCTCAATGTCGGCTGCCCGTCGGACCGCGTCCAGTCCGGTACGTTCGGCGCCTGCCTGATGAAGGTGCCTGACCTCGTCGCCGACTGTGTCGCGGCGATGAAGGCGGCCGTGACCATTCCCGTAACCGTCAAATGCCGCATCGGCGTCGACGAGCAGGATCCCGAGCCGGCGCTGGATGCGCTTGCAGACGGCGTTTTCGCGGCCGGCGCCGACGCCCTTTGGGTGCATGCACGCAAGGCATGGCTGGAGGGGCTGAGCCCCAAGGAAAACCGCGACATCCCGCCGCTCGACTACGGTCGCGTCTATCGGCTGAAGACGAGAAAATCGAGCGAATTCATCGGCATCAATGGCGGTATTCAATCGCTTGAAGAGGCGCGGACGCATCTCCAGCACCTCGACGGCGCCATGCTCGGCCGCGCCGCCTACCATACTCCAGGCATTCTGACCGGCGTCGATTCCATGTTTTATGGAGAGCGGACCGTTCCCTTCGATTTCGCCGCGCTGATCGACGTCATGGCCGGCTACGCCGCACGCCATGTCGAACAGGGCGGGCGGCTCGGTCATGTCACCCGCCACATGGTCGGGCTATTCCATGGATTGCCTGGTGCCCGCCGCTACCGCCAGATACTCTCCACGGATGCAACGCGCCCCGGCGCTGGGCCGCAGGTGCTGAAGACGGCGTTCGCTGCGGTCGACCTCAGCGGGGCGGTCGACAAGGCCGCCTGAACCGCTTTTGCCGAACGTCAATCCCGGAGGGTCATCCGGTCGCCGCGCACGTCGAAGCCGGACAGCGAACTGATGAAGTTCATGCCGAGCAGGCTCTGGCCAAGCATACCGGGTGCCGCGACCATCACCGGCATATTCTTTCGCACGATGCCGCCGATGGCCAGTTCGTTGGTTTTCACAGCCGCAGCGCGCGCCGTGCCGTTGGCGGTCGAGACCGGTATGGTGAAATCGAGAGCGGCGGGATTGATCCCGGCTGCCTGGGCGTCCTGCGACGTCAACACGGTGCTGGTCGCTCCTGTGTCGACCACCGTGCGCACTGGCGCGCCGTTGATCAGGATGCGCGCCTCGAAATGGCCATTGTCGGCCTTGTCGAGCGTCACGGTGGCATGGCCGTCCTCGATGCCCAGCGCCAGCGGGCTGCCGGGAACGAGCCCAGCGGTTACCCGGCTGGCGAAGTCCTGCAATTCGTAGCGATATTGATAGCCGGCGATCAGCGCGAGCGTGATCGCCGCCCACGCGCCGAGATTGCGCGCCATGGCCCCGAGCGGGCGGCCCGACCTTAGCAGGCCGGCGCCGATGAGCGCGCCGAAAGCGCCCAGCCAGATCAACCGGCCGAAATCATCGTTCTCGACGCCGAGCGTATTGCCGGCGGAATCGTTGAACATCAGCAGCACCGCGCCGACGCCGATGACGAGCATCAGGATCCAGAACAGGCGGTTCATGTCGGCAATCCGTTCACGAGAGCGCGTCGCGTTCCCGTGCCAGACGGGTGCGGCGGGTTTCGCGGCGCGGCCGGCGCTCGACCGTCTCCAGCCTTGCAGGCAGTTGGGCCATGACGTCACGGCGCGCCTGCGCCGTCATGTCGATCCAAGCGCCGATCTCGTCCCGGGTGCGGCCGCACCCGAAACAGAAACCGGTCTTCATATCGATCGAACAGACCAGAATGCATGGGGATTCGATGGCCGTCATGAATGTTTCCTTGGCTGACTTCCACATGGTGCAACGGCATGGCCTTTGCAAGCCCTCGGGAATGCGTCGCCCACGGCCGCTTTTACATCAGGCGCGGGAGGTTGTGCCGGCGCACGAGGGCGGCTATGCCGCTGCCATCTGCAAGGACGATTTCCACGACATGACCAGAGCACAGCCCTTCGACGATTTCCGTAACCTGCTGGCCAACCTGCCGGCGGCCGACACGACAGCCGAGGCCCGTGTGCGAACGCTGTTCGCCAAGGCGGACAAGCCAAGGAACTCGCTTGGTCGCATCGAGGATATCGCTGCCTGGCTGGCAGCATGGAGTGGCCGTGCGCCGCCGGCAGTGACGCGGCCTCTGGTCGCGGTCTTTGCCGGCAACCATGGTGTTGTCAGGCACGGCGTCTCGCCGAGAGCCGTGGCGGCGACCGCAAACGCCGTCGAACTGTGTGCGGCCGGCGGTGCAGCGATCAACCAGGTCTGCGTCGCCAACGACCTCGGGCTGAAGGTTTTCGATCTCGCCTTGCATATTCCGACAGCCGACATCACGCAGGATGCCGCACTCGACGAGCGGGGTTGCGCCGCGACCATGGCCTTTGGCATGGAGGCGATCGCCGGCGGCGCCGACCTGCTTTGCCTCGGCGATCTGGGCGTCGGCAATTCCACCGTCGCCGCGGCCCTGTTCGCGGCCGTGTTGGGCGGCAAGGGCACCGATTGGGTCGGCCCGGGCTCTGGCGCCGATGCGGCGATGCAGGCGCGCAAGGCGGAGGTGGTCGATGCGGCGCTGGCTTTCCACGCCGGCCATCTCGATGAACCGTTGGAGGTGCTGCGCCGGCTCGGTGGCCGTGAGTTCGCGGCGATAGCCGGCGCCATCCTTGCGGCACGGATGCAAAAGATCCCCGTGCTGCTCGACGGAGTTGCGGCAACGGCAGCCGCAGCGGTCCTGCATGCCGCCAATCCTGCCGCGCTGGATCATTGCCTTCTCGCCGGCCTGTCGCCGGAGCCCGCGCATGCGCAGGCCGCCGAGCGCCTTGGCCTTCGCCCCTTGCTTGACCTCGGCGTCGGCCACGGCGAGGGAGTAGGCGCGGCACTTGCCGCCGGCCTAATCAAGGCAGCGGCACTGACCAGTTCGGGCATGGCCGCGGCCGTTCGCGGCTAGGCCGAGCATTCGTCGCTCATTCCACGCATGAGGCGCGTCAACGCCGACGCGCCGCGACCGCCGCGGTCGGCAGGGCCGGGAGTTCCTCCATCACCCGGCTCAGCGGGAAGATGGCAATCGCTTCTGTGCCTTCGCGCAGCTTGGAATGAAGTTGGAATTCGCCGCCATGCATGGCGAGCAGGCCCTGCACGATCGGCAGACCAAGTCCGGTGCCCTGTTCGGCGCTCTTGATGGCGATCGAACCCTGGCCGAAGGCCGAAAGCACTACCGGGATCTCGTCTTGCGGTATGCCGGGGCCGTTGTCCCTGACCGAGATGTATTGTCCGCCGCCGGCCGTCCAGCCGACGCGCACGCGGATTTCGCCGCCGGTAGCGGTGAACTTGATCGCGTTGGACAAGAGGTTGAGGGTGATCTGGCGCACCGCGCGCTCGTCGGCGAACAGGCGCGGCAAGGCATGTTCGAAATCCTGAATGACGCGGATATCCTTGTTGCGCGCCTTCAACTCCATCATGTGGCAGCAATCCTCGACAATACCGAGCAGCATCACCGGCTCTTCATTGAGCTGGTACCGGCCGGCCTCGATGCGCGACAGGTCGAGGATCTCGTTGATGAGGTCGAGAAGATGCTGGCCGGATTCGTGCACGTCATGGGCATAGTCGCGATAAGTGGGATTGCTCATCGGCCCCAGCACTTCGTTCGACATCACTTCGGAAAAACCGAGAATTGCGTTGAGCGGCGTGCGCAATTCATGGCTCATCGAGGCAAGAAAGCGCGATTTGGCCAGATTGGCATCTTCCGCGCGCCGCCGCGCCTCGTCCGACATCGATTTCGCGGTCTCGACTTCGGCGATCAGTGCGTCCTTTTCGGAGCGGAACGACAAAAGCATCAGGGAGGAGCGGTTGAGGTTCCGCGCGATATAGGCAAAGAAAGGCAGCGAAAGAACGAGCAGTACGGCCATGATCGCCCCGACCGGCATCCACAGCCTTATTTCGGCGTAGGCGTAAAGCGTCACCGGAACAGCGAAAGTCGCCAGCAGCGCCCCGCGCAGGGATGAGGCCATGATAGCGGTTCCGGCCATGGCAAGCAGCAGCACCACGGCCTTGACCACCTGAAACTGGTCGACCGCGCAGGCACCGCAGCCGAGCCAGACGAACCAGCCCCAGCCGAGGCCGCACAGGAAATGTGCGAACAGGAATTCTCTCTGGGTTTGCAACGGGTTAAGCTCGGACGCTTCCACGCGTTCGACGCGGCGCGCCATGAAAGCCAACATCGTGTAGCAGGTCAGGGTGAACAGCGCCCAGAGAATGATCTCATTGCCGATGCCGGCCAGCCGGCCAAGCGCGGCGATCGCCAGGACAAGCAGCGGAATGGCAATGGCCCCGCTGGTCATCGCGCGCGCATGGAGTTTCAATAGTTCGCGATCGAAATCCGGATTGCCGGCCTGTTGCGAAAGACGGTCGCGCGTCTTGCGCACCGCGCGCGCGACATCGCTGTTGCGATGGCGTTTCCTGCGGTCCACAATGAATTTGTCCGCTGTGTTCGAGCGTTGCAAAGGCATGAAGACTTCAATTATGCGGGCGGCATTTCAAGGTGTTAAGCTACGTTCGAATGATTAACCAACCGTTTGCCATATGAGCCGTTCCTGGTCGCAAGGACCGCGCCGGCGGTACGCTGCGCCGCGTCCGCGAAGCCCATGGCGCAAATTGCTGGACTACGGGCTGACCGTCATTATTCTGGGGTTGCTGATCGTGCTTGCGGCGCGCCTCGATCGCGTGGAGACGCGAAAGACACAGGGCGTCGCCATCATCAATGATGGCGACTCGATCACGCTCGGCGCCGAACGCATTCGCATGCGCGGCATCGACGCGCCGGAATACACTCAGACCTGCCGCAAGAAAGGCGCCGACTATTCCTGTGGCACGCTTGCGCGCCAATCTCTGGTGCGCCTGATCGCCGGCAGGCCCGTCATCTGCAGCGGCTGGCAGCGCGATCGTTACGGCCGGCTGCTCGGCGATTGCAAGGCGGGCGATACCGATCTCAACCGCGCACAGGTCGAGGCAGGCTGGGCGGTCGCTTTCGGCGATTACGAGAGCGAGGAAGCCATCGCGCGCGCGGCAAGGGCCGGCATCTGGGCAGGTACATTCGACCAGCCGCAAGATTGGCGCGACAGCCACCATGGCGAGTCCGTCGAGAGAAAACATGGCACGCTCGCCTCCATCGCCGATGCCGTGCGAGAGATTTTCCGCTTCTGGTAAGCCGGCGGAAGCTGAACCCTGCCGTCACCGGCAAGAACTGGAGGATCGAATGAAGCTCTTCGACGGCGGCCGGGCGCCCAACCCAAGGCGGGTTCGCGTTTTTCTGGCCGAGAAGGGAATCGCGGTTCCGCTGGTGTCCGTCGACATGGGCGCGCTGGAACACAGGCAACAGGCGGTCAGCTCGCGCAATCCACTGCGGCGACTGCCGGTGCTGGAGCTTGACGACGGCACCGTCATCACCGAGTCCGTCGCCATCTGCCGCTATTTCGAGGAACTCAATCCCGAGCCCGCACTGTTCGGTCGCGGGGCGCTCGGCAAGGCGCAGGTCGAGATGTGGCAAAGGCGGATGGAATTCAACCTGCTGACCTGCGTCGCGCAAGCTTTCCGCCACACCCATCCGGCCATGAAGGAATGGGAGATCCCGCAGATTCCCGAGTGGGGCGAGGCCAACAAGCCGAAGGCAATCGAATTCCTGCGACTTCTCGACGGCGAGCTGGGAACCCGCGAATTCGCCGCCGGCGACGCCTATTCGATCGCCGATATCACCGGGATGATCGCCATCGATTTCATGAAACCGGCGCGCATCAAGGTGCCGGACGAGTGCAGCAATGTGTTGCGCTGGTATCGGATGGTTTCGAGCCGGCCGAGTGCCGCGGCCTGAGGATGACTGCGGAACTCGAAAGCTTCGCCGCGACGGTTCGCTCCTGCCGCATCTGCGTCGACAATCCGATCGGCCGGCCACTGCCGCACGAACCGCGCCCGGTGCTGCGACCCTCGTCGAATGCCCGCATCCTGATTGCCAGCCAGGCACCGGGAACCAAGGTGCATCTGTCGGGCATGCCGTTCACCGATGCTTCGGGCGACCGGCTCAGAGACTGGCTCGGCGTCACCAGTGAGGAGTTCTACGACACCGAGAAGTTTGCCATCGTGCCGATGGGCTTCTGTTTCCCCGGCCAGGACGCCAAGGGCAGCGACTTGCCGCCAAGGCGGGAATGCGCGCCGGCCTGGCGCGCGCCGTTGATGGGGCTCATGCCGCAGATCGACCTGGTGCTGACGATCGGCATCTACGCGCAGTCCTGGCACATGGGTGCCGCGCGGCGCCCGTCCCTGACGGAAACGGTGAGGGACTGGCGCTCCATCTGGGAGAAATCCGCTGGCCAGAAGGTGCTGCCGCTGCCGCATCCGTCCTGGCGCAACACCGGCTGGCTGAAGCGGAATCCCTGGTTTGAAATGGATTTGCTGCCTTTCCTCAGGTCGGAAATCCGCTATCGCCTCGGTTAGACATTCAGCAAGAAACCACCGGCTTTTCCGCCAATCAGCAGAATTTTTTTCTTGTGAAAGGCTATAATAACGCCGATTATGGCCAATCCATTCCTTCAGGAGCTTTCAATGGACCGCCTTGACCGAAAAATTCTCCGCCTCCTGCAGGAGGACGCGACGCTCGCGGTCGCAGATGTCGCCAAGAAAGTGGGACTGTCGACGACCCCTTGCTGGCGGCGCATCCAGAAGCTCGAGGAAGAGGGCGTCATCAAGCGGCGTGTCGCCATTCTCGATCATGAAAAGGTCAATGTGCGGGTCACCGTCTTCGTCTCGATCCGCACCAATTCGCACAGCCATGAATGGCTGCGGCGTTTTTCCGAAGTCATCCAGGAATTCCCCGAGGTGGTCGAGTTCTACCGCATGAGCGGCGATGTCGACTACCTCCTGCGTGTCGTGGTGCCCGACATTGCAGCCTATGATGCCTTCTATAAGCGGCTGATCGCCAAGATCGAGATTCGCGACGTCTCGTCCTCCTTCGCCATGGAGCAGATCAAGTACACGACCGAAATCCCGCTCGATTACATGGTGCTGGACAAGGAATCGGGCGCGAACGCGGCCTGAGCGCGCGTGGCCTTGGTGCATGCAAGGTCACGCAAGCTCGCCTTGCTTAGTTCTTCTTTTTGTTGAGGAAAGTCCAAGGCGAGTTGACCGGTAGGGTTATTGTGTCCGGCACGGTGTCGACGCCGGTCACGTCTGCCTTGCGCACGGTATAGCCCGACTGGATGACCGAGACGCCGTCCAGGATGAAAAGCTGGCTCTTCTCCATGCCTGGTTTCAGCGCGCCGGTTACGGAAACCGGCTGGTAGGCCCGCGATATTTTGTAGGGCTGAGCCGGGGTGACCAGGACGATCTGGTTGGGTGGTGGTGTCGGCATGTGGCTGCAGGCGCCGGTCCACGGCACCAGTAGGAATTGATAGACAAGATCGCCTTCGCGATCGACCGGCAACGCATAGCCGGCTATTTGTATGGTCTTGTCCTGCAGGCCGAGGGATAACGTCTCGCCGCGATCGGGCAATTTTGCCGCGATCATCGGCAGGCCAGCTTCTTCGGCAACCGCCTGGGTCGCCGGGCGCAAATCCTTCCAGAATATGTGTGTGGTCTCGGCCGAAGCGAGGGCGGCTGTAAAAGCCGACATCGCGCCCGCGAACGCTGCCATGGCTATCAGACGTTTGGTCATCGGACGTTTTCCTTTGCGTTCGAGTAAAGACACCGCCACCGGCGACGTCAACGCTCGAGCCGCATTACATGCCGGCGAGAACCGGTCATGCCGGCGTCGTGAAAGCCGCGCGCCGCAAACATGTCGCGAAACCCCATGAAACGGTAGCTCGGCGATGCCTCGCCCACCGGATAGGCCTCAATGATATGCGCCCCCTTGGCGAACGCGTGGTCAATGGCCGCATCGAGCAATGCGGAAGCAAAACCGCGGCCGCGCAAAGCCCTTGGCACATAAAAGCAGACGATTGACCATACCCCCGTCTCGCTGTCGTCCTGCTGCTTTGAAAGCCTTCGGTAGGTTTCGCGCGGCGCGACCGAACACCAGGCAACGGTCTTGCCGTCGATCTGGGCGAGGATGCCGACCGGCCTGCCGGCATCGATAAGTGCCATCATCTGGCGCTTTTTCTCATCATTCGGGATGTGCTCGCGGACGGACTGCCGCCACGCCATGCACCAGCAATATTTTGGCGCACCCGGCTGCTCGAACAATATCTCGAAGTCGCCGCGTGTTGCCGGCGTCACCTCCGTGAACCGGATATCGGCAAGATCAGCTTTTTCTGGAGGTGAGCCGTTCCAGCCTTTTGACATCCGTTAACTCCTTCACGGCGTCCCGGCCGATCCAGCGCGCCGTCTTGTCGGATGATCCGGCCAACTTTTGCGCGAGCGCAAGGGCAGGGGCATGCAGCGCCGCCGAGCGTTTGCCAATCTGCCGCAGCGCCCAGCTGACCGCCTTCCTGACGAAATTGCGCGGATCGCCGGCATGCGCCTCGATCAACGGCAGATAGGCGAGAAACGTCGCGTCCGGCTCCTGCTTCAGATGCACTGCGCTCCACGCCACCATGGCAAAGCCGGCGCGGCGCACGAACTCGCGTTCGTCGGCAGCAAACTCCTCGATCAACTCACGCCGGAACGACGTTTCAGCAAAGAGATCCGAAACGCTGTCTACGATCTCCCAGGAGTCGAAATCGCCGGCCCAGCGGCGGCACTGCTCGGCCGTGATCCTTTTCGGCTCCCCGGTGAACGCCGCCACCAGCCGCGCCTCGCGAACACCGCTGTCCCACAGGGCAAGCGCCCGCTCGTGATTGCGCTTCAGCTTGCGCGCCAGCGGCCGCAAATCCGAATTGCCTACACCAAGCGCCGTCGCGGTGTTGATGCCGAACCGGGCCATGCCGGCGCGGTTTTCCTGCGTGCCGATCGAGCGCAGGTGAGCGACGATCTCGTCCGCGCTCCAGCTCGGGCCGGGCAGGGACATCTGCGTTCTACTTTTCCAGCCTCGCCAGCAGTGAGGATGTGTCCCAGCGCCTGCCGCCCATCGCCTGGACGTCCTTATAGAACTGGTCGACGAGCGCCGTCACGGGCAGTCTGGCCCCGTTGCGGTCGGCTTCATCAAGACAGATGCCGAGATCCTTGCGCATCCAGTCGACCGCGAAGCCGAAGTCGTATTTGCCTGCATTCATCGTCTTGTGCCGGTTCTCCATCTGCCACGAGCCCGCTGCGCCCTTGGAGATCACATCGATGACCTTCTCGATGTCGAGCCCGGCCTTCCTGCCGAAATGGATGCCTTCGGACAGTCCCTGCACCAGCCCGGCGATGCAGATTTGGTTGATCATCTTGGTGAGCTGGCCGGCGCCTGCCGGTCCCATAAGCCCGACCATCCGGGCATAGGCGTCGATGACGGGCCTGGCTTTGTCGAAGGCTGCCTGGTCGCCGCCGACCATGACGGTCAGAATGCCGTTTTCGGCGCCGGCCTGGCCGCCGGAGACCGGCGCGTCGAGGAACGAGAAGCCGCGCTCCTGTGCGGTCTCGGCCAATTCGCGCGCGACCTCGGCCGATGCCGTGGTGTTGTCGATGTAGACGGCGCCCTTTTTCATGGCCTGAAAGGCACCGTCCTTTGCCGTCGTCACCGAACGCAGATCGTCGTCATTGCCCACGCACGAGAAAACAAAGTCCTTGCCTTCGGCAGCCTGCGCCGGCGTCAGGGCGAGAGCGCCGCCATGCTGGGCGACCCATTGCTCGGCCTTTGCCCTGGTGCGGTTGTAGACGGTGACGTCGTGGCCGCCCTTGTTCTTCAGATGCGCGGCCATGGGATAGCCCATGACGCCAAGACCGAGAAATGCCACCGATGCCATGGCTTGTTCCTTCCGACGGGAGCAAAGATTGCAGTTGCGGAAGGTCTAGGCCATGCGGCGGATTCGTCAAGGCGCGCGCCGAGCCATCGACTGGCACAGATCAGGTAAGCTTACCGTTTCAGGTGAATGGTAATCCGGCGCTCGATCCATTCGACGCCGTGGCGCAGGATCTCGACCATCACCAGATAGACGATCGCCACCCAGACATAGGCCTGGAAGTCGAAGGACTTGGCGTAGGCGAGTTTCGCATTGCCCATCAGGTCGTAGACGGTGATGATGGCGACGATCGCGGAGGCCTTGATCATCAGAACGAGTTCATTGCCGTAGGGTCGCAAGGCCACGATGATCGCCTGGGGCAGAATGACCTTGCGCAGCGTCTGCAGCTTGTGCAGGCCGAGCGAAGCGGCGCCTTCCCACTGGCCCCTTGGAACGCTCTCAATGGCACCGCGCAAGATTTCGGCCTGATAGGCGGCCGTGTTGAGCGCAAAGGCGAACACGCCGCAGTTGAAGGCGTCGCGGAAGAACCACCATAGCCCAACCGATTCGAGCTGCACGCGGAAAGAACCGACCCCGTAATAGACCAGATAGACCTGAACCAGCAGCGGCGTGCCGCGGAAGAAATAGACGTAGCAATAGGCGGGCCACGACAGCAACCGGTTGTTCGACATGCGGCCATAGGTGACGGGCAGAGACAGGATGGCGCCGGCCACCATCGACACCGCCACCAGCGACAGGGTGGTTCCAAGTCCCTGCAGATAGGCCGGCGCATATCGTGCGAAGAACTCGCCGTTCCACGCGGAGACCAGATAGGCCAGTATACCGAAGCCGAAGAGGATCCAGAGGCCGACGAGTGCGTATCCCACGATACGGGCACGCGGCCAGCCGCGCGCCGGCGGCGGCGGCCGTTCGACGGCAATGGTGTCGGTGACGCTCATCGCGCTTCCCTCTGTCCGAGCGACCGCAAGATGAAGCCGGTGGCGATCGAAGACAGGATTGCCAGGATGAGAAAGACCAGCGCCGCGACGCTGTAGAACAGGAACGAATGTTTGGTGACGCGCGCCGCGACGCCCGCATTGCGCAAGGTCTCGGCGAGGTTGACGACCGAGACCAGGGCTGTGTCCTTGAGCAGGCTGAGCCAGCAATTCTCGAGACCAGGGAAGGCGATGCGCAGCAATTGAGGCAGGATCACCTTGCGCATGGTCAGCCACTTCGACAGACCGATCGCATAGCCGCCCTCATACTGGCCCTTCGGAATGGCGCGAAAGGCCGAAAGGAATACCTCGCTGGCATAGGAAGAGAAGATCAGCGAGAGCACGATCATGCCGGCGATGAAGCTGTCGACATCGATCGTCGCCTCGGGCCTGAAGAAGCGGATTATGTATTGCAGCAGGATGGGCATGCCGAAGAAGAACAGGAAGAGCGTCACCAGCTCCGGAAGGCCCCGAAACATGGTGGTGTAAATGTTCGCGGCCAGCCGCAGCGAAGGCTCTTCGGATTGCTTTGCCCAGGCAATGAAAAAGCCGATCGTCAGGCCGATCGGAAGCGTGGCGAGCGCCAGCGCGATGGTGACCACCGCGCCATAGGCGATATCGTCAAGCCAGCCATTGGGTCCCCAACTGAGAAGTGTCCATATGCTTTGGGCTGGCATCGAGTGGTGTTATCTCCAGAGCTCCCAGATCGGGTAAAGCGGCAGGGAGACCCTGCCGCCCTTGGAGGTGATTATCAGGACTCGGCGCCGTAGACGTCGAACTTGAAGTACTTGTCGTTGATTTCCTTGTATTTTCCGTTGGCCCTGATGGCGTCGATGGCGGAATTCAGCTTGTTGACCAGATCGGTCTCGCCCTTGCGCACGGCAATGCCGGCGCCAGGTCCGAAAATCTCGACCGGCTGCGGCGAGGGCTGGCCGAGGATCTTGCAGCAGGCACCGTCAGGCGAATCCAGCCACTGCTGCAGCACCACGATATCATCCTCGATGGCGTCGAGGCGGCCGTTGGCCAGATCCGCCTGTTCCTCGGGGCTGCTCGGATAACCCTTGATCGTGCTGTCGGTGTAGGTCTTCGAGGCATAGTTGAAATGGGTCGTCGTGGTGGCCACGCCGATACTCTTGCCGGCGAGGTCCTCCTTGGTCACGCCCTTCAGCGTCGAATCCTTCGGGACGGCGAGCGCCGAGGGCGTGTTGTAGTATTTGTGAGTGAAGTCTACCTTCTCGGCACGCTCCGGCGTGATCGACATTGATGCCACGATGGCGTCGAACTTGCCCGCCTGCAGCGCCGGGATGATGCCGTCCCAATCCTGGGCGACGAAGGTGCACTTGACCTTCATCTCATCGCAGAGCGCCTGGGCGATGTCGATGTCGAAACCGACGAGCTTGCCATCGGAAGTCAGGTTGTTGAAGGGCGGGTAGGCGCCCTCGGTGCCGATCCTCAGGGTCTTTTCCTGGGCCTGGGCTACGCCGAGCGTCAGCAGCGCGGCCGAAGCGGCGAGCGCGATACGCAGTGCAATACGCATAATGATCCTCTCTTTATGGTCCCGGCCGTCGTTCCGAAACGGCTCTGTGGGGGCGGTGCTTTTGACCGCCCGCTGGCCCGATACTCCCACTCTTTCCAAGAAAAAAGCAACTGCAAAACCACGAAAATCGGCAATGTCCTTCTGCCGTTACGTTACTTCTCAAGCAACGAGGCCGGTCGCGCGCTCGACGAAGTCGGCTATCGATTTCACGTCGTCGAGGTCGAACACCGGCAGGCTTTTGTCCTCGATGACGAAGTCGGCCGCAATGGCAACGATCCCGGGGTCACCCGCCGAAAGCGGCGTCCGGTCCTTCGCCTCCAGGCGCCGGGTTTCGATCTTGCGGTGGGCTTCGCGCTTGTAGCCTTCGACCAACACGATGTCGGACGGCGCAAGCCGCGACAGGATCGCTTCCAGCGCCGGCTCATCCTCGCCGCGCAATTCGTGCATCAGCGCCCAGCGATTGGCGGAGACGATGGCGACTTCCATGGCTCCTGCCTGCCGGTGGCGAAAGCTGTCCGCGCCCGGCTTGTCGATGTCGAAATCATGATGGGCGTGCTTTACGGTCGAAACCGTCCAGCCGCGCCCAACGAGTTCCGCGACCAGTTTCTCAGTCAGGGTCGTCTTGCCGGAGTTCTTCCAGCCGGTGATGCCGAAGAGGCGCTTGTTCATCTCAGATGCTCTGCAGCAACCGCGCCGCCTTGGCAAGATCGTCGGGGGGCGCTTTCGAGCCGCAGCAAGGTCTTGTCGCCGCCGCCCCTGCGTCTGGATTGAACGCCGGCCAGCATCAATCCCGCAATATCTCTCACCATCATCGAGCCCGTGCGCCGTCGCGAAAATTCCCCGCGAGCCACTTATATGCCGTCCGGGGCCATGGCAGGACCAGTGCTTTCCGCGACGATCCTGCGCCGGCCGACGACGCGCTCACGATAAAGCGCGTAAAGGCCGGAGCCGACGATTGTGCTGGCGCCGATGATCATCGTCATGTCGGGGACATCGCCGAAGACCAGCAGGCCGAGCACAATGGACCAGAGCAGCGCCGTATAGCGGAACGGTGCTATGAAGGAAATCTCGCCCGAGCGCATCGCCATGATGATGAATTGGTAGCCGATGAGCACCAGCACTGCTGCGAGCGCCAGCAGCGCAGTGGCTTTTCCCGTCATCGGTGTCCAGCCGCCCATCGGCGACAGCAGCAGCGCGCCGACCACCGTCATGGCCAATGCCGTTGCGGTGGAGACCAGCAGCGTGGGGATAGCCTGCGGAATCCGCTTGGTGGCGAGGTCGCGCACTGCGCAGCAGGCGACGCTGGCCAGCGCCACGAGCGAAAACATGCTGAACCCCTCGAAGCCCGGGCGCACCACGACCAGCACGCCGGCAAATCCAACGGCGATCGCCAGCCAGCGGCGCCAGCCGACCGCCTCGCCGAAGACAAGGGCCGCGCCCATTGTCACGGCCAGCGGCAGTGCCTGCAGGACGGCCGAGACGCTGGCGATCGGCAAATGGGCAAGCGCGACCAGGAAGGTCACCGTCGCGCCGGCCTCGGCAAGGACGCGCAGCGCCACCAGTGGCTGCAGCATCGAGCGCGGACGGACCAGCGCGCCGCGCTGCCAGGCAAGCAGGCCGACGAAGAGCGAGGCAAATGCGCCTCTGATCAGCATGACCTGCGCCATGTTCATCGACTGCGACGAATATTTGGTGATGGCGTCATTGAGGGTGAAGCCGGCCATCGCCACCACCATGAACAACGCACCGCGAAGATTGGGAGAAAGGGGCAAGATCTCTACCGGTTCTGCTTTGAAAAAAGCCTGTAGCAGCCGGGACCGAAACAGCAACGACAAAGGGCTGGGCCACGGCCTTGATCGCGGCCCAGAATTTCAACCGCGGATGGCCGGCCTTACTTCTTCGGCGTCAGCACCTCGGTGCCGTTGCCGTCTTTGCCGGCGATCGTCCACAGGCCGTGCAGCGAGCCGTCTTCCTGCATCTTGTAGACGACAAGGCCGATCTCCTTGCCCAGGACATAGCCGGCCGAGAAAGCGTCGTCGTTGCGCATGCAGATGCCGTCCGAGGACGAGCCGCCGGTTTCCCAATGGATCGTGCAGGTCGTGCCGCTTGTCAGCGTGATGGTTGCTTCGCCGCCATAGGCCGAACCATCGAAATTGGTGCCGGCGACATCGTAAGTGCCGCCGATGGATTGCGCCGCCGCCGGCATGGCGGCGAGGCCGAGCAAGGCAACAGAAAAGATGAATTTGCGCATAATGTTTTCCCCCACGGAGCGAAAGCCGCTACCGGATGGAAGGCTAGGCGCGAAAACGGCTGGGGTAAATCAGGCAGGCATCCGCCGGCGGAGATTTATTGCGGCATGGCCGCAATAGTCACGGTCCCTCGAGGCTGGCGGCGATGGCGCTGACCAGCGGGTCGTATTTCGACTTCACGGCCGGCGGATATTCGATCCAGACGGTGCGGATGACGCCGTCCTTGCCGAACAGGCGGCGCTCATAAAAGATGTTCCCGGCCTTCAGCCCCGAAAGCACGGCCCAGTTCTTTCCCGTCCTGCTGTAGGTGACCTTGTAACCCGCCTGGGTGCTTGTCTTCTCGGCCGCAACGAAGCTCTTCGGCGTGTCGTTGTCGATATTGAGGATGCCGGAACAGATCAGGCTGGCGCCGTCGGGCGCGAGCCATTGCTGGCCGTCGCCATTGTCCGGTTCTGGCTGGCGGTCGGTGAAAACATCATCGGGAAAGGTGCAGACCGTGCCGAATCGCTCGTTGGTGTAGGTGAAAGGAGCGGCAGCCGACGGGATTGCCGCGATCGCCGCAACGAATGCCAGTACCGAGCGCGCGCATTCATTCCATTCCTCCAGCAGTCAGCCGGAAGCGATCCTGCACCAGATCCGTGGGAAAATCAGCCGCCGGTGACGCTCATATGCCGCGACACGGAGGGGCGGCTGGTGCGGCGGTCGATGATGAAATCATGCCCCTTCGGCTTGCGCCCGATCGCCTCGTCGATCGCCGCGCCGACCAGCTCGTTGCCTTCGGACGCGCGCAACGGCTCCCTGAGATCGGCGGCATCCTCCTGGCCCAGGCACATAAAGAGCGTGCCGGTGCAGGTCAGCCGGACGCGGTTGCAGCTCTCGCAGAAATTATGGGTCATCGGCGTGATGAAGCCGAGCCGGCCACCGGTTTCCGCGACATGGACATAGCGGGCCGGACCGCCGGTTTTGAACGGGACGTCTGTCAACGTGAACTGGCGCTCCAGCGAGGCGCGCAGCAGCGACAGCGGCAGGTACTGGTCGGTGCGGTCGGCATCGATCTCGCCCATCGGCATGGTTTCGATGACGGTCAGGTCCATGCCGCGGCCATGCGCCCAGCGCATCATCTCAGGCAATTCGGCGTCGTTGAAATCCTTCAGCGCCACGGCGTTGAGCTTTATCTTCAATCCCGCCGCCTGGGCCGCATCGATGCCGGCCATGACCTTGCCGAGATGGCCCCAGCGGGTGATTGCGTGGAACTTGTCGGCATCGAGCGTGTCGAGCGAAACATTGATGCGCTTGACGCCGCAATCGGCGAGCTCGGCAGCAAAACGCGAAAGCTGCGAGCCGTTGGTGGTCAGCGTCAGTTCTTCCAGCGCGCCGCTTTCGAGATGACGCGACAGCTGGCGGACCAGGTGCATGATGTTCTTGCGCACCAGCGGCTCGCCGCCGGTGAGACGCAATTTGCGCACGCCTTTTGCGATGAAGACGCTGCACAGCCGGTCGAGTTCCTCGAGCGACAGCAGGTCCTTCTTGGGCAGGAAAGCCATGTCCTCGGCCATGCAATAGGTGCAGCGGAAATCGCAGCGGTCGGTGACCGACACGCGCAGGTAGCTGATCGTGCGGCCGAAAGGATCGATCATGTCCATGCGTGAAGCGTTTCCCGTGGCTGTGAACGACGGCGTTATATATCGCTATGTGATACGATCCGGCCTGTCGTTCAAGATAGCCGCTCTCGATCTTTGGTAACATTCCCCGACCGACACCGGATGTCGGCTGCCTGGTACGGGCTTTTCCAATCCGGCGAAGCGGCGTAGGGAAGGGCGGTTCGAAACGGAAAAACACCATGACGGCGCCGAAGGAACTGCGGGTCTCCAAAGACCGCAAACTGCTCTCCGTGACCTTTCCCGGCCACCAGCCATTCGAGCTGCCGGCCGAGCTGCTGCGCGTCGCCTCGCCGTCGGCCGAGGTGCAGGGCCATTCGCCGGACCAGCGGGTGACCGTTCCGGGCAAGCGCGATGTCACCATCCTCAAAATTGAACCGGTCGGCAACTACGCGGTCCGCATAACCTTCGATGATTTCCATGACACCGGCATCTTCACCTGGAATTACCTGCACACGCTGGGCCACGAGAAGGATGCGCGCTGGAATGCCTATCTTGCCGAGCTGGCACAAAAGGGTCTCAGCCGCGACCGTTAGCCGGCGGGCGTCGTCAAGATGTCATGGAGCGGGAGTAGGGGCGGCGGATCGGGAGACAAGACAATGTCCATCATAACCACCGTCGAACAGCTTGAAGCGTTCTATGGCCTGCCCGGCGAAGCCTCGGTGGTCAAGGAACTCGACCACGTCATTCCCGAATACGCCGCCTTCATCGACGCCTCGCCCTTCGTCGCGCTGGCGACGAGCGGGCCGGAAGGGCTGGATTGCTCGCCGCGCGGCGATCTCGCCGGCTTCGTGCGCATCGTCGATCCGAAAACCCTGATGATGCCGGACCGGCGCGGCAACAACCGCGCCGATTCGCTGAAGAACATCATTCGCGATCCCCGCGTCGGGCTGCTGTTCCTGGTGCCGGGCTCCGGCACGACGCTGCGTATCAACGGCCGCGCGCACATCACCACGGATGCCGCGCTTTGCGCGTCGTTCACGGTCGACGGCAGGCCGGCACGCTCGGTGAGCGTCATCGATGTCGATACGGTCTATTTCCAATGCGCCCGCGCCATCGTGCGGTCGGAACTGTGGAACCCGGAAAGGCATGTCGATCCGAAGTCCCTGCCGACGCCAGGAAAGATCCTGGAGATCACCAGCCGCAGGAACATCGACGGCGAAACCTATGACAAGGAATGGCCGGAGCGGGCAAAAAAGACGATGTGGTGATCCGCTGGACCGCAATGGCGGTCAGGCGTCCTTCAACACCTCGTAGATCTTGCGCATCTGCTCGCCGATCATGTCGCACTGCTCCGGCGTCGACTGGCTCATCGCTTTCTCGATCAGCGCCATGTGCACCTTCAGCGCCTGCATCAGCAGCGCCTCGCCGGCTTCGGTGAGGGCCAGCCGCAGGATGCGCTTGTCCTTCTCGTCGCCTTCGCGGCGCAGCAGGCCGCGAGCCTCGAGCTGCGGCAACAGCATGGTGATGTTGGAGCGGCCGACGAGCAGCTTGCGGGCGAGATCGTGCTGCGACATGCCGGGATGGCGGTAGAGATTCATCAAAACATCGAGCTGCGCGGGTTTCAGATCGAGCGGAGCGAGCTTCACGGCAAGCGTGCGCTCCAGCACATGGCAGGCGCGCGCAACCGCGACCCAGTTGCGAAACCGCGGGTTGTCCCAGGGCAGCTCTTGTTTATTGTTCATCTTTGAACTATTATGTTCATGCTTGAACGTATGGATGGATTCCCACTATGGCATCATTCGGACTGAAGGTCATCCGGGGTGTATTCGGGGCCGCCGAACATGTCGCCCCCCGCCTCACCGGGCGCGCCGCATTCGAGCTGTTCTGCCGTACGCCGAACGCCAGGGTGCTGAGCGAGGGCGAACGCCGTGCCGTCGACCGCGCGGCAGATTTCATGGCCGAAGCGCGGCATCACCGGCTGAAAGCCGGGTCCGGCTGCGTCATGGTGCATGAATTCCGTCCGGAGCCAGGCAGGGCGTCCGCCGGAACGGTTCTCGTCGTTCATGGGTGGCGCTCGCGCACCGAATATATGCGCATGCTGATCGAGGGCTACCGCGCCGCCGGCTACAGGGTCGTCTCGCTCGACCTTCCCGGCCACGGCCAATCGCATGGCCGGCGGTTGAACATGGTCAATGCCGTGGATGCGGTGCGAATCGCGGGCGAATGGTTCGGCCCGTTCGCGGCGGTGGTCGGTCATTCCTTCGGCGGCGCCGTCGCCGCCAATGCAATCGCCGGATCGATCAGGAACATTGCGCCGCTGGCGGCCGGGCGCCTGGTGCTGATCGCCGCGCCCAGTTCATTGCCGGCCATCTTCGCCGACTTCAGCCGCATGCTCAATGTCGGTCCGCGCTCGCAGGCCGCCATGGCGGACCGTGTCGAATATCTTTCCGGCCGGCCGCTGCACGAATTCACCGGCGATCGGCAGCTTGCCCAGGCGCCGGTGCCGACGTTGGTCATCCACGCACCCGACGATCGCGAAGTCTCGGCCGATCATGCCTGGCGTTATGCCGGCGCCGGTGACCATGTGTTGCTCCACTGGGCCGAAGGGCTCGGCCATCGCCGCATCCTGGCGGACAAGGGCGTGGTGGAACGCGCCGTCAGCTTCGTGGCCGCGCAACGGGAGCCGTCGCTGCTCCATTGAACCGCAATCAGGGCTGTTTCTTCTTCTCGCCGGGTTCCACCGGCAGTCCGGCCGCCTTCCAGGCGGTGTAGCCGCCAAGGATATGCTTGACCCGCGACAGCCCCATGTCCTGCGCGGTCTTGGTGGCGAGCGCCGAACGCCAGCCGCCGGCGCAGAAGAACACGAAGCTCTTTCCCGAAGCGAAGAACGGCTTGTGATAAGGGCTCTCGGGATCGATCCAGAATTCCAGCATGCCACGGGTGACATGTTTCGCGCCGGGAATCCTGCCGTCGCGTTCAATCTCGCGAGGATCTCGCAGGTCGACAAAGATGGTGCCTTCGTCCTCGATCAGGGCTGCCGCTTCCTCGGGCGAAAGCACTTCGATCTCGGCATTCGCCTCGTCCAGCAGTTCGCGATAACCCTTTTTCACCGTTCGATCCTCCCGGCCCGTTTAGACTGGCGCTCCGTCCGTTCGGATTTCGAGCACAACGCCCGGCGTTTGTCATCCCGCGTCGGGACCGGCTATCGTCTTCCAGGCCGCCAATGCCCCCTCCGCGGTCGCCAGCAGGGCCGCATGCGAAGCACCGTCGCGCGCCTGGATCGACATGCCGTGTTGAGCCGTCGCGAAAGAGGTCGCAGCGGCTTCGCAGTCGAAACTCCTCGGCAATTCGCCCACGGCCATGCGCCGAGGTCTGACGACGCCCCTGGGCTTCGACGGCCGGAGCGGATTGTGTCCGCTCCGGCCGTCACGATGTTGTGAAACCGTTCTGCCACAGCCGCCCCAAAATTTATGAAAGCTTAACGAAATCGGTATGAATCGGTATAGTCGCGTCTTACATCCGCCATGCGGTGGGCAAGACGCACGAGCGTGCGGAACGGAGCCGGTTGCGGCTGGAGCGGGTGACCATGAAATTGCCGGGAAACAAAGCTACCGCGTTGCCGCTTGCAGCGCTCGTGGCGACGCTGGCCCTGGGAACGCCGCAAGCAGGCGCGCAGGGGCTTTTCGACATGCTTTTCGGCGGCGGCGTAAGGCACGAGCCGCGAGGTGAGTTTCCTCCTCCGCCACCAAGGCGCAAGCCGAACCCCAACGTATCCGCCGGCGGTGGTGGCGGCGGCAGCGTGAAGATCAGCAGCCCTTCCTACTACACCTACAAAGCCGACAAGCTCGTGCGCGTCGACTTCTCGGCGCTTACGGCAGCGCCGCAGCCGGCGACGCCGCAGGACGCCGCCTTCGTGCCCTCAGCCACCGGCAACGCCTTTCGCGAGGCAATCGCCGGACTGAGCGACTACGAGCTCTATGCGGAGCCGGATATCGCCAAGGCGCTGATCGCCTATTATTCGGCCAATCCGGATTTCATCTGGGTGACCGGAGCCAACGCCAACAGCCGCGCGCAGGACGCGGTGCGGGTGCTTGGCGAGGCGGCGAGCTACGGCCTGGCACCGTCCGACTACACGGTCGACGTGCCGACCGCCGCTGCGCCGACTGGTGACGCCGCTGCACGTTTGAAGGAGTTCGTGCGCTTCGAAATGGCGCTGTCGGCCCGCGTGCTTCGCTATGTCCATGATGCCCAAAGCGGCCGCGTCGAACCCAACCGCATGACCGGCTACTATGATTTCCCCGCCAAGCCGCTCGACATGGAAGGCGTTTTGAAGACGCTGGCGCACACCCAGGAAGTGCGCACCTATCTCGAATCGCGGCATCCGCAGAACCCGGAGTACCAGGCGCTGCGCGTCGAGCTGGAGTCGCTGCAAGCGAGCGCCGAAAACGAGATCGTCGTCGATCCCAACCTGTTGCTGAAGCCGGGCGAAACCAGTCCCGAGCTTCCCAAGCTGCTGAGCCTGATCGCGCGCGATCTCGACGACGAGATGGGCGGCGCCTACGGCGAAGTGCTGTCGCGGCTCGCCACCAGCGACGTCTACCTCCCTGAGCTGGTCCCGGTCATCAAGGCGGTGCAGCAAAAAGCAGGCATGAAGGGCGACGGCGTCATCGGACCGCGCACCGTCGCGTCGCTGGCCGGAACGTCCAAGGCCGACCGGTTGCTCAAGGTACAGGTGGCGCTGGAAGAACTGCGCTGGCTGCCATCCGACCTCGGCAGCCCGCGTGTGTTCATCAACCAGCCAGCCTTCACGGCGAGCTACATCGACAATGGCGAGGAAAAGCTGAAAACCCGTGCGGTCATCGGCAGGACCACCAACCAGACCGCCTTCTTCTACGACCAGATCAAGCAGGTCGACTTCCATCCCTATTGGGGGGTGCCGCAGTCGATCATCGTCAACGAAATGCTGCCGAGATTGCGCGGCGATCCGGGTTATCTCGACCGCGCCGGCTATGAGGTGACCGATTCGCGCGGCAAGCGCATTCCGTCCTCGGCGGTCAACTGGGGCGGCTATGGCGCGAACATCCCCTACAGCGTGCGCCAACTCCCGAGCGAGGCCAATGCGCTGGGCGAATTGAAGATCCTGTTCCCCAACAAGCACGCCATCTACATGCACGACACGCCGCAGAAGTCGTTCTTCCAGCGCGATATGCGTGCGCTCAGCCACGGCTGCGTGCGGTTGCAGGACCCGCGCGGCATGGCGGCTGCGGTGCTGGGCACGTCGGTCGACTACATCGCCGAGAAGCTGAAGCACGGGCACGCGACCGAGAATGTGACGCGCACAATCCCGGTCTATGTGGCCTATTTCACCGCATGGCCAGACATGTCCGGCAAGGTCGAATACTTCAACGACGTCTACGACCGGGACACGCGGTTGAAGCAGGCCCTGGACGCCACCGAAGCGGCACGCTCCCCGTCGAGCTGAGAATTCAGCGGGCCGAGAGCGGTCGCCGGAAACCGGCGTCGCGCCCTGCGATCAGCCAGTAGACAAGCCCGGCGACCAGGCCTGCAGCGGCGATGATGCCGATGTCGGCCCAGCGCTCCGAGGCCATGTCCTCGAGCGCGCTCGGCCAGATCAGGGCAAAGCCGCCGACCGCCGCCGCACCGCCGAAGAGCATGTGGAGCCGCAAGCCGCGCAACGAGAAGAATTCGGCGATCAATGCGAAGATCAGGGTCTGCGCCCCGGTCAGCACGATCGTCAGGAAATAGATGAACATGCCGAGCGGCGGCACCACCAGCGCCGCGATCGGCGAGACGCCCATGAGGTCGAAATACCGGGGCGCATTGGGCAGGGAGCTCAGCGCAGCGTAAATCGCGACGATGGCAATCAGTCCGACCAGCACGGCGACGAGATAGCCGGCAAGCACCATCAAGATACGTTTCAACACATGCCTGGCCGTCGCCATGCATACCCCCCGTGAAGCTCCGCTGTAATCAGCCATCAAAGGTGCATTGGCGCAAGGGCGGGCACATCTCACGCCGCAGGCTCGGCATTTTCAGATGGAACCGGTGATCATTGCCGGGAGGGATCGTAGAACGGGTTGCCCGTCCCGCAGGTTTCCCCTGACGAAGCTATCTGGGTTCGGCTGTCACCGGATCATAGGTGATTTCGACCTTCGCCTTGTCGGCGGTGTAGTAGGTGACGGTATAGGCGCCATCATCCCAGTCGACCTCCTTGACATAGCGGAAGCCATCGCGCTGCTCGACCTTGTCGATGATGTCCGACAATTTCTTGGCATTGGGCGGCGGCAGCGGTTTTTCGTCGGCCGCCAGAACCGGGCCGGAGCCGAGAAGAACGGCGACGCTTGTCGCCACGAGAAATCTGGTCATGGTTTTCCCTCAAGTTTCGACAGGGGGAAACTCAGTGATGGGGAGGTTTGTTCCCCAGGCGGGATGGATGGCCAGGCTATGCATCGGCTTTGTGACTGCCCTCGAGCAATTCCCGATTTTCTTGCAATCAACCCCGCCGGCTTTGTCCCGGCGCTACAAGACGGCGAATGATCATGGTCGAATCGATCGCGATTCTCGAATACCTGCTCGCCCGCACGGGCCGAGCCCGCTCGCCGTCGCCCCACATGATCCGGCTTTCGTCGCCTACCTGCAATTTTTCGGAGGGCTTCTCAACCCCCACGCGTCAGGCTGACCGCTTAAGCTCTGCCACCTGCACACCCAGCCGGAACGCCTGACCGTCGGCGTATGAGCGCGCATAGCTTTCGGCCGAGAATGGGACGGTGGTGGTGACGCCATTGACGGTCACGCGAACCGACCACGACTTTTCCCTGACGATTTCAACGGCGTGTTCTGCCATGTTCTCCCCCGAGAATCTGACGTTGAGGAAGCTACCATAGCGTCGCCCAACTGATTTGCATACAAACAAACCGACAGATGGTGACGGAAACCCAAAATCAATAAGGGCGAGGCGCCAAGCTGTTTGGCCTACGCGCCAGTAGCTTTTTTGGACAAAGTGGAGGGGCCTAGTCATCCAACAAATCAGTTTAGTTGGATGGTGGGCGATGCAGGGATTGAACCTGCGACCCCACCCGTGTGAAGGGTGTGCTCTCCCGCTGAGCTAATCGCCCGCTCGTTGCCCGAAGGCCAAGCGAGCCGCGATATAAGGGAGGGCGGTGCGGGAAGTCAAGGCGGTGTCCGGCGTTCTCACAGGGGGCAATCGCTTCAGGTTTCGTCATACTCTTTCAAGCGCCGGCGCCGCCCCTCACCTGCCTGCCGGCATCCTCTCCCCGTCTAGACGGGGAGAGGGGGCTGTGTCGCCGTTTTCGCCAATTTTTAACGTTGCAATGGAGGCGCCAGCGTTCCGGCCAGACCCTTCTCCTCGTCTCTGTGCGGGGAGAAATGCCCGGCAGGGCGATGAGGGGCGGCGCCGACTTCGATCATTAGAGGCATCCGCCGCAAACAGGAAACTGTCATTGAACCTGTCCCGGCCGCCCGCTATCCGTTCAATGTTGCGCCGCCGCGATAAGCCGCTCGGCCAGGTCCAGCGTCAGCGCGTCGAAATGCGAGATCACCGCCGAGGGCTCGAATTCGCGCACGTGGCGGTCGGTGTAGCCGAAATCGACCGCCACGACGGGGATGCCGGCGGCTTTCGCGGTGTCGATGTCGGTCTGCGAATCGCCGACCATCAAAGCGCGGTGCGGGTCGCCGCCGGCGCGCTTGATGGTTTCGGTGAGGTGGCGCGGATCGGGTTTGCGGAAGGCGAAGGTATCCTGTCCGGCAATCGCCGCGAAGTGTTTGGTCAGGCCGAGCGCCTCGATCAGCGCCAGCGAGTTGGCCTCGTATTTGTTGGTGCAGACGGCCAGGAGGTAGCCGGCCTTCTCGAAGCGGGCGATCGCCTCGAGGACGCCGGGGTAGGGGCGGGACTTGCCGGGAATGTTGAGGGTGTAATGATCGAGGAACAGTTTCAGCAGCCGGTCGTGTTCCGCGACATCGAGGGACCGCTGCTGCGCGGCGTGTGCCCGTTCGATCATCACGCGGCCGCCATGGCCGACGAAGCGCCTGAAGCCGGCTTCGTCGACGGCCGCGAGCGCGCTGGCGGCAAGGCTGTGGTTAAGGCTGTCGAGCAGGTCCGGCGCTGTGTCGATCAGCGTACCGTCGAGGTCGAACACGATGATCGGGCGGGTCATGATCCATCCTGGGCAGTTTATGCAATGGGCAGGCGATAAAGGCTGCGGCGCGTCAAGGCAAGCGCCGGGCAGGCTCGTTCAGGCAAGCAAGCTCCCCGGACCGGGCATTCGCGACGAACCGCCAGCCATGAAAAAACCCGCCAGTGCGGCGGGTCCCGGCGCAAATCTGCACCATAGGCAAATATGTAGCATAACTGCCTTCACCCAGTCAATGGCATATAAGAAAAAATTCCTATGAACGTTACCCGCTCATCGCTCGCTGGCCGCGCGGGCACACCATTGACGGGAGGCCGAACGTCATCAACCTACGCCGCTGCAAGGGCTTTGACCGGGACGGCAAAAATGGTAGGAGCCGCAAACACCAGGTTCCGGGGCGGTAAAAGCGGCATGGATGCAAGACAGTTGAAGGTCGAAGCCGCGCGGGCGGCCCTTGCCCATGTCACCGACGGCATGCGGCTCGGCATCGGCACCGGCACCACCGCCGACGAGTTCGTGCGGCTGCTTGCCGACAAGGTGGCCACCGGCCTGACCATCATCGGCGTGCCGACGTCCGAGCGCACCGCCTCGCTGTGCCGCGAGCTTGGGGTGCCGCTGTCGACACTGGAGGACACGCCGGAACTCGATCTCACCGTGGACGGCGCCGACGAAGTCGACCCCGCACTAACGCTGATCAAGGGCGGCGGCGGCGCATTGCTGCGCGAGAAGATCGTCGCGGCGGCTTCCGCTCGCATGATCGTCATCGCCGATCGCTCCAAGATGGTCGAGACGCTCGGCCGTTTTCCATTGCCCATCGAGGTCAACCCGTTCGGCCTGCGCGCAACCGAAATCGCGATCGGGAAGGCGGCTGCAAGGCTCGGCCTTTCCGGTCCGGTTACATTGAGGATGACGGGCGGCCAGGCTTTTGTTACAGACGGCGGCCACTTTATCCTCGATGCATCTTTTGGCCGCATTCCGGATACAAGAGCGCTATCGAATGCTCTCCACGCCATTCCCGGCGTGGTCGAGCACGGTCTTTTCATCGGGCTGGCGTCAGCGGCCATCATCGCCGGGGGCGATGGCATCCAAACCGTCCATGCCGCCTGAAAAACAGGGAGTTCTATCGACCATGATGTTGCATAACCGGGTTCGCCGCTTGTCCGTCCTTCTGGCGGCATCGGCCGTCTTCGCCTTCTCTTCGCCGGCGTTCTCGCAGGACGTCACGGAAGCACACCTGAAGGCGGCGCGCGCCGCGGTCACCGCGATCCATGCGACCGACCCGTTCGACAACATCCTGCCGCAGGCCGCCGCCGCCCTCGAATCGCAGCTCATCCAAAAGAACCCCGACATGCAGGAGCTGATCGCCAAGACGATCAGCGAGAAGGCGCTGGCGCTTGCCTCGCGCCGGGCCGACCTGGAGAAGGAAGCGGCCCTTGCCTATGCGAAGGTGTTTTCCGAACAGGAACTCAACGACATCGCGACCTTCTACAATTCGGACTCCGGCAAGAAGCTCCTCGAGAGCGGCCCGGCCGTGACGCGCGACCTGGTGAAGGCCGCCGATATCTGGCAGAACGGGCTTGCTCGTGACCTCGCCCAGCAGGTCGGTGAAACGCTGGCCGCGGCGGCCAAGGCGAAAGCGCCGGCAGCGCCTGCTAATGCGGCCGCGCCCGCCGATGGCGCCGCGCCTGCCGATGGATCGGCCCCTGCCGACGACACGCAGAACTGATCCTGCCATTCCAAACGGCCCTGCGGCCATCTGTGAAGCCCGGCTCGTCCGGGCTTTTCTTTTGATGGTTTGCGGCCTACCTGTCACTCACATTTTCCGAAGCTCAAGGAGCCGCGCAATGGCCGGTTACGACTACGATCTTTTCGTTATCGGCGGCGGTTCGGGCGGGGTGAGGGCGGCGCGCGTCGCCGCAGCGCTCGGCAAGCGCGTCGGCATCGCCGAGGAATATCGCTTCGGCGGCACCTGCGTCATCAGAGGCTGCGTACCGAAGAAGCTCTATGTCTATGCTTCGCAATTTCCCGAGCATTTCGCCGATGCCGCCGGCTATGGCTGGACGGTGCCGGAAGCCAGTTTCGACTGGCCCACGCTGGTCGCCAACAAGGACCGCGAGATCAGCCGTCTGGAGGCGATCTACAAGAGGAACGTCGAGGGCGCCGGCGGCGAGGCCTTTCACACGCGCGCCATGATCGTCGACCCGCATGTGGTGCATCTTCTGGACCAGGACCGTACCGTCACCGCCGACCAGATCCTGATCGCCACCGGCGGCCGTCCGGCGCCGCACCCGGCATTGCCCGGCCACGAACACTGCATCTTCTCCAACGAGGCCTTCGACCTCAAGCAGTTGCCCAAGTCGATCATGATCGAAGGCGGCGGCTATATCGCGGTCGAATTCGCCAACATCTTCCATGGCCTGGGCGTCGACACCACGCTGGTCTATCGCGGCAAGGAGATCCTCAGCCGCTTCGATATGGACCTGCGGCGCATGCTGCACGAAACGATGGAGAAGAAGGGGATCAAGATCCTTTGCCATGCCGTCTCGGAATGGATCCGCAAACGGCCGGACGGCCGGCTCGACGCGTTGCTCACCGGCGGCCAGACGCTGACGGTCGACCAGGTGATGCTCGCCATCGGCCGCATCCCCAACACCGAGAATATGGGACTGGAAGGCATCGGCATCGAGATGACCGCGACCGGCGCGATCCAGGTCGACGCGTACTCCCGCACCAACGTCGAAAACATCTGGGCGATCGGCGACGTCACCAATCGCGTGCAACTGACGCCGGTGGCGATCCACGAGGCGATGTGCTTCGTCGAGACCGCCTTCAAGGGCAACCCGACCGCGCCCGACCACGACACGATCGCCACCGCCGTGTTCTCGCAGCCGGAGATCGGCACGGTCGGCCTGTCGGAAGACGAGGCGGTCAAGCGCTTCCCCGACATCGAGATCTATCGCGCGGCATTCCGTCCGATGCGGCACACCTTGTCCGGCCGCGACGAAAAGATGCTGATGAAGCTGGTGGTCGATGGCGCGTCTAAGAAGGTACTCGGCGCGCACATATTGGGGCCGGATGCCGGCGAGATGGCGCAGCTTCTCGCCATTCCGCTGAAGGCCGGGCTGGTCAAGGATGATTTCGACCGCACCATGGCCGTGCATCCGACGGCCGCGGAAGAGCTTGTGACCATGTACAAGCCGACTTACCGAGTGAAGGATGGCGAGCGCGTAGACTGACGGACAAACGCGCCGCGGCAAGGTACTTGCCGCGACGCAGCTAGGAGAGCTGCTACAGCAACGTGCCGCGCAGGATCACCTGCGCCACCGAGAAATAGATGACAAGCCCGGTGACATCGACCAGCGTGGCGACAAACGGCGCCGACGCGCTGGCCGGGTCGAAGCCGACGCGTTTCAAGGCGAACGGCAACATCGAACCCGACAGCGAGCCGAAGGTGACGATGCCGACCAATGCCGCTCCGACCGTCGCGGCGATCAACGGCCAGTGCGGGCCGTAGTCGTAGAAGTCGAAATACTGCCAGAGCGCGATGCGGCAGATGCCGACGACGCCGAGTATCGCCCCGAGCAGGAGGCCGGTGGGCAATTCGCGCAACGCCACCCGCCACCAGTCGCGCAGGCCGATCTCGCGCAATGCCAGCGCGCGTATGACCAGCGAGGTCGCCTGCGAGCCGGAATTGCCGCCGGAACTCATGATCAGCGGAATGAAGAGCGTCAGCACGATCGCTTTTTCCAGCTCGCTCTCGTAGCTTTGCATCGCGTTGGCCGTCAGCATCTCGCTGATGAACAGCGCGCACAGCCAGCCGGCACGCTTCTGGATCATGGCGAGGAAGCTCATCTTCATGTAGGGCTCGTCCAGAGCCTCCATGCCGCCGAAGCGATGCACGTCCTCCGTCGTCTCCTCGATCATCGTGTCGATGATGTCGTCGATGGTGACGATGCCGAGGATCTTGCCGTGATCGACGACGGGAACGGCGAGCAAATCGTATTTGGAGATCGTCTGCGCCAGGGTTTCGCGATCGGTCAAAGGCGTGACGGTCACCGGCACGCGGTCCGGCGCCACCGACAGGATCGAATCGTCAGGCTCGCCGGTGATGAGCCGGCGCAGACCGGTCGAGCGCATGAGCAGATGCGTCTCGGGATCGACGATGTAGATGGCGTAGACGGTTTCGCGCGTCCGCTCGACCTTTCGGATGTAGTCGAGCGTGCGGCCGACGGTCCAGTCCGAGGGCACGCTGACGAACTCCGTCGTCATGATCGAAGCGGCACTGCCTTCGGGGTAACCGAGAATCGAGAGCAGGGTTGCGCGCAGCGGGGGCGCCAGCACGCCGAGCAGCTCGGAACGGGCGGGTTCGTCAAGATCGCGCAGGATGTCGGCAGCGCGATCGACCGACATGGCGGTAAGCAGCTTGCCCGCCTTGGCGCGAGGCAAGGCCTCCGCCAGCTCGGGCGCGCCCTCGAGCTCCGGCTGGTCGAAGATCTCGACCAGCCGTTCGAACGGCACTTCGCAAAGCAGCTCGGTCGCCGTTTCGCGCGACTCGCGGTTGAGCGCTTCGACCACGTCTGCGACATGGTCGTTTGCAAGGATGCGGGCGATGGCGACGGCCTCGTCGTCCGCTACGGGGGAAAAATCGTTCATGGTTCACTCCTTGCCGTCCGGCAAGACGTGAACCGTCGAGGTCACGTCAGGGCGGACGGCGGTTGCGTTCGACTGTGACTGTCGCCAGGCATGGCGCGGTGACCTTTCCGCTCGCGGGTTCGAGTTTGATGTCTGCGAGCGGGTGCAACATAGGAGCTCGCCTTGCCCTGTCAATCGAGGTGATCGAGGAAAATGCGGGCAACATGCCCCAGTCGCGAGACTGTGATCGCTGAAGCGTATCGCGCCGAAACAGTAAAATGGCTGGACGGCCTATGCCGCGGCGAGTCCGGCTACTTCTGCTTCAGCCGGCGCGGAAAACGCAGCCATTTGTCGTCGACCGGCCTTGGCACCGGCCCCGGCTGTGCGAGAATGGTGGTGAGCTCGGGAGGCAGGCTCGGCACCAGCGGCTTCTTGGTGGCGACGCCGTCCGCGATCGCGACGATCGAGTGGTAGAACTCGGCGCCGGTGACCGATCGCGGCGCCACCGCTTCATGCATGACGCTGATCACCGTTACATCGGGGCAGTTGTCCTTGATCGCCTGGTGGAAGGCAACCTTGCCCTCCGGATCGAGTGCGCCGGTCGCCTCGTCCAGGAATAGTAGCCCGGGTTGATGGAGCACGATGCGGGCCACCACCAGCTTCTGTTTCTGACCGCCGGACAGGACCTGATCCCAGCTTTTGCCTTCGCGGCTTTCGTCGCCCATATTCTCGATGAAGTCGCCCAGACCCGCCTTGTGCAGCGCGGACGCGACCTGCGCGTCGCCATGGTCGTGCTCGGAGCCCGGCAGGCAGACCAGCTGCTTCAGGGTCACCTGCTGCAGCTTGACCTCCTGGGCTGCATAGAAACTCTTCACCCCTTCGGGGAAGACGATGGTGCCGCGGCCGTAGGGCCACAGGCCGTTGATGGCCTTGATCAGCGAGGTCTTGCCGCAGCCGGATTCGCCTTTCAGGAAGGTCCATTCGCCGCGCCGGAAGCGCAGGTTCGCCGCTACGAGGAAAGGCGTTGCGTCCTCACCCTGATGCGCCAGTTCGAGCTTCTGGATGGTCAAGCCAAAAACCGGGTTCTGGCTGGCGTAGCGGAAGTCGGAACGGCCGCTCTGGCTGTAGAATTCCTGGGGGTGCTGAACGTTCTCGATCGCATTGGCCAACTCGGTGACACGCTGGCTGTTGGCGCGCAGGGTGGCGATGGCGGGCATGACATGGATGAACCACGAACATTGGCCGATCAGCGAATTGACCAGTTCGGAGCCGGTTATGTAGCCCTTCAGGTCGAAGCCGTTGTGGATGAACGGCACAAGGCCCGGTCCATAGGCGACAATGCGGGCGCCGATGAAATTGTAGATCAGCTCGAACGACATGTAGACGGTGTTGACGATGTTGAGCCGCGTCCATGTGCCGTCAATATCGCCATAGAGGCGGCCATGCATGGTCCTCTGCACGCCTTCGCCGCGCGAGGCCGCGACATGGAAGCTGCGGCGCAGGAATGTCGTCAGCTCGCCACGGTAACTGCCTTCGGCCTGCTGCATCCTGACATTGAGACGCTCGAGCATGCCACCGAGCTTTACCGCGATCCAAGTGTTGAGCGGCACATAGATGGCGACGGCAAGGAGGGCGAGGATGGCGCTGCCATAGCTGCCGAGGAATTCGAGCCCCTTTACCTCGACGGAGGTCTCGAGCAGCTTCTGGCCGACGAAATAGAGCGAGGTGGCGACACCCAGCACACCCATGGCCAGCCCGATGGCGCCGCCCGTCATGTCCTTGATCGATTCCTGGACGCGCTGATCGATGTTGTCGGGGGCCGGCGCGCCATTGCCGGTCGAGGCATGCTGGGCGTGGAAATGGGTGTGGTTGCCGTCCAGCAGCGCCTCGTTGAAACGGCTGTCGAGCCAACCGCGCCATTTGCGGTGCAAGGTTGCCGAGACAAGATTGCGGATGCCCGTGAAGCCGGCGTCCTTGAGCACGACCAGCAGCACCAAAATACCGGCATTGGCCAAAAGCGTCTGGAGAGGGGTGGTGTTGGCGGCGTCGTGGAAGAAGGCGATCGAGTTGACCAGTTCTCCGGACGCTTCTGCGAACCAGACGCCGGCCTTGCTGGACAGAGCGGTGAGCAGCGCGATCACCAGCGTCAGCGTCCAGGCCTCCTTCCACCGGTCCGAGACCCAGTAGGCGCGCATCAGGCCCCAGAAGCTGCGCATCGAGGAAACCGGGGTCAGAAGCGACCGCCTTGCGGCATCGCTGTGTAGTCCATCTGTTCCTGACAGTTGCGGTGGTCTGTCGACCCGAATCACAATCCCGCCCAAACCTTTTTTGTATTGTTACGGATGGTAACACCAATTGATCATTTTCCATTATTTTTTATAGGGGGGCAGCGGGATTGAGGTGGATGCCGTGGCTGCAGGGCAACAGGTTCGGCTTCCCGAGCGTCGCGCCAAAGCCGACGAAAAGCCGGTTTAAGCTAGTGATGTCAGGTAATTACGCGGCATCAGAGCGCGACGTTTCTACCTTCCCCTAGGGAAGGCGTTCGCACGAATTTGTGACCCGCTTGGGCTGCCCGGCAAGCCGGCTTTTCATTGCAGGCTAATCAAAATTCCGGAAAACACGTCGCCCTGGACGCCTGATTCCTCGCCGGCATGTCCCCGCCGGAAGTCCGGAAATGACCTGAGACGCTGTGCAAGCCAGCGATCGACCGGACCGGCGGCATCAAGGCAGGCCGCGACGTCGGCAAAGCCAATGATCGCGGAACCCACGGGGGCCAGGCGTTGCCTCACGCCCGGGGAGGGCTGCTTGAAAATCCTGCGTTTAAGATCGGGTTCAGTCGACTTTTTCCAGTTCGCCACGCGCCTTGGCGGCGGCTACCTGGCGGATGGCGTCGGCGAGCGTGTCGACGTCCTGCGCGCCCATCACCGCATATTTGCCCTCCAGCAGGAAGCATGGCACGCCTGATATGCCCATGCGCGACGCGGTGGCGATCTCGGTGCGAACCGCCTCGACATCGGCATCGGTCGGCAAGAGCGTCTCGACAACGGATGCGTCCATTCCGGTCTCGCGCGCCGCCTCGACCAGCACGGCGTGATCGCCGATGTTGGCGCCTTCTTCGAAGTTCAGCTGGAACAGGCGGCGCACCAGCCGGTTCTGCACGTCTTCGCCAGCCGCACCGGCCCAGCGAATGACGCGATGGGCGTCAAGCGTGTTGGGCGCGACCTTGATGGCGCCGAAAGCGAAGGAAATGCCTTCGGCTTCACCGAGCGGCTCGATACGGGCGTGGATCTGGCGAATGTGTTCGTCGCTGCCGAACTTGGCCAGCATATACTCGCGGCGATCCTTGCCTTCCGGCGGAATGGTCGGATCGAGCTGGAACGGCCGCCAGCGTATATGCACATCCACCTCGCCGGCGGCGGCGACCGCCTTATCCAGCCGCTTCTGGCCGATGAAGCACCATGGGCACACGACGTCGGACACCACGTCTATGGTGATCGTATTCGCTTGGCTCATCTCGATCTCCTGAACGTTCGGGCGCCGTGCACTTACCGGGCTTCCACTCCTGGGCCTATGCTCAGTTCGGCTTTCGCCACCAGGTCGGCAACTGGTAACCGAATATGGGCGTCTTTTGCGGATGGTCCAGATAATTCCAGTAAGCAATCCATTGCTGCGTGTTGTGCTGCATCGGCACCATGTAGTTGCCGGAGATCAGCAACCGGTCGAGAACGCGCACGGCGGCGACGTAATCCTCCTTGGTGCGGGCGCGCAACATGGCCTCGATCGCAGCGTCCACCGCGGGATCGGCGACGCCGGCGAGGTTGAACGAACCTTCAGCCTTGGCGGCGGAGGATGACCAACGCCCGATCTGCTCGATGCCGGGCGAGAGCGAATTGTTGAAGCCGCTCGAGCCGATCAGCACCTCGAAATCGAAACGCTGCTTGCGCGACTGTATCTGGTCGCCGTCGAGGCTGCGGATGGAGACATCGATGCCGATCTTTTCCAGCGTGCGCTGGTAGATGCCGGCGAGACGCTCCTCGTCCTGCGAGGCGGTCAGGATCTCGAAGCCGAAGGGCTTGCCCTCGGGGTCGAGCATCGTGCCGCCCTGCAGGTGGTAGCCGATGCTTTTCAGGAGATCGAAAGCCGCTTTCAGCACCTTTCGGTCCTGGCCCGAGCCATCGGTCACCGGCGGCCGCCAGGTTCCGTCCATGACGTCGGCCGGCACGCGGCCGGGGTAGGGCGCCAGCAACGCTTTTTCCCTGTCGTCGGCCGGATGGCCGAGCGCCGAAAGCTCGGAATTCTGCCAGTAGCTCATCGTTCGCGCGTATTTGCCGCCAAACAGGTTCTTGTTGGCCCATTCGAAGTCGTAGAGCATGCCGAGCGCCTGACGCACCACGGGGTTCGAGAATTTCGGCAGCCTCGTGTTGAACAGGAAACCGGTCACGACGGGTGGAATACCGGTGTCGAAAGTTTCGGCAACCACCTCTCCCCTATGGAAAGCGGGAAAATCCAGATCGCGTTCGCGCTTCACCGGATCGCTGTCGTCGTCGATGGCGCAAAGGCCTTTCTTGAACGCCTCGAGCTTGGCATTGGCGTTGAGGAAATATTCGATGGTGATCTGGTCGTAATTGTCGAAGCCGCGCTTGGCCGGAATATCCTTGCCCCAATAGTCCGGGTTGCGCTTGAAAACGATGCGCTGGCCGGGCGTCACCTGTGCGATCCTGTAGGGGCCGCTGCCGATCAACGGCTTCAGCGTCGTCCTGTCGAAAGTCTCGATGTCGAAGGCGTGCTTGGGGATGATCGGCGTCAGCGCGATGATCAGCGGAAATTCGCGATCGGCCTTGTCGTTGAAGGTGAACCGCACGCTGTGGTCGCCGGTCTTCTCAAGCTTGGCAATCCTGGCCATGCGGTCGCTGTAGGGCGGACGGCCTTTCTGCGTATAGGCATCGTAGGTGAACAGCACGTCCTCCGGCGTCACCGGCTGGCCGTCCGACCATTTGGCATTCGGGTTGAGATGGAATTCGATGCTCTTGCGCTCGGAATCCATGTCGGCCGACTCGGCAAGCAAGCCATAGAGCGTGAAGGCCTCGTCGGCATTGCGCTGCATCAGCGGCTCGAAGACCAGATTGCCGAAGATCGTGTCCATCATGCCGCGCGCCGTGGTGCGCAGGCTCTTCAGGATGAAGGGGTTGAGATTGTCGAAACTGCCGACGACGCAATAGGTAATGCTGCCGCCCTTCGGCGCGTCGGGATTGACGTAGTCGAAATGCGCATAGTCGGGCGGCAGGGCCGGCTCACCCTGCATGGCAATTGCATATCTGGGTTCCGACGCCGCCGGCAGGGGCGAAAGGGCGAAAAATGATGTCGCGGTGATCAGCCAAACGAGAACGCGGCCCATGACCGTCTCCTTACCGGGTCGGCTTGATGATTCGGTGCGCACACTAGCATGGGGCACCGCCAATGTTCGTTGCCAAGAATCGCAGATTGCGGGCTGGATTCGGCACCGCTTGCAGTGTAACACGCCGTCCGAAGTCATTCTGTTGCCTCATTTCGGCAACAGGTAGCTGGACCACACGGCGCGAAGAAGCGGGTCCCCGGGATCATTTGAGAGGAAGTGCACGACATGACGAGCCTGAACAGCAATGCGTACCGCCTGTCGGTCATGGCCGCTGGCGTGATCGGCTTTCTGGGCGCGGCAATTCCCGTTGCTTCCGCACAGCAGCAACAACAGATCCCGCAGGGCTGGTTCAAGGCTTGCACAAAGCAGGAAGACGTCGACATCTGCAACGTGCAGAACATCACCACCGCCGGCAACGGCCAGTTGGTCACCGGCGTGAGCCTGATCGAGCTGAAAGGCAAGGTGAACCGCAAGGTCTTCCAGGTGACGGTTCCGACCGGTCGTCTGGTTGGTGCCGGCATTGGCCTCCAGATCGATACCGGCAAAACGCAGAAGCTTGAATATGTGGTCTGCTTCCCCGACCGCTGCGTGGCGGAAGTGCCGCTGACCGACCAGCTCGTCGCCTCCTTCAAGAAGGGCCAGGCGCTCACCTTGACCTCGATCAATTTCCAGAACCAGCCCAATCCGATCAAGGTCGCGCTGCAGGGCTTCAGCGGCGCCTATGACGGCCCGCCGCTGCAGCAGTCGGACATCGAGGACCGGCAGAAGAAGCTCCAGGATTTCGTCGCCAAGAACAACCAGGACTTCGCCAAGAAGCTCAAGGAAGAGCAGGACAAGGCGAAGACCGCGAACTGATCGGTTCGGGCATTCTCAAAGCCACAAAAAAGCGGGGTCATGCCCCGCTTTTTGCTTCTGCACCTGACTCACTGATCAGTGCCTGAGGTGATCAATGCCTGGACTGCCGTTTCGGTTCGTAGCGTCCGTCCGGCTTTTTGTCGAACATTTCCTTGATCTGCGGGTGGCGGACCGGTTCTCCCGATTGGTCCTCGAGCAGATTCTGCTCGGACACATAGGCGATGTACTCGGTTTCCGAATTCTCGGCGAGCAGATGGTAGAACGGCTGGTCCTTGCGCGGGCGCACGTCGACGGGGATCGCCTCGTACCATTCCTCCGTATTGGCGAATTGCGGATCGACATCGAAAATGATGCCCCGGAACGGAAACAGCCGATGGCGAACCACCTGTCCGATCGCGAATTTGGCTGTTCTCATCGTACTCACCACTGAATTCCTTAGCTTTATTTGGCGCAGACTCCGAATCAATTCAATCCCGAAGCTTTGAGCGTCCTCAAGCTGCGTGTGATACGGAGCAAAGATTGTGGGCGAGTTGCCGGCCATCGATGCCTGCCGGCAGCAAATGTGTTCGCAAGCTCACTGCTGGCGCGCTTGCTTTCCCAAGCCACCGCCAAGCGCCGCAAACCCGCTGCCGGGACGGAGCCCTTCGCGCATGAAGAAAGCGCGAAGCGGTGCAAAACCACCAAGCACGCCGAGCCCGGCACCGCGCGCCATCTGCGCCGGCAGCAGGTCGGAAAGCAGCGACATGTTCAGTAGATTGACCGCGCTGCTGCGCGCCAGAATATCGGGCCGGCGCTTGAAGTCATAGATGGCGAGGGCTTTCGCGGCCCCTGGGTCTTCATAATTTTCATTCGCGATTCCAATAAGATCGTCGATATCCCTGATGCCAAGATTGAGCCCTTGCGCGCCGATCGGCGGAAATACGTGGGCGGCTTCGCCGACAAGCGCCACCCGGTCGCGCGCAAAACGCAGCGGCGTCGCCGTTGCAAGCGGATAGACCTGCCGGCCTGGCTCGACCGTCACCCGGCCCAGCATGGACTGCATCCGCTGTTCGACCCGCAGCGACAACGTCGCATCGTCCAGCGCGGCAAGTTCCGTGGCGGTTTCCGGCTTGACCACCCAGACCAGGCTCGAGCGGTTGCCGGGCAGCGGAACCTGCGTGAACGGACCGGTTTCGGTATGGAACTCGGTCGAGGTGAAGGCATGATCGCGGCTGTGGGAGAAGTTGAGCACCAGCGCTGCCTGAGGATAAGTCCGCGCGGCGGTCGAGATTCCCGCCGCCTGGCGCGCCGGCGACAGGCGTCCGTCGGCGGCAACCGCCAGGGATGCTTCGATCACGCTGCCGTCGGCAAGGGCCGCGCGAGCCTTATCGGCGCCGAGATGCCAGGCATCGACCATGGATGTCAGCCACGCGATCCCGGAATGCGCGGCAACCCTGCCGGCGAGCGCGGGAATGAGGACGCTATTGGGCAGGTTGAGCCCGAACTGATCCTCGTCGATCTCGCTGGCGCGGAAGGTGACGACCGGACTGCGGATCAATCGGTTGGTCGCGTCGACGATGCGCATCACCTTGAGGGGCGCGGCCTGCGGCTTGATGTCGGCGAGGACGCCCAGCCGCTCAAGCACCTTCAAGGCAGGGTTCATCAGTGCCGTCGTGCGGCCATCGGGAGCGGATGCCTCCGGCCCGACGAGCGTCACCGGAAAGCCGGCATCGGCGAAACCGAGCGCGGCGATCAGCCCTGCCGGCCCCGTGCCGGCGATGAGTATCCGTGTTGTTTTCTGATGCTCCAAGATCGGCTTCCGGCTTGCGATGCGGGGCAGCGCACGCGCCCCGCCACTCGATGAGCATATAGGTCAGGTCATACGGCTTGATCAACGGGGCGATTCGGCCCATTCGAAGGTCATGACCGGCCGCCAGGACGACTTCAGCCATCTCGACAGCGCAGGCCGTGCGACGGCCGATATCGCACGCAACCCGCGTTTGACGGTGAACCTCGTTGTCGGCGCCGGCATCCTGCTTGCCTGGCTGTCCCTGGCCGCAATGGCGGTCCGCGCCGCGGAGGGACGCGCCGCGGGTATCGGCGCGCCCGGCGACGCCTTGTTGAAAACCCTGCCGCAGCTGCCGTTGCCCGATTCGCTGGCCCGGTTCTTCGCCCTCTGCCTCTCGGCCGCGCCCCTGGACGGAGATATCGGCCCGCGCGCCGGTGCGCTGACGGCAATGTGGTTCCTGATGGCGACCGCGACGATGCTGCCCTCGGCGGCGCCGATGATCCGAACCTATTGCGAGATCGCCGATACGGCCAGGATCAGGCATGAGCCGGTCGTCCATCCGCTGGTGCTGGTCGCCGGCTATCTCTCGACATGGCTGGCCGCGTCGGCTGGGTTTGCGGCGCTGACGCTCGCCATCGATGCGTTCGCCTCGTCAGGCCAGATGTTCGATCCGGTTCTGGGCATTGCCGGCGCTGTCGCCTTGCTGGTCGCCGGCCTCTACCAGTTCAGTGGCCTGAAGGAGGCCTGCCTGAAGAAATGCAGGAACCCCTTCGCGATCCTGTTTGCCAACTGGAGCGCGCGGCCTGCAGCCATTTTCCGGCTCGGCGTCGCGCAAGGCATCTGGTGCCTTGGCTGTTGCTGGGCACTGATGCTGGTGATGTTCGCCGTGGGCGTGATGAACGTCTTCTGGATGGCGCTGATCGGCCTGTTCACCCTGATCGAAAAACAAGCCGCGGGCAGGCTTCCAACCCGGCTGGCCGGTGCGATACTGCTTGTCTGGGCAGCCGCGCTGCTAGTAGTCTCGCTATGAGTGGGGGAAACTCGATGACGGATCCGAGCTGGGCAATGAAGGGGGAGCTCGTACTCTCCTGCAATTGCACGGTTTTTTGCCCTTGCGTGCTGTCGCTGGGCAGCCATCCTCCGACCGAAGGCTATTGCCAGACCTGGGCGGGTTTCCGTATCGATGCCGGTCATTTCGGAGAGGTCGACCTGTCAGGGCTTAATCTCGGGCTGATCATGGAAATCCCCGGCTATATGAGCCGCGGCAACTGGACCGCCGGCCTGTTCATCGACGTCAGAGCCTCGATCTATGCGGTCAAGGCGTTGACGAAGATTTTCACCGGCAAGGCGGGCGGGACGACGTCGCTGCTTTCGATCCTCGTCGGCAAATTCCTCGGTGTCGAACAAGTGCCGATTACCTATGAGACACGCGACAAGACGCGTATCTTCCAGATACCGAAGATCATCGATGGGGCGGTCACGCCAATTGCCGGCAAGGACCGCGACAAGGACACGGTGATCAGCAATTCCGAATATTGGATCGCGCCGGAGATCATCGTGGCCAAGTCCGACAAGAGCAAGATGCGAGCCTTTGGTCGCAACTGGAATTTCGGCGGCCGTTCAGCCGAAATCTGCAAGCTGGACTGGCAGGGCCCGTGAGCAAGAACACAACGGCCAGGAAAGCCGCCAAGAAAATCGCCGACCGGATTCCGCGGCCGAAGAAGAAAGTCACCTGGCCGCAGGCGCGCGCCTTTTCGGTGCATCTCCTGACCGCCTCGGGTTCGTTCCTGGCCTTCCTGTCGCTGGTGGCGGCGAGCGAGGAGCGCTGGACGGCCATGTTCTGGTGGCTGGGGCTGGCGCTGTTCGTCGACGGCATAGACGGGCCGATCGCGCGCAAGCTCGAGGTCAAGGAAATCCTGCCAACATGGTCGGGAGAGCTCCTCGACAACATCATCGACTATGTCACCTATGTGCTGATCCCGGCCTTCGCGCTCTATCAGCGCGGCTTCATGGGCGAGGGCCTGTCGTTCCTGTCGGCGGCCATCATCGTGGTGTCCAGCGCGATCTACTATGCAGACACCGGCATGAAGACGAAGGAGAATTTCTTCAAGGGATTCCCCGTTGTCTGGAACATGGTGGTGTTCACGCTCTTCGTCATCGAGCCGGGACAATGGGTCTCGTTCGCGGTGGTCGTGGTGGCGGGCATCCTGACATTCGTTCCGATCAACTTCATCCATCCGGTTAGGGTGGTGCGGCTGCGGCGCATCAATCTCGCAATGACTCTTTTGTGGTGCGCTTTCGGCGCGCTTGCGCTTGCGCAAGCGGCACTCGCCGCCTTCTATGACCAGATCGGCGTGCTGGGCGCGCAGGTCAGCACCTTCATAAAGATTGGCATTACCGTTACCGGGCTCTATCTCGCCTGTATCGGCGGCATCATGCAGTTCTTTCCAAATCTCGGTGCCAAAAAAGCCTGATCGGCAAATTTCTCAAGGAAGCCCACCATGCCCAAAGCAGTCCGCATCCACGCCCATGGCGGTCCGGAAGTCCTGACCTATGAGGACACCGATCCCGGCCAACCGGGATCAGGGCAGATCCTGGTCAGGCACACGGCAATCGGCCTCAATTTCATCGACGTCTATCATCGCTCCGGTCTCTATCCGCCGCCCGGCGGGTTTCCGCTTATTCCCGGCAGCGAGGCCGCCGGTTTGGTCCTGACTGTGGGCGAGGGCGTTGACTGGCTGAAGCCCGGCGACCGGATCGCCTATGCCGTCACCACAGGCGCCTATGCGCAGGAGCGCGTCATCGATGCCAGCAAGGTCGTCAAGGTGCCGGACGGCATCAGCGACGAGCAGGCGGCAGCAATGATGCTGAAAGGCATGACCGCCGAATATCTCTTGCGCCGGACCTTCAAGGTCAAGGCAGGCGACACCATCCTGTTCCATGCGGCAGCCGGCGGCGTCGGGCTCATTCTCGGCCAATGGGCGAAGCATCTGGGCGCGACCGTCATCGGCACGGCAAGTTCGAGCGACAAGATCGAACTCGCAAAGGCACACGGCTTCGACCATGTCATCAACTACAAGGAGCAGGATTTCGTTGCCGGCGTCGCGGCCATCACCGGCGGCAAAAAATGCGACGTCGTCTACGACTCCGTCGGCAACGACACATTCCCGGCCTCGCTCGACTGCCTGAAGCCGCTCGGCATGTTCGTCAGCTTCGGCCAGTCGTCGGGACCGATCCCGCCATTCTCGATGTCGCTGCTGGCGCAGAAAGGCTCCTTGTTCGCTACAAGGCCGACGTTGTTCGTCTACAATGCAAAACGCGAGGATCTGGACGCCTCGGCCGCGGCCTTGTTCGAAGTCGTGCTTAGCGGCGCCGTCGAGATCAAGATCAACCAGCGTTATGCACTCAAGGACGCGGGCAAAGCCCATGCGGATCTTGAAGGCCGCCGGACCACGGGCACGACCATACTGGTTCCCTGACGGGAACTGCCCTGGTTTTGAGCTCTCTGCCGCAGGTGCGGGCACGGTTTGCGCGAAAAGGCGGCCCGCCGCGTGGTTGCGCGAAGAAGACTGATCTTTGCCCTTGAGTTTCCGCTGAAATTCTTGAAGCTCTTTCAAGTCGAGTGCTGCTTTCGCATGAGAGCTGGCCGCGCATACGATGCTTGCGGGAACACAGAATATATCCGGGAACCCGGATGGGAGGCACTGTGAGTGCAAATCATAACGGAGCGAATCTGCTTGAGGTTCGCGGCCTGACCAAGATTTTCGGCACGCTGACGGCGTGCGATCATGTCGACCTCGACATAGCCAAGGGTGAGATCCACGCGCTGCTCGGCGAGAACGGCGCCGGCAAATCGACGCTGGTCAAGATGCTGTTCGGCTCGCTGGAGCCCAATTCCGGCGAAATATTCTGGAATGGCCAGGCCGTCAGAATTACCAGCCCGGGCGTCGCGAAAAAGCTCGGCATCGGCATGGTGTTCCAGCACTTCTCGCTGTTCGAGGCGCTGACGGCGGCCGAGAACATCGCGCTTTCCCTGGATGACGGCTCCCCGATCAGCAGCATCGCGGCCAAGGCGAGGGCGCTTTCCTACAGCTACGGCCTGCCGCTCGATCCTGAATCGCTGGTAGGGGACCTGTCGGTGGGCGAGCGCCAGCGCATCGAGATCATCCGCTGCCTGCTGCAGACGCCGCAACTCATCATCCTGGACGAGCCGACCTCGGTGCTGACGCCGCAGGAGGCCGACAAGCTGTTCGAGACGCTCGAACGTCTGCGCTCGGAAGGCAAATCGATCCTGTACATCTCGCACCGGCTGGAGGAGGTCAAACGCATCTGCGACCGCGCCACCGTGCTGCGGCACGGCAAGGTGGTCGGCCACTGCAATCCGCGCGAGGAGACCGCCGCGTCCTTGGCCCGCATGATGGTCGGCAACGAAGTGCAGGCCGTGGTGCGCGCGCCGGTCGCGGGCATCGAAACGGCACAGTCCCTGCTCGAAATCCGCGGCCTCAGCCGCAAGCCGGCGACGCCGTTTTCGATCCCGCTCAAGAATATCAATCTCACCGTCCGCGCCGGCGAGGTGATCGGCATCGCCGGTGTCGCGGGCAACGGCCAGGGCGAGTTCTTCGAATCCGTTTCCGGTGAAGTCCTGCAGCCGGATGCCGCCTCGGTGCGCATTCGCGGCAAGGATGCGGGCAGCCTCAGCATCACCGGGCGCCGGCTGCTGGGTGCAGCCTTCGTGCCGGAGGAGCGCCTCGGCCATGGTGCCGCCCCGCGCATGCGGCTTTCGGAAAACCTGCTCCTGTCGCGCCATGCCACCGACGGCAAGACCTTCGTCGGGACGGGCGGAATGGTCAAGAGCGGCACCGTCTATGCCGCCGCCCAGCGCATCATCGAGGCGATGGACGTGCGCAAGAGCGCGCCCGATCCGGAGGCGGCAGCGCTGTCCGGCGGCAATCTGCAGAAATTCATCGTCGGCCGCGAACTCGACCGCAGGCCTGACGTCATGGTGGTCAACCAGCCGACCTGGGGTGTCGATGCAGGCGCAGCCGCCCATATCCGCCAGGCACTCATCGAACTGTCCCGCAGCGGATCGGCGGTGTTGGTCATCAGCCAGGATCTCGACGAGCTGTTCGAGATATCGGATGCGATCGCGGTGATGCACAATGGCGAACTGTCCAGGCCGCTGGCGATCGCCGAGGCGACCTTCGAAAAAATCGGCCTGCTGATGGGCGGCGCCGAACCAGGCCACGCCGAACACACGCTGGAGACGGCATGATGCGCCTCGAACTCGTCAAACGGCCGCAGCGCTCGGCGCTGTTTTCCATGCTGTCGCCATTCATCGCCTTCGCGCTGACGATCATCGCGGGCGGCATCATGTTCGCGCTGCTCGGGGTCAATCCGTTCAGCGCGTTCAACATCTATTTCATCGAGCCGGTCAGCCAGGTCTGGCAGTTGCACGAGCTGGCGATCAAGGCGGCGCCGCTGATCCTGATCGCGGTCGGCCTGTCGGTCTGCTACAAGGCCAACATCTGGAACATCGGCGCCGAAGGCCAGTTCATCTTCGGCGCCATCTTCGGCTCGGCCGTTCCGGTGCTGTTTCCTGGGTTCGAGGGCCCATTGGTGCTGCCGCTGATGCTTCTGCTGGGCATGGTCGGCGGTGCCGCCTACGCGGCTATCCCCGCATTTCTGAAAACCCGCTTCAGCACCAACGAGATCCTGACCAGCCTGATGCTGGTTTACGTCGCACAGCTCTTCCTCGACTGGCTGGTGCGCGGACCCTGGCGCGACCCGCAGGGCCATGGCTTCCCGCAGACCATCCAATTCGGCGATTCCGCCATCCTGCCGGAACTGATGCCGGATGCCGGCCGCGCCAATTGGGGCTTCGTGTTCGCGCTGGTCGCGGCGGTGCTGGTGTGGCTGATGATGAGCCGCATGCTCAAGGGTTTCGAGGTTCGCGTGCTCGGCTCCAGCCCGAGGGCAGGGCGCTTCGCCGGCTTCGGCCTCAACCGCATGGTCTTCTTCGCCTTCCTGTTGTCGGGCGCCCTGGCCGGGCTTGCCGGGATATCGGAAGTTTCCGGCGCCATCGGGCAACTTCAGCCCGTCATTTCGCCCGGCTACGGCTTCACCGCCATCATCGTGGCGTTCCTTGGCCGGCTCAATCCCCTCGGCATCGTCGCGGCGGGCCTGGTGCTGGCCCTGACCTATCTCGGCGGCGAGGCGGTGCAAAGCGCGCTCGGCATCTCCGACAAGGTGGCGCGCGTGTTCCAGGGCATGCTGCTGTTCTTCGTGCTCGGCTGCGACACGCTCATCCATTACCGCATCCGGTTGATCGGTCTGGCGCTGACCAAATCGGAGAGTGCCGCGAAGCTCGAGGCCGCGCCAAAGTTGAAGGAAGCCCGCTGATGGACATCACCGTCAACATCCTCCTGACCATCGCCACGGCGGCGACGCCGCTGCTCATTGCGGCGATCGGGGAACTGGTGGTCGAACGCTCCGGCGTGCTCAACCTTGGCGTCGAAGGGATGATGATCATGGGCGCCGTCGGCGGTTTCGGCGCAGGCTATCTGACCGGCTCGCCCTGGATCGGGCTCTTGGCGGCCATCGCCATGGGCGCGCTGTTCTCGCTGCTGTTTGCCGTCATGACGCTGTCGCTGGCCACCAACCAGGTGGCGACCGGCCTGTCGCTGACACTGCTCGGCCTCGGCCTCTCCGGCATGATGGGAACCAGTTTCGTCGGCCAGCCCGGCGTCAGGTTGCCCAATCTCGATATTCCCGGGCTCAGCTCCATCCCGGTGGTGGGCAGACTGCTGTTCGGCCAGGATCCGCTGTTCTACATCTCGATAGCGCTGACGGCGGCGGTGATGTGGTTCCTGTTCCGGACGCGCACCGGGCTGACGCTGCGCTCGATCGGCGACAGCCACGCCTCGGCGCATGCGCTCGGCATCAGGGTCATCCGCTACCGCTATCTCTCGGTGATCTTCGGCGGCGCCTGCGCCGGTCTTGCCGGCGGCCATCTCTCGCTGGTCTACACCCCGCAATGGGTCGAGAACATGAGCGCGGGCCGCGGCTGGATCGCGCTTGCGTTGGTGGTGTTCGCGTCCTGGCGGCCGTGGCGGGTGCTGGCGGGCGCCTATATCTTCGGCGCGGTGTGGATCGGCCAGCTTCATGCACAGGCTTTTGGCATTCCAGTGCCTTCGCAACTGCTTTCTTCGTTGCCCTATCTGGCGACCGTCGTGGTTCTCGTTCTAATCTCGCGCAACAAGCGTCTGACGATGATGAACACACCGGCTTCCTTGGGGCAGCCATTCGTTCCGGATCGTTGACAACAATAACAAGACGGGAAGCTCCAAGGCTTAACTCAGAGAGGTAACACGATGAAAAAACTGCTTATTGCCCTGATGACGACGACAGCGGCATTTTCGCTGGTCGCGTCCGCGGAGGCCGCCGACAAGCTGAAGGCATGCTGGGTCTATACCGGCCCTATCGGCGACTTCGGCTATTCCTACCAGCACGACCAGGGCCGCCTCGAAGTCGAAAAGGCGCTCGGCGACAAGGTCGAGACCGCCTATCTTGAAAACGTCTCCGAAGGCCCCGATGCCGACCGTGCTTTCGAGCGGCTGGCGCGCGAAGGCTGCAAGATCATTTTCGGCACGTCCTTCGGCTTCATGGACGCCGAAGTGAAGGTCGCCAAGAAGTTCCCCAAGGTGATGTTCGAGCACGCCACCGGCTACAAGACGGCGGACAATCTCGGCATCTACAATGCGCGCTTCTATGAAGGCCGCTATGTGCTCGGTCAGATCGCGGCCAAGGAATCGAAGTCCGGCGTCGCCGGCTACATCGTCTCCTTCCCGATCCCGGAAGTGGTGATGGGCATCAACTCCTTCATGCTCGGCGCGCAGTCGATCAATCCGAATTTCAAGGCCAAGATCGTCTGGGTGAATTCCTGGTTCGATCCGGGCAAGGAAGCCGATGCGGCCAAGGCCCTGTTCGACCAGGGAGCCGATATCATCGTCCAGCACACGGATTCGACCGCGGCCCTGCAGGTGGCCGAGGAGCGCAAGCTGCACGGCTTCGGCCAGTCCTCCGACATGATCAAGTTCGCGCCGAACGCGCAGTTGACCTCGCTGACCGACGAATGGGGACCTTATTACACCAGCCGGGTTCAGGCAGCGATCGACGGCACCTGGAAGCCCGACAATGTCTGGCTCGGCATCAAGGACGGCGCGGTGAAGCTCGCGCCTTACACCAATATGCCCGACGACGTGAAGGCAATGGCCGAGGCGACCGAAAAGAAAATTGCCGGCGGCTGGAATCCCTTCACCGGACCGATCGCCAAGCAGGACGGCTCGCCATGGCTGAAGGACGGCGAGGTCGCCGATGACGGCACGCTGCTCGGCATGAATTTCTACGTCAAGGGCGTCGACGACAAGCTGCCGCAATAAGCTCTACGTACGTTCGTCAGGGAAGGGCGCCGCGCGGCGCCCTTTCTCATTCGGCGGCTTGCGCGGCCACCGAGACATGGCGAAACCGCACCAGGCCGGCGTCCACCACGAGACTGAGCCGAATCCTGAGCCAACGCTGCACCGGCCGCTCGAAATAGCGCCAGATCGCCCACGACACCAAAACCATGAGCGCCACGCAGGTCCACGCTGCAACCCATTTGCCGGCCAGCGGCGTCAAGGCGTTGATGAAGAGATAGCCGGCATTCTGGTGAAGAAGGTAAAGCGGGTAAGTCAGCCCGCCGAGAGCCAGCGTGAGCGGCGACGGTCTGATCCGGTCGCGCAGCAGGACAGCGCCGATCAGCGCCGCGTGCATCGCTAGGTTGGCGGCCACGAGATGGGCGGACGAGACCGCAATGCCATAATGCCCGATCATCCACTGTTGCGTCACCGATAGCGTATAGCTGGAGAGCACGAAGGCCGCCGCCAGCAACAGCAAGGCCGGCACTGAGCGACCATGCGCGTGGAGATGATGGACCAGCATGCCGGCGGCGAAGAACGGCCCGAACTCGGTGAGAAACAGAAGCCGCGCCGCGCCGCTGCCGAGCAAGAGTTCATTGACCGCCGAGATCGCCAGCCAGCCGAGGATCAGCCCCAATTTCCATCGCTGGAAAACGCCGGCAATCAGGGCCAGCGTCACCCAGCCGTAGAAAACCACTTCAAGCACGACCGACCAGTAGACGCCGTCCATGAAAGGTTGGCCGACGGCCGGCGCGAACATTGTGAGATTGGCGAGATACTGGCTGAAGGAGGCTGGGAGCAGCGGCGTGCCGGAAAAGGCGATAACCGCGAAGCTTATCGTCATGCAGAGCAGAAAGCCCGGATATAGACGCGCGAAACGCGCGACGGCGAATTCTTCCCAGCCGCCGCCTTCCGCCGACCATGCGATGACGAAACCGCTGATCAGAAAGAAAAGATTGACGCCGAGATAGCCGTACAGAGCGAGTGGAGCGGCATGAGGATAGCCCGTCGTGAGAAAGCCGTCGGCAGCCGCGCCGCGGAAGAAATAGTGAAACAGCACAACGGCCAGCGCCGCCGCCAGCCTCAACAGGTCCAGCGTCGCGATATAATCCTGGCGGACAGGTCTGGGGTCCATCCTGAGTTCCTGCGTTTACGGTCCGGAAACCATAAGGCAGGCGGCGGCCAAACAGGGTAAATGGCCGGAACTATCGCGAAATGTGGTAAATCGTGGTCCTCAGACGGCCGAACCGTAGAGATCATAGGCGTCGGCGCGATCGACCTTGACGGTGACAATGTCGCCGGCGCGCAGCGGGCGGCGCGACTGGATATGGACGGAGCCATCGATCTCAGGCGCATCGTATTTGGTGCGGCCCTTGGCCGATGTGCCATGCGCTTCGTCGATCAGCACCGGCAGGCGCTTGCCGACCTTCTTGGCCAATTGCGTCGCCGAGATCTTCTGCTGGCGCTGCATGAAGCGGTGCCAGCGCGCCTCCTTGATTTCCTGCGGCACCTGCTCAAGGCCGAGTTCGTTGGAGCGCGCGCCCCGTACAGGTTCATATTTGAAGCAGCCGGCGCGATCGATCTTCGCTTCGTCCAGCCAGTCGAGCAGCATCTCGAAATCCTCGTCGGTCTCGCCGGGAAAGCCGACGATGAAGGTCGAGCGGATGGCGAGGTCGGGACACACATCGCGCCAGCCGCGAATGCGCTCGAGCGTCTTTTCGCCATGTGCCGGTCGGCGCATGTTCTTCAACACCTGCGGCGACGCATGCTGGAAGGGGATGTCGAGGTAGGGAAGGATTTTTCCCTCGGCCATCAGCGGGATGACGTCGGCCACGTGCGGGTAGGGGTAGACATAGTGCATGCGCACCCAGATGCCGAGCTTGCCCAGTTCCTCGGATAGATCGAGGAATTTCGCCCGCACTTCACGATCACCGAACATGCTGGCCTGGTATTTGATGTCGATGCCGTAGGCGCTGGTGTCCTGCGAGATGACGAGGAGTTCCTTGACGCCGGCCTTGGCCAGTTTCTCGGCTTCACGCAGCACATCGGCCGCCGGCCGCGAGACAAGGTCGCCGCGCAGCGCCGGGATGATGCAGAAGGTGCAGCGATTGTTGCAGCCTTCCGAAATCTTGAGATAGGCATAGTGGCGCGGCGTGAGCTTGACGCCTTGAGGCGGCAGCAGATCGATATAGGGATCATGGCTCGGCGGCGCAGCCTCGTGCACGGCCGCCATGACGCTCTCATAGGCCTGCGGACCGGTGATGGCGAGAACGTTGGGATGCTTCTCGCGAATGACATCGGGCTCGGCGCCCAGGCAGCCGGTGACGATGACCCTGCCGTTCTCCGAAAGCGCCGAACCAATGGCGTTGAGCGATTCATCACGGGCGGAATCGAGGAAGCCGCAAGTGTTGACCACGACGAGATCGGCACCGTCATGCTTGCGCGCGATCTCATAGCCCTCGGCGCGCAGGCGCGTGATGATGCGTTCGGAATCCACCAGGGCTTTGGGGCATCCGAGACTGACGAAGCTGACGCGTGGGGCGGACATGGGCAAGGTTCCAATGGACATGAACCGGAAACGCTGATCCGGCTCGAAGTCTCGACATATAACGGTTTGCACGGCTCTGGCGGGAGCTCAATTCGGGCGGCGCAATAGCACGGCTCGCCCGAACAGGCAAACAGGCAAGCTCTGCGACATCGGCGATCTCGTTGTGCAGATCGAAGCGAAGAAGCCGAAAGCCGTTGGTTCGCGGCTCTTAAAGCGAATTGCCGGGTAATGGCAGCCAGTCAACGCGACTTTCAGCGCTATGATTAGGACTCACTAATATGCTATAGGCAGAATGGTGAGGGGCTAGTCCCATGAAACAGTTGCTAGGACATATTGCATTGGCGTGGCTTGTGCTGCCCGGCGATGCGGACGCACACGGTTGGTATACGGGCAAGACCGATCCCGTTCTTCACTATGACTGCTGCGGAAACAAGGATTGCCGCCCCATCGATTCCAACGATGTCAGGATGACCAAAGACGGCTATTTTGTCAGGCTGCACCCTACCTACTTGAATGAGCCACAAGAAGCAGAGTGGTTTATCCCGAGAGAACGTGTCCAGGCTGCGCCCGATGATCGATACCACATCTGCGAGCGTCTAATGACGTTTTATCGAACGATCATTCCCCATATGAAGTTTGATCCTTACCAGCGATATAGGTGGACGTGCTTCTTCGCGCCGATGGGCACCGGTTCAATTCCAATTAGAATGAACCACTATGCTGCAATTTCAAACTGACCAACATCGGCGGGCGCAAGGGCTCCAGCTCAGTGGCCGCTCGACCCGAACCACGGCGCCAGGAAAGCGAATTGGTCGGGAAACTGCTGCACGGCGCCGTCGAGAAGCATCTTCACGGCGACGTAAAGGATGATCAGCAGGCCGATATAGGCGATCCAGCGGTATTTGTGCAGCAGGCGCGCGACGAAGGACGCGGCGAAGCCCATCAGCGCAATCGACAGAGCGAGGCCGATGATCAGCACCGTCGGATGGTTCATGGCCGCACCCGCGACGGCCAGGACATTGTCGAGCGACATCGAGACGTCGGCAATGACGATCTGCCACGCGGCCTGCGAGAAGGTCTTGCGCGGCGACTTGCCGGCGATGGTCCCATCCTTGTCGAAATCGCCATTCGACAGCGCTTCGGTCGCGTCGCGCTCCTGCTCGTGGCTGACACCCAGCTCCCGCCACATCTTCCAGCATACCCAAAGCAGCAGCAGGCCGCCGGCGATGAGGAGCATGGGGCCAATTGTCAGCAGCCATTGCGTGATCAGGGCGAAGAAAATGCGAAGGACGGTGGCCGCGATGATGCCGACCAGAATGGCCCGTTTGCGCTGACTGGCCGGCAAGCCGGCCGCCGCAAGGCCGATGACGATGGCGTTGTCCCCAGCCAGCGCAAGATCGATCGCGATTACCTGAAAAAGGGCCGATAAGCCTGCGGCAGTAAATATTTCCATCGACCTGGAAGCCCTTGCCTGTTCGCCGAGTGTTCGTTGTCGATCGCCCAGCCCGCCCTAAAGGCATGGTTCCTTGCCGTCAAGACATCGCTTCGGGCAACGCCGCAAAACCGCTTTCGTTGCAGCGGCGCCATTGAGGGGATTCGACAATCGCGGCCGAGCGAGTCGAAACGGCAGTGAAAAACCTAATCGTAGAGATTGTATTTTGCCCAGTCGGTCTCTGGAATCTCGTCGCCGATGCGGTAGCGGAGCTGTAAGACCTCCATATGGTCCGGCGCCGTCTCGCACTTGAATTTCAGCCGGTACCATTGCCCCTTGCTGCGGAAGGCGGCTCCTGGGCTCTTAATGGCGTCGTCGCTCATGACCGGCGTGGCAAAGGCGTAAGCGACCACCCGATCCGCCTTGTACTTGCGGTCGTCATGGGTGATCCGGTCGAGGACTTCAGCATCACAGCGCTGTTCGAGGCGGGTTTGCGGGTCGAGTTTCAGGAGGCCTGCGCGCAAGGCGCTGTCCATGGCGTTGGCCGGAAAAGCCAGGGTCAAGAACGCCATGACCGTCGTGCAGAGTGTCTTCATGGGCGGGACAAGCAGCATATTTTGTCTGAAAAATCAACCAAAGGGCCGGGCGTTGTCCCGCGCTCAGCCACTCGGCGCGTTCAAAATCCCGTGTCGGGATTCATCGTGCGACGGCTGCGGCCAACGCATCAGCGAGGCACGGCCGGCGTCGGTCAGATCGTAGACGCCGCGGTCGACGCGCGCGAACCAGCCATAGACATTGTGCAGCAGGATTTTCGGCGCAAGCGGCGTCAGCGCCTTGAGATCGCGCGGGCGCTTGGGCCCGTCGGCCAATGCCGCGGCGCAGGCGAGGGCGCTTTGGCGGTATGCTGTCATGATGGGATTGCGCGATCCCCCGCCCGCGACCGGATCGCCGCGGCGCCGGCGATGTTCGTCGACCAGCCGCGAGCGGCGCCGTGGGTTCTTGCGCGGCGTGACGGTGACCGGGCTCAGAAGCACCTCGACCCGGTCGCTCGCTGTTACGCCGAGCAGGCCGAAGCCAAGCCGGCGGCAAAGATTGCGGAACCGGGCGTCGCTCTCGCGTCCCTTGCCCCTGGCCGACATGCGCGCGGCCAGCCACACCTCGTCGCAGGCGGTCGCGCGGTCGACGCCTTGCAGCACCAGTTCGAGATTGAACGCCAGCTTCAACTCGCAAATGACGACGACGGGCGGCTCCCCCTCACGCAGCGCGACAATGTCGCAGCCGCCGATCTCGCCCTTAACGGCAAAATCCAGGCTTTCGAGAAACCGCTTCACCGGCGCGTAGAGTGAGGTTTCGTTCATAGGCCCAAGGCTTAGCCGATTCGGCACGAAAAGCCTCGGGAGCAGGCCTACATGCCTTTCCGGGGTTCGCCGAACCATCGTGATGCGGCTTGAGCGGCTTCCTCCGGGTTGGGGTCATCCCCAGCGGCCCAGGCCACGAAGCCATCGGGGCGCACGAGCACGGCGCTCAGGCCCAGTTGATCCCTGGCCTTACCGGCGACGTAGGTGATCCGGTCGCCCCAGCGGCCTGCAAGCGCTTCAAGCGATGGGCGAGCGTCAAAGTCAAGGAACAGGCCCTTGCCCGGGCTGAGGAGCCCGCCGATTTTTCTTCCTTGGATCAGCTCGAAATCGGGAACACTGCGCCCGACCAGCCGGTGGCCGCTGCCAGGATCGTAGCGAAGAGAAATACCCCATACCCGTTCGGCGAAGTATGTCGCGCCGTCGCGCGTGTCGATCAGGTCACGGATGATGGTTTCGAGCGCGCGCGTTGCCGGGCTTGGCCGCATGAGCGCGACCTGGGCGCGCGACCAGTCGAGGATTTGCGCCCCGACCGGATGGCGTTCGCTGACATAGCTGTCGAGCAGACCGTCCGGCGCGTCGCCGCGGATGGTGGCGGCCAGCTTCCAGCCAAGGTTCATCGCGTCGCCGAGCCCGAGGTTGAGACCCTGGCCGCCCAAGGGAGAATGGATATGCGCGGCGTCGCCGGCAAGCAGCACTCGTCCCTTGCGGTAGGTCGTTGCCTGGTGGGCGCGATCCGTCCAGGTGGCGGCGAGTTTGAGGGCCGTCAGCGTGAGGTCCGCGCCGGATACTCGGCGCAAAACCGCCTGCACGTGGTCGCAGGTGATTGGCTGGGTTCGGTGGAAAGCCCCACCATCGAACTCGACCATCGCGACAGTACCGGGTCTTTGATAAGTGTACATGCCGGTCGGCGTGTAGTGGCGGCCGGGCGTGAGCCTGTCCGGGTCGGCCATTTCGATCTGAACGGAATAGCCTGTGAATTCCGGATCGGTACCGACGAACGCGAAGTCGCCGGCCTTGCGCACCGTGCTGCGCCCGCCGTCACAGCCGACGAGCCAAAATCCCCGAAAAATCTCACCGCCGGCGCGAACGGTCACGCCTTCATGCGTCTGATCGAAATCCTCGACACCGAAGCCGCGCCTGATCTCGACTCCCATTGCGATTGCGCGCGCGGCCAAGACTGATTCGAGATGCGCCATCTCGACTGCGATTGCGGCGGTGGCCGAACCTGGGAGCCGGTAGGGCCATTTCGCGGCGTCGATGGCATCGTGGAAGAACTGGATACCTGCGAAATGGCCACCCGGACGGCGCGGTTGATTCAGCCAGTGCGCACCAGTCGCAGCGCCACCGTTGCCCGTCCCATCCCTCGCACTTTGTGGAGCGGCGATGTCGTCCCGCAGACCGCGACGGTAGAGGGCTTCGATGGTGGGCACCGAGAGGCCGCGCAGCCCGAACGGAAGCTGCTTCAACGGGGAGTGCGGGTCTTCGGCTTGCTCCAGCACCAGCACCGAGAGGCCGGCGACGCGCAACTCACAAGCGAGGAACAGGCCGACAGGGCCTGCACCAGCGATTATTACGTCATGGGAATCGAGATGGCGGTTGTGCATGAACTGCTCCTTTGTCGATGTTCGACCGGAGCATTCCTCGGATTTGAGAACACGGACGAACGATTGGACGCGAGAGAAGCGTCCGATGTTCGTCGTGGGGATCTCCTGCAGGAGGCCAAAGACCAGAACTTTCGTTACCGAAAGGACTTGGGCTTACCAAACCAAGTCTGCCTTTTCCGACACCGGCTCTATAGCGTTGCGGTGAGCAATCCGCAACAGACGGGGTTGCGGCCGACGCCGAACGGAATCATGGCCGCTCAGGCTTGAACCGATGAAGCGCCGCCCGATGCCTTATTCGATTCGCTCGTCTCGTGGCAATTTCGCTGTCGGTCGGCTTGAATGGAATGGTATTCCAGGGCGCCATTCCCGTGGTACAACCCTAAGGGCTTCCTGACGGCGGATGCGTTCATAAAGCGTTATGTTTGGCACGTCGGCTCGCAGGGCTCCAGGTCGCCGCACGTCACAGGCGATGCGGCCCAACGATCTATGGTGCGCCGACTTCAAGGGCGAGTTCAGGCTTGGCCAATCAGCTCTCATCCTCGGAGGCACACCGGATACGGCAAGCCCCACACAGATACCGGGCGGCGTGGCTGTCGGTGCGCCTACTGATGGCACGCCATCAGCCGGACTGATAAACGTGTCAGCCGGCTGAGAAGCAACACTGCCTATACAAATCCGTAAGAGCGATTGCCGTCATGTGGCGCGTTGCGTCATTGCAAACAGCAATACAGGTTGTCTGTGCAATCTTCCCCGCGCTATAGAGCCACATCTTTTCAGGGGCGAGACGGCAGACATTGCTCAAGCACATCACCATCATCTTACCTTTCCCGTATCGGGGGGGCTCGCTACGGGTCACCAAAACCATAGCGCGTATGATCCGAGCGGGCAGCCAGCGTGCCGGTGAGCCGTGCAAAGTGAGGATTGGTGTTCTCGCCGGGGTGTACGACCTGGCGGCCAATTTCACCGATGCCCTAGAGGACGGCGTCGATATTGTGGAGTTCGAGTGGTCCGATGTCTCACCAGAGGCAATCCACATCGCTAATGCTAACCAGGGCCGAACGGTGGATTTGCCGTTTGACATCTACCAGATGCCCATCGACGGCATTAAGAACTTCGCGGATTCCGATCTCTGGCTCGTTGTTTCTGATCGCACCAATAAACCACTTGCCCCGATTCGTCCCTATGTCGTCTTTGCCACGGACTACATCCAGCGCTATGTGCCTGAGATTTTCGAAGGCAATGCGAGCGGAAGCTACGACCTACCGTTCTTGCAGACAGTTAGGCAGGCAAGCGCGGTAATTACTACGACGCCGCAAACAGCTGAAGATGTGATTTCTTATGTCGGGGTTCCGCGGACCAGGGTCCATCTCGCGCCGATGGATTTCGATCCCACGCCCCTTTCCGGAAAAGCTCCATCAAAGAAAAAGGGAGAGGGCTACTTCGTGTGGCCCACCAACACTACCAAGCACAAGAATCATTTACGGGCGTTCGATGCGCTCATGGAATATTACGACCTGCTTGGGGGCAAACTGCGCTTGAAGGTCATGGGGCCATTCTCCGATTATATGAACCCGGACAATGAGGACGCTCCGGACTGGTTCCGGAATATCCCCTATATTCAGGAAATTCAGAAAAAGATCCGCTCGTCTTCATCGATCAGACGGAATGTCGAATTCGTTGGGGAGCTTTCCGACGCCGCATACGCCGCGACTGTGACCGGCGCGGCGTTTCTTTGGCATCCGACCATATACGACAACGGGACTTTCGCAGTCGCAGAAGCCGCATGGCTGGGGACACCCTCTCTCTCAAGCGGCTATCCACAAATGCGATACATCGGTGAGCGGTTCGCAATTCCGATAGAGTTTTTCAATGCCCGCTCAGCGCCGAAAATGGCCGCGTCTCTAAAGGCGATGGAACGCGCGGCCGGGCCTCTGCGTGCCAAGCTACCCAGTCGAGAGGCGCTGTCGAAGCACACCTGGCAGCACTACGCGTCGGACTATTGGCGTATGCTCAAGGGGATCTCGGCATGAAGAAAATGGGGATCTTTCTCGGATACACACCGAGGCAACTCGTGCCGCATGAGGGCATTACCAGGCTGCTCGGGTTCATCATCCGGGGCGCTGTGAATTCAGGGGAAATAGCAGTCACCGTTGCGGGGCCGGGATGGCTGAAGACAGACATCATCAACCTTCTCGATGACGCAGGAGTGCCGCCCGGGTCTGTCGATATAGTTACGACAAAAGGCGAGCCGTATCTGATAAAATTGTGGAGGATCAAAACCTGGTTTTCCCCAGGGGCGATCAAGCGGCCGGCCAAATTAAAACGAAAGCGGGTGTTCAATCTTTTGGTTGATGGGGTCAGCCTCGTGGTGCGCTGGCTGTCGAATTCTTCCATATTCGTATTTCTGCTCGGCGTCGTTTTGCTGGCTTTTCTCATTGTGATCATGGCGTTGCCAGTGCTGCTTTCCGCAGTCATCGTGGCTGGCCTCTACGCGGCAAAACGATTGCTGCGGAGGGTAAGGAGCGGTCGGTTTTACAGGGCCAAGAACTGGTTGCTGATCAGGTGGGGTTACCTGCTCAATGCTGTCGGCCCGCTCGACACCGTTCGGGCAGCGGAACTAAACAGGCTGGTCAGGCTGCTCAACCGCCGCCGCGACATCGACGTCTGGTATGTGCCTTCGATGTTCTGGCCGGAGACGTCAAAGCTTCAGGGCAAGGTCGTCATGGCCGCACCGGACATCGTTTTCTATGAGCACCCGGCACAGTTCATCAGCCCCTCCGATCTGAGAGCGCACCATCGAATCTCGCAGAGTATCGCTGGCGCGGATCGCCTTATCACCTATAGCGATCACGTAAAGGCGACTCATATCGTCAATCGGCATGGTGTTGATCCCGATCATGTATCGGTCATTCGCCACGGTTTCGTAGATATGGCTTCGATCGAGCGCGGAGACAAAACAAGGCGAGGCGCCTTGGACATCCTGCACCAATATATGAAGAAGAAAGAAGACAGCCTACCCAGCTATTTGAATGGCTTCAAATTCGATGATGTGAAATTTCTTTTCTATTCGTCTCAAGTCCGGCCGCACAAGAACATTGAAGGCTTGATCTCAGTCTTTGAAAGGGTTCTCCGGGAGCACTATAGGCCGGTGAAGCTCGTGCTCACGGGCAGAGTTGGCCAGGTCCAGAGGATCCGCGACATGATCGATAATCGCGGCTTGCAACGGGATGTCATTTCCTTGCCCGCCGTCCCCAACCATGTGCTGGCCGCGCTGTACAGATTGTCGGCCCTTTCCGTAACACCAACCCAATTCGAGGGTGGCTTTCCGTTTACTTTCTCCGAGGCTTATTCGGTGGGAACACCATCCGTGATGAGCCGTATCCCAGTTGTGACGGAGCTTTTGAAGGACCGGAAGCTGCTCGATATCATGACTTTCGACCCGCAGGACCGGGAGGACATGCTGCGCAAAGTCCTTTGGGGTCTAGACAACAGGGAAACGCTTTTCCAGGCGCAGCGCCCGTTATTTGAAGTCCTGTCAGCCCGAACCTGGTCGAAGGTGGCCGACGAGTATTTGGACCTGATGCGGTCTGTCGAGGCAAAATGAAGAGCGACGGCAAGGGTCCGAAAGCGACAAGGTCGGGGCTGCGCTCAACGCGTACCATGAGCAGATGGTCAGTATGCAAGCGGAATTAATGGCTATTCAGCTGGTAATGGCCGGCCAGTTGAGGAAGCTGAAAACGGGAGAAGATGGGAAACAGGCACTTTCCGCTGCATTCAACTTTGCCGCCGATGTCGCCGTTGCCCCAAAAACCCGTCACCCAAAAATGTACTTGCTTTAAAGATGCTGGATCACTGGCGAAAGATGTTCCAAGTTTAGGCCATTCTCTGTGATTTCACAAAAAACGTCCTTTTCCCATGGCCTGTGAACATTTTGACAGGATGCGGTCGCAACTTTGCATTCGGTCCCGTTTGGCATGTGGAAGCAGTGTCGGGGGCAACGAGGCTATTATGGACAGGAGCACATCGCGGGTCGACTTCGCAAACACGTTGCGAGGCATTGCGGCCCTCTGTGTCCTGATCGCGCATTATACCTACAATTTCTGGACGTTGCGCGATGCTGTCGCAAGCCTGGCCCACGCGCCCGTGCTGCCGGAGCACTTTGCATTTCCGACGTACCTGCGCTGGCTTCATACGACAGTGCCTCAGTTCAATTGGGGTGCGTTCGGCGTCGCGCTCTTCTTTCTGGTGAGTGGCTTCGTCATCCCTTTTTCGCTTCGCAATATGACCTGGCAGGGATTTCTCGTCGGGCGCCTTTTTCGAATCATCCCGCTGTACATGACCGGGTTTTCGATCACCATTCTGTCGATCTGGCTGGTCGGGCGATATTTCGGTGTTCAATGGCCGTTCAGCATCAGCGAAGTCTCCATTCTTTATCTGCCGGGGCTTCGTGAGTTCTTCGGGATGCCGAGCATCGACGGGGTCGTCTGGACGCTAGAGATCGAGATTAAGTTCTATCTGGTCTGTGCTCTTGGCATTGCGCTGTTTCGGCGCGGCTCGATCTGGGTTTTCGCGATCCCCGCGGCGCTAGCCTTGGGTGAGTTTTACATGATCAGGAACGGTTACGGCCAGATCGCGGTCCTGCCGATTCCATTCCTGATCTTCATGTTCATCGGAGTTGTTTTTCACTATCTGCACGTTGGCGCGCTCACCGCCGAACGGTCATTGTTTCTCAGTGCAAGCTTGTTTTTCGGGTTTTCGATTCTGCTCGGACAGGCGATGCCCGGCCTTGCTTCGATGGCGTGGACCTATGGTTTCGCTGTGCTGGTTTTCGCCTTTGCCGCCAGCTTCCCGCAACTTTTCCAACGGACCCGTGTCGGCGACTTCTTCGCCGACATCAGCTATCCGCTCTATGTGATTCATGGCGTCGCCGGTTATGCCGGCCTGCGCGTCTTGATCGATCTTGGCGTAAAGGCGTGGCTGAGCCTGATCATCATCACAGCCGGCGCAACCGGACTGGCGTGGGTGCTCCATGTAGTCGTTGAGACGCCCGGCCATAATCTCGGCAAGCGCCTGGCGGCCCGTTTGCGCCTGCCGATCGTTTCCCGGTTGCCAGACATCGAGCCGGTTCCCGCCAACTCTCTCCCTGCCGCTGCTTAGCTCGGCTGCGGAAGGCATTCAAGCTCCAGCGCCTCAGTACCCTATCAGGTGGCGCAGCTCGACGATCGGTAGGTAAAACCGTCCAGACCAAGCAGACCAAGATTGCGGCGACGGTACACATGGATGGTGCCTACTCCTGTCATGTTTTCAGAGCCGACCGCTCCAGGCTTTCAGTTAGGTTTCCATCGCCTTATCCTTGTATACGTGCCGTCGAAATAGGACGTCAGCTGCGCTAAATTAGTAAGTTGACATCAATAGTAGCAAATGTAAAAGTATTCCAGTTTTCCCGGAGGCATGATTTTCATGAGCGAGCGCAGTTCCGCGCTGGATGGCCTTCGTGGCGTGGCTGCGGTTGCTGTGGTTTTCTACCACGCCATTCTCGATCAAAGCGCCTCGACGATTGCCGTCCTTGACCCTCCCGCTCAAAGTCTGGGCTCTTTCAGAGACATAGCAACCAAGGTCGCGCTCACCGTCTCAAACGGGCAAAGCGCCGTGCTCCTGTTCTTCGTGCTGAGCGGCTTTGTCCTCAAGCTCTCACTTGCCCGGACGGCCGGGCCGGCGTGGTCGATCTGCTGCAAGTTCATCGTTCGACGGCTGTGCCGCCTGTATCCCGCGGTGATCTTCTGCATGGCGTTTTGCTTTGTATTGGGGGTGTCGCTGACCAATGTTCCGTGGTTTGCGGGCAGTCCTCACTTGGCAGCGGCGGCAGACCTCAGTTCCGTGTTGGTCAACGCCACCTTGGGACGTATCACGGTACAGGGAGCCACATGGACCTTGCAGGCGGAAGTGCTGGCAATTCCTTTTGTGTTGCTGGCGTTCTTTATTGGCGCAAGGTGGGGCATTATAGGTACAGCCGTTTGTTTGGCTATTTCGATCACAGCGATCGAAGCTCCATTTTTAACGCTGAGCCTACCCAATATGTCGGCGGTGCTGTTCGCGTTCATGGCGGGTGTGCTGTTGGCCGACACCAAGGCGTCGGCGCTCAACGAGCAAGCAATCTGGATCGCTGTGGCCTTCTTTCTGCTCGCCCGGTTGGTCGTTCCCCTGCATTCGACAACGGCCACCATAAGCCAAGTGATGCTAGCCTGCTGCTTGGTTTATTCGGCCTACCATGCGAAAGCCGGGCTGTTTTACGACGTCCTCAACACCCGAACCTCGCGGTTCCTTGGTCGCGTAAGCTTCAGCCTTTATCTCCTGAATGTCCCGGTGATGTGGGTTGTTGGCGCGCTCATCAAGGACATTGGTCTCAGTGAAACCCATCCCCTGGAGATGGGAATCATTCTTGGTCTTGCAACAACCTTGCTCACGCTGCCGCTCGCAAGCTTTTCGGAAACATGGTTCGAACAGGGCGGCATCAAGCTGGGGCGGTTGCTGACCGCATCGCGCGCGTCAGTGGCGCCGGCAGCAGTACCGGCAGCATAACAACCGATCCCGCCGTACAATCCGCTCCGCAAGGCCAGATCTCTTCCTGATGCTTGGACGGCGAGCGCTGCGCTACAGCCTAGAGCAGCCCCGGGCCCGGCCATAAACGAGAGAAGCGACCATGATCATCAATGACCACGCCAGCCGATCGCGACCTTCTGACCCGGCGACAGGTGCCCGCGAGAAATCGCACGGCCGCTGGCCCTGGAACTACCCTGTCCACGTTCGATGGCGACATCAGTGCCAGATAGATAAAGGGGGTTCTTGCCAGGATGCCGAGGTGCCTCGCTTTGGGAACATAGCGGACCTGTCCTTGTCCTGTCCCGTTCATTTCAAATCTTTTCGAATACAACATTGTTGTACTCACCATCCTTGACTCTGTCTGTGATGCGAAAACCTGTTCTCTCAGCTAATATGTCTGGTGATCGGCCGAGGAGAAATATCGTATGAAAACGTGTTATGGGATAAAGATATTCGTAGCAGGGAGACGAGTGTGCCATTTTGCCGCCTGGTGCGAGTACGCGCTGAAACTCGCGGAACTGAACGATTGGCTCCTTAAAATGTTCAATCACGTTATTAGAAAAAATACCTGCAAGATCGCTCCCTAAATCTGATCGATCAATTTTCACAAAAGGCGCTTCAGATGGCGCGTTGGGTTCAAAACTCCAAACGTCATACCCGTCGGCACGCAATACTTGAGTTGTGTCGTTCCAGACTCCTGCACCCCAATTTACGTAGGTAGCTCCCCGGACGGGTCGAAGCGACTGGAAAGTTCTCTTTTCGTTTTCTCCAGTGTTCCCTTCACGATAACGAGAATAGAGCAATCGATAGTCGAGATCGGTCATGGCCTCGTCGAGATCGAGAAACTTTTGACCGCCAAAGACACAATCGCAGTTTGGGCAGCGGTATCGCTCAAGCCGCCCCCCGTTGAAAATGCATTCTGATCTGAGAATCTCGAAGCCGTCTCTAAAGTCGTCATGGTCGCAGACTAAACACTTTAACTGGCGCGACGGTAGTGCCAGGTCGTCAATCTTGTCGAGCGTGTGCCAGAATCCACGTATATGATGAGTTTCGACAAGTTCTACCTGTTCCTCAAGCTTCCGAACTCTTTCCTGCAAACCTTTGGCCACCGATTCGGGCGCGGTGTTAATTCCGTGGCTTGGAGTTGCCGGATCTGTCCGGACTCGTTCCGAGGAGCTGTCATTGGTTGCGTGCAAAGACGTCCCAATCACATCTGGTTTGCGGTTGGTTCGCTTTAGATGCCGAAGGTTTCGCAACACCTCCAAGGCCCTCCAGCCCCTGGAATTCGTCATCGTCTCTACAAGTTCTACGAGTTCTTTCTCGCGCTCCTTAAGCCACTTCGCTTCATTGTTGAGTCGATCAATCTCGATCTGTTTGTCGGCGATTTCAGCACTTAGCTGTTCGACCTGATGTTGAGTTCCGCTATTTCCCGCCAATCGACGAAACGCCATGAGCGGTATCATGTCCGTTCGCACGAAATATGCGTTAGCAAAAGAGTGAATGTCATATTGGTAACCGAGTTCGCCCATGACTATTCGAAGCTGATCAAACCCCACGTGACCAAACTCGATGCACATGACGTGGGGCAACACAGGGCTATTTCTCATTCCGGACAACACTGATAATTCATGACCCTCGACGTCGAGAACCATCAGGTCGACGTCCGTAATTTTTTGGGTCGAAATAAGTTCCTGCCAGCTTATGGCTCTGATCTTGATCTCCTCAAACGTACAACCGCCGGCTATCAGCGCTTCCTTGAAGACCGGGTCATGATCGACGGATCCAATCGTTGTATCTCGCCCGTAGACTGGATGAATGACGCTTTGGAAATTCAACACGCCTGTCTTGTCGGACATGCCGACGTTGATGTTTTTACTGTTGGGACGATTAACGACCAATTTATCGTATATCCACGGAACCGGTTCAAGGTTGTATCCCTGCCATCCCATCGTTTCTTCAAAGAAACGACAGGAACATTCGGTCTGCCCGTCAAAAGCCCCGCATTCAATAAATACGCCCTTAATGTCGGGGTCGGGGAAATAGCGCTCGAAAATGAAACGATCGACAGGAACCTCGAATTGTCCGTAGAATTTCATTCTTAGTCTCACTTCCGAAGAATCTGAAGGATATTGCGGGCAGTTGATTCCTAATTGCACGCGGGCTCATTAGGCGACGCGATTAATGCCGAATTCACCACGATTGGCATCACCCTGAACAACGCTTCGTAACGGGTCCGGAGATCCCCTTGCAAGTGCGATTACTCCGGTCAAGTGCGTCGCGGCTCGGCATCCATTGCAGGGGCATTATGACGAGCGGCACACGGCCTCACATTTAATGACCGGCGCCAAACAGGAGGCGGGTTGGGGCGGGTACCTGATGAGCGCCGGCCGTGCAGCCTTGGGTTGCCTTCCATCCGTTTCGCTGTTCACATCAACCATCCGAAGCAATGCTAACAAGTTGGGTATTTTCGGTGGTAGCCGCCCTCATTATTCGCAGGAGTTAGGCGCCAAGAGGAAAACAAAAACGACGCTATTTCGATTCGATAGCAAAAAATGGCGGAGGGAGTGGGATTCGAACCCACGGTGAACTTGCGCCCACGCCGGTTTTCAAGACCGGTGCCTTAAACCGCTCGGCCATCCCTCCAGCGACATCTCTTCGCCCAGCGTCACTCGATCAGATATTCGAGCCTGGCGGCGAATGAAGAGAGCCATCTTGCTGATGCTCTAGTGTGCCCGGCAAAGATCTGTCAACCGGCATGCGCGGACCGCATGTTTCCCGGCAGCCGACGCCGGGCAGGGTGGCGTCACAATCTTGCCCGGTTCCGGCCACAATCGATTAATAGCGTGATAAACAATTCCTGCGCACAAAGGACAGGGGTTCGAGGCGTCGTTGGTCTTAGTCAGGTAAGCTTTGGCTCCTGCGACGTTCAAGCCGCGGCGTTTTTGGTCGAGACTGTAGGGGACATCAGGAAATGCAAACTACGGCGCGCCCGCGTCTACGCCGTGCTTGCGCTTTCGCGCTATTCACCATGTCGGCAGCCTTGCTTGCCGCCTGCGCGTCGCAGCCTGAACCAAAAGGGATGGTCCACAAGAAGACCCGTTCCAAGGAATATTTCGCCGAAACCGAATATGGCGTGAAGGCCAGCCCTCGCGTCGCCTTCATGCGGCGTGGCGGCGGCCGCGACCAGCTCGGAAAACCCTACCAGGTTCGCGGCAAGTGGTACTATCCGAAGGAAGACAAGCACTATGCCAAGGTCGGCCTGGCGTCGTGGTACGGCGATGCCTTTCATGGACGGCTGACCGCCAACGGCGAAGTCTACGACATGAGCCATCTGACGGCGGCGCACCCGACCATGCCTCTGCCGAGCTACGCCCGCGTCACCAATCTCAAGACCGGCAGTTCGGTCATCGTGCGCGTCAACGATCGCGGTCCCTACCACCAGGGCCGCATCATCGATGTCTCGGAACGCGCCGCCCAGATGCTCGACTATGCCAATGTCGGCACGGCCGAGGTGAAGGTGGAATATGTTGGCCGCGCGCCGCTCGACGGCAATGACGACCAGTATCTGATGGCCTCCTACCATCCAGGCAACAGGATACCGGATCCGTCGGACGGCCTGCCGACCGGCGTCATGGTGGCCATGAACGGACCGTCGCCCAGCCTGCCGGTGGGCGCTGCCGCCGTGCCGTTTCCGGGTCAGCTGACGAATTCCGATATGATTCCGCAAGGGCAGGTGCCGGCACAATCGCCGGCCTTGGGTGACCTGGCGCTGCCCGACTTCGGTCCGATCGTGCCGGAGCGTCCGGATATCGGCCTGCCGCCGCAATCGCCGTTTTCGGTGGCCTCGCTCTCCTATGCCGACGAGCGCGTGCGGAGCGCCGATGTCTTTGCCGCACTTGACGACGACGGCATGTCGCCCGCCGACATCCTGCGCTCATGGAAGAGCGCCAATCCCCAGGCGCCGTCGCCGGCCTATGTCGCGGCCGGCACCTTCGATGACGCCACCGAGGCAAAACGCGTGGCCGCCGCGCTCGAGCCCTTCGGCAGGATCGAGATCCAGCGTTCCGAATTCGATGGCAAGGACTGGTATGCGGTGAACCTCTATCCGGACGGCCATGGCGGCGTCGACGATCTGCTGCAGGCGGCCTGGTCGCATGGTGCGCCGGACGCTCTGGCCGTGCGCAACTGATCTATTTTTCCCGCACGGTTGATCCTGCGGAAAAAACCCTGATAGCTTGGCTGCGCCAGAACCGGCAAACGGGTCGAGATTTCATGCAGTTGCGCGTCTTTCCGCCTTTGGCCGGATTTCTGGGATTGGCCCTGCTGCTGTTTTGCATCGCGCCCGCCAGCGCGCAGCTTTTCGAGACCAAGGCAGCCCAGGCCTTCATGATAGACGCCGACACAGGGACGGTGTTGTTTTCCAAGGACGCCGACAAGCCGATACAGCCGGCCTCGATGGCCAAGCTGATGACGATGGAAGTGGTGTTCAACGCCATCAAGTCCGGGCGCCTGACCCTCGACGACACGTTCGTGGTGAGTGAAAACGCCTGGCGCAAGGGCGGCGCCCCTTCGGGAACGTCGACGATGTTTGCCAAGCTCAAATCGGCGGTCCGGGTCGAGGACCTGATCCAGGGCGTGACGGTGCAGGCGGCCAATGACGGCTGTATCGTGCTGGCCGAAGGCTTGGCCGGGTCCGAGGACAATTTCGCCGCGCAGATGACCGAACGCGCCCGCCAGATCGGCCTGACCAAATCGACTTTCGTCAATTCGACCGGGCTGCCGGCGGAGGGCCAGCAGACGAGCGTGCGCGAGCTGGCAATGCTGGCTTTGCATCTGTGGCGCGAGTATCCGGACCTTTATCGCTACTACGGCCTGAAGGATTTTACCTGGAACAAGATTTCGCAGAGGAATCGCAACCCGCTGCTGGCGATGGACATCGGCGCCGACGGCCTGGCGGTCGGCAGCAGTGAGGTGTCCGGCTTTGGCATAGTCGGCTCGGTCGGCCACAATGGCGCGCGGGTGATCGCGGCGATGAGCGGGCTCGCCAGCGACAAGGAACGCGCCGAGGAGGCGCGCAAGCTGCTCGAATGGGGTGCCCGTTCCTTCGAGAAGACGCAAATCTTCGCCAAGGACGAGGTGGTGGGCCAAGCTCAGGTTTTCGGCGGCATTAAAGCCGGCGTGACGCTGAAGGCGAAAGGGCCGATCGCCATCTTCCTGCCGGTAGCCAACCGCGACAAACTGACGGCGAGCATCGTCTATGACGGACCGGTTGCCGCACCTGTGGAGGAGGGGCAGCCGGTAGGCGTGCTGCGGGTCTGGATCGGCGATACGCTGAGCCAGGAGACGCCGCTGTTCGCCGCCGAATCGATCGGCATCGGCACGCTGCCGCAACGCGCCCTCGACGCCGTCAAGGAACTGGCCGTCGGCTGGCTCCGCTAAAGCGCGTCGCGCTGAACCGGATTCACGCGATGCGCTTTAGCGTCTTTGTTTATGCATGTCGTTCTCTCAAAGCCGAGCTCACTTTTGAGCGACTGCGATAACGCCGGCGGCATGGACGTTTCCCCGAACGCGGACTATCTAGAGCGCTAGAATCCATTCAAATAAGGGACAAAGGCCTTTCGATTGGCACGCGGATTTTTCATCACCTTCGAAGGCGGCGAAGGAGCAGGCAAGTCGACGCAGATCGAGCGGCTGGCGGGAAAGATGCGCGCCAAGAAGTACGACGTCCTCGTCACCCGGGAACCGGGCGGCTCGCCGGGCGCGGAAGCGGTCCGGCATGTGCTGCTCTCGGGCGCCGCCGAGCCGTTTGGGCCGAAGATGGAAGCGCTGCTTTTCGCCGCGGCCCGCTCCGACCATGTCGAGCAGGTCATCCGCCCGGCGGTCGAGCGCGGCTCCGTTGTTCTGTGCGACCGCTTCCTGGATTCCTCGCGCGTCTACCAGGGCGTCACCGGCGGCCTCGACCCGGTGTTCATGGAGACGCTGGAGCAGGTGGCCATCAATGGCATGATGCCCGACATGACGCTGATCTTCGACATCGATCCCACCGAAGGCCTGAGACGCGCAACAGTACGTCGCGGCGCCGGCGCCGGCCCCGACCGCTTCGAAAAGGAAACGCTTGCCATTCACCAGGCGCGCCGCGAGGCATTCCTGGCGATCGCGGCGGCCGAGCCGGAGCGCTGCGTCGTGATCGACGCATCCGCCGCTCCCGATGCGGTAGAAAATGCCGTCACCGCCACCGTGTTCGCGGCACTGGAGGCGAGGGCGCCCATGCGCAACAGACAGACCGCACCCGCATGATCTTCGAACGCATCGCGCCGGAACAGCATGACACGCTGGACGGCGTCCCCGAACCGTCCGAAACGCCACGCCTGGTCGGGCACGGGCAGGCCGCGGCCATGCTCGCCGCCGCCTATCGCGCTGGAAAGCTGCCGCACGCGCTGATCTTCGCCGGACCGCTCGGCATCGGCAAGGCGACACTCGCCTTCCATCTGGCGCATCATCTCCTGAAGCATCCGGCCTTCGAGCAGGCGCCGGAGACGCTCGCCGTTCCCGATCCGGCGTCCTCGCTGTTTCGCCAGATCGCCACCGGCGCGCATCCCGGCGTGCTGCATCTGACCCGTCCGCTGAACGACAAGACCAAGAACTTCAAGACGGTCGTCACCGTCGACGAGATCCGCAAGGTCAATCGCTTCCTGTCGCTGACTTCGCATGACGGCAGCTACCGGGTGGTGATCGTCGATCCGGCCGATGACATGAACACCAATGCAGCCAATGCCTTGCTGAAGAATCTCGAGGAGCCGCCGGCGCGAACGCTGTTCATCCTCATCGTCCATGCACCGGGCAGCCTGTTGCCGACGATCCGCTCGCGCTGCCAATTGGTGCGGCTGTCGCCGCTCGATATCGACGAACTGATGGCGGTGCTGGAAACCGCCGAGCCGCCGCCGCCGGGCGATCCGGCCGCGCGGGCAGCGCTGGCCACGCGGGCAGGCGGCAGCGCCCGCAATGCGATCCTTCTGACGCAGTATGGCGGACTGGAGATCGCCGAGACGCTGGATGCCCTAGTGAGCGCCGGCAAGAGCGACATCGCCGGCGCCTATCGCCTTGCCGAAGTCGTGGCCGGGCGCGACCAGGCGATCCAGTTCGATATCTTCAACCGCCGCGCGCTCGATCTGTTGTCCGATGCGGCGAGCCGGGCGGCGCTGGCCGGCGATCTCGCACGAGCCAAAACGCTGTCGGACACTTGGCATGAGGCGCTGGACGCTATATCTGAGACTGATACCTACAATCTCGACAAGAAGCAGCACGCCTTGACCATGATCGACCGCCTGAAGTCTGCAATGCGAATGTGATGGTTCCCTCGGGATGGCAATCGCCACCCCGATGCGATATCCACCGCCACGCCTTCCATTCAGACATTCATGACGGTTCATTCATGTCACGCGATACATTCTACATCACGACCGCGATCTCTTACCCCAATGGCAAGCCGCATATCGGCCATGCCTACGAATTGATCGCCACCGATGCGCTGGCCCGCTTTCAGCGGCTCGACGGCAAGCAGGTCTTCTTTCTCACCGGCACCGACGAACACGGCATCAAGATGCTGCAGACGGCGAAGAAGGAAGACATTTCTGCGCGCGAACTGGCCGACCGCAATTCGGCTGAGTTCAAGCGCATGGCGACCGCGCTCAACGCCTCCAACGACGATTTCATCCGCACCACCGAAGAGCGGCACTACGCGGCCTCTCAGGCGATCTGGAAGGCGATGGCTGCCAATGGAGACATCTACAAGGGCGGCTATGCCGGCTGGTACTCGGTGCGTGACGAAGCTTATTACGGCGAGGAGGAAACCGAGGTTCGTCCCGACAATATCCGCTATGGCCCGCAAGGAACGCCGGTCGAATGGGTCGAGGAGGAAAGCTATTTCTTCCGGCTTTCGGCCTATCAGGACAAACTGCTGGCGCTCTACGAGGGCCAGCCGGATTTCATCGGCCCGGCCGAGCGGCGCAACGAAGTGATGAGCTTCGTCAGATCGGGACTGAAAGACCTGTCGATCTCGCGCACGACGTTCGACTGGGGCGTGCCGGTGCCCGGCGACGAAAAGCACGTGATGTATGTCTGGGTCGACGCGCTGACAAACTACATTACCGGCGTCGGCTATCCCGATGAAAACGCATACAATTGGAAATTCTGGCCGGCCGATGCGCACATCATCGGCAAGGACATCGTGCGTTTCCACGCCGTCTACTGGCCGGCCTTCCTGATGTCGGCAGGCATTCCGCTGCCGAAGCGCGTCTTTGGCCACGGCTTCCTGTTCAACCGCGGCGAGAAGATGTCGAAATCGGTCGGCAACGTTATCGACCCCTTCACCATGATAGAGCATTACGGGCTCGACCAGGTGCGCTATTTCTTCCTGCGCGAGGTGCCGTTCGGCCAGGACGGCAGCTACAGCCACGAGGCGATCGTCAACCGCACCAATGCCGACCTCGCCAACGGCATCGGCAATCTGGCGCAGCGCTCGCTGTCGATGATCGCCAAGAACTGCGGCGGCGTGGTGCCGACGCGCGGCGAGCTGACGGATGCGGACAAGGCAATCCTCGATCAGGCGGCGGCCGCTCTTGCCGCCGCGCGCAAGGCAATGGCCGAGCAAGGCATCCATCTGGCGCTGGCATCGATCTTCGGCGTGGTGGCCGAAGCCGACCGGTATTTCGCCGGACAGGAACCCTGGGCGCTGAAGAAGACCAACCCCGAGCGCATGCAAACGGTATTGTGGACTACGGCCGAAGTGGTCCGGCGCGTGGCGATTCTGTGCCAGCCCTTCACTCCAGGATCGGCCGCGAAGCTGCTTGACCTGCTGGCGGTGCCGGCAGACGAGCGCGATTTCGTGCATCTCCACGCCGACCATGCGCTTGTGCCGGGCAGAGCGTTGCCTGTGCCAGAAGGCGTATTTCCGCGTTATGTCGATCAGCCGGAAGCGAACGGCTGATGCTCGTCGACAGCCACTGCCATCTGGATTTTCCGGACTTCTCAGAGGAGCGGGCGTCCATCGTCGCTCGCGCCCTGGCCGCCGGGATCGGCCGCATGGTGACGATTTCGACGCGCGTGAAGCGATTTCAGCAAATACTTGAAATCGCAGACGCTTTCGACGAAGTATACTGCTCCGTCGGAACCCATCCGCACAATGCGGCCGAAGAGCTTGACGTGACGACGGCGGATCTCGTGCGCCTGTCCGCCCATCCCAAGGTGGTGGCGATCGGCGAAGCCGGGCTCGACTATTTCTATGACAAAGCGCCCCGCGATGCGCAGGCGCAGGGTTTGCGCAACCACATCGCCGCTGCTCGCGAGACGGGCCTGCCGCTGGTCATCCATTCGCGCGACGCCGACGACGACATGGCTCATATCCTTGAGGAAGAAACGGGGAAGGGCGCCTTCCCGTTCGTCCTGCACTGTTTTTCGTCGGGACGCAGGCTGGCCGAGGTCGGCGTCTCGCTGGGCGGCTATGTTTCGTTTTCCGGCATCCTGACCTTCAAGAATTCGGCCGAAATACGCGCCATAGCCGCCGACCTGCCGCACGACCGGCTGCTGGTGGAGACCGATGCGCCATATCTCGCGCCGATCCCATTTCGCGGCAAGCGCAACGAACCCGCTTATGTCGCGCACACGGCCAGGGTTCTGGCCGAGACGATCGGCGTCAGCGAAGGTGAAATCGCAGCTTTGACGACCGATAATTTCTTCCGGCTGTTCGGCAAGATGCCGCCCCCGCAGAGCAAAGCGCCTGAACGATGACAGACCGGCTGCGCCTCACCATTCTCGGCTGCGGCTCGTCACCGGGCACGCCGCGCATCACCGGCGACTGGGGCAATTGCGATCCGCAAAATCCGAAAAATCGGCGCATGCGCACGGCAGCCCTTGTCGAGCGGATTGCCGAGAGCGGCGCCCGCACCACCGTCGTCATCGACACAGGACCGGATTTCCGCCAGCAGATGCTGATGGCCTCGGTCAAACGCATCGATGCCGTCGTCTACACCCATCCACATGCCGACCACATCCACGGCATCGACGACCTGCGCGGCTTCGTGCTCGACCAGCGGCAGCGGATCGATATCCATGCCGATCAGCCAACGATGCTGCGGCTGCGCCAGGCCTTCGGCTACTGTTTCGAGACGCCGCCAGGCAGTTCCTATCCGCCGATCGTCGACGCCCATATCATCGATCACGCAAAGCCCGTCGTGATCGAAGGCGAGGGCGGTGCCCTCACCCTCGAGCCGCTGCCGCAGGTCCATGGCGACATCATATCGCTCGGCTTCCGTATCGGCGGACTAGCCTATTGCCCCGACATCAGCGATTTTCCGGCTGCCACTGCCGAACGGCTGCGTAATCTCGATGTCCTGATCATCGACGCGCTGCAGTACAGGACGCACCCGAGCCATCTGTCGCTTGGCGAGGCGCTTGAGTGGATCGAGCGGCTGGCCCCGAAACAGGCTGTGCTGACCCATATGCATGGGCCGCTGGACTACGCTACCGTGATGGCTGAGACTCCGGCAAATGTCGAGCCGGCATTTGATGGCATGGCGCTTGAAATTCCTTATAGATCAGACGGATAGAATATTCTCTTCATAGCTGATGGCACTGATCGCCTGGCAGCGAGCCGCCGATACAGGTCCGATGTCGAGATCTTGCACCTGGGATCGCCACACGGCCGTCGCCAGTTCGCTGTCGCTTCAAGATTGCAAAATGCCAAAAGAGGATTGCATTGTCAGGCCGGTGGATGCTCGTCGATCTGCATTGCAGGCCTGACAGGCAGTCTATGTGATGGCTTCCTAAAATATACATTGAGAGCAAGAGGCGCTAACCTTTGCCCGTTAGTTGGAAAGGAGAGGCCCGATGATTCGCGAACTCGTACTTACAGTGACGCTTCTTGCTCCTATCGCTGCCACAGCGCAGGAATTGCCAACCGTCCCTTACTTGCCGCTTGATCGGGCAACCAAGGCAGCACAAGCCGCGCTGGAGGCCTGCGCTGCCGAAGGCAGCAATGTCAGCGTCGCCATCGTGGCGCGGAGCGGCGCGACGCAAGTGCTGCTCAAGGCCGATAATTCCGGCGCACACACCGCATCCAGCGCCGAAGGCAAGGCCTTCACCGCGGCAGCCTTGGGTCGCGACACTGCGGGGCTCGCCGAATTCATAGCCTCCAAGCCGGCAAATGACGGCATGCGTGACATGGATCGTCGCATGGTGATCCAGGCTGGCGGCTTGCCGGTCAAGTTCGGCGATGCCTTGGTGGCCGGCATTGGCGTCGGCGGTGCTCCTTCGGGCGATATCGACGCCAAATGCGCCGCCGCCGGGCTCAAGGCGATCGGCGCCGCCGAGTAGACCTGCCTAGACCTGCCTAAGATGCCAACGCAGCCCGTCCAAGGCGGGCTGCTCTGTTGAACGGGGTTCAGTCTGTGAACCCTGTCTCCACACCGGAACCGGCGGACGTAAGATCGCATTCGACCGGCAACCGACGGCCGATCCTGAGACCCGAGCTGGAAGCTTAGTTCCATAATCTATCTTATGCGACTTTCGGCAAGGTAGGAATGTCGCTCCTGCTTGTGCGCAGCCAATCTCCCCACCTCAACTCTCCTGACACGGTTTTTGGTGCCCGTTCTGCTAAACTGGTGAATTGGAATGAACGCTTTGCAGATCACGGGCCACATGGCAGCCGCTTCGTCGCCGCCCGCGAGGGCATCGAAGCTGCAGCAATGGCTGTCGTCGGCTACCTGCGTAGCCGCTCTCTGTGTTCGTCAAGAATGCGCTCAATGGTCCGGACTCGGTCCTGCCGACGGTTGAGACCTCTGCGTGCTTTGCCGCGAGCGTGCCGCTCATAGATTTCCCGGCTCGCCTGGAGCTGCTCGATATACACCTTATCGGGCTTCCCATTCTCAAGGCGGTCGAACACCCAGCAGAACGGCGCCGGGAGCTGGCCTTCGCGATAGCGCGGGCTTGCCGAGGCCTGATCTTCGTCGAGGATTTCCTGCAGCACGACCTGATCCCAGACTTCCGGGTTTTCATCGCTGCGCTTCTTCCACAAGGCGAGGATCTCGCGAGCAGCCGGCGTATCGTTGATGAGGATGGTTCCAGCCATCAGCCGGCCACTTTCGCGATAGACCGCGATGTCGCAATCAAAACCGGCGAGCTCCGGCCAGGGATCATGATGGAAGACCGTGTCGACGTCCACATACAGCAGCGGTCCCTGAAGCCTCCTACGCATATTGACAAGGAATGTCGGCTTCAGGCTCGCGTTGCGCACCCAGGATCCAGCGTCGGCGAATGGCCGGGCTTGGACAGAAAGGCCAAGACGCCACGCTGACGCGGTCATGCGAGCGGCTTCTGTCTCATAGAAGGAGTTGATCGTAAAGAACGCCACGATTTCACCGGCCTTGTCCGGGTTGCCGGACGGCTGTGGGTTTATCGGGAAGGGAGCGAGCATTTCCCGGTGCCTGTGTTTGGTGGCCCGGAACAAATCAAGAATGTGGGTGAGCAACGCGAAGCCTTATTAGGATATGAATATTTAGACGCCAAGCATATAGCAATAAGTCCGAATAGCCTCGCAATGCGATAAAGTCATCGGTAGCGGCGCAGAAAACATTGGGCCACAACCATTTTGTTGACGAGGGGCGCCAGCTGGGCCGAGGCCGCGGTCTGGAACTCCTGTCCTTGCGCTCAACCAGATCATTTCGCCGGCCATGATGCAGCCGTAAGGATCCACCTGGTCGATGACCTCGGCGAGTTCGTGCTTTGGATCTGGCGACGCGCTGCTGGTTTGCCCCCGGCTTCTCGAGGCAACCTCCCTACCCCAGAACTTTCAATGAGCTCCGCTCGCTCTGGTTGCAGCATTCGGCCTACCGTTGCCAGAAGGGCTTTGCCAGCTCTGCCTCGACCTGTCGTCTCGTCAATCCGATGTCGTCGATCAGATGGGGATTGTCCTTCGACATTCGCTCAAGCTCCCAGCGAAAGCGTATCCGCTCGCGCCAGGTCCGATCGTGCCAGGCCGCGACAATGCTTCGCAGGGTCGCCAAGTACCGACGCGACGCTTCCGCCAGCACTACAGGCATTCTCGGCCGCACGGTCGGACACCGCGTCCATGCAAGAGTATCGTTCATGGCAACCTCCTATGGTTTGAGGGTGGGTCCTCGACTTGGGACCTCGACCTGAAAGAGGTTGAATTGTGCCGGATGCGAACAGTGCCGTAATTAAGCTCTCCCAAATAGTTCTCAAAATTTCCAAACGGGCTATAGATGCGCCTTATGCAGGGATCGCGCTTTGCCTTCGGTCCGTTCGTGCTTGATCCGGATGCGGGAACGCTGCTTCGGAACGATGATCCTGTTGCCGTCGGCTACCGCGGGCTGAAGCTGTTGGCGGCGCTCGTCGGGCGGCCTGGCGAAATCCTCGACAAGGCCAAGCTGATGGATGCGGCGTGGCCGGGTACGGCCGTCGAGGAAGGCAATCTCACCGTCCAGATCGCGCAGCTGCGCAAGCTGCTTGGTCCGTCCGCCGACGGCGGTGAATGGATCACCACTGTTCCGCGCGTCGGCTACCGCTTCACGGGGATCGTCGAACCCCTCGATGGCGCGAACCGAAAAGCTTTGCCGCTGCCCGACAAACCGTCGATAGCCGTGCTCCCCTTCGTCAATCTCAGCAACGACCCCGAACAGGAGCCCTTCGCCGACGGATTGACCGAAGACCTGATCACCGACCTGTCCAGGGCCTCGGGTCTGTTCGTCATCGCGCGCAATTCGACCTTCGCCTACAAGGGAAAGGCGGCGGACGTGCGCGAGATCGCCCGGGAGCTTGGCGTGCGCTACCTCCTGGAGGGCAGCGCAAGACGTGCCGCGGGGCGCGTGCGCATCAACGCCCAGCTGGTCGACGCGGCGAGCGGCGATCACCTGTGGGCGGAACGCTTCGATCGCGGCCTGGACGATATCTTTGCCGTTCAGGACGAGGTGACGGCCAAGATCGTGGAGGCGCTGCTTGGCCGGCTGCGCGCGCCGCCGCCGCGCAATCGGCCCAAGACTCTCGAGGCCTACGATCTGTGCGTGCGGGCGCGCAAGCTGATCGACGATTCGCCGCAGACCGCGCGGGAGGCGCATCTGATGCTGACGCGCGCGGTCGCGCTCGATCCGGACTATGCCGAGGCCTATCGCTGGCTTGCCATGAACCACTGGATGGGATGGGTGCATTGGGGCGAACCGGTGGAACCGAACCGCCGTATTGCCCTGGAGCTGGCGCGCAAGGCGGTGGCAATCGATCCCAACGACGCCGGCTGCCGCTGGGTGCTCGGCAACCTGCTTGCCTATGAGCGCGACTTCGCCGAAGCGGATGCCGAGTTCGCCAGGGCGTTCGAGCTCGACCCCAACGAGGCCGATGCCTGGGCGACACTGTCTGACATCTCCGTGCTGGCCGGGCGGGTCGAGGAAGGACTCGAACAGATCCGCAAGGCGTTCCGGCTCAACCCGTTTCCGGCAAGCTGGTACTATCTGACGCTCGGCGCGGCGCAATATGCGGCGCGCGACTACAAAGCCGCCGTCAAGACACTGCGCCGGGACGAGACTTACCGCACCAGCTCACGCCGCTTCCTGGCGGCCAGCCTCGCGCAGCTCGGCCGGCTCGACGAGGCGCGCGCGGAAGTCGAACTGTTCCTCGTCGGCAATCCGCATTTCACCACCAGCCATTGGGTCTGGACGGAGCCCTTCCACGATCCGGCGATGCTCGACCATTTCGTCGATGGCTTCCGCAAGGCCGGCCTTCCGGATTGAAGCGCCGCCGGTCCCTTGGTCATGGCGCCTTCCCGCCGTTCGTGCCGCCTACTCTTCGAACCGACCCGTGGCGTCACGATCGCGCTCATATCGTCTCGTGAGCGGAAACGGCGGCAACCAGGTTTCGCGACGGACGATCCAGCTTTCGTACGTTGGCGTCAGTTGGTCCGGGGCATCCAGGGATCCCAGGTTCACTTCGATTTCGTCGGCGGTGCGACCAAAAATGGTCGAGCCGCAACGGGGACAGAAGAACCGCCCGGCGTAGTCACGGGTTTCGCCATCGATCGTCACCGCATCCTGAGGGAAAATCGCGGAAGCATGAAAAAGCGCCCCGTGATGCTTGCGGCAGTCGAGACAGTGACAAAGGCCCACCCGGTATGGGCGTCCAGTCGCCACAATTCGGACGTTGCCGCACAGGCAACCGCCGGTGAATCGGTCCATGCTGCATTCCTCCAAATCAAGCGAGCTGGATGTTTACGAACAACTCCACCATCCATGAACGCGACGCCAGCCTTTCAGCTAATGCGTCTGCGGTTGAAGTTCGATCCGATAGCCGAGCACGCGCCTTCCGGCCGGCTCGATCAGCATCACTGCTGGCTTGTCGGCGAATTCGCCATCGAAATCCACCGGGCTGGCGAGGCCGTGCCAGGGTTCGATGCAGAGGAATGGCGCGCCGCCCGGCTTTGACCAGACGCCCAATTCCCGGAATCCGTTCCAATGCATCTCGATCGCCGGACCACGATCGGCACCGTAACGCACAGCGGTGCTGGAAGGCTGGTCCAGGATCAAGGCATCCTCGTCAAACAGCCGATCCGACAAAGCGAGAATGTTGCCCTCGATGGGCGTCGGCTGCCTTGCCGCCAGCAGTAACCCGTCCTTGAGACGGCGGATCGGCGCATGCTCGGGCTTTGCAAAGGTCAGGCGGTAGGCCTCCTTGGGCAGGTCCGGCAGCAGCGGCCAGTTGAATGCCGGGTGCGCCCCGATCGACGCCGGTAGCGGCTCGTCGCCGGTGTTGGTGATCTCGAACGTGACGCCAAGCTGCCGGCCGTCGAGAGTGTAGGTTACCGCCAGACGGAAGGCGAAGGGGTAGTGCGTTCGGGTCTCCGCGTCGTCGGTGAGCACCAGCATGCAGGACCGAGAACCCCTCTCCGCCCAGGCAAACGACTTATCGCGGGCGAAGCCGTGCTGCGTCATCGGATAGGTCTGGCCGCGATGGCGCAGTTGGTCGCCCTTCAGCCGGCCGACGATCGGAAACAACACCGGGGAATGACGGCGCCAGGCCGGTCCGGCCTGCCACACAAGCTCCAGCCCATCCGCATCCCGCAGCGAGACCAGTTCGGCCCCCTGCCCGACTATAACGGCCGAGATGTCGTCGCCATGAAGTGTCTGGCTGTCCTGTGCCATATGTTCTCGCGGTTTGTCTTTGCTTGGCCGGCAGGCTAGCAAATGGCCAGGCGTGAACTCAAGGCGGCGGTTTGCATTGCGTTTCACACAGTCACGATGAACGTGCGATGGCACAAGCGGGCAAGGCGCCGTCTCAAATGAAGAGTGGCCGGAGATTTCCCTCCGGCCACGGCAAGATGCAGGGTGTTGCCTGCTACAGTTCGGACTATTCCCGCTCGCCGGTGAAGTTCAGCAACAGCTGGAAGATGTTGACGAAGTTGAGGTAGAGCGAGAAGGCGCCGAAAACGGCCAGCTTCTGCCGCGACTCCGCGTCGAAGTTCTCCGCATACTGTTCCTTGATCGACTGCGTGTCCCAGGCGGTCAGGCCGATGAACACGGCGATGCCGATCACCGAGATGGCGAACTGCAAAGCGGTCGAGCCGAGAAAGATGTTGACGATGCTGGCAATCACCACGCCGATCAGGCCCATGATCAGAAAGGACGAGAACTGGGTCAGGTCACGCCGGGTCGTGTAGCCGTAGAGGCTGGTGGCGCCGAACATGGTGGCGGCGATGAAGAAGGTGCGCGCGATGCTGGTTCCGGTGAAAACCAGGAAGACGGAGGCCAACGACAGACCCATGACCGCACAGAAGGCCCAGAACATCGCCTGCGCGCTTGCCGCCGACATCGTCTGCATCTTGAACGAGAACAGCAGGACGAAGGCGAGCGGCGCCAGCATCACCACCCATTTCAGCGGGCTGGAAAAGATTGGCACGTAGAGCGCGGGCGTCGACGACACCATGAACGCGACGAGGCCGGTGACCACGAGGCCGAGGCCCATATAGTTGTAGACGCGCAGCATGTGCTGGCGCAGGCCCTCGTCGTAGAGGGCGCCGCTTTGGGCGCCGGCGCCGACGCGGTATCCCAGATTGGGCGTGTTCATTTGCATTCTCCTTTGTGAACGGATCAGTAAAGCGTTCTGGCAAGCGTCTCGGCGGCGCGGTCGAGGTCCCGCACCTCGCCCTGCGCGACCACCGCATAAGCGACCTCGCCGATCTGGAAATAGGCCGAGGAAATGTCGCCCGAGGGCGCGACGGTCGGCTTGACCACGTCGAAGGTTCCCGGCCGTATCGCGAACAGCGACACCAGGCCCATCTCCTTGGTCTCGACCGCCATCTCGACGCTGGGGCCGAAGCGCGATGGATAGACCTGCACGTCGCGGACCTTCCAGTCCTTGGGCAAGGACGGCATGACGATGGCCGTCGCCGCGCGGATTTCGCCGGCATTGTAGTTTGGCGCCTCGGCCTGCGAAGACATGCTTTCGCGCACAAGGGTCGTCCTGTGCGCGCGCACCGCCTCGTCGACATAGGCGGGCGGCTGCGGCGAGGCGACGACCCTGGTCACCGACATCGGCCCGACGATGCCGTTAGCCAGCCAGCCGGCAGCGACGAAAGCGGCCACCGCCGCGGCACGTTGCAAGACGCCGAAGATGCGGCCCCGGGCAAGTCCCCTCTCCAGGCGCCGCGCGGCATCGGTCGTCACCGGCCTCGCCATGCCTGATCCGGCCAGCGCCACGCGCAGTTCGTCCCGCATCCTGAGATCAGACATCACACGCGCGGCCTCTTCCGGCCGGGCGGAGAGGAAGGCCTCGACTTCGATACGGCGCGAGACGTCGAGCTGATCGTCGACATAGGCGTCGAGATCAGCGTCCGTCACGGGGTCGATAGTTCCTGTCATGACGGGCCTCCAACGATCCTGAGGTGATTTTTCGCCTTCGTCGGAGCCCCCTCCTCCATCTTCCGAAGCGCGGCGCGCGCCCTACCGATGCGCGACATCAGTGTTCCGAGTGGCACGCCGCTGGCATCGGCCGCCTGGCTGTAGGAAAGGCCCTCAATGGCGACGAGATGCAGGGCCGAGCGCTGTTCTTCGGGCAGGCTGAAAAAAGCATCGCGCACCTGGCCCAGGCGCACCGAATGCTCCTGCGGCGCCGGCGCGCTGCCATCCGCAAGGTATCCAGCCTGTTCGATGCGCGCTGCTTCAGAGCGTCGCGAGCGCATGCGGTCGACGAACGTGTTGTGGACGATGGACAGCAGCCAGGCGCGCAAATTTCCGCCCGAGCGGAAGGTGCCGCGCCGCTCATAGGCGCGCACAAGAGCGTCATGCACGAGATCCTCGGCATCGGCACCGTCGCGCGTCAGCGAGCGCGCGTAACGCCTGAGCGAACCGAGTTGTCCGACGATATCGAAGCGTGGCATCGACCGTTTCATGCCCTGTTTACGGAACATGTGGGGTTTTTAATCCCGGCCCTGCAGATTTTTTCGCGAAACGCCGCAGATATGCAGCCGCGGAGGTAGCTCGCAGCGATGCCAGGCCATGCGATTCAGGCTGGCGCGAGTTAAAACCGCTGGTGCAAGGGGTTCGATTTGCGTATCACTCCGCCGCGCCAACGGAACCATGCAGATGTTTGAAAACCTTCAGCCGGCTGCCGCCGACAAGATCCTTGCCCTAATCGGCCTCTATCGTGCCGATCCTCGACCCGACAAGGTCGACCTCGGTGTCGGCGTCTACAAGGATCGCGACGGCAAGACGCCGGTCATGCGGGCCGTGCGCGAGGCGGAGAAGCGGCTGCTGCAGGGTCAGGACACCAAGACTTATCTCGGCCTCGCCGGCGACACCGGGTTCAATACCGTGATGGCCAGGCTCGCCTTCGGTGCGGACGCAGACATGACGCGGATCCGTGCTGCGCAGGCGCCGGGCGGCTCCGGCGCGCTGCGGCTGGTAGCCGAGCTTTTGAAGCGAACCCGCGCCGATGCGACGGTCTGGTTATCCGATCCCACCTGGCCGAACCACATGCCAGTGATGCGCGCCGCCGGACTGCAAATCCGTGAATATCCCTATTTCGACGCGACATCGGGCGCCGTTCGCTTCGACGACATGCTGGCAGCACTGCGCACTGCGAAGGCCGGCGACGTGGTGCTGCTGCATGGCTGCTGCCACAACCCGACCGGCGCCAATCTGGACGTCGCGCAGTGGGCCGCTGTCACCGATCTCGTCGTCGAGCGCGGCCTGCTGCCGTTTCTCGACATTGCCTATCAGGGCTTTGGCGATGGCCTCGAGGCCGATGCCGCCGGACTGCGGCTGCTGGCCGAAAAAGTTCCGGAAATGGTCGTCGCGTCCAGCTGCTCGAAGAACTTCGCCGTCTACCGCGACCGTGTCGGCGCGGCGATGATCCTGGCCAGGGACAGCGCGCAGGCCGACGTGGCGCTGGGCCAGATGCTGTCGGCGGCTCGTGCCATGTATTCGATGCCGCCGGACCACGGCGCGGCGGCAGTGCGCATCGTGCTCGAGGACGCGGTCTTGCGCGCGGACTGGGAAGCCGAGCTCGAGGAGATGCGCCTGCGCATGCTCAGGCTTCGGGTGCAATTCGCCGAGGCGCTGCGCCGGCAGTCCAATTCCGACCGCTTCGATTTCGTCGCCAGCCATCGCGGCATGTTTTCCCGGCTTGGGCTCACGGAAGCGCAGGTCGAACGGCTGCGTGCGGAATATGGCGTCTACATGGTCGGCGACAGCCGCATCAATGTCGCCGGCCTGCCGGAAGACGGCATGGACAAGCTCGCCAAGGCGATCGTTTCCGTGCTCGACTGACTGGACTTGTCCGGCGCAGCTGTGGACAAGCCCGCTTCGCCCGCCGACAGCATTGGCCGCGCGGCGGACCGCGCGATAGCATCCGCCGCATGAAGCCATCGAAAGACATTTCGCGCCTGATCGAGATCATGGCGGCGCTGCGTGCGCCAAAGACCGGCTGTCCCTGGGATATCGAACAGGATTTCTCGACCATCGCGCCTTACACGATCGAGGAGGCCTATGAGGTGGCCGACGCCATCGCGCGCGGCGATCTCGACGATCTGCGCGACGAACTCGGCGATCTCCTTTTGCAGGTCGTATACCACGCGCAGATGGCTGAGGAAGCCGGCGAGTTCGCTTTCGGAGACGTGGTCCAGGCCATCACCACGAAGATGATCCGCCGCCATCCACACGTCTTCGGCGACGAACAGGCCCGCAGTGCCGGCATGGCCAAAGGCATGTGGGAGAAGATCAAGGCACAAGAGAAGGCCGAGAAGCGTAGCGCCCGTCTCGCGCGCGGTCTCGATCCGGAAGACAATGGCAAGGGGTTTCTGGACAGCGTGCCGGTCGCCCTGCCCGCACTGACGCGGGCATTGAAGCTTCAGGAGAAGGCCGCCCGCGTCGGTTTCGACTGGAGCGAGGCAGCGCCCATCCTCGACAAGATCGAGGAAGAGATCGGCGAATTGCGCGAGGCGCTGGCCAAAGGCCAAACCGCGGAGATCAAGGATGAATTCGGCGATATGCTGTTTGCCGTCGTGAATCTCGGCCGTCACCTGAAGCTCGATTCGGAAGCAGCGCTCAGCGGCACCAACGAGAAATTCCGTTCGCGCTTCCACTATGTCGAGCAGGCCCTGGAGAATTCCGGCAGCTCGCTAGAAAAGGCTGATCTGGACGAAATGGAAGCGCTCTGGCAGGAAGCGAAGAGCGCGAAATAACTGGCGTTAGCCGTTATTCTTGCGACGCAATCTGCTTTCGATCTCTTCGCGGGCACTTTGCGTGGCCTTGAGGGAGATGGTGGCGCTGCCGTCGTCATTGTCGGTTCGCGAAACGACATCGCCATTGCGGTAAAGCCAGTCGACAAGGCCGAACTGCGCCGGCCCGATCGTCACCGTCAGATCTTCAAGCTCGCCGGACATGCGTGTCTCGATGATCGCGTTCAGCGCGTCGATGCCTTCGCCCGTGACAGCCGATATGGCGACGGGAGGCGCCTTGGCATCCGTACTCTCGGCAAGCAGCCGTGCGCGATTGCCTTCATCGAGCAGGTCGACCTTGTTCCAGACCTCGATGACCCGCTTGGTATCGCCGGCGTCGACGCCGAGATCGGCCAGGATGCGCTCGACGTCCTCGGCCTGGGCGGATGTGTCAGGATCGGAGATGTCGCGCAAATGGATGATGAGATCCGCCTCGACCACCTCTTCAAGCGTGGCGCGGAAAGCCGCGATGAGATGCGTCGGCAGGTCCGAGATGAAGCCGACCGTGTCCGAGAGGATGATCGGCGTGCCGTGCGGCAGCCGCACGCGGCGCAGCGTCGGATCGAGCGTGGCGAACAGCATGTCCTGCGCCAGCACCCCTGCCCCGGTCAGCTTGTTGAACAGCGTCGATTTTCCGGCATTGGTGTAGCCGACGATGGCCACCACCGGAAACGGCACCTTCTTGCGCTTGGCACGATGCAGGTCGCGGGTGCGGCGCACCGTCTCCAACTCGTGCTTCAGCTTGACGATCTTGTCCTGCAGGACGCGCCGGTCCGATTCGATCTGGGTTTCGCCGGGGCCGCCGAGGAAGCCGGCGCCGCCGCGCTGGCGCTCGAGGTGGGTCCAGCTGCGCACCAGCCGGCCCTTCTGGTAGTTGAGATGGGCAAGCTCGACCTGCAGCGTGCCTTCCTTGGTGCGGGCGCGCTCGCCGAAGATCTCGAGGATCAGCCCGGTGCGGTCCAGCACCTTGGCGTTGAATTCCTTCTCGAGGTTGCGCTGCTGCACCGGCGTCAGCGGATGATCGACGATGACCACCTCCGCATGCCCTTCCTTGACGATCTCCGCCAACTCCTCGACCTTGCCGCTGCCGAGCAAGGTCGCCGGACGTGGATCGTTGACGGTAACCACGGCCGTGTGGATCAGATCGAGATCGATGGCGCGGGCAAGACCGACCGCCTCGTCGTGACGGGCCTCGGCTGAGCGCGTCAGCCGCGGACGGTTGGTGTCGTCCTCGCCGCGCGGCTGGCGGGTAAGCACCGGCACGATGACAACTGCCCGGGTCGGACCCTCGGCCTCCGTCCCCGGCTGATGTGCTGATTTTCCGCGAACGCTGCGGTCCGGGTCCTTCTCACGTGCCAATCAGGCGCCCTGGCTTTCCTCGCCATCGAACATCTGAACCGGCTGGCTCGGCATGATCGTGGAAATGGCGTGCTTGTAGACGAGCTGGGAGTGGCCGTCGCGGCGCAGCAGGACGCAGAAATTGTCGAATGAAGTGACGACGCCGGTCAGCTTCACGCCGTTGATGAGAAAGATGGTGAGCGGGTTCTTGCTCTTGCGAACAGAGTTCAGGAACAGGTCCTGAAGGTTTTGCGATCGTTCCGCCATTGTTCTTGTCTTTCGCCGATCCCCTTCGGTTTGCAGGCCAATGCGCCAAATTAACCAGCACATGTCAAGCGCGCAAACACCGTCTTGTCGTCAGTAACGACAAGCAGAACGAGATATATTGATGTTCATTCCACCTGTGCGGTTATCAGGCTGGACTTTTTTCCGCAATGTCAAAAAAGGCTTGCCGCAACGAAAGTGTTATCGAGCCGGGGTGGCCGTTGGCGATCGGGTCGCCGTCTATGGCCACGACCGGCATGGCGATCGTGGTCGCGGAACTGATGAAAGCCTCCCTCGCCGCCTTGGCCTCGGCGACGGAAAAACCGCGTTCCTCGATCTTGAGTCCGAGCTTGGCCGCCACTTCAAACATGGTGGTGCGGGTTATGCCGCGCAGAATACCGTGCTCGGCGGGCCTGGTGACCAGAACGCCGTCCCTGGTGACGATCCAGGCATTCGACGACCCGCCTTCCTTGACGTTGCCGTCCGTATCCACGAACCAGGCTTCCTGCGCGCCAGCTTCCTTGGCCTTCTGCTTGGCTAACACATTGGCTAGCAGGCCGGTGCTCTTGATGTCGACGCGATCCCAGCGATTCTCGGGCACGGTGATGACGGCGATACCGGTCTCGGCCCGCTTGGCTCCAGCAGCGGGATCCAGCTTCCTGGCGGTGATCACCAGCGACGGCCTGGTATCAGCCGAGGGGAAGGCGAAGTCGCGGCTGGCGACGCCGCGTGTGACCTGGACGTAAACCAGGCCGTTGACGACATGGTTGCGATTGACCACTTCGCGCATGATGAGCGGCAGGACGCCTGGGGTGACCGGCCAGCCGATCGACAGCTCGCTCAGCGAACGGTTCAGCCGGGCGAGGTGACGCGGCATGTCCACGATGAAGCCGCGCGCCACTTCGCAGACCTCGTAAACGCCGTCGGCGAACTGGTAGCCACGGTCTTCGATATGCACAGCGGCATCGGCATGAGCGGTGTAGCGCCCGTTCACATAGGCAATACGCGGCATTTGTCACCTCGGGGGATCTGCTTCGGCTTGTTTAGGCGATTCCGCCTCAACAGTGATGGATAATCGCGTGGGCCACTGAAGCAACTCCAGAAAGCGTGTAACGATTTTCCGGCCGGAACTGCTTGAGCAAGGTATCGAACCGGGCCGGCAATGCATCAAACGTCGAACCGCTCAAGATATCAGGTCAGACGCCGAGCGACTTCAGCTTGCGGTGCAGCGCGGAACGCTCCATGCCGATGAACTCGGCCGTTTTCGAGATGTTGCCGCCGAACCGGTTGATCTGGGCGATCAGATAGTCCTTCTCGAATTGTTCGCGCGCCTCGCGCAGCGGCAGCGCCATGATGTGCTGGTCCGACTGGTTCGGCGTGCGGGGCATGACATCGCCGATTTCGGACGGCAACAGGTCGGCGGTGATCGGCGCATCGACATTGTCGCCGCGCGCCAGGATCATCAGCCGTTCGACATTGTTGCGCAATTGGCGAACATTGCCTGGCCAATTGTGCGCCTGCAGCACCGCCATGGCGTCATCGCCGATACGGCGCGGCTTGATGCCGGCCTGACGGGCGATCTGCTTCATGAAATTGTCAACGAGATAAGGAATGTCCTCGCGCCGCTCGGCAAGTCCCGGCACCGTGACCGGTACCACCGCAAGGCGATGGTAAAGATCCTCGCGGAAACGGCCATCGGCGATCATCGCCTCCAGATTCTGCGACGTCGAGGAGATGATGCGGACATCGACCTTGACCCGTTTGGTGCCGCCGACGCGCTCGAACTGCTGTTCGACCAGCACACGCAGGATCTTGTTCTGCGTCTCGCGCGGCATGTCGGCCACCTCATCGATGTAGAGGATGCCGCGATGGGCTTCCTCCAGGGCGCCGACCTTGCGCTCGACGCCGTTCGATTCGGTGCCGAACAGTTCGATCTCCATGCGTTCGGGCGTGATGTTGGCGGCGCTCAGCGTCACGAAAGGCGCGCTCTTGCGTGCCGACAGCGTGTGGATGGCGCGCGCGGCCAGCTCCTTGCCAGATCCGGAGGGCCCAATGATCATGACGCGGCTGTTGGTCGGCGCGACGCGCTCGATGGTCTGGCGCAACTGGCTCATCGCCGACGACATGCCGATCAGGTCGAAGGTCTCGCCGCTGCGCAGCTTGAGATCGGAAACCTCGCGCCTCAGCTTGGAGGTTTCCAGCGCACGCTCGGCAATCAGAATCAGCCTGTCCGCCTTGAAGGGCTTCTCGATGAAGTCATAGGCGCCGCGTCTGATGGCGGAGACCGCGGTCTCGATGTTGCCATGGCCCGAAATCATCACCACCGGCAGGTTGGGGTGCATGGTCTTGATCTCGTCCAGCAAAGCCAGGCCGTCCAGGCGCGAACCCTGCAACCAGATGTCGAGGAAAATCAGCCGCGGCGCTCGGTCGGCGATGGCCGCCAGCGCGGTGTCGGCATCGGATGCCGTGCGGGTTTCGTGACCTTCGTCGCTCAGTATGCCTGCGACGAGTTCACGGATGTCTTCCTCGTCATCGACGATCAGAATATCAGACGCCATTACCGACCTTTTCAGTTTCTCTTTCGTGTTCCGTCCTGCTTTCGCCGCGCGCTGGCGCCACGGCCGCAGGTGGCAGGATGATGCTGATCATCGCGCCGCGCCCGCCATGGAAATCCGCAGGCGCATCGTGGAGCTCCAGCCTGCCGCCATGGTCCTCCACGATCTTCTTGACGATGGCGAGACCAAGGCCCGTGCCCTTCTCACGCGTGGTCATGTAGGGCTCCAGCAGCCGCTGACGATTCTCCCGCGGCAGGCCTTTGCCATTGTCGATGACGTCGATGCGAATCGCGCCATTCTGACGTCCGGCTTGAATCCGGATTATGCCGTGCGAACCGTCCTTCTGTTCCAGCCCGTCGATCGCTTCGGCAGCGTTCTTGATCACGTTGCCGAAAGCCTGCGCCAACAGGCGGCTGTCGAAAGTACCCTTGAGCGGTTCGTTGCCGAATATGCGCTCGAACGTGATATCGGAACGGCTCACCTCGACCAGGAAGGAGGCCTCGCGCAGGGATTCACGCAGGTCTATGGACTTCATCTCGGGCTTCGGCATGCGCGCGAAAGCGGAGAATTCGTCGACCATGCGACCGATATCCTCGACCTGCCGGATGATCGTGTCGGTGCACTGGTCGAACACCTCGCGGTCCTCGGTGATGACCTTGCCGTAGCGGCGCTTGATGCGCTCGGCTGAAAGCTGGATCGGCGTCAGCGGGTTCTTGATCTCATGGGCGATGCGGCGCGCCACGTCGGCCCAGGCAGAGGAGCGCTGCGCCTGGACCAGATCGGTGATGTCGTCAACCGTCACGACGTAGGATTTCTCCTCAGTGCCGTTATCGCCGGCCTCGATGGTGATCTGCACGTTGAAAGTCCGCTCCGTGCCGGCGCGGAAAAACGTCACCTGCTCGCGATAGACGGGCTTGCCCGACTGGCGGCCGATCTCGAAGACGCGGCCGACATGCGGCAGAATGGCGGAAAGGTTCTGCCCGAGTGCCGCACTGGCCGAAATGGCCAGCATGGACTCGGCCGAGCGGTTCACGATAGTAACGATGCCATAGGGATCGACGCCGATGACGCCGGCGGTGACACCGGCCAGCACCGCTTCCGAAAATCGCCGCCGCTCGTCGATCAGATCCTTGGCGGACAGGATCTCGTTGCGCTGCGATTTCAATTCCTGCAGCATCTTGTTGAAAGTGTTGCCGAGCGAGGCAACGTCGCCGTCGGACGGGCGCACCGGCACGGCGACGTCGAGATTGCCGGTCGCGACCTCGTCGGCAGCGCCGATGAGCTGACGAATCGGCCGCACCAGCCGGTCGGCCACGGCAATGCCGGTCCAGATTGCCGACAGGATGATAATCAAAGTCAACGACAGATAAGGCAACGCGAAAGCCACTTGCGAAGTGCGCCTGTTGTCTTCGAGATTGCGATATTCGTCGGTGTTCGATCTGACGATCTGGCGCGCCTTTATCACCTCGGGATCGACCAGCCGGATCGTGTAGAGGTAGAGCCCCTCGATCTCACGCAGCTTGACGATGGCGCCCATGATGTTGCGCGTGCGCGGCTCGATCAGAACCGGCTTGCCGTCGGTGGCGCTGGCGACCGCTCCCTCCGGCGGTTCCGGCATGGCGAAGTCGGCATCGGTCTTGGCGCTCATCACGAAGGAGCCGTCGGGCTTGATCAGCGCGGCATGCGCCAGCGAGCGGCCCACCGCCTCCTTGCTCATCAGATCGAGGAAGCCAGTTCGGTCGAGGCCGTAAAGCGTGCGCGACGCGTCGAGGTCATAGGCCATCGACAGCGTCGTGCCCTGCAGGTTGCGCGCGTTTTCCTGCACATAGGCATCGGCGATGGAAAGCGACGAATTGACGATCGTCTTGGTGCGAATCTCAAACCAGCGGTCGAGACCGATATCGAGCGTGATCGACGCAATGATCGCCACCATGATGGCGGGGATGGCGGCGACGAGCGCGAACATGGCCACGATGCGCACATGCAGCCGCGAGGCTGCCTTGCCATGCCGGCGCGCCATGACGATGCGATGCACCTCCCGGCCGATCAGTGCGATCAGCAACAGGACGAAGATGGCGTTGAGCGCGATCAACGCCCAGGTTGTCCTGGCGTCGGGCGCAATCGGCGTCGCGCCGACCAGGATCGCGAACGAAATGGCCGCCATGACCAGCGCACCGACGACCGCCACCACGCCGGGCAGCGCCAGCAGCCGGCGCCCGTCACGCGTGCCGGGGTCGTTGAAAAGCGGTTCGTTCGGTGTCGGAGCCTGCGAAGCCATGTCGCCGTCTAGAGCCAGTGATTGCGTCGGATCTATGCAACGCATTGTGGCGATTATGCAACAAGTGTGGCCTGGACGGAAATCTTTCGCGGACAGTCCCCCGGAAAAAGCGCTTCGGCTCTATCCCGGCTCAGGCCTGGCGTGACGATTTGTAGACGTTGACGCCGAGTTCGCGAATCTTCTTGCGCAGCGTGTTGCGGTTGAGCCCCAGCAGTTCCGCGGCTTTGATCTGGTTGCCGCGCGTCGCGGTCATCGAGGCCAGCACCAGCGGATATTCGACCTCCGAGAGAATGCGCTGGTAGAGGCCGGCAGGCGGCAATTCGCCGGCAAACGAGGTGAAATAGCGCTGCAGGAAATGCTCGACCGCCTGGCCGATGGACAGGTCGTCGGGAATGAGGTTGCCGCCGCCCGGCACCACGGGACGCTCGCCGGTCTTGAGTTCCGCCTCGATGATCTCGGAGGAAATCTCGTCCTGTGAATAGAGCGCGGCGAGCCTGCGGACCAGGTTTTCCAGTTCGCGCACATTGCCCGGCCAGGGATAGCGCTTCATCAATTCGATGCCGCCCGACGAGATACGCTTGGTCTGGAGACCCTCCATCTCGCCGAGCTTGAAGAAGTGCCGGACGAGGTCCGGCACGTCCTCGGAGCGCTCGCGCAGTGCCGGGAGCCTGAGGGGCACGACATTGAGGCGATAGAAAAGATCCTCGCGGAAGAGCCCCTGGTTGATCAGCGTGCGCAAATCCTTGTTGGTGGCGGCGACGATGCGCACGTCGGTCTTGATCGGCGTGCGGCCGCCGACGGTCGTGTATTCGCCCTGCTGAAGCACGCGCAGCAGGCGCGTCTGCGCTTCCATCGGCATGTCGCCGATCTCGTCAAGGAACAGCGTGCCACCTTCGGCCTGTTCGAAGCGGCCGGTTGAGCGGTTCTGCGCACCGGTGAAGGCGCCCTTCTCATGGCCGAACAGTTCCGATTCGATCAGGTCGCGCGGGATGGCCGCCATGTTGATGGCAACGAAAGGGCCGCCACGGCGGCGGCCATATTCGTGCAGCGCACGCGCCACCAGCTCCTTGCCGGTGCCCGATTCGCCCGAAATCATCACCGTCAGGTCGGTCTGCATCATGCGCGCCAGCATGCGATAGATGTCCTGCATGGCGGCCGAGCGGCCGACCAGCGGCATCGTCTCGGGCTGCTCTTCTGGCCGCGCGTCGATCTTGGGGCGCCGCGGCTCCGACAGCGCCCGGTTGACGATGTTGAGGAGCTCGGTGAGATCGAACGGCTTCGGCAGATATTCGTAGGCGCCGGTCTCGGAGGCACGGATCGCCGTCATGAACGTATTCTGGGCGCTCATGACGATGACGGGCAGCTCCGGCCGAGCTTTCTTGATGCGCGGCAGCATGTCGAATGCGTTCTCGTCCGGCATCACCACGTCGGTGATGACGAGATCGCCCTCGCCCGCCGCCACCCAGCGCCACAGCGTCGAGGCATTGGAGGTCACGCGCACCTCATGGCCGACACGCGAAAGGGCCTGGTTGAGGACCGTACGGATCGCCGCATCGTCGTCGGCGACGAGAATATTGCCGCGAACGGTCATTTGCGGTCTCCTTCAGCGTCTTCATCGGTGCCGAGCGCCGTTTCCTTCCAGGCCGGCATCAGGATGCGGAACATTGTCGCGCGCGGCGTCGATTCGCATTCGATGATGCCGCCATGCTCGCCGACGATCTTGGCCACCAGCGCGAGGCCCAGTCCCGAGCCGTTCGGCTTGGTGGTGATGAAGGGATCGAACAGGATCGGCAGGATATCCTCCGAGACGCCGGAACCGTTGTCTCGCACGCAGAACTCGAGCGGCAGCGACACGCGATCCTGAGTGCCTGGAACCGAAACGCGAATGCCCGGCCGGAAGGCCGTCGACAGGACGATTTCACCTTGGGGGTCGCCGCCGATCGCCTCGGCGGCGTTCTTGACCAGGTTTAGGAACACCTGGATGAGTTGGTCGCGGTTGGCGAAGACCGGAGGCAATGAAGGATCATAATCCTCCAATATCTTGATTTTTTTCGCAAAACCGTTCTTGGCGATCGCCTTCACATGGTCGAGCACGACATGGATGTTGACGGGATAGCGGTCGATCGGCCGCTCGTCGGAAAACACCTCCATGCGATCGACCAGCGACACGATGCGATCGGTCTCGTCGGTGATCAGCCGCGTCAGCGCGCGATCTTCGTCTGAAGCGGACAGTTCAAGCAGCTGGGCAGCGCCCCTGATGCCGGAGAGCGGGTTCTTGATCTCGTGAGCCAGCATCGCCGCCAGGCCGGTCACCGAGCGCGCCGCGCCGCGATGCGTCATCTGCCGGTCGATCTTGTCGGCCATCGACCGTTCCTGGAACATCACCACGACGGAGCCTGGAAACTCCGGCACCGGGGCAACATAGAGATCGACCACCTTCTCGATGCCGAGACGCGGAGACGACACGTCGACCCGGTACTCGTTGACGGGGGCCCGGCGCTCGCGCACCTGGTCGACCAGCGTCAGCAGCGGGCTGCCGAAGGGGATGAGCTTTGACAGCGTGTTGCGGGCGAGCATCGTCGCGCTTGAGCGGAAGAAGTCCTCCGCATCGGCGTTGGCGAAGGTGATGAACCCCTCCGAACTGATCATGATGACCGGACGGCGGATGGTGTTGAGCACGATCTGGGCAGCATCCGCCATTTCCGGGCTCTGGCTGACGGAGGCGTTCATGCGGCGCTCCGCAAGGGTGCTTGCTCGGCGGCCGAAAACACCTCGCGAAGCAAGGTAATCGTCCGCGCGGGATCGAAAGACGTGAGAATGGCCTTGCGCTTTTCGTCGGCAACGGCGCCGGCATGGCGGTCCAGATACCAGCCGAGGTGCTTGCGCGCCTGGCGCAGGCCGCTCTCGACGCCGTAGAGCGCAAGCATGTCCTCGTAATGGGCAATGATGTAGTCGGTCAGTTCCGCAGCGCTTTCCGGTAGCCGGGCAAGCTCGCCTGCCGCCGCGGCCGCGATGGTTCCGGCGACCCAGGGCGCGCCGTAGTGGGCGCGGCCCACCATCACGGCATCGGCGCCGGATTGCTCCAGAACAGCGGCTGCTTGCGCAGGCGAAGACACATCGCCATTGGCGACAACCGGGATCGACACGGCAGCCTTGACGCGGGCTATTGCGCGCCAATCAGCATTGCCTTGATAGAACTGGCAGCGCGTGCGGCCGTGCACCGTCACCATCTTGACGCCCGCCTGCTCGGCACGGCGCGCCAGGTCCGGCGCGTTGAGCGCCGTTTCGTCCCAGCCGAGCCGCATCTTCAGCGTCACCGGCACACCGACCGCGCCGACCACGGCGTCGACCAGCGACAGTGCATGATCGAGATCTTGCATCAGTGCCGAGCCGGCATAGCCGCCGGTCACCTTCTTGGCGGGGCAACCCATATTGATGTCGATGACGTCGGCGCCCTCGCCGACGGCGATGCGTGCGCCTTCCGCCATGTGTGCCGCCTCGCGGCCGGCAAGCTGCACCATATGGACGGGCAGGCCCGAATGACGTATGCGCAGGTCGCATCCGGCCCTGCCTTTGGCGAGCTCGCCGCTTGCCACCATTTCGGATACGACCAGGCCGGCGCCATGCGCATGGGCGCGTCGCCGGAACGGCTCGTCGGTAATTCCCGACATCGGCGCGAGGAACACGCGATTGCGGATACTCACGCCGCCGACGTCGAGAGGTGCGGCCAATTTGGTCAGGTCAAGCATGCACAAAAACCAAGCATGTTCATTTGCTGCACATTCTCTAGCCATATCGGCCGCAATGTGCAACGCGGAATGACGCCACATTACGGCGCAATTGGGAAATGCCGAGCTCGGCTGCAGTCCCGAGCAAAGCGCCGCGCCTTGCACGAACACGCAATGGACCTTTTAGGGCTTCCTGTTCGGCCTACAATCTCTCCGAAAACCGATTACACTTTTGGGGATCGTGCGCTAAGCCAATCGGCATGACTGACGCGAGCGAAAATCAGGCTTTGGAGGCGAACGGCAAGGTCGCGGTGGTTATTGTTGCGGCCGGCCGCGGCGCGCGTGCCGGACAGGCCGATGGCCCGAAGCAATATCAGCAGATCGGCGGTCGCGCCGTAATCGCCCACGTCATCGATATTTTCCTGGCGCATCCGCGTATCGGCCCGCTCGTCGTGGCAATACACGCCGAGGATCACGAACTTTTTCGACATGCCGTCGGCGCACACTCCAATCGCGTCACGGCAATTGCGGGTGGCCCCACCAGGCAAGACTCGGTTCGACTCGGACTGCAGGCGTTGAGAAGCCACGCACCGGACAAGGTTCTCATCCACGACGCGGCGCGCCCCTTCGTCGACGCGGACCTGATCGACCGCACGATCGCAGCCATCGGCGAGCGCGAGGGTGCGCTCCCGGCGCTGCCCGTCGCCGATACGCTGAAACGCGAATCCGCCGCCGGGATGGTCGCCGAAACGGTTTCCCGGAGCGGGCTTCACGCGGCGCAAACGCCGCAGGGTTTCCCATTCCTGGCGATTATGGCCATGCATGAGGAAGCCTATAACAGCGGCAAAACCGACTTTACCGACGACGCCGCGATCGCCGAGTGGATGCAGATGCCGGTCAAACTCGTTCCCGGCTCACCGGACAACGTCAAACTCACCTGGGCACGGGACATCGCCATGGCGGACCAACGACTTTCCAGCGAGCGCATGCGCTTTCCCGATATTAGAACCGGCAATGGCTACGACGTCCACGCGTTCGAGCCTGGCGACCACGTCACGCTATGCGGCATCGCCATTCCGCATGACAAGAAACTGTCCGGCCATTCCGATGCCGATGTCGGGCTCCATGCCCTTACCGATGCGCTGCTGGCGACCTGCGGCGCCGGCGATATCGGCACGCATTTCCCACCCTCCGACCCGCAGTGGAAGGGTACTGCCTCCCGGATTTTCGTGGAACATGCGGCAAAGCTGGTGCGCGCGCGCGGCGGCCGCATCGCCAATGCCGACATCACGCTGATCTGCGAGGCGCCACGCGTCGGCCCACATCGCGAGGCGATGACGGCTGCCCTGTCGCAGATGCTGGCCATCTCTGCCGACCGCATCTCCATCAAGGCGACAACCAACGAGAAGCTCGGTTTCGTCGGCCGCGAGGAAGGCATTGCGGCGATCGCCACGGCGAGCGTGGTGTTTCCCGGCGAGGTGCCGGAATGAGCAACAGCGAACTGGCAAATGCATTGCTGCAAGCCTGCCAGAAGCGCGGCATTATGCTTGCGACGGCGGAAAGCTGCACCGGCGGCATGATCATCGCCGCGCTGACCGACATCGCCGGCTCTTCCGCCGTGGTCGATCGCGGCTTCATCACCTATTCCAATGAAGCCAAGATGGACATGCTCGGGGTTTCCGCCGCCACGCTGGAGGCTCATGGCGCGGTTTCACGCGAGACAGCGATCGAAATGGCAACCGGCGCGCTGGCGCGCTCCCGTGCCGGGCTCAGCCTCGCCGTTACCGGCATTGCCGGACCGGGCGGTGGCTCGCCGGAAAAACCGGTCGGCCTGGTCTGGTTCGGGATTGGCCTAAGCGGCCAGCCGGTTACGGCCGATCGCGTGCTGTTCGCCGATGAAGGCCGTGCTTTCATTCGCCAGGAGACCGCCAGCCATGCACTCAAGCTGGGATTGCAGGCGCTTGGGCATGCTCACGCCGGTTTTGCACCGTAGATGACATCAGCACGCTTTTCGAAGGCTTCGGAGAACATGCGGAAGGCACGGTCGAACATCGTGCCCATCAGGGCGCCGAGGATGCGGCTTTTGAACTCGTAGTCGATGAAGAAGCAGACGGCACAGCCGCCGTCGGCAGGGTCGAATCGCCAGACATTGGTCAGATATTTGAACGGACCGTCGATGTATTTGACGTCGATCGCACGCTCGTCGGGCTTCAGCAGCACCTGCGTCGTGAAGGTCTCGCGGATCGCCTTGTAGCCGATGCTCATATCGGCGACGAGGATAGTGCGCCCGTCACGCTCCTTGCGCGAGCGCACCGTCAGTGCCTCGCAAAGCGGCAGGAATTGCGGATAAGCTTCGATGTCGGCGACCAGGGCGAACATCTGTTCCGGCGTGTGGGAAACGCGGCGGGTGGCTTCGAATTTCGGCATGAACCCGGCTCTAAAGCGCGTCGCGTCGACACAGACTCATGCGACGCACCTTAGAGTCTTTGTTTTCGTGCATGCCGTTCTCCCAAAACCCGAAGTCACTTTGGGCGACATGCATCAGAGCGATTTCTCGAGCTGCGCTTGGCGCGCGGCGCGCAGCTTGGCGAAATCGTCGCCGGCGTGGTGCGAGGAGCGGGTCAGCGGGCTCGACGCCACCAGCAGGAAGCCCTTGGTCCGGCCGATCGTCTCGAAGGACTTGAACTCCTCCGGGGTGACGAAGCGGATCACCGGGTGGTGCTTTTTCGATGGCTGCAGATACTGGCCTATGGTCATGAAGTCGACATTGGCCGAACGCAGATCGTCCATAAGCTGCAGGATTTCGTTCCGCTCCTCGCCCAGTCCAACCATGATGCCGGACTTGGTAAAGATCGAAGGGTCGAGCTCCTTGACCCGCTGCAAAAGCCTGATCGAATGGAAATAGCGGGCGCCTGGCCGGACCGTCAGGTAGTTCGACGGCACCGTTTCGAGATTGTGGTTGAAGACATCGGGCTTTGCCGCAACCACGACCTCCAGTGCGCCGTCCTTGCGCAGGAAGTCGGGCGTCAGGATCTCGATCGTGGTTGAAGGCGTCGCCGCCCGGATCGCACGGATGACCTCGGCGAAATGCTGCGCGCCGCCATCGGCGAGATCGTCGCGATCGACAGAGGTGATGACGACGTGGCTGAGGCCCATCTGCTTGACCGCGTGGGCGACCCGTGCCGGCTCCTCCGGGTCGAGCGCGGTCGGGATGCCGGTGGCGACGTTGCAGAAGGCGCAGGCACGTGTGCAGATCTCGCCCATGATCATGAAGGTGGCGTGCTTCTTGTCCCAGCACTCGCCGATGTTCGGGCAGCCGGCCTCCTCGCAGACCGTCACCAGCTTGTGCGATTTCACGATCTCGCGGGTTTCGGCATAGCCTTTCGACACAGGCGCCTTGACGCGGATCCAGTCAGGCTTGCGCAGCACGTCCTGGTCGGGCTTGTGCGCCTTCTCCGGATGCCGCAGCCGCGGCGCATTGGCGATCGTGTCGAGGACGGTGACCATCGGAACCCTGGTTTTCTTTGCGATCGCCGCCGGCGATCGTCACTTACACGTCATCTAGGACTTTTCAGCACAAAGAAAAAGGCTGCGGCGGTACATGCCGCCACAACCGTTTTCGCATGGCGGAAACGATACCGACTAACGGCGCACCAGACGCCCGGCCCAGATCAGCAGGCAGGCGCCGATGAAACCGGTGATCAGGTAGGCGGTCCAGCCGACGCCAAACACGCCGATGTTCAAGGCACGCAAGATCGCGTTCAGCACCACTGCGCCGGCAATGCCCAAGATGATGTTCATCAAGACGCCGGTGTTGCTCTTCATGACCATTTCGGCAAACCAGCCCGCCAGGCCGCCGATGATGATGGCTGCGATCCAGCCCACGCCATTCACGTCCATATGCCTTCTCCTTGCTTGAGAAAAAACGCATCCGGAACCGAACTAACTTGCCGTCGAGCTCCTGCGGCTTTCGCATCTGAGTCTCGTGCGGCCAATCTATCATGCGTTCAACGCACGGCCATAGGCGTCGAGTACGCTTTCCTTCATCATCTCCGACAGCGTCGGGTGCGGGAAGATCGTGTGCATCAGTTCTTCCTCGGTCGTCTCGAGGTTCATCGCAACGACAAAACCCTGGATCAGTTCGGTCACTTCGGCGCCCACCATGTGGGCGCCAAGCAGTTGGCCGGTGTTCTTGTCGAAGATGGTCTTGATGAAGCCCTGGTCCTCGCCGAGCGCGATGGCCTTGCCATTGGCGGCGAACTGGAAGCGGCCGACCCTGACATCCTTGCCCTCGGCCTTGGCTTTCGCTTCTGTCAGGCCGACCGAAGCGACCTGCGGATTGCAATAGGTGCAGCCAGGGATCTTCAGCTTGTCGGTGGCGTGCACGCCGGGGAAATTGGCGATCTTCTCGACGCAGACGACGCCTTCATGCTCGGCCTTGTGGGCGAGCATCGGCGGACCGGCGACATCGCCGATGGCGTAGATGCCGGACACATTGGTCTTACCGTAGTCGTCAACGACGACGCAGCCGCGCTCCGTCTTCACGCCAAGCGTCTCCAGGCCGAGGCCCTCGATATTGCCTTGCACGCCGACGGCCGAGATCATGCGATCGGCCGTGATCTTCTCCACCTTGCCGTCCTTCATCTCGACATGCGCGGTGATCGAATTGGCGCCTTTCTCGACCTTGGTTACCTTGGCTTCGAGAATGATTTTCATGCCCTGCTTCTCGAACTGCTTCTGGGCGAATTTCGACACCTCGGCGTCCTCGACCGGCATCACGGCCGGCAGCAGTTCGACGACGGTCACGTCGGCGCCCATGGTGCGGTAGAACGAGGCGAATTCGATGCCGATGGCGCCCGAACCCATCACCAGCAGCGACTTCGGCATTTCCTTGGGCACCATGGCCTCGAAATAGGTCCAGATCAGCTTGCCGTCCGGCTCGATGCCCGGCAGCGCCCGCGGCCGGGCGCCGGTCGCCAGTATGATGTGCTTGGCGGTGTAGGTGCCCTCGCCCTTGACGCCTTTCGGCACCGGCGGCTGCGGCTCCATCGGCTTCTTGGCCGTCTTGGAGACGACGATCTCGCCCGGTTTTGTCAGCTTGGCCTCGCCCCAGATGACGTCGACCTTGTTCTTCTTCATCAGGAAGGCGACGCCGCCATTGAGCCGCAGCGAAACCTTGCGCGAGCGGTCGACGACGGCCGATGTGTCGACGCTGACCTTGCCGTCGAGCTTCAGTCCATAGTCCTTCAGATGATCCGAATAATGCATGATCTCGGCCGAACGCAGCAACGCCTTGGTCGGAATGCAGCCCCAGTTCAGGCAAATGCCGCCGAGATGCTCGCGCTCGACGATCGCCGTCTTGAAACCGAGCTGCGCGGAACGCACTGCCGTGACATAGCCGCCGGGACCGGAGCCGATGATGATGACGTCGTAGTTCTCAGCCACGGTTTTCTCCTTCAATCACAATTCCAGCATGACGCGCACGAGCGGCGTCAACGCCTCGCCGATGTTTCGCGTATTTTCGGCATCGAGATGGACGCCGTCGAGCGGCGTGGTCTTGGCCACAGTGCCGGCATCGAAGAAGCCGCAGCCAGCCTTATCGGCAAGCGCGGAATATTGCGGCGCAAGCTCTTTGGACGCATCGTCGCCGCCGGCAAACATCGCCTTGAACTCGGCATCTTCGGTGCGACTGACGAGAGGCGGCGAGACGATGAGGATCTGCGGCGGCGGCCAGTCGAACGGATAGTCGTGGCCGCGCACGATGTCGATCAGGCGCTGGATGCCTTGTTTGGCCGCAACGGGATTGCCGTGGATCCAGGGCTTCATGTCGTTGGCGCCGAGCATGATGACGATGACGTCGATCGGCGCATGCGTGGTCAGCACCGTCGGCAGCGTTCTTGCGCCATTGCGGTCGGCGCCTGCGAGGTGATCGTCGAACGCCGTTGTGCGGCCATTCAGCCCCTCGGCAATGACATGCACGCCGTCACCGAGCCCAGCCTGCAGCACGCTTGGCCAGCGATCCTCGAGCGCATGACGGCCACCCTCGGCATTGTAGCCCCAGGTCAGCGAGTCGCCGTAGCAAAGAACCGTCTTCATCTTGCTCAACCCGCCCTTGCGAGGGAGTATTCTTCCTCGGCATTGGTGACGACGGCGAATTCCTGCGCCTCCAAGCCGCCGGCGAAGAGGCCGGTGAAGAATTTCCGCACCGCCTTGTTCTTCCTACACCAGCATGCCCATCGGGTTCTCGATCAGCTTCTTGAAGGCGACCAGCAGTTCGGCGCCAAGTGCTCCGTCGACGGCGCGATGGTCGGTCGACAGCGTCACCGACATCACCGTGGCGATTTTGATCTCGCCGTTCTTGACCACCGCCCGCTCCTCGCCGGCACCCACTGCCAGGATCGTCGCATGCGGCGGGTTGATGACGGCGGCGAAATCCTTGATGCCGAACATGCCAAGGTTCGACACCGCCGTGGTGCCGCCTTGATACTCTTCCGGCTTCAGCTTGCGGTTGCGCGCGCGGCTGGCCAGGTCCTTCATCTCGTTGGAGATCACCGACAGCGTCTTTTCGTCCGCCTTGCGAATGATCGGCGTGATCAGGCCGCCGGGGATCGAGACGGCGACGCCGACATCGGCATGCCTGTGCTTGACCATGGCGCTTTCGGTCCACGAGGCATTGGCATCCGGCACCGCTTTCAGGGCCATGGCCATCGCCTTGATCACCATGTCGTTGACCGACAGCTTGTAGGCGGGCGCCTCGCCCTTGTCGGTCTTCTTTACCGGTGCGGCCGCATTGAGCTGCGTGCGCAGCGAAAGCAGCGCATCGAGCTCGCAGTCGAGCGTCAGGTAGAAATGCGGGATGGTGGTCTTGGCCTCGACCAGCCGGCGCGCGATGGTCTTGCGCATGTTGTCGTGCGGGACGAGTTCATAGGAGCCTTCCTCGAACAGGCGCAGCACCTGATCGTCCGACATCGCCTTTACCGGCGCGGGAGCAGCGGCCGGCGCGCCAGCCGGAGCTTTGGCAGCGGGTGCCGCCTTGGCGCCGCCGCCGGCTATGGCGGCATCGACATCGGCCCGCACCACCCGGCCATGCGGGCCGGTGCCGGTCACGGCAGACACATCGACGCCCGCCTCTTTGGCAATACGGCGCGCGAGCGGCGAAGCAAAGGTGCGCCCTTCACCCTCCCCCTTGTGGGGAGGGTCGGCAGGCCTTCCGGCCGGGGTGGGGGTCGCGGCGGTGGGTTCACCCGCGGCGCGACCTCCCCCATCGGACGGAGAGGTGGGAGTCTCAGTCTTCGATGTCTCAGCCTTGGGACGCTCCGCTTTCGCCGGTGCGGCATCGCCACCGCTTTTCGCGGCGGCACTTGCGTCCTCACCCTCGGCGGCAAGCACGGCGATCAGCGCATTGACCTTGACACCTTCGGTGCCGGCGGGAACGACCAGTTTCGCCACCGTGCCCTCATCGACGGCTTCGACTTCCATCGTCGCCTTGTCGGTCTCGATCTCGGCAATGACATCGCCGGGCGAAACCTTGTCGCCCTCCTTCACGAGCCACTTCGACAGATTGCCCTCTTCCATGGTGGGCGAGAGGGCCGGCATGGTGATGTTGATTGGCATTGTGTCCTCCCGCCCGGTTCAGCGATATGAGACGGCTTTGACGGCCTCGATGACCTCGCCGACATTCGGCAAAGCCAGCTTTTCGAGATTGGCCGCATAGGGCATCGGCACGTCCTTGCCGGCAATGGTGATGACCGGCGCGTCGAGGAAATCGAAGGCTCGCTGCGACACCTGGTTGGCGACATGGTCGCCGACCGAGTTCTGCGGGAAGCCTTCTTCCACCACGACCAGCCGGTTGGTCTTCTTCACCGAGGCGATGATGGTGTCGAAGTCGAGCGGACGGATGGTCCTGAGATCGATAATCTCCGCGTCGATGCCCATGCCGCGCAGTTCCGCTTCGGCCTTGACCGCATAGGTCATGCCAATGCCGAAGGAGACGATGGTGACGTCCTTGCCTGATTTGTGGATGCGCGCCTTGCCGATCGGCAGCACGAAGTCGTCCAGCTTCGGCACGTCGAAGGACTGGCCGTAGAGGATTTCGTTTTCGAGGAAGATGACCGGGTTCGGATCGCGGATCGCCGCCTTGAGCAGTCCCTTGGCGTCGGCGGCGGTATAAGGCATCACCACCTTCAGGCCCGGTATGTGGCTGTACCAGGCGGCATAGCATTGCGAATGCTGGGCGGCGACGCGAGCCGCAGCACCATTCGGCCCGCGGAAGACGATCGGCGCGCCCATCTGTCCGCCGGACATGTAGAGCGTCTTGGCGGCCGAGTTGACGATCTGGTCGATCGCCTGCATGGCGAAGTTGAAGGTCATGAATTCGACGATCGGCTTCAGGCCAGCCATCGCCGCACCGACCCCGACGCCGGCAAAGCCGTGCTCGGTGATCGGCGTGTCGACGACGCGACGCGGTCCGAACTCCTGCAGCAGGCCTTGGGTGATCTTGTAGGCGCCCTGGTACTCGGCAACTTCCTCGCCCATGACGAAGACATCGCCGTCGCGGCGCATTTCCTCCGCCATGGCATCGCGCAGCGCTTCGCGCACCGTGGTCGAGACCATCTCGGTCCCGGCGGGTATGTCAGGATCGGCGGCGACTTCCGTCTTCGGCGCGGCCGCCACAGGCGCCGCTGCCTCGCTCTTGGCCGCAGCGGGTGCCGGTGTCGGCGCCTTTGCCTCAGCCTTGGCGGGCTCTTCACCGATGCCTTCGCCGGCCTTGTCGACGTCTTCGCCATCGACAGCCAGCACGGCGATCACCGCGTTGACCTTGACGCCTTCGGTGCCTGCGGGAACCACGATCTTGGCAAGCGTGCCCTCATCGACAGCTTCGACTTCCATCGTCGCCTTGTCGGTTTCGATCTCGGCGATGACGTCGCCGGCGACGACCTTGTCGCCCTCGTTCTTCAACCACTTGGAAAGATTGCCCTCTTCCATGGTCGGCGAAAGGGCGGGCATGAGAATTTCGATCGGCATGTCCTTGCCCTCCCGTTACAATACGATGTCGGTCCAGAGCTCGGACGGATCCGGCTCGGCGTCGTGCTGGGCAAACTCGGCGGCATCGGCGACGACGTCGCGAACCTCCTTGTCGATGGTCTTCAATTCGTCCTCGCTTGCCCACTTCTTCTGGATCAGCCGCGCTTTGACCTGCTCGATCGGGTCATGCTCGGAGCGCATCTTCTGCACTTCTTCCTTGGAGCGGTATTTCGCCGGGTCGGACATCGAATGGCCCCGATAGCGGTAGGTCTGCATTTCGAGGATCAGCGGCCCATTGCCGGCACGGCACCATTCGGTGGCGAGATCGCCGGCGGCCTTGACAGCACGCACGTCCATGCCGTCGACCTGGATGCCGGGAATCTTGAACGAGGCGCCGCGATTCGAGAAGTCGGTCTCCGCCGAGGAGCGCGATACCGAGGTGCCCATGGCATAGCGGTTGTTCTCGATGATGTAGATCACCGGCAGCTTCCACAGCGAAGCCATGTTGAAGCTTTCGTAGACCTGGCCCTGGTTGGCGGCCCCGTCGCCGAAATAGGTCAGCGTGACATTGTTGTTGCTGCGATAGCGGTTGGCAAAGGCCAGGCCCGTGCCGAGCGACACCTGGGCGCCGACGATGCCGTGGCCACCGTAGAAATGCTTCTCCTTGGAGAACATGTGCATGGAGCCGCCCTTGCCCTTCGACAGGCCGCCTCGGCGGCCGGTCAGTTCGGCCATGACGCCACGCGGCGACAGTTCCATCGCCAACATATGACCGTGGTCGCGGTAGGCCGTGATCATCTGGTCACCGTCGATCAGCGCCATCTTCATACCGGTGACGACCGCTTCCTGGCCGATGTAGAGATGGCAGAAGCCGCCGATGAAGCCCATCCCGTAAAGCTGGCCGGCCTTTTCCTCGAAACGGCGAATAAGCAGCATGTGCCGGTAGGCGGCAAGCTCCTCGTCCTTGGTGAATTCCACTGGTTTGGGCGCGGAAAGGCCCGATTTGCCGTCGGATTTCGATTTGGCAGGCGCTTTCCTGGCTGCGGTTGCCATGCATCACTCCCTGTTGGCGTCTCTTCGCGGACATTTCGAGCAAGATGAAATCTGCTCGAGCAAGATGAAATCTGCTCAGGGGAGATCAGCTCTCCCCACTGATTTTGGGGAGGCTAACACGTGAGAACGTGTTCCGCCATGTCGAAATTGCATAGCTGGCATGCGACTAAGCAATTAGAATCATTGAAAATATTGGTGATTAACCTGATATTGGTTACTTTGCCGAGACCGGCAACATGATGGTGATTTCGTCGGCCTGGGACAAATTCAGCGCCTTACGCGCCTGCTCGTCGAGCATGTCCTTCTCCAGCGTGCCGTCGTGCATCAGCTTGACGCGCCGTTCCAGCTCCATCCTGCGCGCCTTGATCGCATCGAGCTGGGCCTGCAGGGCAACAGTCTCGGCCTCCAGCTGGTATTTCGAATTGATGCCGAACTCGCCGTGATAGGCATGAAAGCCGAAATAGGCCAGGAACACCGCGCAGAGCGAGGGGATAATCAGCCGGCCGGTGTTTCTCTGTTTGTGCTGACGCGTCCACATCGTCCGTTCCCTCGCAGTCGCGAACTCGGGCGACCACGGTCTTTTTCGCTCCATTGTGCTTAACGGACGGTTACGGATGACGCGTCCACAGGCGCTCCAACGAAAAAGGGCGGGAATTCCCGCCCCTCACCGCCATCCCTGTGTCAGATGCTCCGGCTCAGCCCTTCAACATCGACTTGCCGGCGTAGCGCGCCTGCTTGCCGAGTTCTTCCTCGATGCGGATGAGCTGGTTGTATTTGGCCATGCGGTCGGAACGCGACAGCGATCCGGTCTTGATCTGCCCGCAATTGGTGGCGACGGCGAGGTCGGCGATGGTCGAATCCTCGGTCTCGCCCGAGCGATGCGACATGACGGCGGTGTAGCCGGCCTTGTGCGCGGTCTCGACGGCATCGAGCGTCTCGGTCAGCGATCCGATCTGGTTGACCTTGACCAGGATCGAATTGGCGACCCCCATGCGGATGCCATCGCGCAGGCGCGCCGTATTGGTGACGAAGAGATCATCGCCGACGAGCTGCGTCTTCTTGCCGATCAGGTCGGTCAGATATTTCCAGCCTTCCCAGTCATCCTCGGCAAGGCCGTCCTCGATCGAAATGATCGGATAATCGGCGGCGAGCTTGGCCAGGTATTTCGCCTGCGCCTTCGGATCGCGTGTCTTCTTCTCGCCTTCATAGACGTAGTTGCCGTCCTTGAAGAATTCCGTCGCAGCGCAATCGAGGCCGAGCGCAATCTCCTCGCCCGGCTTGAAGCCGGCCTGCTCGATCGACTCCATGATGAAATCGAGCGCCACCGGCGCGCTCTTCAGGTTCGGGGCAAAGCCGCCTTCGTCGCCGACATTGGTGTTGTGGCCGGCGTCCTTCAGCTTCTTCCTCAGCGTGTGGAAGACCTCAGAACCCCAGCGCACGCCTTCGCGCAGCGTTGGCGCACCGACCGGCAGGATCATGAATTCCTGGAAATCGATCGGGTTGTCGGCATGGGCGCCGCCATTGATGATGTTCATCATCGGTACCGGCAGCAGATGCGCCTTGGTGCCGCCGACGTAACGATAGAGCGGCAGGCCGGCGGCTTCGGCCGCGGCCTTGGCCACCGCCAGCGACACGCCGAGAATAGCGTTGGCGCCGAGCCGGCTCTTGTTGGGCGTGCCGTCGAGTTCGATCATGGTCTGGTCGATGTGGATCTGGTTTTCGGCTTCCATGCCGCCGATTGCCTCGAACAGTTCGCCGTTGACCGCCTCGACGGCCCGCAGCACGCCCTTGCCGAGATAGCGGGCGCCGCCGTCGCGCAGTTCGACGGCTTCATGCGCGCCGGTGGAAGCTCCAGACGGCACGGCCGCGCGGCCCATCGAACCGTCTTCGAGCACGACATCGACCTCGACGGTCGGATTTCCACGGCTGTCCAGGATTTCACGCCCGACAATGTCGATGATGGCGGTCATTGCGATGTCCCCGATTGATCTGACGAAACGTCGCGCCCGTCTTAGCCAAAGCGGCGCAAAAGGCAATCGGGCCACCGCCAATTATTGCCGCCGGCGCGATTCACGAAGCGCAAATTCCTGTCATCATAAGTCATGCGCCATAGGATGGCCGCCGGTCTATGATGGCGGCTGCGCGGGGCGAAACAGGAGGAGTTTCGCCATGTCCGAGTTAAGCGGTATCGTGAGTTTGTTCCTGATCGCGGCGGCGTTCCTGACGTCCTGCGACAACCAGCAGCCTCCACAGGGCGCGGTGCAACTGTCGACCCTCCGCAGCGCGGAGTAAGCACGGCAGGCGATCATGTAAAAGGCCCCCGCTGGTTTGCGGGGGCCTTTTCACGTCAGGCTGGCCGGTCAATGCCAGTAAGGCTCGACCTTGTAGTAATTGTAGGAGGCGTCACGTGCGGCCTCGCCATCGGCGCCCGTCAGCTCGTTGATCGAATAGGCGGGAGCGGCTTTCAGCTGGTCCTTCGAGAATGGCACGACATAGCCGCCCCTATCCTCATCGTAATCCAAACTCGCCCACGGGATGGCGTGATATTTTTCACCCATGCCGAGAAAGCCGCCAAAACCGATCACAGCGAACATGATGCCGTTGGACAGCTTGTCGAGCATGACGTCCTCGATGCTGCCGATCTTCGTGCCTTCGGTGTTATAGACGGATGTGCCGATGACCCGCGAAGCAGCGATAGCCTCTGTGTGTCCTGCCTGGGTTGTCATGATGTGCTCCTCATTGTCGTTGCTCTGGACTTTCACAATGAGGGGCGAGATCGAAGGTTCCCGACTTTTCCGCCGGTCTGTTCGACTTTTTCCACCTGTATAAAGGTGACTTCTTACTGACGTGGCAGGCCGATATATGCCCTCCGCGGCGACGACCTTCAGCTGCGCCGGGGTCAGCGGGCCTTCGCTACCCGATCGAACGCCATCAACCTTTCCAGAAGTGCCGGCATGTCCTTCAGCGGCACCATGTTCGGTCCGTCGGACGAGGTCGAATTATCCGGATCCTGGTGGGTCTCGATGAAGACGCCGGCAACGCCGACGGCGACAGCCGCGCGGGCCAAGGTCTCGACAAAGCGGCGTTCGCCGCCGGACGAACCGCCCTGCCCGCCCGGCTGCTGGACCGAATGGGTGGCGTCGAAAATCACAGGCGCGCCGATGTCGGCCATAATGGGCAGGGCCCGCATGTCGGAGACGAGCGTGTTGTAGCCGAACGAGGCGCCGCGCTCGGTGGTCAAGACATTGGCGTTGCCGGAGCCAGTGACCTTGGCCACCACGTTCTTCATGTCCCAGGGCGCGAGGAACTGTCCCTTCTTGACGTTGATCACCTTGCCCGTCCTTGCGGCGGCAACCAGCATGTCGGTCTGGCGCGACAGGAAGGCCGGGATCTGCAGCACGTCGACATGCGGCGCAACGATGGCGCACTGTTCCTCGGTGTGGACGTCGGTCAGTACCGGCAAGGAGAATTCCTTGCGCAACTCGTCGAAGACCGGGAGCGCCGCTTCCATGCCGGCACCGCGTGTAGCCGACAGGGAGGTGCGGTTGGCCTTGTCGTAGCTGGTCTTGTAGACGAGGCCGATGCCCAACCTGCCTGTCAATTCCTTCAGCGCGCCGGCCATGTCGAAGGCATGCTGGCGTGATTCGAACTGGCAGGGGCCGGCAATCAGCGACAGCGGTGCTGCGTTGTCGAAGACGACATTGCCGACGGTTACCGATGAATTGGGCGCCAAGGCGTTGCTCATTGTATCTCCCGAAAGATGAAGGCCGCGCCCTGCCCGGATGTCGGCTGCACGACGATATCACTGCCCGACATATCGTATCTGATGGAATTGGCTGCAAGCAGACCTGCCGCCACAGCGGCACGCCGAACCGAAAAGACGACTGCCGCGAAGCGGAGTTGCGTCGGCTTACCGGCGGGCACGCCAAAGCGTGCCGTGAAAGAGGCCGGGTCGAGTACAGCCAAGATAGCGTTAGGTAGACGAAAAATGGAGGCGCGCGCGTCAGCCGTCGGATCGTTTACTGCCACGGAAATCAGCCGGCGCTGCTCGGCGGGCTCGTCGCTGATCGCCACGATCTCGACAATTCCCGTGGCACCGTTGGCATGAGCCTGCAGCGCTGTGCGGTCCACTTCCGGCGCGTTGACGCGCTGGCAGGCGAACAGGAACGCATCGGTTGAACCCCCGGTCGACGCGAAGGCCAGTTTGAATGACGCCATGTCGCTTTTGCCGGCAGCGTCGGTGAACGCCCGCGAAAAGCCCAGCATGTCCCCGCCCGACAGGCTCGCATCGACAAAGCGTGCATGGTCCGCATCGGCGTCGTCCGTGGTCAGGACCACGGCGGAAAAACCTTCATTGCCATTGCGGTCACGATAGAGCCGGTCGCGCGCGACGAAGACATTGCCCTGGCCGGCGGCCTTCATCGCGGCCTGATCATCGCCTACAGCCAGCGGTTCCAGATAGGTGCCGTCCGCGAGGAAGACGCAGCAATTTTCCGTGCCGAATGGATGGATGCCTGTCGGCGCGACGATGAAGCCGAGGGCCGTTAGCCGCGCCCGCGCCACATCCAAGCTCGAGGTCGGCAGCACGAGGTGATCGAGCGGATGAGTGCCTGTGGGTGGTGTTTGGATCATGCCAGCGCGGTGTGCATCATTGCGCAAAAGGGTTCAAGGGCGCTCGAATCAGCTTCCGGCCACCACATCGGCGGAATAACGCAGTTCGCGCAATGGCTTGACCCTGCTGGTGGTCTGCGCATAGAGCGGATGCGCCTTGTAGGCGGCCAATGCGGCGGCATCCGTGAATTCGGCATAGACGACCACGTCGATCTCATCCGACAGCGGATCGACCTTGGTGTTCAGCGTCACCTCGAACAGGCTGGAATGGGGAATGCCGCCGAGCGCCAGCAGCCCAGAGCGCACTGCCTCCACATCCTCGCCACGCCGCGCGCTGAAGAAAACGATATGCCGGATCAACCCCGCCTCCTCGATCAAAAATCCGGGGTCTTTTGTGACGACGAAACCGTCAGGTCAACCGTTCAGGGTGCCGCGCGTCCTTGCGACGCGCCCGGGATGCATGAGACCTGAACGGGACTAGACCTTGCCGGTGACGTAACGCACCACGTGAGAGACATTCCTCACCGTCATATCGAGGTACCGGCCCTGGTTGTAGAGACCGTCCCAGATCAGGAAAAACGCAACGGCGGCGATGACGATGACATAACGCATGGCTAATCTATCGCATAAGCCCGGCTGTGCTCATAGACGTTCCGCCAGGCAAAGATGGGATCCGTGTCGACCCTCGTACGGTATGTGAGCTCTCGGCACCTGGAACTGCCAAATCAATGCCGGCGCGCCTTCGATCTCGTCGCCGGCGACTGGCCGGACATGATCCAGAAATGGCCCGCGTCCCAATTGCGAATGGCGGTCAGAGAAGGATGCGGTATTTCGCAAATCCTGCCTCGCCGGCGCCCGCCGGCTCGATTTTCAATGACTTCACTTCGGCGATGAGGTCCTTCGCCTTGGGCCCTGTCTCGAACACGACGCTGGTTCCGGGCAGCGGCGCGAACGACCAGTTGCCGTCCGCCGACGGGTTGATGGTGCCCTGCTTGACGATGTAGCGAACGATGACGTCGCGGTTGGTGTCTGGCGCTTCGTAGATAATTTTGGAAGCGTCGATGTCAGGAAAATTGCCGCCGCCTCCGGCCCGGTAGTTGTTCGTTGCAACGACAAATTTTTGATTGGGATCAATCGGTTTGCCGTCGAACATCAGGCCGACGATGCGATTGGCACTAGCATTGGCCAGCCCACCCTTGGGATCGTATTTCGGCGGCTGCGACAGATCTATTCTGTAGGTGACGCCGTCGATAACGTCGAAATTGTAGGACGGAAAGTCGGTGTTGATGAGCGCCTGGTCGGCCTTGCCAGGTTCGATCCGGTTGAAGATGCCGGCCGACATTTCCAGCCATTCCTTGACCTGCGCTCCGGTGATCTCAACGGCCCGCACGGTGTTGGGATAAAGGTAGAGGTCGGCGACGTTCTTGATGGCGATGTCGCCTGCCGGCACATCGGTGTAGTAGTCGGCGCCGTTGCGCCCGCCGGCCTTGAAGGGGGCTGCCGCCGACAGCAGCGGCACGTCCTTCCATTGTGTGTTTTTCAGGATGTCCTGGAGGTACCAGGTCTGCGCCTGGCTGACGACCTGAACCGACGGATCGTCGGCGACCAGCGCGAAATAGGAATAGAGCGGCGCTGCGGTCTTGCCGACGGGACGACGCACATAGGCGAGCGTTGCCTGGTGGTCCTGCTCAAGCGCGGCGATGATGCGGTTGTCGTCCGCGACAGTCGGCTTGTTCTTGTTGTCGACACGTTCGAAGATCGGCCGCGCTTCCGAGGTGGCGGACACGATCTTCCATTTCGAGCCGTCGCGCTCCAGCATCAGGTCGATCAGGCCCATATGCGAGCCCCAGAAGCCGCCCATGACGGCCGGCTTGCCCTGCAGCGTACCCTTTTGCGCATCGACGCCTTCGAGCGCCTGAAAATCCTTCTTGCCAGGGAACACCAGATGCTGGTGACCCGTGAACACCGCGTCGATGCCTTCGACGCCGGCGACAAAGAACGATGCGTTCTCCATCATATCGCCCTGCTTGACGTCGATGCCAGAATGCGAGAGCGCGATGATAATGTCGGCGCCCTCTTCCTTCATCTGCGGCACCCAGGCCTTGGCGGCCTCGACAATGTCGCGCGTTCTGACATTACCTTCGAGGTTCTTGAGATCCCAGACCATGATCTGCGGCGGCACGAAGCCGATGATGCCAATCCTGATCGGTTGCTCGGTGCCTGAACCGTCGCTGATCTTCTTGTGGAGGATGACGTAGGGCTTGAGGTAGAGCTTGTCGTCGCGCGGGTTCGCGGCAAGCTCGGTGCCGCGGATCAGGTTGGCGCAGACGAAGGGGAAATTGGCGCCGGCCAGAACCTTGTCCATGAAGGACAGGCCGTAGTTGAATTCGTGGTTGCCCAACGTCGAGCACTCGTAGCCGAGCAGGTTCATGCCTTTCATGATCGGATGCAGGTCACCGTCCTTCATGCCCTTTTCATAGGCGATGTAGTCGCCCATCGGATTGCCCTGCAGCAGGTCGCCATTGTCGATCAGCATCGAATTAACGGCTTGCTTGCGCACCGCGTCGATCAGGGAGGCCGTGCGCGACAGTCCCATCGTGTCATTCGCTTTGTCGGCGTAATAGTCATAGGGCAGCACATTCACATGGATGTCGGTGGTCTCCATGATCCGGAGATGCGCCTGGTTGGTCTGGGCGCGGGCGGAGAAAGGGTGAAGCGCAATTAGCGCGCCCGTGGCGGCGGCGCCCGCGAGGAGACCGCGGCGGGAGACGGAATGGAGCGGCTGCGACATGTTTTCTCCTTTTCGACGACACGAAAGACCCTGCCCGAAGCGAACTTCGCGCTGAAACCTATTCGAGTCCATTCAAGAAGTTGCGCGCGTCGGAGCTGTCAGTCGATCAGCAACAGATGACGCGCGGATGAACGGTCGCAAGCGCGGAAGATCAGCCCTTGTCGTCGTCGCCCTGCGTGATCAGGCGGGCGCTGCGTTGGCCCGTGACGTAGATCCATAGCCAGCTCAGCGACACCGCGAGCCGGTTGCGGAAGCCGATCAGGAAATAGATGTGCGCCAGTCCCCACAGCCACCAGGCCGGCCAGCCGGTCAGCCTGATCCAGCCGAAATCGATCGCCGCGGCGCGCTTGCCGATCGTGGCCAGGTCCCCGGCATGCTTGTAGTGGAACGGCCGTACGCTCGTATCGCCGGCAAGCCTGGCCTTGATGGTCGCGGCAACATGGCGGCCCTCCTGCTTGGCGGAAGGCGCCACGCCGGGAACGGGCCGTCCATCGGGCCGCAGCACGAGAGCGGCGTCGCCGATGACGAAAATCTCGGGGCTGCCCGGCACGGTGAGATCGGGTTCAACCAGCACCCTTCCCGCCCGGTCGGCGGCGGCGCCCAGCCATTCGGCTGCCGGCGAAGCGGCAACGCCCGCCGCCCACAATATGGTCCTCGCCGGCAGATGCGTGTCGCCGAAGACGACGCCCTCGGCGTCGCAGCGCGTGACCGCCCGGCCGAGTTCGATCGTCACGCCGAGCCGCTTCAACGCCTTTCCGGCATAATCGGACAGTTTCGGCGCAAAATTGGCCAGTATGCGGTCGCCAGCCTCGATCAGCACCACACGCGTCTCGCGCGTGTCGATGTTGCGGAATTCGCCGCGCAGTGTGTCGTGCGCCAGTTCGGCAATGGTGCCGGCAAGTTCGACACCGGTCGGACCACCGCCGACGATCGCAATCGTCAGCAGCGCCTGGCGCCTGGCAGGATCGGTTTCCCGCTCGGCCTGCTCGAAGGCGAGCAGAATGCGCCGTCGAATGGTGGTGGCGTCCTCCAGCGTCTTCAGCCCTGGCGCGAACGGCTCCCATTCGTCGTGGCCGAAATAGGCGTGTCGGGCGCCGGTGGCGAGCACCAGCGTGTCGTAGGCGACGGTGCTGCCATCATCGAGCAGCACGCGTTTTCCGGCTCGGTCGATGCCGGTGACATTGGCGAGCAGCGTCGTCACGTCCTTGCGCTTGCGCAGCAGGTGGCGGATCGGCCAGGCGACCTCCGAGGTCGCCAGCGCTGTCGTTGCGACCTGGTAGAGCAGCGGCTGGAAAAGATGGTGATTGCGTTTGTCGATCATGGTGATGCGCACGGGCGCACCGGCGAGAGCGCGGGTGAATTCGAGGCCGCCGAACCCCGCCCCTACGACGACGACATGGTGATTGGCTTGATCCATCGCATTCACCCTGACCAGCAATATCGCATGCCTTTGATGTAGGAGCTTTTGTGCAATGCAACAACACGAAGGCCGTGCCCGAGACTCGTCGTTCCATGTCGTGAATGCACATGTCGCATCCCCCCGCCGGGTATAGCGTTATGGAAAACAGCGATGAGGTGAGCATGGCCAACGATCACGACGACCAGGGTCCGGCGCAATATTCCTCGCCGCCATGCTTCATGCACGAACTCGATCCCGCGTTTCACGCGCCGATATCCGATTGGACCGACGTCAGACGATGGCGCAAGGCCGAACGGGAACGCCTGATCGCGGCGCGTCTCGCGGTTTCCGCCGATGCGCGAACGGCGATGTCGCAGAGCATCGCCGGAGCCCTCGACGCGGCGATCGGCGATATCGCCGGCCGCATGGTCAGCCTCTATTGGCCGTTTCGCGGCGAGCCGGACCTGCGGCCATGGATGGCCGCCATCAATGAACGAGGCGGGCGCACCGCGCTGCCCGTCGTCATCGAAAAGGCACAGCCGCTGATCTTCCGGGCCTATGTTCCGGGCGACCGGCTGGAGAAGGGCGTGTGGAACATTCCGATTCCGGCCGAGGGCGAACCGGTCTTGCCCGACATCGTCATCTCACCGATCGTCGGCATCGATTCCGGCAATTATCGCCTGGGCTATGGCGGCGGGTTCTACGACCGAACGCTGGCGGCGATGCCGTTCAAGCCGCTGGTCATCGGCGTCGGCTACGAATTGCAGCGAATCGCCACCATCTACCCGCAGCCGCACGATATCCCGATGGACCGGATCGTGACGGATGCTGCCAAGGCGTAGACGGCTGAAGGCGTGGAAGGCTGAGAATGCTCAGGCCATTTCGGGCTTCAGGCCCATCGCCGTCCGGTCGATGATTTCGCGCAGGGCAAAAGACGAATTGATCTTCGTCACATGCGGCATCGCCGACAGCCACTCCTTGTGGATGCGTTCGTAGTCGGCAAGGTCCTTGGCCGCGATCCTGAGGATGTAGTCGTACTCGCCCGACATCAGGTGGCAGGACAGCACGTTCGGGCAGCGCTTGATCGCAGCCTCGAAATCCGACAGCGTCTTCTCGAACTGGCCCGACAGCGATATGTGCACGATCGCCGTCATCTGGTGACCAAGTGCTGCATTGGAAAGCCGGGCATGATAGCCGCGGATGGTTCCGGATTTCTCCAGATTGTCGAGCCGGCGCGAACAGGCCGACTGGGACAGGCCGACCCTTTCGGCAAGGGCGGCGTTCGGCATCCGGCCATCCTTCTGCAATGTCTCCAGAATGGCGATATCAATCCTGTCGAGCGGCATTCTTCGTGATTCCTGCGAATTTCTATGCATTTTACGCAACAATTATCGAATAGCGAGCCCTCCTGCAAGTGCATTCGCAAACACTTACGCAACGATTCGTGGTTGACTACGTCAATACAGGGAACGAGCCCCGAAGGGCCGTGTCAGGAGAAAAGAAAATGCGCGTCGGCTGCCCCCGGGAAATCAAGAACCATGAATATCGCGTCGGACTTACGCCCGGCTCGGTCCGCGAATATGTCGCCCACGGACATGAGGTGCTGGTCGAGACCGGCGCCGGGGCTGGCATTGGCGCCGACGACAACGCCTATCGCGCCGCCGGCGCCACCATCGCCAAGACGGCGGCCGACGTGTTCGCCAAGTCGGATATGATCGTCAAGGTCAAGGAGCCGCAGCCTAACGAATGGGCCCAACTGCGCGATGGCCAGATCCTCTACACCTATCTTCATCTCGCTCCGGATCCGGAACAGACCAAGGGCCTGCTCGCTTCGGGCGTTACCGCCATCGCCTATGAAACGGTGACCGATGACCGGGGCGGCCTGCCGTTGCTGGCGCCGATGTCGGAAGTCGCCGGCCGCCTGTCGATCCAGGCCGGCGCCACGGCGCTGCAGAAGGCCAATGGCGGCCGCGGCGTGCTGCTCGGCGGCGTGCCCGGCGTGCTGCCCGGCAAGGTCACCGTGCTCGGCGGCGGCGTCGTCGGCCTGCACGCAGCCAGGATGGCGGCTGGCCTGGGCGCCGACGTCACCATCATCGACCGCTCGATCCCGCGCCTGCGCCAGCTCGATGACCTCTTTGCCGGCCGCGTCCATACCCGCTACTCGACCGTGGAGGCTCTGGAAGAAGAGTGCTTTTCCGCCGACATCGTTGTCGGCGCCGTGCTGATCCCGGGTGCTGCGGCGCCGAAGCTGGTCTCGCGCGAAATGCTTTCGGGCATGAAGAAGGGGTCGGTGCTGGTCGACGTTGCCATCGACCAGGGCGGCTGCTTCGAGACCTCGCACGCGACCACGCATGCCGAGCCGACCTACGAGGTCGACGGCGTCATCCACTACTGCGTCGCCAACATGCCGGGCGCCGTGCCGGTCACCTCAGCACATGCACTCAACAACGCGACGCTGCACTATGGCCTTCAGCTCGCCGATAAGGGGCTAAAGGCGCTGGTCGACGACCATCATCTGCGCAATGGACTCAACGTCCACAGAGGCAAGATCACCAACCGTGCGGTCGCCGAAGCGCTCGGCTACGAACTGGTCGAGCCGAAGGCGGTTCTCGCGGCCTGATTCTCCTGAGAGGATACCTGCCTCCCGTCAGCCCGCCGGTCATTCCCGGCGGGTTTTTTCTTTCCGGATTGGCGGCTGTCAGGCCTGCACCCGGCTCGGACTTAAAACATGGTGCCGCAACCTGCGTCTCGGCGCCAATTGCAAGTTTAACTGAGCCCTCCAGGCAAATAGTCGAAGCCCATATGCTTCTTTGCGCAGAAAATTTCTGTGGAAGGTTCAGGCAAACAAAAAAGCGGAGCCAAGGCCCCGCTTCCTCGATGTCGAGATTTGCCGCCGGTTCATCCGCGGTCGACAAATCGATCGACGGCTACCCGTGTACCGCAATGGTATGACAGGAGTACGACAGCGCTCCGCTATCGCACCGCCACATGCGCCCGTCAGACACGTTCGATCCGGCACTGGAAGCAATTGTTGCGCGCCGAGCGGACATGCACGTAGGCAATCTCGTCGCGTTCCAAGAGAGCCTCGGCGCGCGCGGCGATCGCATCGGTCGCAATGACGCCACCGCTGCCATAGACGATGCGGTCATCCCTGCCGTAGCCGCGCACGATATAGTCCGGGCTTTCGAGAATTTCGGGAAGTGCCTGAGATTCCGCGGCGCGCTCGCATTCCTGCGCGTGAAGGAAGATCGGTCCGGTCTCGGCATAGGGCTGAAGTTTGGGGAATGGCCGGTAGGCCAGGATGAGATAGTCGTCTCCGTCGGCGATGTTCTTGAGGCAATGCCGGCATGGCATGCCGTCGCCGTCGGAGACCTTACGCTCGGGCGTGTTTCCATAGGCATCGGGCCCGCCGCGCTGAAGCGCTCGTACATCTTGTGTCGGCAAGGCTTTGAACTGGATGGTCATGGCGAAAATCTCCGCTGTCATTGATCGGAAATTATGCGCATCAGCCCCCGCGTCCCACCCGATTCCTGACAATCATTGGCCCTTGGTCGGCTTGTTCCAGCCGACCAAGGCAAGGCGAACTTCACCGGATTGTCGGAACTCCCTCAGCGAATGAAGTCGTCAAAGCGACGGAGGGTGACCCGCCGGTTCCGCCAGTTTTCGTTCTGCGTCTGCACCAGCAGGAATTCCTCGCCATAACCGACCGTCTCCAAAGCATAGGCCGGCACGCCGAACTCGCGCACCAGCGTGCGCTTCAGCGAGGCGGCGCGCTGTTCCGACAGGATCCGGTTCGATTGGAAGGAGCCGACGGCGTCGGTATGGCCCTCGATGAGGACGCGCGCCCCGGGGTTGCGGCGCAGGATACGCTGCAACGCATCGGCGATAGTGTCGATCTTGTCGTATTGCGAGCTGGAGATCGCGGCCGAGCCGAAAGCGAAATTGATCGACTGGATATCGATCGACCGGGCCATGCGGCGCAGGTCCGGCCGGCGCTTGAACTCACGGATGGTGACGCGCTCGTTCGGGCGCAGCTTCACGCGGGGTGCCGCCTCGAGCTTTCGTTCGATGGTTGCGGCCGAAGGCGTTGTCGCCTGCGCGGCGGCGAGACCGGGCATTGCGATTGCCGCGATCAGCGCGGCGGCAAGGGTACGGCGGGTCAGCATGTCTTTTCTCCTTCGGCCCGTATTATGTGCGGGCAAGATGGCAGAGACAGGCTGAAGCGCGGATGAACGAGAGGTTCAGCTTTTGTGAGGGCGTCGCTATGGCCGCATGACGCTGGCCGAGCGCTCGGCGAAGGGCAGAGGGTGAACGGTCTCCTTCTTCTGCGCCACCGGCGCGAAGCCGAGCTTCTGGTAGAGCGGCAAGGCAGCAGGATGGTCGAGCGTGCAGGTCTGCACCGTCACCCGCTTCGGTCCATACGACCAAGCCGCGGCGATCGCCGATCCCAGGAACCAGCGGCCGATGCCTTGCCCGGTGGCGTGTTCCATCATGCCGAAATAGGCAAGCTCGACTTCTTCCGGCAGATGCGGCTTGAGGTCGAAAAAACCGGCGGGCGCGCCATCGAGATAGAGCACCCTGATGTCGCGATCCTCGCGGTGGATGCCGGCCGAAAGCTCGTCGTCATCCAGCCTCAGCACATTGACCCAGTGCCATTTACGCCCCACCCGATCCATCAGGTACCGGTAGAAATGCAGCGGAATGTCCTTGGTTTTCAGGAGTGCGACCTGGCGGTTGTAGGGCATGGGCGGCGACACGGCCGGTGGCGCATGCATCTCGAGGAACGTCACCGTGACTTCGATGTCCTTCAGCTCGCCGTTTTCCATCGTCATTCCTTGCCTGTCACGACTGGTGTGTCGGAGAGACCGCCCCATTCAGTCCATGAGCCGTCGTAGAGCCTGTTGTCGGTATGGCCAAGCGTTTCCAACGCAAGCGTGATCACCGCCGCCGTAACGCCGGAGCCGCAGGAAGTGACGATAGGCTTCGACAGATCGAGGCCGGCGTCCTCGACCACCTTGCGCAACCGCTCCTTCGGCAGAAGCACGCCGTTTTCCGACAGCGCCGAATAAGGCAAGTTGCGCGCGCCCGGCATATGGCCGGAACGGACGCCCGCACGCGGCTCCGGCTCCGCGCCGGTGAAGCGTCCTGCCCCGCGTGCATCGGCAATCTGGCTTTCCCGGGTTTCGACGATGCGGCGCATCTCGGCAAGGCTGGCGACCCGGCCGGCGTCGAAATCGGCGTGGAACACGCTTGGCGCGATTTTGGTCGGTTCGGCCGTCACCGGCCGAGCTGCCGCTTTCCAGCCATCGAAACCGCCGTCAAGGATATAGGTCTGGAAGACGCCCATCACCCGGAACATCCACCAAGCCCGAGGTGCCGAGAAAAAGCCCGGGCCGTCATAGACGATGATCGTGTCATCTGCCGAAACGCCCATCGCGCCGACATACTGCGCGAAATGCTGCGGCGACGGCAGCGTATGCGGCAGCGCGGCGTCCGGATCGGAGACCGCGTCCTGATCCAGGAAGCGGGCGCCCGGAATGTGCCCAGCGTCATACTCGGCGCGCGCGTCGCGGTTTTGCGCCGGAAGATACCAGGATGCATCGACAATCGTCAGGCCAGGCTGGCCCAAACGCTCCTGCAACCAGTCCGCGTCGACGGTGAAAGGACTGTCTTCAGCCATTGTGGTTCTCCTGCCGCCATTGACCAGACGTTGTCTTGCCTTGCCGCATGATCTTGTCCGAAAACATCGTAGCTTTCGAGATCATGTTTGGGGCATCGGTCCAAACCGGATGCGGAAGCGCCGGTTTTCACGCCCCTTCTTCTCGATCTTGCCGATATGGATTTCGCCGATCTCGCCGGTGCTTTTGACATGGGTGCCACCACAGGGCTGACTGTCCACCGAAGCATTCTCGCCGATGCAGACCAGCCGGATTTTGCCGGTACCTAGCGGCGGACGGACATTCTTGGACTTCACCAGACCCGGATTGGCGGCCAGTTCCTCGTCGCTGATCAGCCTGGTAAAGATCGGATGATCGGCCCGCACCAGGCCCATCAGGCCAGCCGTCACGTCTTCCTTGCTGAAGCTGGCGTCGGGAATGTCGAAATCGACACGGCTGTCATCTTCCGAAACCGCCGCGCCGGTGATCGGAAACGGGCAGACGACGGTGAGCAAATGGCAAGCGGCATGCATGCGCATCAAGAGATGACGTCGCTCCCAGTCGATTGCGAGCTTCAGGCGCTCGCCGACCGCAGGCGCGGCTTGTTCCGGCGCCGGCGCGTGGATGATCTCGTCCTTTGTTTCCCCGGTGATGGTAGCGGCCAGGACGATGCGGCTGCCATCGGCGCGCTGGAGATAGCCGCTATCGCCCGGCTGCCCGCCCGAGGTGGCATAGAAGATGGTGCGGTCCAGAACGATGCCGCCGCGCTCGTTGACGGCGACCACCACGGCATCGGCCGTCCTGAGATAGGCGTCGTCGCGAAACAGCGCTTCGGTCTTGTGCGCCATCACACGACCTTTTCAAACGGCACGGAAATATCTGATTTCTCTTCCATCCAGCCGGGCACCGGCAGCTTCTTTTCGCGCAGGAATTCGGGATTGAACAGTTTCGATTGGTAGCGTGTGCCGTAGTCGCAAAGAATGGTCACGATGGTATGGCCGGGGCCGAGTTCACGCGCCAGCCGGATCGCGCCCGCTATGTTGATGCCGGTCGAACCGCCGACGCAAAGGCCTTCCTCCTGGACCAGGTCGAAGACGATCGGCAACGCATCCTCATCACGAATCTGGAACGAAAAGTCGGGCGTGAACCCATCGAGGTTGGCGGTGATGCGCCCCTGCCCGATGCCTTCGGTGATCGAGCTGCCTTCCGACTTCAGCTCACCGCTGGTGTAGAAACTGTAGAGAGCGGCGCCCAGCGGATCTGCGAGAGCAATCTTGACGTCCCTGTTTTTCGCCTTCAGTCCGAAAGCGACGCCGGCCAGCGTTCCGCCGGAGCCAACCGCCGAGACGAAGCCGTCTACCTTGCCGCCGGTCTGGCTCCAGATCTCCTGCGCCGTGGTGCGGATGTGCCCGTCGCGGTTGGCGACATTGTCGAACTGGTTGGCCCAGATAGCGCCGTTCGGCTCCGACCGCGCCATTTGTTCAGCCAGCCGCCCCGATAATTTCACGTAGTTGTTGGGGTTCTTGTACGGCACGGCCGGAACCTCGATCAACTCGGCGCCGAGCAGCTTGATCGTGTCCTTCTTCTCCTGGCTTTGTGTCTCGGGAATGACGATGACGGTGCGGTAGCCGAGCGCCTTGGCGACCAGCGTCAGCCCGATGCCCGTATTGCCGGCCGTGCCCTCGACAATGACGCCGCCCGGCCTGAGCAGCCCACGCTCTTCGGCATCGCGGATGATGAACAGGCCGGCGCGGTCCTTGACCGACTGTCCTGGATTCATGAATTCGGCCTTGCCCAGGATCTCGCAGCCGGTTTCTTCCGAAGCCCTGTTGAGGCGGATCAATGGCGTGTTGCCGATAGCGTCGATCACGGAGCGGGGCATTCGGGAGTCCTTGTGTAGCTGCGGCGAAACCCTAGAAACCCGAAGCTTCGGTTTCAAGGCAAGAATTTGCCTGGTCCAGTCGCATTTTCTGCACTGCATTTGCGCCGGCCTCTCCCTGGTGCCGGGCGTATCCGCGCGGTTCATTTGGGACCGGCATCGAAAACCGCTCTTTTCATTCGATTTCTTCGCGGTTAGAGCAAAAGCCAAGAACAATTCGACGGGGGCGCAGCATGACACTTTATCGGGCCGACCCGAAGCATGGCGTCGCCTGGGTCACGGGAGGCAGCAGCGGCATCGGCCGTTCGCTGGCCAGGGATCTTGCGTCCCAGGGCTATGCGGTGGCCGTAACCGCACCCGATGGCGATCCGATCGACACGCTCATTGTCGAGACCGCGCAGATGCCAGGCAAGGTGAAGGCTTTTCCCTGCGATGTGACCGACGAGCCGCGCATGGCGAGAACCGTCGCTGCGATCGAAAACGAGCTTGGCCCCATCGTGCTCGCCGTCTTAAACGCGGGCAATTACATTTCCACGCCTGGCGAGGCTCTCGTCGTCAGCGATTTTCGCCGGTCTTTCGAGGTCAACTATTTCGGCATCATCAACGGGCTGGTGCCGGTCGTCGAACGCATGCGGGTGCGGGCGCGCGGCCATATCGTGCTGGTCGGCTCGGTCACCGCTTATTTCGGCTGGCCGACGACGGCCGCTTATGGCGGCACCAAAGCGGCGATCAACATCCTGGCCGAATCGCTGAAATACGATTTCGACAAGATGAACGTGCGCGTCCAGGTCATGAATCCGGGCTTCATAGACACACCGCTGACCGAGAAGAACATGCTGCCCATGCCGGGGCTGATGCCGGTCAGCCGAGCGACGCGGCGCATGGTGCGGGGTATCAAATCCGGCGGCTTCGAGGTCACATTCCCGCGCCGGACGAGCTGGCCCCTGAAGCTGCTCAGCCTGTTGCCGAGACCGGTGTACCGAGGCGTGATCAGCCTCATGACGAGCTGGAAGGCACGGCCGCTGAATTACGACCGCAAGCCGCCGAGCGAATAGACGCCAGCGGATCGGCGGCTTCATCGCTGGGCCGGTCGTTGCCTGTTCCCCGCCACCGCCGTAGGTTTGTTGTTGTTGCGTTTGGAGTCTGCGATGGGGCGACGAATCGTGCTTGCTGTGCTGGGGTTAGTCGCCATCCTCGCACTGGCCTTCGTGCTCGGCCCGCGGGTTCCCGTCGACACCAGGATCCGCTTCGATCCGTCCGCAATCGGCGACGATCCGCAGGCCTACGTGGCAAGGACGGAAGCGGCGATATCCGGCATCCGTGACGGGCTGGAGAAAGAGATCATCTGGGCCAATCCGATGGTGCATGCCAGGACACGGCTGTCCATCGTCTATATCCACGGCTTTTCGGCGTCGAAGGGCGAGCTCCGCCCGCTGCCCGACGAGGTTGCCGACCAACTCGACGCCAATCTGTTCTTCACCCGCCTCACCGGCCACGGGCAGGATGGCGCGGCCATGGCGCAAGGCAGCCTCAATGCCTGGATCAACGACTATGAGGAGGCGCTCGCGATCGGCCGGGCCATCGGCGACAAGGTGATCGTCATCTCCACCTCGACCGGCGGCTCGCTGGCGGCCTGGGCGGCAACACAACCGGGTGCTTCGGACGGCGTGGCGGCGATCGCGTTCATCTCGCCGAATTTCGGCGTCAAGGCGTCCGGCGCCGGGATCCTGACCATGCGATGGGGCAAACAAATCGCCGAACTCGTCGCCGGCAAGGAGCGCAGCTTCATGCCGCGCAACGCACTGCACGAGAAATTCTGGACCACCAGCTATCCCCTTGCCGCGACGCTGCCAATGCAGGCGCTGACGGAACTTGCCTATGGCGCGCCGGTGGAGAAAGCGAAGGTCCCTGCCCTCTTCATCCTTTCGGATTCGGACAGCGTGGTGCGGCCTGACCGCACGCGTGAAATCGCCGGGCGTTGGGGCGCGCCGCACGAGCTGGTTCCGGTCGACGACACCGGCGACCCCGACAACCACGTCATCGCCGGCGACGCCCTGTCGCCGTCGACCACGACCTTCCTCGCACAAAGAATTGCCGTCTGGATCGAGGCGGTGGTGAAATAGCCAGATTTTCCAGACAGAAAGGGCGACCGCAGGATCGTCGCGGTCGCCCTTTCTTGTGGCTGGTTGGTCCAGCCGGGCACTGCCCGGCCAGTGCGAAGCGGCCTGCCTACGCAGCCCGCGCCGCAGGACGCTTGCCGCCGAAGCGGCGTTTATTGTTGCCCTTGAAGGGCTTGGCGCCTTCCGGTTTGCGGTCGCCGGCGAAGGCCGGCTTGTCACCGAAGCGCTTCTTGCCGGAGCCGTTGTTCTGGCCGCCCGGCCGCCTGCCGTCGCGACGGCCATTGCGCTCGTTGCGGTCATTGGCAGGCTCGTAGCGCTCGTTCTTCTCAGCCGGGTTGCGTTGCGGATCGGGACTGCCGAGATGGTCGGCGGCAATGGGCAGCTTGGCGCGGATGATGCGCTCGACCTGGCGCAGCTTGCTGTTCTCGGACGGATCGCAGAGCGTAATCGCAATGCCGTCCCGGCCGTTGCGGCCGGTGCGGCCGATGCGATGGACGTAGCTCTCCGCCTCATCGGGCAGGTCGAAATTCACGACATGGCTGATGCCGGGCACGTCGATGCCGCGCGCGGCGATGTCGGTGGCGACCAGAATGCGCACCGAACCCTCGCGGAAATCGTTCAGTGCCTTCTGCCGCGCATTCTGCGACTTGTTGCCGTGGATGACAGCGGCCTTGAAGCCGTCGCGATCGAGATCCTTGGTCACCCTGTCGGCACCGTGCTTGGTGCGCGAAAAGATGATGACGGATTTCATCGCCTCGTCGGCGAGCATCGTCGACAGCACTTGGCGCTTCTGCTTGGTGCGGGCAAGGACGACGCTCTGCACGATCTCGGCCGCCGCCGTGCTTTGCGGCGCGACTTCGACACGGATCGGGTTCTTCAGCAGGCCTTTCGCCAGTTCGGCGATTTCATTGGGCATAGTCGCGGAGAACAGCACCGTCTGACGGTCCGGCGCGGTCGCCTTGGCGATGCGCTTGACGTCATTGATGAAGCCCATGTCGAGCATGCGGTCGCCCTCGTCGAGCACCAGCCATTTGGTGTCGGCAAGCATGAGGTCGCCTTCGCGCACCAGATCGGTCAACCGGCCGGGCGTGGCGATCAGGATGTCGACACCGGGCGCAACCTTCTTCACCTGGCTGAAGCGCGAGACGCCGCCCAGCACGAGCGCCGTCGAGACATGCGCGCCCTTGGCGAGGATCTTGATGGTGTCCTCGATCTGCACGGCGAGTTCGCGAGTCGGCGCCAGGATCAGCGCGCGTGCCGTCTTCGGCCGGCGCTTGGTGCCGAGCGCAATGATCTTCGACAGGATCGGCAGCGCGAAGGCCGCAGTTTTGCCGGAGCCGGTCTGGGCGATGCCGAAGATGTCACGGCCTTCCATCTGCGGCGGGATCGCCTGAGCCTGGATCGGCTTCGGATCGGTGAAGCCGGCGGCATGGGTGGCCTTGAGCAGCGCACCCGTGATTCCCAGTGCTGCGAAACCGGAGAGTTCTCCGGTGTCGTTGCCGGGCAAAGTGTTTTCGTTGGTCAAAATATTCTTCTTTCACGCGGCCTCTGGCCGCAAACATCAATGGCGGCAGGGCGCAACCTGCCGTCGAATCAATTGTCATGGAACGACAAGGCGGCGGACGTGTTCGTCCGCGCGGCTGCGCTGTCGTGCCCGCAGGCATCATGCCACGGGGCTTTTTCGCCACCTTGCTAACCAATCGGGGCCGATCAGCAGGAAAGAGGGAAAACAGACGCAACCAGTCTCATTCGAGGAGAAGGCCGGATCGGTCCGGCCCAAGCGCCTATGCCGTGCATATGGCTGAGTTCGCTCTGAAATGCAAGGGCATCATGTTGCAGCGCAACAAAACGTTGCGAAAAAGCGGCGCTTGCACTCGCCTGAAGGCATCATTACCACAAAGCAGCCCGTGCAGGAGATCGAGCAATGAAGGACGTGCTGAAGGAACTCGAGCGTCGTCGCGAGATCGCCCGGATGGGCGGCGGTCAGGCCCGTATCGATGCCCAGCACAAGAAGGGCAAGCTCACCGCGCGGGAGCGCATCGAGGTGTTTCTCGACGAGAGTTCGTTCGAGGAGTTCGACATGTATGTCGAGCACCGTTCGACCGACTTCGGCATGGAAAAGACCAAGATCGCCGGCGACGGTGTCGTCACCGGCTGGGGAACCGTCAACGGGCGCCCGGTCTATCTCTTTGCCAAGGATTTCACCGTGTTCGGCGGCTCGCTATCGGAAGCCCATGCGGAAAAGGTCATCAAGGTGCAGGAGATGGCGCTGCGCAACCGCGCGCCGATCATAGGCCTCTACGATGCCGGCGGTGCCCGCATCCAGGAAGGCGTGGCTGCACTCGGCGGCTATGCCGAGATCTTTCAGCGCAATGTGCTGGCGTCGGGCGTCATTCCGCAGATTTCCGTGATCATGGGGCCTTGCGCGGGCGGCGACGTCTATTCGCCGGCCATGACCGACTTCATCTTCATGGTGCGCGACACCTCCTACATGTTCGTCACTGGACCGGACGTGGTGAAGACCGTCACCAACGAGACGGTGACCGCCGAGAGCCTCGGCGGCGCTTCCGTTCACACGACGAGATCCTCGATCGCCGACGGCGCCTATGACAACGACGTCGAGGCACTGCTGCAGATGCGCCGGCTGGTCGATTTGCTGCCGGCCTCGAACACATCGGAGATTCCCGAGATTGAATGCTACCAGTCGGTCACCGATCACGATCTGTCGCTCGACCGGCTGATCCCCGACAACGCCAACAAGCCTTACGATATCAAGGAGCTGATCCTGAAAGTCGCCGACGAGGGTGATTTCTTCGAGATCCAGCAAAGTTTCGCCAAGAACATCGTCACCGGCTTCGGACGTATTGAAGGCCGCACGGTCGGCTTCGTCGCCAACCAGCCCATGGTGCTGGCCGGCGTGCTCGATTCTGACGCCAGCCGCAAGGCGGCGCGCTTCGTGCGCTTCTGCGACTGTTTTTCGATTCCGATCGTCACCTTCGTCGACGTTCCGGGCTTCCTGCCGGGCACGGCGCAGGAATATGGCGGGCTGATCAAGCACGGCGCCAAACTGCTCTTCGCCTATGCCGAGGCGACCGTGCCGAAGATCACCGTCATCACCAGGAAGGCCTATGGCGGCGCCTATGACGTGATGGCTTCGAAACACCTGCGTGGCGATATGAACTATGCCTGGCCCACTGCGCAGATCGCCGTGATGGGCGCCAGGGGCGCGGTCGAGATCATCTATCGCAAGGACATCGGAGACGCCGAAAAGATCGCAGCTCATACAAAGGCTTACGAAGACCGCTTCCTGTCGCCCTTCGTCGCCGCCGAGCGCGGCTATGTCGACGAGGTGATCATGCCGCATTCGACCCGCCGCCGCATTGCCCGCGCACTGCGGATGCTGCGCAACAAGGACATGCAGAACCCCTGGAAAAAGCACGACAACATTCCGCTGTAAGCTGAATGTCGCGGCCGGTCAGCGCGCGCCGCGAGCCGCCACCAGTTCACGCAGCACAGGCACCAGCGCCAGCGGCAAGTCCTCGGCGATCAGCCCCGGCCCGAACCGGCTGCCGGCCTCGGCATGGATCCACACCGCCGCGCACGCCGCCTCGAAGGCCGGCATGCCTTGCGCCAGGAAGCCGGCCACGAGGCCCGATAACACATCGCCCGAGCCGGCGGTTGCCAACCACGGCGCACCATTGGAGTTTATCGCAGCCCTGCCATCGGGAGCAGCGATTACGGTGTCGGCGCCCTTATAGACGATCACGGCATTGGCACGGGTGGCGGCCATACGAGCCCTGCCCAACTTGGACGAAACGGCGCCACCCGCGATGTCAGCAAACAGCCTGGCGAACTCGCCTTCATGCGGCGTCATCACCAGCGACGGCGCGCTCGGCTGGCGCGAGGCTTCGAACAGGACATCCGGCTTCTCGCGAAACGAGGTGATCGCGTCGGCGTCGAACACCAGACCATCGACCGAGGCGGAAACGTTCCGCTGCTGGCCAGCGGCAAGCAGCGTGAGAGCAAAATTCCGCGTTCTTTCACCGACACCGAAGCCAGGGCCCAGCACAAAAGCGGAGGGCCGGCGTTCGCCGATGAAGGCGTCGATGTCGGCGCTGTCATTTGCTTTGCGCAGCATGATCGAGGTCAGATGCGCGGCATTGACCTGCATGGCTTTCGCCGGGGACAGGACGGTGACCGCCCCTGCCCCGCTTCGCGCCGCGGCAAGCGCCGCAAGCCGCGCCGCGCCAGTGGCGCTCGGGCCGCCGGAAAAGACGCCGACATGGCCGCGCTTGTACTTGTGCGTATCGACGCCCGGAATCGGAAAGGCGCTGAGCCAAAGCGCCGGCGAGTTCTCGAACGCCTGGGGCCGAATCCGCGCAATGAGACCATCGGTGATGCCGATATCGGCGAGCACGATCTCCCCGCACATTTCGCGCCCGGGCAGCAGGAGATGGCCAGGTTTTTTGCGTGCGAAGGTGACGGTGACCCCAGCCCGAAAAGCATGGCCGAGCACTTGGCCGCTGTCCCCGGAAACGCCTGATGGCAGATCGACCGCGACGACAGGCAAGGCCAGGTTTGCCACAATGCCAACCGTTCTCGCCGCTTCACCGGACAGCGGTTTGGACAGTCCTGCGGCGTAAAGGGCGTCGACGACGACAGCGCCGGCCTCGGCCGCGAAATTCGCCAGCGATCGAGGCTTCACTGGGCATTCACCGGCGGCAAGCGCGGCATCGCTGCCCGGCTTCGGCGTGCCCGTCGCCCAGACCACCGTGTCGACACCAGCGGTTGCCAGGCAGCGGGCCGCGACATAGCCATCGCCGCCATTGTTGCCGGGACCGCAAAGCACATGGACCCGCTTCGCCGCCGGATCGCGCCTGAAAATTTCGGCCGCGACGGCTTCGCCTGCACGGCGCATCAGGCCGATGCCGTCGATTGCGCCGGCGGCAATCGTCAACCGATCCGCCTCGCTCATCTCCTCGGGAGAAAGAAGTTCGTTGCTCATGGATTGCCGATCCGCATTCGATAAAGCATTGTCCAGTTTTCGGCTCGACGCAAACGCAGAGGAGTTGGCGCGGTCCCAGCCAAGCTGAGCAATGCCCACCAAATAAGCAATACGCCTAAATATCGGGCAGACATAAACACCGACGCCGCGTAGGCTGCAGCCATCCGTCGCGCGCTGGATGCAGTGAACGATGCGAATTTGCATCTTCGTGCGGCATGTTCTGGAATCGAATGACACCGCTTGAAATCCCGCCAATTGGCACAATTCGTGCTTGATGGAGGCGCAAGCGGGGCTCACAACCCGTTTTTTTGGCAGTGGAGGCCACTTTTTACATGAAAAAGATCGAAGCGATCATCAAGCCATTCAAGCTGGACGAAGTGAAGGAAGCGCTTCAGGAGGCCGGACTGCAAGGCATCACCGTGACCGAGGCCAAGGGTTTTGGACGCCAGAAGGGCCACACCGAGCTTTATCGCGGCGCCGAATATGTCGTCGACTTCCTGCCCAAGGTGAAGATCGAGGTCGTGCTCGGCGACGATGCGGTCGAAGGCGCCATCGAAGCCATCCGCAAGGCGGCCCAGACTGGGCGCATCGGCGACGGCAAGATCTTCGTCTCCAACATCGAGGAAGTTGTGCGCATCCGCACCGGCGAAACCGGCATGGATGCCGTCTGACACCTCGCCCATCTTCCGAAACGTCATCATTAAAAAACGTCACCACAGGGATACATGACATGACGACAGCCAAAGACATCATGAAGCAGATCAAGGACAACGATGTGAAGTTCGTTGACCTGCGCTTCACCGACCCGAAGGGCAAGCTGCAGCACGTGACGATGGATGTCATCGAGGTCGAGGAAGACATGTTCGCCGATGGCGTGATGTTCGATGGTTCTTCGATCGCCGGCTGGAAGGCGATCAACGAGTCCGACATGGTGCTGATGCCCGATCCTGAAACGGTCCACATGGATCCGTTTTTCGCGCAGTCGACCATGGTCATCCTATGCGACATCCTCGATCCGGTTTCGGGCGAATCCTACAACCGCGACCCGCGCGGCACGGCCAAGAAGGCGGAGGCCTACATGAAGTCGGAAGGGATCGGCGACACCATCTATGTCGGCCCGGAAGCCGAGTTCTTCGTCTTCGATGACGTCAAGTACAAAGCCGATCCCTACAACACCGGCTTCAGGCTCGATTCCACCGAACTGCCGTCCAATGACGACACCGACTACGAAACCGGCAATCTCGGCCACCGTCCGCGCGTCAAGGGTGGTTATTTCCCGGTGCCGCCGATCGATTCGGCGCAAGACATGCGCTCCGAGATGCTGACCGTGCTCGCCGAGATGGGCGTGCGGGTCGAGAAGCATCACCACGAGGTGGCCGCGGCCCAGCACGAACTCGGCATCAAGTTCGACACGCTGGTCCGCAACGCCGACAAGATGCTGATCTACAAATATGTCGTGCATCAGGTCGCCAATGCCTACGGCAAGACCGCCACCTTCATGCCGAAGCCGATCTTCGGCGACAACGGCTCGGGTATGCATGTCCACCAGTCGATCTGGAAAGGCGGCAAGCCGACCTTCGCCGGCAACGAGTATGCCGGCCTCTCGGAAAGCTGCCTGTTCTATATCGGCGGCATCATCAAGCACGCCAAGGCCATCAACGCCTTCACCAACCCCCTGACCAACTCCTACAAGCGCCTGGTGCCGGGCTACGAGGCGCCGGTGCTGCTCGCCTATTCGGCGCGCAACCGCTCGGCGTCCTGCCGTATCCCGTTCGGCTCGTCGCCAAAGTCGAAGCGCGTCGAGGTCCGCTTCCCCGATCCGGGCGCGAACCCCTATCTCGCCTTTGCCGCCATGCTGATGGCCGGCCTCGACGGGATCAAGAACAAGATTCATCCCGGCCAGCCGATGGACAAGGATCTCTACGATTTGCCGCCGAAGGAGCTGAAGAAGATCCCGACCGTCTGCGGCTCGCTGCGTGAAGCGCTCCAGAGCCTCGACAAGGACCGCGGATTCCTGAAGGCCGGCGGCGTCTTCGACGACGACCAGATCGACAGCTACATCGAGTTGAAGATGGCCGAGGTGATGCGCTTCGAAATGACACCGCATCCCGTCGAATACGACATGTACTATTCGGTCTGATTTTTGATCTCCCTGGACCCGGCGTGACCCGGATCCAGCGGCTTCAATTCAGCCTGCAAATGCGGGGCCGGAAGATGAACCTCTTCCGGCCCCTTTGTTTGCAGACATCGAGGCTTCCATTCAGCCAAATCCGCGGACACCGACGCGTTCGATCGGATGCTGCCCGATCCAGCGACTGGAAAGGCGCACCGGCTGCTGAGGTTCCGTCGGCTGGTCACGTCACACGTGCCGATTGCGCTGAGGCACAGGCCGGCTTGAGCCAGCCAAGCTGGGCTGCCAGGCGATCCGGCATGCGCTTTTTGCAAGTAAAGGGATAAGCCAGGAGCGAGCGGCACACTGCCTCAGGCTGCAATGCCCGCTCGTCCGGCGCCCCCGCCAATGCTGTCGTTCAAGAAACCCCGCCCCGTTCGAACAGCACCGCTTGGCGTATCCCCCAATGCCTGCGAATACGCATGTTGCGCCGCAGCCTGTCAATGTCGCCTGCCGGGCGTCGAGACGGTCGATTTTGGTGTATGAACAGGGGCTTATGAAAGGGTCGGTCGACAGGCATTCTTGCCGGAATGGCCGGATTTCCGGGCTTTTTCGAGGATTTCGAAGCCTGCGGCCCGGCGCCAAGGTATGCTTTCGTCAGCCCAAAGCCGCCTTGTCGGGATTGGTTTGAGCCGCCCTTTTTAACCTGACTTTTTTTGGGGGAATTTGCTTTGCCAGGCCAGGAGCCAGGAAGACGAGGAGCGGAGAACGGAAACAGCGGCATGCGATAGTGCCCGCCATCGTCACACGAAAAAGCCCCGGCAACTCCCGCCGGGGCTCGCGTCATGGTTGTCGGGATCTTGAGGCCCGACGTGAAATATCAAGCAGCGGCCGAAACCGATGCGCCGGTCGAAACCTGCGAGATCGTCTTCAGGACCTGGGAAGCGATCTGGTAGGGGTCGCCCTGCGAGTTCGGGCGGCGGTCTTCCAGATAACCCTTGTAGTCATTCTTGACGAACGAATGCGGCACGCGGATCGAGGCGCCGCGGTCGGCGATACCATAGCTGAACTTGTTCCAGGGCGCCGTCTCGTGCTTGCCGGTCAGACGCTTGTCGTTGTCCGGGCCGTACACGGCGATATGGTCCATCAGGTTCTTTTCGAACTGCGCCATCAGGGCCTCGAAATAACCCTTGCCGCCGACTTCGCGCATATATTTGGTCGAGAAGTTGCAATGCATGCCCGAGCCGTTCCAATCGGTGTCGCCGAGCGGCTTGCAGTGGAACTCGATATCTATGCCGTACTTTTCGGTGAGGCGCTGGAGCAGGTAGCGGGCCATCCACATCTGATCGGCGGCCTTCTTGGAGCCCTTGCCGAAAATCTGGAATTCCCACTGGCCTTTGGCCACTTCGGCGTTGATGCCTTCATGGTTGATACCCGCGGCAAGGCAGAGGTCGAGATGCTCTTCGACGATCTGGCGCGCGATGCTGCCGACGTTCGAATAGCCGACGCCGGTGTAGTACGGGCCCTGCGGGGCGGGATAACCGCTCTCGGGGAAACCGAGCGGACGGCCATCCTTGTAGAAGAAGTACTCCTGCTCGAAACCGAACCAGGCATCCTCGTCGTCGAGAATGGTCGCGCGGCTGTTGGACACGTGCGGCGTGACGCCATCGGGCATCATGACTTCGCACATGACGAGAACGCCGTTGGTGCGGGCCGGATCGGGATAAAGCGCGACCGGCTTCAACACGCAATCGGAGCTTCGGCCCTCGGCCTGCATGGTGGACGAGCCGTCGAAGCCCCACAGCGGCAGCTGGTCGAGCTTCGGGAACTCGGCATAATCCTTGATCTGGGTCTTGCCGCGAAGATTGGGGGCCGGGGTGTATCCGTCGAGCCAGATATACTCGAGCTTGTATTTGGTCATTCTAGAGCCTCTCGTTGTGCTTGACCACCGCACGCGGTGTCGACGCATGGCCGGAGCAAGCCGACCTGCCGAGTGGTAAAAAGCAATTCATATGCCACTCTGGCATCGACCGGTGCGACAAAATGGTCGTAAGATTCCCGTGAATTCACTGCACCGCCCCAGCAATGCGCCGGGATCGATCAGACGCATAGATTGCGCAAATAATAGGCAATAACTGATCTTTTCATAAGCATATTGCCTAAATGAATCGCAGAACCTATTTTGAGGAAAAGCTGAATCAACTGACCCTCGGAGAAGAAAGGAGACCGCCAATGGAAGTCACCCTCGCCCGTCCGTCGGCAAAGATCCTGATGTTCCCGCTTGCAGGCCGCGTATCTGCCTCAAATTTAGGCGCGAAGGCCAAGTTCGCGGCAGAGCTTGCCTCGCTGCGTAACACGCATGCCGATTTCGATGGCTGGTATCACGAGGCCGCTGTCGAGGAAGAAAACCAGCAGCCGAAGAGCTGAACGCATCTTCAGCCTCGATATGAAAACCCGGCGCGATCGCTCGCGCCGGGTTTTCTCATGCATGTGGATCCGACCCGTTACTGCTTGGTCTCCAGGTTCGTGCCCAGCGTATCCTTGACGAAGATCATGCCGATGACGAGCGACATCGCCGCGATTATCACGGGATACCAGAGGCCATAATAGATGTCGCCCCTGTAGGCACTGAGCGCGAACACCGTCGCCGGCAGCAACCCGCCGAACCAGCCATTGCCGATATGGTAGGGCAGCGACATGCCGGTGTAGCGGATGCGGGTCGGGAACATCTCGACCAGGATGGCCGCGATCGGACCGTAGACCATGGTCACGAACAGGACGAGGACGAACAGGATGGCGATCGTCATAGGCCAGTTCACGGCCGCAGGGTCGGCGAACATGGCGAAGGCACCGCCGCCGGGTATGTTGTAGACGGTGACCTCAGGCGCACCGGCAGCCTCGTCGGCGGTCAAAAGCTTGTCCTTGATAGCCTGATCGGTAGGAACCGTCGCCTTCTCGCCGGCGCGGATGGCGGCGGCGTCGAGCTTCAGTTCGGGATTGGCAGCGACAAACGCGTCGAGCTTCTGGTCCGGTATCTTGATCGCAGCACGCTTCAGCGGATATCCGCCGTCCTGCAGCGACATGTTGACGGCCTTGACGAAGGCGGCCTCCTTGGCCTTGGCCTGGTCGCCCGCGGCGACAGCATCGTAGGATGCCACCGTTTCATTGCCGATCTTGACCGAAGCAGCCGTACCGGGTGCCGCCGTGGAAACGACGTCATAGGGCACCGAGTTCTTGGTCAGGAACGAGGTCGCGATGTCGCAAGACGTCGTGAACTTGGCGGTGCCCACCGGATTGAACTGGAACCTGCAGTCGCCGGGTGCCGCGGTCACCGTCGCGCGGGTGCTCTGCTGTGCCTCGGCAAGGGCCGGATTGGCGGCCCAGGTCAATGCCTTGAACAGCGGGAAGGTGCAGACGATCGCCAGTGCGAGCCCGGCCATGATGATCGGTTTGCGGCCGATCTTGTCGGAGAGCCAGCCGAACACGACGAAGAAGATGGAGCCCAGCGCAAGCGCGATGGCGATCATGATGTTGACCGACTGTGCGTCCAGCTTCAACACGTTCTGGAGGAAGAACAGGGCGTAGAACTGGCCGTTATACCAGACCACGGCCTGGCCAGCCGTAAGGCCGAGCAGTGCCAGCAGCGCGATCTTGGCGTTCTTCCACTGGCCGAAGGCTTCCGAGAGCGGTGCCTTGGAACCCTTGCCCTCTTCCTTCATGCGCTGGAAGGTGGGGGATTCGGAAAGCGACAGCCGGATCCAGATGGAAATGCCGAGCAACAGGAACGACACGATGAAAGGAACGCGCCAGCCCCAGGCGGCATAGGTTTCCTTGCTCATGGAGCCCTGGACGATCAGGATGACGATCAGCGACAGGAACAGGCCGAGTGTGGCGGTCGTCTGGATCCACGACGTATAGTAGCCGCGCCGGTCGTCCGGCGCATGCTCGGCGACATAGGTGGCCGCGCCGCCATATTCGCCGCCCAGTGCCAAGCCCTGGAGCATGCGCAGGATGATCAGGATCACCGGAGCCGCGATGCCGAGGCTCGCATAACCAGGCAGCAAGCCCACCAGGAAGGTCGACAGGCCCATGATCGTCATGGTGACGAGGAAGGTATATTTGCGGCCGACAAGGTCGCCGATGCGGCCGAACAGCAAAGCGCCGAACGGACGGACGAGGAAGCCGGCGGCGAAAGCCAGCAGCGCGAAAATATTGCGCGTCGCTTCCGGAATGGTCGGGCTGAAAAAGGTCGAACCAATAAAAGCCGCCAGCGACCCGTAGAGATAAAAATCGTACCACTCGAAAACGGTGCCGAGCGAAGAAGCGAAGATGACCTTCTTCTCCTCTCGCGTCATGCCGCGGCTCTTTCCGCTGGCGGTCGATGCGATAGCCATTGAGATGCTCCTCCCGTGAGACCCTTGTGCTCGATGCAGCGCCCTTGCGTTCGCATTCTCTTCCGAACGCAGACTCGCGGCAGCAATCACGGGAAAAATGACAGAAAGCGCCTGCCAACGGCAGATGACTTTGGGATTATGACTTTGGTATTAGGTGCGGTGCGGTGGCCGGTCAGCCTTCGAGCGCCTCGATCAGACCGACGGCAGCCATCATGTCGCGCTTGCGGGCGGAGCGGCGCGCGACAGCTTCCGCATCCTGTCCCCAATGCTCGATCTGCCAATCCTCGTCGACATGGCCGGCAGTCCAGGCCGCCTCACCGCCGAGTTCGCCGAACTCCACGGCCAACGCCAGCAGCGCCGAACCGGTCAGCGAGGTCATGACGTGGATCGCTGCCAGGCGCAGCGGCTCGGCGCGCTGGGCAAGATGCGCACCCAGCACAGCAATGGTTTCGCGCGGTTGCTCGACGTGGATGATGCCCTCGGCAAGGTTGAAGCGAGCGCCGAGTGCTGCCTGCGCCCAATCGAGGACAGGATCCCACAGCTCGTTCTGCCGCTCGACCAAGCCTTGTGGTGCGTCGGCGCGATAACAGAGCAGATCCGACGAGGCAAAGCGCAGTATGTCCTCCAGCACCGCCTGCGGATCGCTGGCGACGCCGTCGAGCGCGGTGTTGACGAGACGCATCACCGGCATCGACACCGGATCGATGGTCTCGCCCTGGGCGGCGAATTCATCGGCAACCAGCGATGCCGCCTTCTCGGTCGGCAGCGTCAGCAGCGTCTTGCCCGGCGTGCGCACCGGCTTTCCGTCGAGATGGACGGCAAAGCCACCATCGGCGGGCGCGACCGAAACGGTCTTGTAAAAACGTTTCGGCAGCGGCTTCTTCATCTGGATTTGGGCGCGGCGCACCGGATCGGGGTCGGAGAGCAGTTTCCCCGCCTCGAGATCGCTGAGGATATCGCGCATGTCAGCCTCCTTCGGCCGTCTGCTGGCGCGGCGGCCTGTTGACGATGACCAGACCGGCGGCAATGAGACCAAGTGCCAGAAAAATGCGTATGGTCAGCGGCTCGTTCAAGAACAGGGCGCCGCACAGCACGCCGAAGACCGGCGACAGGAACGTGAAACTCGACAGGCTGGAGGCGGGATAGCGCCGCAGCAGCCAGAACCACAACACATAGGTGAAGGCGACGATATAGAGCGCCTGGAAAAGCAGGGCCAAAGTTGGCAACAGCGTGGGATCGCGCACGGAGGGGCCGGCCAGAGGCAACACCAGGACGCCGACGATCGCAGCGCCGGAGAGTTGATAGAGCAGCAGCTTTTCGGCGCTCGTCTCGACCAGCTTCGAGCGCTTGATGAGAATATTGGTCAAGGCCCAGACGAATCCGGAGCCAAGGCTCAGCAGATCGCCGAACAGCATGTCCCCGCTGCCGCCGAGCTTGTCGGAAAAGACCGCGGCGAGGCCGGCAAAGGCAAGCAGAAGGCCAAGGGATTTGCGCAGGCTGATCGGCTCGCCGAGCAGGAAATGCCCTCCCAGCAGCATCCAGAACGGCATGGTGTTGACCAGCAGCGTGTTGCGGGCGACCGTGGTGTGCTCCAGCCCGACATAAAGGCAGAGGAACTCGATGCCGAAGAGCACGCCGACTGCAATGCCCGCGAGCAATGTCCCGTCCCTCTTGAAAAGCGAAATGCCGCGCCAGCGGCACCAGAGGAAGACGCAGAGCCCGCCGATAACCGAGCGCGCGATCGACAGGAAAACCGGATCATAGCCGGCATAGGAGATCTTGGCGGCGACATAATTCAGGCCCCAGGAGAACGTCAGGCCGACCATTATGGCGGCGGCCGCCATGTCGACCGCATCGCGACGGTCGAGCGCATCGGCAGCGCCGCTCATGGTCAATCCTCCGCACTGGCGTCGTCGAAGCCGATCAGGTTCCAGCTCTGGCGCATATGCGGCGGCATAGGCGCGGTGACGTCGATGAAACCTTGGTCCGGATGCGGGATGACGATGCGGCGCGCGTGCAGATGCAGGCGATTCTGCATCCCGCCCGGAAAATCCCAGTTGGTGTCGGCCTCGAAATATTTGGGATCGCCGATGATGGGACAACCGATATGGGCGGCATGAACGCGCAACTGATGGGTGCGGCCGGTATAGGGCTCCATCTCCAGCCAGGTCAGCGCCTGCGCCGCCTGCTCGATGATGCGATAGTAGGATACGGCATGGTCGGCGCCCTTTTCGCCGTGCTTGGCAATGCGCACCCGATCGCCATCCGGCGTGGCTTCCTTGATCAGCCAGGTCGATATCTTATCCTCGCGCTTGGGCGGCACGCCCTTGACCAGGGCCCAGTAGGTCTTCTTGGTCTCGCGGGCGCGAAACGCCTCGGAGAGCTTCATCGCCGCCAGCCTGGTGCGGGCGACGACCAGCACGCCAGACGTGTCGCGATCGAGCCGGTGCACCAGCCGCGGCTTCTCGCCCTTCTGGTTGCGCCAGGCTTCCAACATGTCGTCGACGTTACGGGTGACGCCCGAGCCGCCCTGCACCGCAAGGCCAGCCGGCTTGTTGAAGACGAAGACCTTCGGATCCTCATGGATCAGCATCTTTGCCAGGACTTCGGCATCGCCCTGGTTGCGGATCGAATGGCCGGTCAGCGGGCTGTCGCCCTTCTTGTCCACTTCCAGCGGTGGAATGCGCACCGTCTGGCCAGGCTCGACACGGGTGTCGGCCTTGACGCGGCCGCCGTCGACGCGGATCTGCCCGGACCGAAGCAGCTTCTGCAGATGACCAAAGCCAAGGCCCGGGAAATGGGTCTTGAACCAGCGGTCGAGCCGCATGCCCGCCTCGCCGGCCTCCACCGTGATCTGTTCAACGCCTGCCATATTGTTTTCGCTTACCCGTTTCCTGGCAGGCCCAGGCCTGCTCTCGGCGCGGCAATAGCATTAAGGCAGGCTTCTTGCGAGCCAAAGACCCAAAAACAGGGCAATGATGGCGCCAATCACGCTGGCCAGCGCATATCCAAACGCCGGCAAGGTGGCTCCCCGCTCCCACAAGGTCGCGAAGTCGAGCGAAAAGGCGGAAAACGTCGTGAAGCCGCCTAAGATGCCGGTGGCAACAAACAGCCTGACTTCGTTAGACCCGCCGCGGCGCGCCAGGGCGGCGATGAACAGGCCCATCGCGAACGAACCGACGATGTTGATCGCCATCGTGCCCCAGGGATAGTTGGGGCCGACAAGGCGCAGCGAGCCCATATTGGTCAGATGGCGAACGCCGGCGCCAATGCCGCCGCCGGCGGCCACGAGAAGCAGATTGAACATCGCCGTATACTGTCCCCGACTATTCATACCTATCCGGCGCGCCGGCTACGTTCGAAAACTTGCCAGCTCAGGTGGTTTCGGCCTTCTTCGGCTTGGTCGAGCCGATCATCTTCCAGTTCTTGTAGAACATCGAATTGATCCTCTCGACGCTCACCGAGACGATGGCGAGAAGGCCGGCGATGAGCCTGGGGACCGGGGACGGCCTGATAATGTCCATGAATACGCAGTAGCGACGACCGTCATACTCGTTGACCGAGCGATGCAGCAGCGTGTCGTCGAAAATGAACAGCGGATTGTCGTACCAGTAGTTCTTGACGTTGCCGCACTCGACGAAGATCTCTGACTTCATCGGAATGAGGTTGTAGAGGATGCGGAGGCTGAGCCGCAACGGTCCGAAGTGCCAGGAGGTCGATTCGCGCTTGCTGAAGACCGAGACGGCAATCGTCTTGATGTATTTGAAATCCTTGTTGAACTCGGCGACGTTGTCTATCCTGTGCTTGCCATACCATTGGTAGACATACATGCCGCGCCGGCCGGCGCCGAAATTGGCGTCGATGTCGGCGATGATTTCGGCCTTGCGCGCCTTGAAGACATCCAAGACCTCGTTGACTTCGCGCTGATAATCCTGAGGGAACTGCTCCAGCTTCCACACGCCCGGATTTCTGTAGCACAGGAGGTCGACCAGCAGGTTGAATGGCGAAAGCAGCCAGGTGAAGAGGCCATTGCCCAGGAAATAGCCGCTGAACAGGGACAGATTCTTGCGGTCGTTGCGCAGCACGTCGATCAGGCCGCAAACGACGAAAATCGTCGTTAGGATCGGAATGAAATAGAAGCCAAGGGCAAGGAGCGGGATGGCAATGGCGAATTTGCGAAGGGTCTTGCGAAGGGTTTTTGTCATTTTTCCACGCGCCGAGCGCGATCCTGTTGCGAATGAATAGTGCCAAAATCACGACAACGACCACCGCCCGGCCGTGCGCCTTGATAAGGTCTTTTGGGTTGCCGCACAACGGCCACGGCATCGTGGCCGGCTGACTGCCTTGCCGAGACCTCGAACTGTCGCGGGGTCAGGATGTCGACCGTTACCTGCTCTTCCTCCGGCCGGCTCGGAAGCTGCGGCATTGGCATCGATATAATCGTGGCCGCGAGCAGCGCGTGCAGAAGAACCGACGTGGAAATACCCCAGGTGAAACCTCGTTTCGGACCGCAACCGCCACCGGCCGTCGCAAGCCTGCTATTCCCGCTCTTTGCGCAGCTTTGCCCAGTAGTCGAGCCGTTTCCTGATATCGCGCTCGAAACCGCGTTCGGGTGGGTCGTAGAAGGTCTGGCGGCCCATCTTTTCCGGAAAATAGTCCTGGCCGGAAAACGCGTCCGGTTCGTCATGATCGTAGCGATAGCCGGCCCCGTAATCTTCGTCCTTCATCAACTTTGTCGGCGCGTTGAGGATGTGCTTGGGCGGTAGCAGCGAACCGTGCTCCTTGGCGGCGCGCGTGGCGGCTTTGAATGCGGTGTAGACCGCGTTGGATTTGGGCGCCGTGGCGAGATAGACGGTGGCCTCGGCGAAGGCGAGTTCGCCTTCGGGCGAACCCAGATAATCGTAGGCGTCCTTGGCCGCGTTGGCGATGACCAATGCCTGCGGATCGGCCAGCCCGATGTCCTCCATCGCCATGCGCACCAGCCGGCGGCCGAGATAGAGCGGATCCTCGCCGGCGTCGAACATGCGCGCGAGGTAGTAGAGCGCGGCATCGGGATCGGAGCCGCGCACGGATTTGTGCAGCGCCGAGATCAAATTGTAATGACCGTCCTGGCCCTTGTCGTAGATCGGCGCCCGACGCTGGATGATGCGCTGCAAGCCTTCGGGACCGAACACTTCGCCTGGTTTGGCGGCGCGCCAAACTTCTTCCGCCAGCGTCAGCGAGGCCCGGCCATCGCCGTCGCTCATGCGGATGAGCATCGCTCGCGCCTCATCATCGAGCGGCAGCGCCCTGCCCTCCGTCTCTTCGGCCCTGGCCAGAAGCTTTGCGATGCTTTCCTCGCCAAGCGAATGGAAAACCAGCACGCGCGCACGCGACAGCAGAGCTGCATTGAGCTCGAAGGACGGATTTTCGGTGGTAGCGCCGACGAGCACGACGGTGCCGTCTTCCATGACTGGAAGGAAGCCGTCCTGCTGGGCGCGGTTGAAGCGGTGGATCTCGTCGACGAACAGCAGGGTCTGGCGGCCATTGGCGCGGCGCAGCTTGGCCGCCTCGAACACTTTCTTCAGCTCGGCTACGCCGGAGAAAACCGCCGAAATCTGCTCGAAGGCAAGGCTGGTTTCACCGGCAAGCAGGCGCGCCACCGTGGTCTTGCCGGTGCCGGGCGGCCCCCAGAAAATCATGGAGCCGAGCGAACCGGAATTAATCAGCCGGGTCAGTGCGCCATCGGGGCCGGTCAGATGCTCCTGGCCGACGACCTCGCCAAGGTTTTTCGGGCGCAGCCTGTCTGCCAGCGGCCGGCCTGGCGGCGCCTTTTCCGGTTCATCGACACTGAACAGATCGGCCATGCACTTCTTTTTGGGTTTGGAGCGCGATCTCTTCAGCGATCGAGCTCAGTAACGCAACACCTGGCGCAGTATCTGCCCGCCGCGCTCGACGGTAAAGCGCCACCAGCGCGTATCCTGCTGGGAAGCCTGCGCCAGCGTCGCCGCCGTATCGATTGTCGTGCCGTTGACCTCGCGCACGATGTCGCCCGGCTGGAAGCCGAAATCGGCGGCCGGCGAATCGCGATTGATGTCGACCACGGTGACGCCCTTGATGTCGGTGCGCAGGCCGAGCTTCTGAGCCAGCCGCGGCGATAATTCCGCAACCTTGGCGCCCGAGAAGGGGCTGCGGCCATGCAGCGTCACCTCCGAGGGTTTTGCACCCTCGGGCGCGCGTTCCAGGGCGATGTCCATCGCCGCCTGCTGGCCTTTGGTCAGCACCGCGAAATTGGCCTTTGTACCGATCGACAGCGTCGCCATGCGATAGTCCAGTGCCTCGATGCTCTCGACCGGCTTGCCGTTGATCTGCAGGACGACATCGCCAGGCTTCAATCCGGCCTTGCCGGCCGGTCCGGACGCGTCAACGGACGAGACCAGCGCGCCGGCAGGCTTTTCCATGCCGAGCGATTCAGCGATCTGCGGCGTCACCGCTTCGAACTCGGCCCCGATGTAAGGCCGCTCGAAGAAATCGAGACCGGCCTTGGCGGCATCGGCGAAAGCGCGCACCATATTGGCAGGAATGGCAAAGCCGATGCCGATCGAGCCGCCGCTGCGGCTGAAGATGGCGGTGTTGATGCCGACCAGCTGGCCGCCCATGTTGATCAGCGCGCCGCCGGAATTGCCGGGATTGATGGCAGCGTCCGTCTGGATGAAATAACCCGAATCCGAAACGCCTATATGGCTGCGGGCAAGTGCGGAAACGATGCCGCTCGTGGTGGTCTGCCCGACACCGAAAGGATTGCCGATGGCCAGCACCAGGTCACCGACTTCGAGCGCATCGGAATCGCCGATGGCGATGACCGGGAATGGCTTGTCGGATTCGATCTTGAGCACGGCAAGATCGAGCGTCTCGTCCTTGAGCATCACCTTGCTGGTGAATTCGCGCCCGTCGGCGGTCGCGACCTTCACCTCGTCGGCATTCTTGATGACGTGGAAATTGGTGACGATGACGCCGCTCGGATCGACAAGCACGCCCGAGCCCAGGGAGGACTGCGCGCGCGGCTGCGCGCGACCGAAGAATTCTTCGAAGAACGGATCGCCTTCGAAGGGCGAAACGACCTTGGCCGTTTGCGAGGCATAGACATTGACCACGGCCGGCGCCGTCTGCTTGACCAATGGCGCGAACGACAACTGCACCTCCTCACGGCCGAACGGCACGCGCTTGTCGGGGCCCGAGGTGGCGTTTTCGCCCTCGACGCCGTGCAGCAGGTCGGTGAGCACGTCGGAGAGGCCCGGATCGGCTTTGGGGGCATCCTCGGCCAATGCCTGCCGGACTGTCGGCGTGGTTGCGAACGCCATAAAGGCGCAGAGCAGAACCAGGGACAGTCTTTTAGCGCGCATTGCGAATCCTCCGTGCGAGTTGGGGCGCATTGTCCCGACGAATGTGCAAAATGAAAGGCTAAGGCGATTAAATCGAATTATTTTGACGCAGGAGCAGCCGAGGCGGCCAGAATATGAAAAAGGGGCCCGCAGGCCCCTTAAATCATTTGAAAAGCGAAGCCTTAAGCGGCTGCGGCTTCCGCATCGGTGCCTTCGGCTTCGAGGCGGGCGCGGTCGCCGGCGCCCTTGGCCTCCGTGTCGCGGTCTACGAATTCGATGACCGCCATCGCGGCATTGTCACCGTGGCGGAAGCCCGCCTTCATGATGCGCAGATAGCCGCCGTTGCGGGTGGCGTAGCGCGGCGCGATGGTGTCGAACAGGCGCTTGACGACGCCTTCATTGCCGATCTGCGCGATCACCTGGCGGCGGGCGTGCAGGTCGCCGCGCTTGCCGAGCGTCACCAGCTTCTCGACGATCGGACGCAGGTCCTTCGCCTTGGGCAAGGTGGTGACGATCTGCTCGTGTTCGAGCAGCGACACGGCAAGGTTGGCAAACATCGACTTGCGATGGCTTATGCTGCGGGCGAACCGGCGGCCTTTAAATCCATGGCGCATGGCTCTTCTCCTTCATTCCGGGTTCGAGAAGCTCCTCGGAGCCTCAATATTGATCTTCGTAACGCTTGGCGAGGTCTTCGATGTTTTCCGGCGGCCAGTCCGGCACTTCCATACCGAGGTGCAGGCCCATCGCCGCGAGGACTTCCTTGATCTCGTTCAGCGACTTGCGGCCGAAGTTCGGGGTACGCAGCATCTCGGCTTCGGTCTTCTGGATGAGATCGCCGATATAGACGATGTTGTCGTTCTTCAGGCAGTTGGCCGAACGCACCGAAAGCTCGAGTTCGTCGACCTTCTTGAGCAGCGCCGGGTTGAAGGCAAGCTCGGTGACGGCTTCGGTGGCGACTTCCTTCTGCGGCTCGTCGAAATTGACGAACAGGCCAAGCTGGTCCTGCAGGATGCGGGCGGCGAAAGCCACCGCGTCCTCGCCCGAGATCGAACCGTCGGTCTCGATGGTCATGGTCAGCTTGTCGTAGTCGAGAACCTGGCCCTCACGGGTGTTCTCGACCTTGTAGGAGACCTTCTTGACCGGCGAATAGAGGCTGTCGACCGGGATCAGGCCGATCGGCGCATCCTCGGCGCGGTTGCGGTCGGCCGGCACGTAACCCTTGCCGGTATCGACAGTGAATTCCATACGGATTTCAGCGCCCTCGTCCAGCGTGCAGATGACGTGATCCGGATTGAGGATCTCGACGTCGCCCACCGTCTGGATGTCGCCGGCGAGAACCGCACCCGGGCCCTGCTTGCGCACAACCATGCGCTTGGGGCCGTCGCCTTCCATGCGGATGGCGATTTCCTTGATGTTGAGGACGATGTCGGTCACGTCCTCGCGCACGCCGGCGATGGACGAGAATTCATGCAGGACGCCGTCGATCTGTACGGCGGTGACTGCCGCGCCGCGCAGCGAGGACAGAAGCACGCGACGCAACGCGTTGCCGAGCGTGAGGCCGAAGCCGCGTTCGAGCGGCTCGGCCACCAGCGTGGTCAGCGTCTTCTTCTTCGACGAGAACTCGATCTTGTTCGGCTTGATCAGTTCCTGCCAATTTTTCTGGATCATGATGCTTTCCTTCCGTTGACCCGCCACCATCCAATCGTGGCGGGCGACCTGGAAAACCGCGGAGGAACGCTTCTGGCGTTCACGCGGCGTTCGGTAATTCCTTAGACGCGACGCTTCTTGCGCGGACGGCAGCCATTGTGCGGGATCGGGGTCACATCACGGATCGAGGTGATGGTGAAGCCAGCCGCCTGCAGGGCGCGCAGCGCCGATTCACGACCGGAGCCGGGTCCGCAGACCTCGACCTCGAGCATGCGCATGCCGTGTTCCTGGGCCTTCTTGGCAACATCCTCGGCAGCCATCTGGGCGGCGAAGGGGGTCGACTTGCGCGAACCCTTGAAGCCCTGGGCTCCGGCCGACGACCAGGCGATCGAATTGCCCTGCGCGTCGGTAATGGTGATCATGGTGTTGTTGAAGGTCGAATTGACGTGGGCAACGCCCGACGAGATGTTCTTGCGTTCGCGACGGCGAACACGAGCGGCTTCCTTGGCCATGGTATTCCTTTCAGTTGATCTCTACACCGCCGTAATGCCAGCGGCTCCACCTTGGTAAGGGAGTGGGGAATAGGGCAGTAAGGGAGTAGGGAAAGTGCGACCCGATTGCCGGGCATTCCCTACTGCCTTACTCCCCTACTCCCTTACTGCCCTAAATTACTTCTTCTTGCCGGCGATCGACTTGGCCGGGCCCTTGCGGGTGCGTGCATTGGTGTGCGTGCGCTGGCCGCGAACCGGCAGCGAGCGACGGTGACGCAGGCCGCGGTAGCAGCCGAGGTCCATGAGCCGCTTGATGTTCATCGACACTTCGCGGCGCAGGTCGCCCTCGACCTGATAGTCGCGGTCGATCGTCTCGCGGATCTGCAGCACTTCCGCGTCGGTCAGCTGGTTGACGCGGCGCTCGGCCGGGATGCCGACCTTGTCGACAATTTCCTGGGCGAACTTCTTGCCGATGCCGTGAATGTACTGAAGCGCGATGACAACGCGCTTGTTGGTCGGAATGTTGACGCCGGCTATACGAGCCATGTTCTTCTCATCTCCATATGGGCCGGCCACCTTCAAAACAAGGTAGGCCCGGCGCTGTCTGCGTTGCCCCGCGTCCGGTGGAGGCCGGCCCTTGCGGGAGTTTCCTGGTCAAAAACGGCTGCCCTGCCCTTGCGGGCAAGCAAACTCCATGCCTGACAGGAAGACGGGCCGCCATACCCCAGCGGACCGCTTCAGTCAAGCACAATCGCTATTTGGCCGAGGCGGCCTCTTTCACCGTCGCCGCGAGCACGGCTTCGATCTCCGACGTCACGGCATCAATACCAGCCATGCCGTCCACGCTCTTCAGCCGGCGCTTGGCATAATAATAGCCGATCAGCGGAGCGGTCTTCTTGTAATATTCCCGCAGCCGCTCCTCGAACACCGCCGGATTGTCGTCCTTGCGCACCGGCTGACCGGCTGCCTTGGCCTCATCGGCTCGCTTGACGATGCGGCCGACCAGCGCCTTGTCGTCGACGACAAGCTCGATGACGGTGTCGAGCGCAATGCCACGTTCGTCAAGCATCGATTCAACCGCATCAGCCTGCACCAGCGTACGCGGGTAGCCGTCGAGGATGAAACCATTGGCGCAATCGGGCTGGTCAATGCGCTCGGCCACGATGGCGTTGACGATGGCATCCGAGACCAGCTCGCCGGCATCCATGACCGCCTTGGCGCGCTTGCCGACTTCGGTACCGGCCTGCACCGCGGCGCGCAGCATGTCGCCCGTGGAAAGCTGGGGGATGCCGTGTCTCTCTACCAGTCTTTGTGCTTGTGTCCCCTTGCCCGCTCCTGGCGGCCCAAGCAAAATCAACCTCATCTGGCTTTCTTCCCCCCGCGCAGCTTCGACTTCTTGATCAGGCCTTCATATTGGTGCGCGATCAGGTGGCCCTGAATCTGCGCAACCGTGTCGAGCGTGACACTGACCACGATCAGAAGCGATGTGCCACCAAGGTAGAATGGTACGCCAGTCGCCGAGATCAGGAACTCCGGCAGCAGACAGACCAGCACCAGATAGATGGCACCGACGACAGTGATGCGGGTAAGAACGTAGTCGATATAGTCGGCGGTGCGCTCGCCCGGACGGTAGCCGGGGATGAAGCCGGAGTGCTTCTTGAGCTGGTCGGCGGTGTCCTTCGGGTTAAAGACGATCGCGGTGTAGAAGAAGGCGAAGAACACGATCATCGCCGCGTAGAACAACATATAGAGCGGCTGGCCATGGCCGAGCGAGGCCAGGATGGTGCTGGCCCAGGCCGGCATGTTCGTGGTCTGCGAGAAGCCGGCGACGGTGGCCGGCAGCAAGAGCAGCGACGAAGCGAAGATCGGCGGGATGACGCCCGACGTGTTGAGCTTGAGCGGCAGGTGGGAAGTGTCGCCCTGGAACATGCGATTGCCGACCTGACGCTTCGGATACTGGATCAGCAGACGCCGCTGGGCGCGCTCGAAGAAGACGATGAGCGCGATGACGACGATGGCCAGCACGATGATCGCCAGGATCAGGCCGGTCGACAGCGCTCCGGTGCGGCCGAGCTCCAGCGTGCCGGAGATGGCATGCGGCAGGCCGGCGACGATGCCTGAAAAGATGATCAGCGAAATGCCGTTGCCGATGCCGCGCGCGGTGATCTGCTCGCCGAGCCACATCAGGAACATGGTGCCGCCGACCAGCGTGACGACGGTCGAGATGCGGAAGAACATGCCGGGATCGCTGACGATGCCGTTGCCGCCTTCAAGCCCGACCGAAATACCATAGGCCTGCACCAGCGCCAGGAGCACCGTGCCGTAGCGCGTGTACTGGTTGATGACCTTGCGGCCCTGCTCGCCTTCCTTCTTCAGCGCTTCCAGCGACGGGATGACCGAGGTCATCAGCTGCATGATGATGGAAGCGGAAATGTAAGGCATGATGCCGAGCGCGAAGATCGCCATGCGTTGCACGGCGCCGCCGGCGAACATGTTGAACATGCCCAGCACGCCCTTGCTCTGCGAAGAGAAGGCCTGCGCGAAGGCATCGGGATTGATGCCGGGAAGCGGGATGTAGGTGCCGAGGCGGTAGACGAGCAGCGCGCCGACGGTGAACCAGATTCGTTTCTTCAGGTCCTCCGCTTTGGCGAAGGCTGAGAAATTCAGATTCGAGGCTAGTTGTTCAGCAGCCGAAGCCATGCCCGATTCTCCGCTTGGTCACGCTTGATGGCCCTAAGGTCAGGCGGCGCGTGTCACCGAAGCTCACGAGATAAGCTCCGGACTGTAAACATGCAAGCGGCCGCGTTGACGCGGCCGCCATATTGAACAGGTCGAAGCGTGATCGAAAGCAAAACCGGATCGGCCTTGCCGAGCGCGCTTCAAATTGCTGTTACTCGGCGGCCGCCTCTTGCGGCAGCTTGACCGAACCGCCGGCCTTTTCGATCTTCTCGATCGCGGCCTTGGAGGCCCCGGCGACGTCAAAGGCGAGCTTCGCCTTGAGATCGCCGTCCGACAGCACGCGCACGCCGTCCTTCACGCGACGGATGACGCCGGCGGCTACCAGCGCCTCGGCCGTCACGGTCGCCTTCGCATCGAGCTTCTTGGCGTCTACAGCAGCCTGGATACGGGCCAGCGAGACGACGGTGAAGCTCTTGGCGAAGATGTTGTTGAAGCCACGCTTCGGCAGGCGCCGATAGAGCGGCATCTGGCCACCCTCGAAGCCGTTGACGGCGACGCCGGAGCGCGCCTTCTGGCCCTTGACGCCGCGACCGGCAGTCTTGCCGGAACCGGAGCCGATGCCGCGGCCGAGACGCTTCTTCGAATGCGTCGCGCCGTCCTTGTCACGCAGATCGTTGAGTTTCATCTTGCTTCTCCTGCGCCTGTGCTCAGCCCTCGTCCACGACGCGGACGAGATGCTGGACGGCAGCGATCATGCCGCGCACGGAAGGCGTATCTTCCAGCGTGCGCTGCTTGTGCATCTTGTTGAGGCCGAGGCCGACCAGCGTCGCGCGCTGTTCCTTCGGGCGGCGGATCGGCGAACCGATCTGCTCAACGGTGATGGTCTTGGTTGCTTTCTTGGCCATGGTCAAAATCCCTGGTCAGATCGACTATTCTTCAGCCGCGACGGCGGTGCCGCGGCGGGCCTGAAGGGTCGAATACTTGATGCCGCGCGCGGCAGCCACATCCTTGGGATGCATCTGGCTCTTCAGCGCGTCGAAAGTGGCGCGAACCATGTTGTAAGGGTTCGACGAACCCATCGACTTGGCGACCACGTCATGCATGCCGAGCGTCTCGAAGACGGCACGCATCGGGCCGCCGGCGATGATGCCGGTACCTTGCTTGGCGGCGCGCAGGAGAACACGGCCGGCGCCCCAGCGTCCCTCGACATCGTGGTGCAGCGTGCGGCCCGAGCGCAGCGGCACGAAGATCATGTCGCGCTTGGCCGATTCGGTTGCCTTGCGGATGGCTTCCGGCACTTCGCGCGCCTTGCCGTGACCGAAGCCGACGCGGCCCTTCTGGTCGCCGACGACGACGAGTGCTGCAAAACCGAAGCGGCGGCCGCCCTTGACGACCTTGGCGACACGGTTGATGTGGACGAGCTTGTCGACCATGCCGTCATCGCGTTCTTCACGATCGCGGCCGCGGCCGCCATCCCTACGTTCCTGTGCCATATCCTGTTCCTTGTTCTTTTCCGGAAGCACGGGTTGCTGAATGCCGACGCCTCATTGCGGGTCGCCGACGGTGAAAATCATCACTCCCTTGCATGATCCGTTTCGAAAAGTCTGCAACTTTCTGCCGACTTTCGGTCCGGATCAGGCTTAGAAGCTCAAGCCGCCTTCACGAGCCGCCTCGGCCAGCGCCTTGACGCGGCCGTGATAGATGTACGGGCCGCGGTCGAAGACGACTTCCTTGACTCCCGCCTTGGCGGCACGCTCGGCGATCAGCTTGCCAATCGCGGCAGCGGCAGCGGTATCTGCACCGGTCTTGAGCGAACCCTTGAGGTCCTTCTCGAGGGTCGAGGCGGCAGCGATGGTGTGGCCCTTGGCGTCGTCGATGACCTGGACGTAGATGTTCTTCGACGTGCGGTGAACCGACAGGCGCGGACGCTCGCCGGCGACCTTCTTGATCTGGCGGCGGACGCGCTGCGCGCGGCGCTGAGTGGCTTCCTTGGTACCCATGATGGTCTTCCTTGCCTTCAGAAAACGGGGGCCGCCCTGTGCGGTAGGCGAAAGCGCCTCCCGCGACCGCTCCCCGCGGCGTTACACTTCCTGGCTTGGCCCCTTCCGAAAAGTCTGCACCTTCCCGGGGCCAAACCCACTACTTCTTCTTGCCTTCCTTGCGGACGATCTTCTCGCCTGCGTAGCGGACGCCCTTGCCCTTGTAGGGCTCGGGACCACGGTATTCGCGGATTTCCGCAGCCACCTGGCCGACCTGCTGCTTGTCGATGCCGGCCACGGTGATTTCGGTCGGCTTCGGCACGGTGATGGTGATGCCTTGCGGCGTCTCGTAGACGACGTCGTGGCTGAAGCCGAGCGCCAGCTGCAGGTTCTTGCCCTGCAAGGCGGCGCGATAGCCGACGCCGGTGATCTCGAGCTTCTTCTCGAAGCCGTCCTTGACGCCCTGCAGGATGTTGACGATCTGCGTGCGCGACATGCCCCACTTGGAGCGGGCGGTCTTGGACTGGTCGCGCGGCTCGACAGCGATCTCGCTGCCTTCCATCTTGACCAGCACTTCGTCGTTGACCACGAACTTCAGCTCGCCCTTGGGGCCCTTCGCCGTCACGGTCTGGCCGTTGACGGTCGCGGTCACGCCCTGCGGCAGCGAAACGGGTTTCTTTCCAATACGAGACATTTTGTTGTCCTCGTCACTTCTCTTGTTTCAGGTCTCTGTCTTCGGGACGATCCGAAGACCGGATTCCATTTTTTTCGGGATCACGCTGCCGGATCAGAAGATCTGGCAGAGGATCTCGCCACCGACGTTCTGTTCGCGCGCTTCGTGGTCGGCCATCACGCCCTTCGGCGTCGAAAGGATGGCGATACCGAGGCCGTTGGCGACATGCGGGATCGACTTGGCCGAAACGTAAACGCGGCGGCCCGGCTTCGAGACGCGGGCGATTTCGCGCACCACCGGCGCTCCGTCGAAATACTTCAGCTCAATCTCGATTTCGGACTTGCCGTTGTCGAAATCGGTCTGGCTGTAGTCGCGGATATAGCCTTCAGCCTTCAGCACGTCGAGGACGCGGGTGCGCAGACGCGAAGCCGGCGTCGACACGCTCGACTTCTTGCGGCCATAGGCGTTGCGGATGCGGGTCAGCATATCGCCGAGAGGATCGCTCAATGACATGTTATGTCCTCCTTACCAGCTCGACTTGACCAGGCCCGGGATCTGGCCGTTATTGCCGAGATCACGAAGCGCGATGCGCGATACTTTGAGCTTGCGATAGTAGGCACGCGGACGGCCGGTGACTTCGCAGCGGTTGCGGATGCGGATCTTGGCCGAGTTGCGCGGCATGGCGGCAAGCTTGAGCTGAGCGCGGAAGCGCTCCTCCATCGGCTTGGACTGGTCCATGATGATCGCCTTCAGGGCAGCGCGCTTGGGACCGTACTGGTCGGCAAGCTTGCGGCGCCTGTTGTTCTTCTCGACTGAGCTGGTCTTTGCCATTTCAGATTTTTCCTTTTCTCGCTGCCGTTACTGGCGGAAGGGGAAGTTGAAGGCCTTGAGCAGTGCCCTGGCTTCGTCGTCCGTCTTCGCAGTCGTACAAACGATGACGTCCATGCCCCAGATCTGATCAACCTTGTCGTAGTTGATCTCCGGGAACACGATGTGTTCCTTGATGCCCATGGCGTAGTTGCCACGGCCATCGAAGCTCTTCGGATTCAGTCCGCGGAAGTCGCGGACGCGCGGCAGCGCGATGTTCACGAGGCGGTCAAGGAACTCGTACATGCGTTCCTTGCGCAGCGTGACCTTGGCGCCGATCGGCATCTTCTCGCGGACCTTGAAGCCCGCGATCGAATTGCGGGCGCGGGTGACGACGGCCTTCTGGCCGGCGATCATCGCCAGATCCTCGGCCGCGATCGAAGGCTTCTTCGAATCGCCGGTCGCTTCGCCAACGCCCATGTTCAGCACGATCTTGTCGATGCGCGGAACCTGCATCTCGTTGTCGTAGCCGAACTGCTCCTGCAAGGCCTTGCGGATGGTCTCGTTGTAGACCTGCTTGAGGCGCGGCGTGTTCTGGGCAGTCGCCTGCTTGGTTTGAGCCTTAGCCATTGATGACTTCTCCCGAGCGCTTGGCGACGCGCACCTTCTTGCCGTCCTTCTGGAAGATGAAGCCGACGCGGGTCGGCTTGCCATCCTTGGGGTCGGCCAGCGCGATGTTCGACAGCTGGATCGGCGCTTCCTTGGTGATGATCCCGCCCTCTTGGGACTGGGACTGCTTCTGGTGACGACGGATCATGTTGACGCCGCGCACCAGCGCGGTGTCGTCCTTCGGCTGAACCGACAGGACTTCGCCCGAACGGCCCTTGTCCTTGCCAGCCAGCACGACGACCTTGTCGCCTTTTCTAATCTTCTGCATTGGTCCGGCTCCTTACAGCACTTCAGGCGCGAGCGAGATGATCTTCATGTGGTTCTTGGCGCGGAGTTCGCGCGGAACCGGTCCGAAGATACGCGTGCCGATCGGCTCTTTCTTGTTGTCGACAAGAACGGCCGCGTTCTTGTCGAAACGGATCACGCTGCCGTCCGGGCGGCGGATGTCCTTGGCCGTGCGAACCACGACCGCCTTCATCACATCGCCCTTCTTCACGCGGCCGCGCGGGATGGCTTCCTTGATCGACACCACGATGATGTCGCCTACGGAAGCGTATTTCCGCTTCGAGCCGCCCAGCACCTTGATGCACATGACACGACGGGCGCCGGAATTATCCGCGACGTCGAGGTTTGTTTGCATCTGAATCATGACTGGCCGCCTTCTTCTTTTCTAACGGGACGGGTTCTTCACCCCTCCCCGGTCTGTCCAAAATTCGTTTGTTTACGCCCAGAGATCAGGCTTGGTCCGAAGACACGACGATCCAGCGCTTGTCCTTGGAAATCGGCTTCGATTCCTGGATGAACACCTGATCGCCAACCTTGTGGGCGTTGTTCTCGTCGTGCGCCTTGTACTTCTTGGTCATGCGCACGGTCTTCTTCATCACGGGATGCGTGAAGCGCCGTTCGACCTTGACGACAACCGTCTTCTCGTTCTTGTCGCTGACGACGGTGCCCTGCAGAATGCGCTTTGGCATGGTTTTCGTCCTTAAGCCTTCTTAGCCGCGGACTTTTCCGCAGCGATGGTCTTGATACGCGCAATGTCCTTGCGGACCTGCCTCACGCGCGCGGTCTTTTCGAGCTGGCCGGTCGCCTTCTGGAAGCGCAGGTTGAACTGCTCCTTCTTCAGGCTGGCCAGGTCGTCGGTCAGCTGGTCCTGGGTCTTGGTCCGGATGTCTTCGGCTTTCATGATCAGCCCGTCCTTATTCTGCGATGCGCTGTACGAAGCGCGTCCTGACCGAGAGCTTGGCCGCGCCGAGACGCAGTGCCTCACGGGCGGTTTCTTCATTGACGCCGTCGATCTCGAACATGATCCGGCCCGGCTTGACGCGCGCCGCCCAGTAGTCGACCGCGCCCTTGCCCTTGCCCATGCGGACTTCGGTCGGCTTCGAGGTGACCGGCAGATCCGGGAAAATACGGATCCAGACACGGCCGGCGCGCTTCATCTCGCGGGTGATCGCGCGGCGGGCCGCTTCGATCTCGCGCGCGGTGACGCGGTTCGGCTCAAGCGCCTTCAGCCCGAAACCACCGAAATCCAGGTTGGTGCCGCCCTTGGCGGTACCGTGGATGCGGCCCTTGAACTGCTTGCGGAACTTTGTGCGCTTTGGCTGCAGCATCGTTCTAACTCCAAATTCCTAAATGTCTCAGGCGTTTTCGCGACGACGACCGCGTTCGCGATCACCACCACCACCGCCATGCGCATGATCGCCCTCGGTCGCGCGGCGCTCCGAAGCCATCGGGTCGTGCTCGAGGATCTCGCCCTTGAACACCCACACCTTGACGCCGCAGATGCCGTACGCCGTATTCGCCTCGGCCGTGCCGTAGTCGACATCGGCGCGCAGCGTGTGCAGCGGCACGCGGCCTTCGCGGTACCATTCCATGCGCGCGATTTCGGCGCCGCCGAGACGGCCCGAGCAGTTGATGCGGATGCCTTCGGCACCGAGGCGCATCGCCGACTGCACGGCACGCTTCATGGCGCGGCGGAACGCGATGCGGCGCTCGAGCTGCTGGGCGATCGACTGCGCGACCAGGGTCGCGTCGATCTCCGGCTTGCGCACTTCGACGATGTTGAGGTGCGTCTCGGACTTGGTCATCTCCATCAGCTTCTTGCGAAGCTTCTCGATGTCGGCGCCCTTCTTGCCGATGATCAGACCCGGGCGCGCGGCATGGATGGTGACGCGGCACTTCTTGTGCGGACGCTCGATCACAACCTTCGAAATGGCAGCCTGCTTGAGCTCCTTCTCGAGGTACTTGCGGATCTTGATGTCCTCATGCAGCAGCTTGCCGTACTCGCCGGTGTTCGCGAACCAGCGCGAATCCCAGGTGCGGTTGATGCCGAGGCGAAGACCGATCGGATTGACTTTCTGGCCCATTATGCGGCCTCCCCTTTTTCTTCGACTTCACGAACGACGATCGTGAGGTGCGAGAACGGCTTCTCGATACGGCTGGCGCGACCACGGCCCCGGGCATGAAACCGCTTCATGACGATCGACTTGCCGACATAGGCTTCCGCCACGATCAGCGCATCGACGTCGAGGTCGTGGTTGTTTTCCGCGTTGGCGATTGCCGATTCCAGCGTCTTCTTGACCGTGCCGGAAATCCGCTTGGCCGAGAATTCCAGGTCGGAAAGCGCTGTCGCGACCTTCTTGCCGCGGATCAGCGCGGCAACCAGGTTCAGCTTCTGCGGGCTGATACGGATCGTGCGCAGTACGGCGCGCGCTTCGTTGTCAGCAAGCCTGCGCGGAGCTTTGGCCTTGCCCATGATTATTTCCTCTTCGCCTTCTTATCCGCGCCGTGACCGTAATAGGTCCGCGTCGGAGCGAATTCACCGAACTTGTGACCGACCATGTCCTCGTTCACCGAGACGGGAACATGCTTCTGGCCGTTGTAGACACCGAAGGTGAAGCCGACGAACTGCGGCAGGATGGTGGAGCGACGGCTCCACATCTTGATCACCTCATTGCGACCACCTTCACGAACCTTGTCCACCTTCTTGAGAAGGTAGCCGTCGATGAAGGGGCCTTTCCAAATAGAACGAGTCACTTGGCGTTACCTCTTCTTAGCTCTTGCGCTGATGGCGCGAGCGCAGGATGAACTTGTCGGTCGCCTTGTTGGACCGCGTCTTCTTGCCCTTGGTCGGCTTGCCCCACGGCGAGACCGGATGGCGGCCACCGGAGGTGCGGCCTTCACCACCGCCATGCGGGTGGTCGACCGGGTTCATGGTCACGCCGCGATTGTGCGGGCGCTTGCCACGCCAAACCGTGCGGCCGGCCTTGCCGTCGTTGATGTTGCCGTGGTCCGGGTTGGACACGGCACCGACGGTAGCCATGCAGGAGCCGTGAACGACACGCTGCTCGCCCGAGTTGAGGCGCAGGATCGCCATGCCCTGGTCGCGGCCGACGAGCTGGGCGTAACCGCCAGCCGAACGGGCGACCTGGGCGCCCTTGCCCGGCTTCAGCTCGATGTTGTGGACGATCGTGCCGACCGGCATCGAGGCCAGCGGCATCGCATTGCCCGGCTTCACGTCGACCGCTTCGCCAGCCACGATCTTGTCGCCGGCGGCAAGGCGCTGCGGAGCGATGATGTAGGACAGCTCGCCATCGTCATACTTGATCAGCGCGATGAAGGCGGTGCGGTTCGGATCGTATTCAATGCGCTCGACCGTGCCGACGACGTCGAACTTGCGGCGCTTGAAATCGATGATGCGGTACGAACGCTTGTGACCGCCGCCGATGAAGCGTGCAGTGATGCGGCCGTAATTGTTACGGCCGCCCGACTTGGTCAGGCCCTCGGTCAGACCCTTGACGGGCTTGCCCTTGTAGAGGCCCGAGCGGTCGACGATGACCAGCTGACGGGTGCTCGGCGTTATCGGGTTGAATTTTTTAAGTGCCATTGTCCTGTCCTCGCGGCCTTGCTCAGAGACCCGTCGCGACGTCGATCGACTGGCCGTCGGCCAGCGTCACTACCGCCTTCTTGACGTCGCTCTGGCGGCCGATCGTGCCGCGGAAGCGCTTGATCTTGCCCTTGCGGACAAGCGTGTTCACGGCCATCACCTTGACGCCGAACAGCGCTTCGACGGCGGCCTTGATTTCCGGCTTCGACGCCTTCTTGGCGACGTTGAAGACGACCTGGTTCTGCTCGGAAGCCATGGTCGACTTTTCGGTGATCGCCGGGCTGACGATTACGTCGTAGTGACGAAGGTCGGTCATTTAAAGCGCTCCTCGAGAGCCTCGACGGCGGCCTTCGAAAGGACCAGCGTGCCGCGGCGCAGAATGTCGTAGACGTTGATGCCCTGGATGGGCAGCACGTCGATGTTCGGGATGTTGGTCGCGGCCAGCTTGAAGTTCCGGTCGAGCTCGGCGCCACCAATCACCAGGGCGTTCGTCAGGCCCAGCGTCGCGAAATTCGCGATCAGCGCCTTGGTCTTTGCCTCGGTCAGCTTCAGCTCGTCGATGACGATGATCGACGCGCTCTTGGCCTTGGCCGAGAGAGCATGCTTGAGGCCGAGCGCGCGGACCTTCTTCGGCAGCTCGTGCTCGTGGCTGCGAACGACCGGGCCGTGAGCCTTGCCGCCGCCGCGGAACTGCGGAGCGCGTGCCGAATGGTGACGGGCGCGGCCCGTACCCTTCTGTTTGTACATCTTGGCGCCGGTGCGCGCGATCTCGGCGCGGCCCTTGGCCTTGTGCGTGCCCTGCTGCTTCTTGGCGAGCTGCCAGCGCACGACGCGCTGCAAAATGTCCTCGCGCGGATCAAGGCCGAAAATCTCCTCGGAGAGTTTCACCTTGCCGGCGTCCTTACCGCCCAGCGTTGTGATCTTGAGATCCATTATTCCGCTCCCTCTGTGGCCGGAGCCTCATTCTTCGTGCCCATACCGGCAGCAACTGGGCGGATCGCGGCGGGCTTCGGCGCATTGGCCGGAAGCGCCACCTTGGCGGCGTCGCGAACCAGGATCCACGCACCCTTCGACCCAGGAACCGCGCCGCGGATCAGGATCAGGCCGCGGTCGGCATCGGTCGAGACGATCTCGACGTTCTGCGTGGTGACGCGCGTGTCGCCCATGTGGCCGGCCATCTTCTTGCCCTTGAACACCTTGCCGGGGTCCTGGCGCTGGCCGGTCGAGCCGTGCGTGCGGTGCGAGACCGAGTTACCGTGGGTCGCGCGGCCACCACCCATGTGGTGGCGCTTGATGACGCCCTGGAAACCCTTGCCGATCGTCGTGCCGGTGACGTCGACCTTCTGGCCGGCGACGAAATGCTCGACCGTGATCTCGGCGCCGACATCGATCATGTTGTCGGCGGAGACGCGGAACTCGGCAAGCTTGGCCTTCGGCTCGACGGAAGCGGTCGCGAAATGGCCGCGCATCGCCTTCGACGTGTTCTTCACCTTGGCAAGGCCAACGCCGAGCTGAACGGCGGTATAGCCATTCTTCTCCTGCGTGCGCTGCGCCACGACCTGGCAGTTCTCCATCTGGAGAACGGTGACGGGAACATGTTCCCCGGCATCGTTGTAGATGCGGGTCATTCCCACCTTCTTTGCAATCACACCTGAACGCATCGGTTCAATTCCTTTAGAGTTCCGGGCCAGGGGCACCGCCCCTTACCGCGCTCTCATTCCCTTAGAGCTTGATCTCGACGTCGACACCGGCGGCCAGATCGAGCTTCATCAAAGCATCGACGGTCTGCGGGGTCGGATCGACGATATCGAGCAGACGCTTGTGCGTGCGCATCTCGAACTGCTCGCGGCTCTTCTTGTCGACGTGAGGCGACCGGTTGACCGTGAACTTTTCGATCCGCGTCGGCAGCGGAATGGGGCCGCGGACGTTGGCACCGGTGCGCTTGGCCGTCGACACGATTTCGCGCGTCGAGGCGTCGAGCACCCGGTGATCAAACGCCTTCAGGCGGATGCGGATATTCTGTCCGTTCATGCGTCACTTCCTTGTTCTGGCGCGGCGCGGGCACCCGCGCCCGCGACAGATCGGTTTAAGTCCAAATTACTCTTTGATGGTGACGACGATGCCGGCACCGACGGTGCGGCCGCCTTCACGGATGGCGAAGCGCAGCTTCTCTTCCATGGCGATCGGCACGATCAGCTCGACGTCGACCGTGATGTTGTCGCCAGGCATCACCATCTCGGTGCCGGCCGGCAGCGACACGATGCCGGTCACGTCGGTGGTGCGGAAGTAGAACTGCGGACGGTAGTTGGTGAAGAACGGCGTGTGACGGCCGCCCTCGTCCTTGGTCAGGATGTAGGCTTCGGCCACGAACTTCTTGTGCGGCTTCACCGAACCGGGCTTGGCCAGAACCTGGCCGCGCTCGACACCTTCACGGTCGACGCCGCGCAGCAGCGCGCCGATGTTGTCGCCCGCCTGGCCCTGGTCGAGCAGCTTGCGGAACATCTCGACGCCCGTGCAGGTCGTCTTGGTGGTCGGACGGATGCCGATGATCTCCAGCTCCTCGCCGACCTTGACCACGCCGCGCTCGACGCGACCGGTCACGACCGTGCCGCGGCC
>NZ_VFVM01000008.1:0-306189 GCF_006442845.1 Mesorhizobium sp. B2-4-2 | reverse complement strand
CCGTCGATCTCCACCACCTTGTTGACGATGCGGTTCATGAACTCGCGGTCGTGCGAGGTCATCAGGAGCGCGCCGTCATAATTCTTCAGGAACTGCTCGAGCCAGATCAGGCTTTCCAGGTCGAGATGGTTGCTCGGCTCGTCGAGCAGCATGGCGTCGGGCCGCATCAGCAGAATGCGTGCCAGCGCCACGCGCATCTTCCAGCCGCCGGAGAGTTTTCCGACGTCGCCGTCCATCATCTCCTGCGAGAAACCGAGACCGTCGAGCACTTCCCGCGCCCGGCCGTCGAGCGCATAGCCGTCGAGTTCCTCGAAGCGGTGCTGCGCCTCGCCATAGCGTTCGATGATCTCGTCCATCCGGTCCGCCTGGTCGGGATCAGCCATAGCCGCCTCCAGCGCCGCCATCTCGGCCGCCACTTCGCTCACCGGCCCGGCGCCGTTCATCACTTCGGCCACCGCGCTACGGCCGTCCATATCGCCGACATCCTGGCTGAAATAGCCGATCGTGACGCCGCGATCGACCTGCACCTGGCCCTCGTCGGGCTGTTCCTGCCCGGTGATCATGCGAAACAGTGTTGTCTTGCCGGCGCCGTTGGGGCCGACGAGCCCGACCTTTTCGCCTTTCTGCAAGGCGGCCGACGCCTCGATGAAGACAAGCTGACGGCCGTTCTGCTTGCCGATGTTTTCAAGTCTGATCATGAGTGGTCCGGGAGGCTGATGTGAGGGTGCGGGAGTTGCCCCGGCCCATACGCGAATGACAGCGGCGGGGAAAGAGGCAGAAGCGCCGCAGCGGGCGCAGCGCTCTTACGTCTTCCCACAGCGGAGGAGGGAGAAGCGCCCTCCAGACACACTTTAGAAACAAGATTCAACGTCCGGGAAAAAACTGGAGAAAAGCGGTGCTGCGATAACCACCCCCGCGGCGGCCGGAACCGGTCGCGGCGCAACGCAAAGGGATGGTCCCGAAAATGAAACCACGTTCGACCGGATGGATGGGTGCCCTGCTTGGCATTTCGTTTGCCATCAATGCGGTCGCATCGCAAGCACGCCAGCAGGCATGTGAAGAAGCCTGTACGCAAGCACAGCCACAAGCACGCCGTCAGGAAGCACAAGGCCGCGGCTTGATCTTCTCAAGCCCGAACAAGGAGATAGAACGGTATCTTGAATCTCTTGATCGTCTTCTTCTTGACGTCCTCCCAGGAAAAAGCCGCCCTCGCGCAAGCGACGGCGGCTTTTTCTTTTAGACTGGGCTGTGAGCTTTCCTTCTCTGCTGTCGAGAAGGTAACGCGCTCACTGCAATTGCGGCTTCTTCAGGAAACTGTCGCGGTCGGCGGATTTGACGCGCAGCCAGGTTTCGCGGCCGTCGCGCAGGACCCGCATCGGGATCTCGGCGCCGGCCGAACCGCTCTCCCATAGTTTGCGATAGAAATCGGCCAGCCCGTCGACCGCGCCGTCTCGTATGTCGGAGATGACGTCGCCCTCGCGCAGGCCCGCCTTGGCGGCCGGACCGCCTTCGGTCACGCTCATCACCACCACCCGGCCGTCGCTTTCGGCCGAGAGGGCGCCGAGCCATGGCCGTGGCGGCCGCGCCACCTGGCCGCGCGTCAGGAGATCGTCGAGGATGGGCGGCAACAGGTCGATCGGCACCACCATGTTGATATCGGCGACCTCGCCGTTGCGGCTCATCTGCAGGCGCAGCGACCCGACGCCGAGCAGCGCGCCCTTTGCATCGAACAGCGCCGCGCCGCCCCAGGAAGGATGCGCCGGCGCGATGAAGATCGCTTCCTCGAGCAGGTATTCCCAATAGCCGGCGAATTCCTGCTTGGTGACGATCCTGGCCTGAACCGACTGGCCGATGCCGTCGGCGAGCACCACGCTGTCCCCGATTTTGGCTCTGCCGGCGTCGCCCAGCGCCACCGCCGGCAGGCCAAGCGGCGCCAGCGCCTGAACCAGGCCAAAGCCCGATTCCTGGTCGTAGGCCAGCGCATGCGCCGGCACGACGCGGCCGTCATGGGTCGTAAGCCACACCTCTTCCGCCTCGGTAATGAGATAGCCGATGGTCAGCACCAACCCATTCTCGCGGATAACGACGCCGCTGCCTTCGCGCAGCGTGCCCAATGCCCCGGCAGTGAAGGCATCGTCTGGAATGGTGGCGCGCACCGCCACGACGGAGCGTCTGTTGGGATTGATGGGCATGCTCTTGTCCTGGACGGGCTTGGGGGTCACGTTCCTATAGGTATGGCACGCGAACCAAGGCGCAAGGGGTTGGGGGGCATCCCCTCCATCCTTTCGAAGCCCAAAGGGAAGATGAGGCATGGTCATTGACAATAGTTCAACGCAAGTTGAACTTTCCCGTTTGCAGCCCTAGCTGTAGGTGCAACTGCCAGTCCCGCTTCCAACCTGTCTCTCCCCACAATACGAGGCCCCGCGATGACCGAATACACTCCGCCGAAAGTATGGACCTGGAACAAGCCGAGCGGCGGCGCCTTCGCCAGCATCAACCGCCCGATCGCCGGCCCTACGCATGACAAGGTGCTGCCGGTGGGCAAGCACCCGTTGCAGCTCTATTCGCTGGCGACGCCGAACGGCGTCAAGGTGACGATCATGCTGGAGGAACTGCTGGCGCTTGGCCACAAGGGCGCCGAATACGACGCCTGGCTGATCAGGATCAACGATGGCGACCAGTTCGGCAGCGGCTTCGTCGAGGTCAATCCGAACTCCAAGATCCCCGCACTGATGGACCGCAGCGGCGCCACGCCCATCCGCGTCTTCGAGTCCGGTTCGATCCTCACCTATCTCGCCGAAAAGTTCGGCGAGTTCCTGCCGACCGACCAGCCGGCGCGCGCCGAGACCCTGTCCTGGCTGTTCTGGCAGATGGGCTCTGCCCCTTATCTCGGCGGCGGCTTCGGTCATTTCTATGCGTACGCGCCGACCAAGATCGAATACGCCATCGACCGCTTTGCCATGGAAACCAAGCGCCAGCTCGACGTGCTCGACCGCCGCCTGACCGAAACCGAATATCTTTCCGGCGCCGGCTACTCGATCGCCGACATGGCGGTCTGGCCCTGGTATGGCGGACTGGCGCTCGGCCGCATGTACAATGATTCCGGCGAGTTCCTTTCGGTGCAGGATTACAAGAGCGTGCAGCGGTGGGCGAAGGCGATCGACGAGCGCCCCGCGGTCAAGCGCGGACGCATGGTCAACCGCGCCTTCGGCGAACCCGCGATGCAGCTGCACGAACGCCACGACGCCAGCGATTTCGACACGAACACGCAGGACAAGCTCGCGGCTGAGTGAGCTGCGAGGGCGGGCAGCGGCGCTGCCCGCCCTCCGTTTGATTTTGCGAAAGCGTCGATGACGGCAACGTCTCACCTGGAGGCGTGGACATCACGCCGATCCGCTCCGCGCCGTTCAAGACGGCAATGCGTCTTCTTCTATCATCGTCCGACGTCAACAGCGGTCCTCTCACACAGGCCCCATAGAAATCTGTTGCGCAAATGCCGGCCAGGGCGCAACGTGTTGCCAGAAGATCGATGCAAGGGAGCAAATCGATCCTGCGGCGCGGCGTCCTTGTCGCGCAGGGCATGCCTAGGGTTGCCGCGGCGTCCTTTTTTGGCGCGAGCACGCGGCCTTGGTTTGGTCGGGGGAACAAATGACGCTCACGCTGATCGGGGCTGGCTTCGGGCGCACCGGTACATGGTCGACCTTCGTCGCGCTGAACAGGCTCGGCCTGCCCTGCTACCACATGCAGGAAGTGATCCTGAACAAGGCCAACAAGGGCCATCTCGATTTCTGGCGCAAGGTGGCCAACAGCCCGCCCGGCACGCAGCAGGACTGGAGCCGGGTATTCGGCAATTACAAGGCGACGGTCGACAATCCAGGCTGCTGCGTGTGGCGCGAACTGATGGCCGCCTATCCCGACGCCAAGGTGCTGCTCACCTTGCACCCGCGCGGCGCGGAAGCCTGGTACGAGAGCACCATCGACACGATCTACTTCACCGAGAATGTCTGGCAGTTCAAGATCCTGGAATGGCTGACGCCGTTCGGCCGGAAATTCGGCGACATGTCACGCAGGCTGATCTGGGGCCGCACGCTAGCCGGCGTCATGGGCAACCGCGCCAAGGCCGTGGAGCGCTACAACGCATATGTCGAGGAAGTGAAGGCGGCGGTGCCGCCGGAAAAGCTGCTGGTGTTCAAGGTCAGCGAAGGCTGGGCCCCGCTCTGCCACTTCCTCGACGTGGCGCAACCGAACGAGCCCTTCCCCAATCTCAACGACCGCGAGGCCATCAAGAAGATCATCGCCGACATCATCAAGGGCTCCTACATCATGCTGGCGCTAAGCGTGGCGGCCGTTATCGCGGTGATCGCGGCGCTATGGTGGTGGCTGGGGTAGTTGGGCGCCGTTCGTCGATCCCTCGGTGCAGCGGGAGCGAAGCGACGAAGGCTTTGCGATCCAGGCCACGCGATTGCGAAAAAGCGCTGCGGTCAAAACAAGGGCGTCGTTGTCGATACCGCCAAGCAGGCTGAATCGCGCGATCACCGCGTTAATTGGTGCCGCCGTCCGAGGACCGTCGTACCCGAATCTCGATACGCCGGCGTTCCCGAACATCGCCAACGTGGCTGCCGTCGGCGATAATGTCTCCCGGCATTACGAGCTGTGCCGCTGACAACGGGATGATCTTCACACTGCCCAGCCGTCCCGTCTGGATCAGCGCGTTCGCTACCGCGATCGCGCGCGAGAGCCCCAGCCCCGCATTGTCGGCCGGGGTCAAATCGCTGATAGCGCTGGCTCCGTTCATCGCCGAGATCGCAACCGCATCGAGGTTGGACGGCTTGGCCGGATTGATTTTCTGCTCATCCGTGTGACCGACGATCTCGACGACATCGACTTTGTAGCGTGTCAGCAAAGACAGAACGTCGTCCGTGACCTTGGTCTGCAAACGAGCCCGGAACGCGTCGGTGAGAGCAGCGCTGCCACGTTCAAATGTATAGCCGTCGTCGCTCAACGTTATCATCGGCGGCCACTGCATCGACGATTCAGCGTCCGCGCTCCTGTCGTTGGAGGCCGAGAGCGTCTTTTCAAGTCGGTCCAGCAGACGGGGGTCGGCGGCCTTGGCTTCGCTGATTTCGAGCAGCAATTTCCGCAGCGTCGGGTCTGACGTCGGCGCGGCATCGATGCCCTTTTCCGTAAGCCCGTCGATCACCGCTTTGGCCGCAACGAGCTCGGTCCAGTTGGCTGGCGGCAAAGGAAGCGCCGCTTTTGGAAACAGCGCCTGCAGGCGCGCCAGTTCGGCACGCATGTCGGCAAGCTGGCCCACCGTGATGTCCAGGTTCGCGGAGGCCTGCAGCTCGGCCATCCTCTCATCTTTTCGCTGTGCGATGCTGGCCGAGACCAGAAGGAGGCAGAAAAGCAGAAGGAGGAGAAGCTCGGCCATTGTGAGCCCAAGCACCACGCCTCGGCGATGGCCGCGTTCCCCTTCGGCGATAAGCGAGGAAGGCATCTTCATCGACATCGTCCCACACTGACCATGCAACGCGCTTTAGCCGCCACGCCAGAGCCGCCTGAATAGACCCTGCCGCGTCGGCGCTCGATCATAACCCTCAAATGTCGCCGCAAGTTTGTCGAGCACATCGCTGGCCCGAAGCGCTTCCGCCGTGGACTGTTCCAGCCCGCGCCGAAGCTCCGCCACATCGCCAAGACGGGAAGAGAAATCGCTCATGGCGGTTTCGATCGCCCGCTGCAAACCGGCCACGACCGGCTCCAGCCGAACCTCGATGACCTTGTCGGGTGTCGACATGCCAGCGAGCTTGTCGGCCATCATCTGTGTCGCGGTCGCAATCTGCGTGCTGGCGCTGGTCAGGATGGCGTTGATATCGTGAACTGCCTTGGCTGTCTGGTCGATGCCGCCCCGCAGCTCCTTGGTGTCTATTCCGCTCTGCATCGCCAGCGAGGATGCCCTGATGTGCTCGGAAGCTTCCTTGGCGAGCAGGTCCAGAGACTGGACCAGGGATTTCGCCGAGGTTTCCACTTGCGTTCGTATCTCGTGATAGCCCTCTTGCAGCATCTGCTGGTTGGAGCGTTGGAAATGGTTCATCTCGCTCAGGATGCCATCGAGTTCCCGGCGCACCTTGCGGGATGCTTCTGCGAGCTCGAGACGTGACACGCGTTCCACTTCCATGGGGTCGCGTCGGAGCTGATTGAAGACGATGCGAAATGCAATGCCGGCGATGGTGGAGGCAACCGCGATGCCGAAATTGCGCACGATCTCGTCGACTGCGCCACCGCCTCCATACTGGTAAAGCGAAACGGCGAGGCTGGTGAGCGTGAAGATGAAGCCCATATAGTAGAAGTTGTCCCCGGTTTGGTCGTCGCGCAGCCGGAGCCCGCGCGCGATCATGATCATCGCCGCGTAGCCCATCATCAGCGCGATCGGCACGAAGGTAACGACGAATGCCGACACGGAAAGCGATTTGGCCACGACGATGTAGGCGGCGCCCAGGCCGGTAAAAACGATAAAGACCAGTGGCGCCGCAGCGTCCAACTGCCGGCTGGCCACGCGCGGCCGCCTCACCCTTCAACTCCTTGCAACGACTTGGCAGAGCTGAAAACGCCGTGATTGTAATCAATCCACTGCTGCCAGAATGCCATCAACGCGACGCTGTCGACGGGCGACTTCGCCCGGCGTATGAGCCAGATCGACACGTCGCTACCAGCGAGATCCGTAGCGAAGCGGTTTGCCGCGGGCGACTTTTTGAAGGCATTGAAATCGGTGGAACCGCGGTAGTGTGAGAAGAATTCGGTATTCTCGAACATGTCCGAAACGACAATCAGCCGCGAGGGGATCGCACGCGCTTTCTGGGCGACCAGATGGCTGACGGCTATCGACTGAATGCCGGCCATGATCGGCGAGCTGTCGGCCTTGTTTGCCTCGACCGCTTTCTCAAGCGCGACCAGCAGCGGCTGGCCGAATCCCGCTTGCCAACGCTCTCGCGCCAGCGCCGCGTTGCCGGTGAAAGCACTGAGGTCGCCGCCATTGCCGGGGTTGCACAGCGAGAAGAGTTCTTTCGTATAGGGTACCGCTGATGTAAGGGCCCTGATCTCGAGCAAGCCACCGCGCTGGATGCCGGAGGCGGTATCGCGCAGCAGGGTCTGGATGTTCAGTTTGGTGACGTCGGCGATTGCATCCGTGGTATCGATCAGGATGATGGTTTGCGACGCAGCTCCGACGACCGGGCAAAGCCGATCGTCAAGTTCGACGAGTTGCGAGCGCGCCGAGACATAGACGTAGGTAAAGCCTATCGCGGCGGCAATGAGGCCGAGCGCGAATAGAATAATCCAGCCCCAGTTGACAAGGTTGGAAGGCGAGCGCCGGGACCGTCGACCGCTCATTGGGCTTCAGGCACCAGCACATCCAGTTCGCGATACTGCTTCAACGCAGCCTCGAACTGTTCACCCAGGGCGACCAGCATCTTGTCGAGGTCGCCTTGCGCATCCTTGATGGAAGCTTGCAATTCGTCGCTGTTCCATTCCCCGTCGCGGAAATACTGGACGCCGATGCGGCCGAGTTGGTATGGCCGCGAAAAGCGCTCCGGCGCGGGTGTCGTGCGTACAGCGATATTGGCGTCCCTGTAGATTCGGAACAGGCTGTTTGCCGCACGTTCAAGCTGAGCTTGGTGGGCGTCGAACAGCCCAACCAACCGAGAGCGATGGGCCACGATCGCATCGTGTTCTGTCCGCTGCTTGCTGAGGTCGGCGCGCGCATCGGCGAGTTCGTCCTCATAACCACTGCGAACATCGGAAAGCTCGCCGATCAGGCCTTGCCGCTTGTTTCGATAATTTGCCCGCGCCTCGTCAAGCCGGTGATCAACCGTGGCGTAGCCTGGATAAGTGTCACGCATGCTGAGCCCATCGATCAGGGCAAAGAGTGAAAACATCACACCGAGGAAGAAGAGTATCCAGGAGCGAAATTCGTTCAGCGCGAATGGCGCGCTTAGCAAGCGTCGCATCACCTCGTCGCCATTGGTCGCGATCGTTCCGGCAACCTCGCGGTAATGCGCCAGACCAAGATTGATGGCAATCGCTGCGCCGATATAGGCCGCGATGGCGAGAATGCCGACAAACTTACGGAAAATCGAGCGATGCGCGATCTCGCGCACGCCATAGAGGGCGAACATCAGCGCGACGCCGACATTGAGAATCGCGAAGATCAGCGCCTCGACGATGCCGCCGACCAGCCCGAGCTCGTTTCGCTTTGCAAGCAGTTCGCCATTGATGACGAGCTCTGCCATCACCAGCGCCACCACAAAGAGCCATTTCAACGTCGTACCGATGGCGGTGGTCTTCTTGCAGGGCCGGCGAAGCCCGTTCTGATCCTTGAAATCACGATGCCAGGACTCTGCCTCCTTCAGATCGCGACGCAGCCCATGCAGATCATCGATTCCCATCTGCAATTCGGCTTTCAAGTCGGAGAGACCAGCCGTGGATGCCGCTTTTATATTGGCAAAGCGCGATTCAAAGTCGAGGTCGATGAGACGCTGCCTGAACCCCGCAAGTTGGTTCTCCAGATGATCGTGGGATTGTTTCTGGGCGGCTCCGACCAATTCGATGATATCGTTTTCAACGGCATCGTAAGGTAGGTCATCGCTTTGAGGCAGATTCTCCCTGCCCCGCTTCTCGCCTTTCTCCGCAAGCCGCATATCCGTTGCAATGCGCTGGACGTCAATGTCGGGGAATGACTCTGTCGTCGGCCTATAGGCATGCGGCGGCCGCAACAGCCGTTGCTTGAGCTTTTCCAGTGACCCGAACATTCCACCCCACGTACACTCTTCCGACCACCCGGATCGAGGCTAGCGGTAAGCTCCGGATTCTTCAACGAGTTTCGCCCAATCGAAAGTGGAGCTTTTGCGGACGCAAAAGCACGGCAATTCCATCAGAATGACTGTCTACTGCTAGGGAGCCGTATTTTACTCTGCGCCGTATACTGTATGGTCGCTGTCGCCGAAGGGCGGAGAAAAAGAGAGCGGGCATTCTGCTTCGCCAAACGCCGCCCCTCACCGCAACTCCACCCACACCGGCGCGTGGTCGCTGGCGCCGTCCTCACCGCGCACGTCGCGGTCGATGCCGGCAGCCTTGAGCTTGCGGGCGAGCTTCTTCGACAGGAGGATATGGTCGAGCCGCAAGCCCGCATCGCGCGGCCAGCGGTTCCGCCGGTAATCCCAGAAGGTATAGAGCGTCTCTTTGGGGTAGACCTTGCGCAGTGCGTCCGTCCAGCCTTGCTCGATGAGCGCGGCAAAGGCTGCCCGGCTTTCCGGCTGTACCAGCGCGTTATCGTCATAGGAGCGTGTGGCATAGATATCGCGCGGCTCGGGCACGATGTTGTAGTCGCCCGCCAGCACCACCGGCAGGCCGGTGTCGAGCAGTTGTGCCGCATGCGCGGCGAACCTGTCATGCCAGGCGAGCTTGTACTGAAATTTCGGCCCCGGCTGCGGGTTGCCGTTCGGCGCGTACAGGCAGCCGATGACGATTCCGTTCACCGCCGCCTCGATGTAGCGGCTCTGCCTGTCGGCATCGTCGCCGGGCAGCACATCGCGCGTCAGCACCGGCTCGGCGCCCCGCGCCAGTATGGCGACGCCGTTCCAGGTCGGCTCCCCCTTCCACACCGCGCCGTAGCCGGCATCGGCCAGGGCAGTGCGCGGAAACTGCATATCGCGCGCCTTCAACTCCTGCAGGCAGACGACATCGGGTCTTGCCGCCGCCAGCCAGGTCAGCAGATTCTTCAGCCGGCTGTTGACGTTATTGATATTGAAGGAGGCGATTTTCATCGGCGGGTCAAGAGACGAGCTTGCCCGTCCAAGCCTTCACCGTTTCGGCCAGCGTCTTCAGATGATCGGCGGTCGAAAACCCCGAGATGCTCTTGCGCGGCTTCAGATCGTGATCGCCATCCTCCAACCATACGATCTCGATGCTGTCGGAGAGCCCATAGCCGGCAACCTCGTCGGGCGTGCCGAACTCGTCGCGCGTGCCCTGGAAGATCAGCGTCGGTATCGTCAACCCGGCCAGATGCTTGGTCCGCAACTGCTCGGGCTTGCCGGGCGGGTGGAAGGGATAGCCGAGGCAAAGCAGGCCCGAGATTTCGCCCCTGGCGAACATCTCGTCCGCCACCATCGAGGCGACGCGACCGCCCATCGATTTGCCGCCGATGATCAACGTCCCGGTCACGCCCCTCGCCCTGAGGTCGGCGATCGCCTTGATGTATTCCGGGTTCACTGTCTCGGCGCGCGGCGGCGGCTTGCGGTGGCCATAGCGGCGGAACGCCATATAGTGGAACTCGAACCGCGCGACCTGAAAGCCTACTGCCGCCAGCGCCTTGGCGGTGGCGGTCATCGAAGGAGAATCCATCGACGCGCCGGCGCCATGCGCGAGCAGGATGGTGACGGGAGCTGTGTCGTCGCCGTCGAAGAGGAAGGTGGTCATGGAATAGGGCTCCCGTGGCTCGGCGTTGGTGACCCCTTCTCCCCTTGTGGGACCCGAAGGGCGGGCGAGACCGTTGGCTCGCCCCGGGGGTGGTCTCGCGAAGCTCGGCCGGATCACGGATGTTCCAGGAAACGCAAACGCCTCATTCCGACACGCACCCCTCAACCGTCTCGGCGCTGCGCGCCGATCCACCTTCTCCCAAAACGGGAGAAGGAAAGAGCTTTACCCCGCCGATTTCGCCAGCTGCATGTCCACGAACTGCACGCCCTTGGCCGCAACTCCAGCCCACTCCGACTCCGCGTCGAGCTCCAGATACCGCGCCCACAGCCGCCGCGCTTCCAGCAAATTGCCGGCGTGGAATTCGAGCCGGGCGAGATTGAAAACCGGATCGGCGTAATTGCCGTCGAGCGCGATCGCCTTCCACAAGTGCCTTCGCGCCGACGCCGTCTTGCCCTCCTCGCTCATCAGCCCGGCGAGATTGAACCAGGCCTCGACGAAAGCCGGATCGAGCTTGATCGCGCGCGCATAGTCATGGGCCGCTTCCGCCGGGTGGCCGCCGGCGCGCAGGCAGTTGGCGCGGTTGAAGGCGGCGATCGCGTCGCCTGGATCGATGGCAAGGCAGCGCTGGTAGAGCGCGGCGGCACCATCATGGTCGCCGCCCTCCTCCGCCGCTTCGGCCTCGGCGAACAGCTCTTCCAGCGGATCGTCGTCGGAGGCGCCGAGATCGAACAGCAATTGCCCGTCGAGCTCGCTCTCGCCGCCATCCAGATAGATCGCATCGGGCCGCCCGGATGCCGAGCCGACCGCGAGCGACTTGGCGGTGAGCGAAGCCACCGGGCCGGAACGATGCACCGAGCGCGCGATCGCGCCCCATGTCGCGCCACCGGCGACCAGCCCGGCATATTTGCGCGCCAGGATCAGGTCGCGGAAGGAATAGGGTTCCGAGTCATGTTCGAAGGCATCGAACAGCGACAAGAGATCGAGGTCGGCGCCGGATAGCTGCGACTGATCGATCAGCGATTGCCGCGACAGCGAGGAGGCCTCAGGCGCCTTCATCAGTCCGAGCAGGCGCAGAAAACCGTTCTCGCTGAGCAATGTGCGCCCGGCGCCGCGCTCGGCGGCGACGCGGCGTTCGACCTCGACATCGCCGGTCTTCGTGAGCCCGGCTTTGACCAGCCCGGCCTTGAGCAGCAGACCGCGACCGAACACGACATGCGTGGTGCGCCGGATGACACCGCGCCTGAGTTCGCCATGCTGGCGCGCGACCTCGCGCGCCGCCAGCCTGAGCGGAAACGCCGCCAGCGCGCCGATCGTGCCGAATATGGCGCCGGCTGGTGCCGTCACTTCTTGCTCTTGCCGACCGCCTTCAGCAGGTTGGCTTTCAGCGGATTTTCAGCAGCGCCGCCCGCGGCCGCCTTGGCCTTGGCGGCGGGCTTCTCGTCGGCCTTGCTCTTCGACTTGGCCGGCGGCTTCGACTGCGACTGCGACAGGCTCGCCTTCAGCGCATCCATCAAATTGATGACGTTGCCGCGCTCGGGTGCCGCCGCGATGATAGGCTTGTGGCCCTTCAGCTTCTCGCGGATCATGGCCATCAGCGCGATCTCGTAGCGGTCCTCGTAGTTCTTCGGATCGAAGGTGGTTTCCTTCTGCTTGATCAGCGCTTCGGCCAGTTGCAGCATTTCAGGATCCGGGTTGCCCGCAGGGATGTTGCCGAAATATTCAGCCGTGCCGCGCACTTCGTTCGGGTTCCTCAACGTACACACGAACATGCCGTTTTCGCGCGCGCCGATCGTCACCACGCGCTCGCGGCTGGACAGGACCAGCCGGGCGATCGCCAACTTGCCGGATTTGCGCATGGCTTCGCGCAGCACGGCGAAAGTCTCCTCCGCCATCGCGCCGTCCGGCGCCATGTAATAGGGCGCATCCTGGTAGATGACGTCGACCTCGTCCTCGTCGACGAAGGCCTCGATGTTCATCGTGTGGTTGGATTCGATGCGCACCGCGTCGAGGTCGCTATCGTCGATGATGATGTACTGCTTGTCCTCGTACTCGTAGCCCTTGACCAGGTCCGAACGCTCGACCAATCCGAGTTCCGGATCGACCGGCTTCATGTTGATGCGGTTGTGGGTCTTCTTGTGCAACTGGTTGAACGAGATGCGCTCGCTGGCGCTGGTGGCGGGGTATAGCCGCACCGGACAGCTCACCAGACTGAGCTTGAGGTAACCTTTCCAACTTGCCCTGGGCGCCATGATGAACTCCTACGCGGCCATGCACTGAAACTTTTCGCAGCGCTTTCGTCCGAAGGACGAACAAGGCTGCGCAAATCCTACACCGACCCCGCACCTTACCGGCAAATCCTGACGAAATGTTTTAGGACGCCGAAAGGGCCGCGAGTAGAGAATAATTCAAATTGTCAAAAGCGTCGATGGACTTGGGTTTCCTCGCCCCCGCGAAGCGGGGGAGAGGAAACCAATTTATTTGAACGTGGGCAAATCCCGAGCAAACTCGTCGATCTCAGCCCACGGATCGCCCGACGTTTCCAAGAGTCCCGGCAGCGACGCATAGTTCAGGTCCTGCGGCGCGTCGATCGTCTCCAGATCCGCCCAGCTCACCGGCGTCGAGGCCGGCAGGTTGGTGCGGGCGCGCAGCGAATAGGGTGCGGCGGAGGTGTGGCCGCGCGCGTTGCGGTGATAGTCGATGAAGATGCGCTTCTTGCGGTTGTCCTTGCCCATTGTGGTGGTGAAGGTGTCAGGCGCGCTTGCCGCCAGATGCGTGGAAATAGCGCTGGTCGCCTGGTGCAGCGTCTTCCAGTTCTGCCTGGCGGTCACCGGCACGGTGATATGGATGCCCTTGCCGCCCGAGGTTTTGGCGAAGGGCACCAGCCCCAGCTCCTCCAGTTCGCCCTTGATGTGCACGGCGGCCTCCACCACTTCGCGCCAGGAGATCCCTTCGCCCGGATCGAGATCGAAGACGATTTGGTCGGGCCTGTCGAGGCTGGTGCGATGCGTACCCCAGGTGTGGAACTCGACCACGCCGAACTGCGCCAGCGCCAGATAGCCCTTTGCGCCCTCGACCGAGAGGTAGGATTTGGTCTCACCCTCGGAATTGGTCGCCTCGAAGGTGGCAACCGAAGGCGGCATGCCGGTGAAGGCATGGCGCTGGAAGAAGCAGTCCTTCGGCAGGCCGGTCGGGCAGCGCACCAGCGACACTGGACGCCCTAGAATATGCGGCAGCATGAAATCCCCGACCAGCGCGTAGTAGACGGCGATGTCGAGCTTGGTGGGCCCGGTCTTGCCGAACAGGCGCCTGGTCGGGTTGGTTACCCAGATCGTGGCGAGGTCAGCCTCCGCGATCAGCCGCTTGCGCTTGGCCGAAACCGGCGTCGAGAGGCCGACATCCCTGAGGCCGCGAAACACCGCATGGCGCAGAGCATTGTCCGCCGTGCGGTTGGCGTAATGGATATGGGCTGAAAACAGCGGCTTCACCCAATGCATCTCGCGCATGATTTCGCGCGGCGCGCCTTCGGGCGCCATGGCGCCTGATGTGAGCGGCTCCAGCCGGGCCAGAAGATCGGCCGCGGTCTCGGCGTCGAAGCCGGTGCCGACCTTACCGCGATAGTGAAGCTCGCCGTCCTCGAATTCGGCAAGGCCAAGCGCCGCCAGCCCCTCGGCTGCATCCGAAACCGTGTAGCCGGCGATGACGAAATCGCCGGTTTCCAGCGCCTTGGTCTTGGTCCAGCTCTTCGTGCGGCCGCTCTGGTAGGCCGCGGTTGCGCGCTTGGAGACGACGCCTTCCAGGCCAAGCTCCGAGGCCTGGTCGTAAAGCCCCTGCCCGTCGCCGCCCACGTGATCGCTGTACTGGATCGCGGAGTTGGCGCGCAGGCCGGCGAGCAGTTCGGCCAGCAGCGCCTTGCGCCTTTCCAGCGGCGCCTTGCGCAAATCCCAGCCGTCGAGATGCAGGAGATCGAAGGCGTAGAAATGCAGCTTGCTGCCGGCGCCCTCCGCCAGCGCGTCCTGCAGAAGCGCGAAGCGGGAAATGCCCTTGCCGTCGAGCACGACGATCTCGCCGTCGATGATGGCCTCCCGGCACGGCAGCTTGGCGAAGGCATGCGGCAGATCGCCATAACGCTTGGTCCAGTCGATGCCGCCGCGGGTGATCAGCCTGACCTCGCCACCTGTCAGATGCGCCATGGTGCGGTAGCCGTCGAACTTGATCTCGTGCAGCCAGGACTCGCCGGTGCGGTCGCCAGGATCGTCACCGCCCGGCGGTTTCGGCACCTGTGTCGCCAGTTGCGGCTCTATGCGGGCGGCGGGCGAGGTCTTGACCGCGCCGGGCAAGGCGCCGGGCTTCAGCGTACCGGGCCTTGGCGCAGCCTTGGCCGGCGGCGGCGCCACCAGCTCCTCGATACGGCGGCCGGATTTCACGCTCTCCGGCCGCTCTTCGAGGATGTCGAGCGTGGGATTGGAAGCGAGATCGCGCTCCTTGAACAGAAGCCAATTCTTCTTGCCCTCCTCTTCGCCGGGCTTCGGCTTCAGCCTGGTCAACATCCAGCCGCCATTGAGCTTTTTCCCGGCCAGCCGGAACTTGAAGGCGCCGGTGCGCAAGCTCTTCTCGACATCCTCCATCGGCGCCCAGCTGCCCGTGTCCCAGACGATCATCGGCCCGCCGCCATACTCGCCTTCGGGAATGACGCCCTCGAAGTCGATATATTCGAGCGGATGGTCCTCGGTCTCGACCGCCAGCCTTTTGTCGGCCGGATTGAGCGAAGGTCCGCGCGGCACCGCCCAGCTCTTCAGCACGCCGCCGACCTCAAGGCGCAGGTCGTAGTGATCCGCCGTGGCATGGTGCTTGTGGACGACGAAGCGGTTGCCCTCCTCGGCGATCAACCCACCCGCCGGTTCCGGCGTCTTCGAGAATTCGCGCTTGGCGCGGTAAGGTTTGAGCTTGGAGGGCGTCGTCATGGCATCGACCGTCGCAAGCCAGCCAATTGCAACAACAGAGCGCCATGCCTGCTCGAACGGTCCGATGCGGCATGTATCAGGGTGACTAGCCGAAACGTCGCTGCCAACCAGTCACCACGCTCAATCGTCGGCCGCCGGCGTCAGTTCGAGCTCAGCGGGCGACAGGCCCTGCCGCAGCTGGCTCAAGCGGAATTCGTCGACCCAGTAGGCCTCGCCATCGACCAGCACGCGCGCCCTATAGGTGCCGCCTGAAAAACTCTGCGCGGTGATGTAGACCTTGTGGCGGTCGAGCGCCTTGCGCACCGCGGCACGCTTGGAGTTCTGGCTGTTCACGGCACTGGACATGCGCTTCGCCCTCGGTCGCCCTGACACGGAACTCGACCGCGCTTCGCGGTCCGGCGACTGGCGTCAAGGATGGCGGAGAGCGGCGCGGGTGTCAATTTCCTCGCCGCGGCGGCTTCCCTGCAAGACGCAAGCATAGCCGACGGCATCGGCTCGATTATGTCCGCGAACCTGTGGGCTGGAACAGTATGACATCTTGTTTGGCATATGCGCCGAGGCGGCTCGGCGCTTCTGCTTTCCGCATTGTTAACCTCGGCGCGCCTAGGAATAGGCGGGCTCCGGCCGCGGCGCCAATGCGTCAGAGCGGCGCGGGGATGGCGCGGCCATCCAGGAGAACAAGGTTCATGACCGCTTCCGTGCGAAGCAATGACTGTGAAGTGGCTGTTGTCGGCGCCGGACCTTTCGGACTTGGCGTCGCCACGGCGCTCAGGGCAGCTGATGTAGACGTGCTTGCCTTTGGCAGCCCGATGGGCTTTTGGCGCGAGAACATGCCTCGGGGCATGCGGCTTCGCTCGCCCTGGCGCGCAACCTTTATCGGCAACCCGAACGGCCCGCTCTCCCTCGATTCCTACGCCAGCGGCCAGCGCGTCCAATTGCGCGAGCCATTGCTGCGGCAAGATTTCGTCGACTATGGAATGTGGGTTCAGGCTCAGGCGGTTCCGGATCTCGACACGCGCATGGTGAGCCGTGTCGAACGGACCAATGCGGGATTCCGGCTGATCCTTGCCGACGGCGATGTGGTGCGCGCCGGCCGCGTCATCGTCGCCATGGGCCTGAAGAACCAGGAACTGGTGCCCGCCGCCTTCACCGGCCTGCCCTCCGAATTGGTCAGCCATACCAGCGCGCACACCGGATTCGAAGCCTTTGCCGGCAAGCATGTCGCCGTCGTCGGGCGCGGACAAAGCGCCTGCGAATCCGCCGTCCTGCTGAGAAAGGCGGGAGCCGATGTCGAACTCGTCTGCCGAGGCGACATCCATTGGCTGGGCGCGCCGTCCAGCAGCCGGGGCCGCAATGTGCTAGGCGCCGCCGAGGAACTCCTGGCGTCGCCCTCGCGCGTCGGCCCCTTCCCGTTGTCCTGGCTGATCGAGGCGCCGGGTCTCGTGCATGGTTTGCCGGCGGCGGCACGACGCTGGGTCAATGCGCGTGGCCTCAGGGCCGGCGCGTCGGGCTGGCTGCTGCCGGACTTCGGCGGCATCGAGGTCAAGGCCGGCCGCGTGATCGTCGGCGCCTCCGCCAGCAACTCCGGAATAGACTTGCGGTTCGAGAACGGCTCGACCGCTTACGATCACGTCCTTCTCGCGACCGGCTATCGCATAGACATCGGCAAGCTCGGGCTCTTCGCCCCCGATTTCCTCGATGCGATAGCCTGCCGTGACGGATCGCCTGTCCTTTCCACGGGACTGGAATCGAACATTCCCGGCCTGCATTTTGTCGGCGCCAGCGCGGTCGCGAGTTTTGGCCCGTTAATGCGTTTCACCGCCGCCACCCCGTATGCGGCGCAGGCCGTCACCCGTTTCATACGCACTGCCAGAAGCAAGGGGCAGAACGCACGGCGCTCCACCGTGAGACTGGGCGAAGCCTCGGTTCCCGCCGGCCCGAAGCCGCGTTGAGCATCGCGGGCCCCGCCATGTATCAGCGCGATCAGGCGGGGCTCTCGCCTGTCAAAGCGGAAGAGCTGGGCAACCGGCCGTGCCGGACAGCATGTGAGGATGTAGGCTTGGCGACGTCAGGCGCAGTGTTTCTTGGGGGCGCGCACGGCACGCTTGCCCTGGCGCGCAGCCTCGGCGCGCAAAAAGTGCCCCTCACCTACATCACCAATGATTCGCCGCTGCCGGGCTGGTCGCGATTTGTCGGAGCCACCATCCGCTGGCCCGGCCCAAACGATGAGCGGGCGCTGCCGTTTCTGCTGGAAGCGGCGCGTAAACACCGGCTGGAGGGATGCCTCCTGATCCCGGCCGCCGATCCAGAGGTTCGCCTGGTCTCGGAAAACCTCGCCGCCCTGTCGGCGATCTATAAGATCTTGCTGCCTTCCTGGGATGCGTTGCAGTGGGTCTGCGACAAGCCGTTCCTCTACAGGCGGGCAACCGAGTTGCGGCTGTCCATTCCAAGGACCTATGACATCGCGTCCATGGCGCAGGCCTCATCCCTGGACATGGTTTTTCCGGTCGTTCTCAAGCCTCACATGGGCGGCGGCAACACCCGCATCGCCAGGGCCAAGGTCGTCCAGGCCGACGACAGGGCCTCATTTCTTGCCGCCTATCGCGACGCGGCCGAACAGATCGGCGGCCAAAACGTCGTCGTGCAGGAGCGCGTGCCGGGCGGGGGAGAAAGCCAATTCTCTTACGCCGCGCTCTGGAACGAGGGCAAGCCGATCGCGGAGTTCACCGCGCGCCGCTCGCGGCAGTATCCGGTCGACTTCGGCTATACCAGCACCTTCGTCGAGATCGTCGACGAGCCCCGCGCCGTCGCTGCCGCGCGCACATTGCTGTCGTCGATCGGCCATAGCGGCCTGGTCGAGGTCGAATTCAAGCACGATTGTCGCGACGGCACGCTCAGGCTTCTCGACGTCAATCCGCGCCCCTGGTCGTGGTTCGGACTTTGCGCGCCTGCCGGCGTCGACCTGGGGGCGATGCTGTGGGAGACAGTGAACGGCCGGGCCACCGCAGCCGCTACCGCTCGCCCGGGAACGGCATGGATGTATCTGGCCCGCGACGCTGTTTCATCCGTGACGCTGATGCTGGGCGGCAGGCTTGGCATCGCGGCCTATGTCAACTCCTTCGCGACGGTTCGATCCTGGGCGGCGTTCGCCTCAAACGATCTGCTGCCGGGGCTGATCGAGCTGCCGCTGACGGCATGGCGGGTGCTGACGAGACGGCTGCTGAACCCGGCCGGCCGCCGGCGCTGACAAAATCGCTCTTTATGACGGCCGGTAGTCGAAGATCGCGTAATCGATGGTCCGCACCGCGTCGAGGAAACGCGGCATGGGCGGCGTCACGCGTTGCTGGAAAGACCCAGCATCGTGGATGGCGGGCTTCGCCCATTCGATGGCCCTGTGGCTCGAACTGCCGTAAACGACGAGGCAGGGCCGCGGGTGCCGTTCCAGCGACGACATGAGATTGCCCAGCACGATTTCGAACACGTCCCTGGAAAAGGGATTGTAGAAATAGACCAGCAGCGGCGTCGGCGGGAACTCATACGTCGCGGCATCCGCTTCGATGACCGCAATCTGGCGGCATTTCTGGGCCGGGCTCTTATATCGCTCGATGTTGCGCCGGGCGATTGCGACGAGCTCCCGCGCGAACTCCACACCGACAATCGCGGCGAATGGATAGTGCGAGGCCAGCAGGAGCGTGCGCGACTTGCCCGAACCGATGTCGATGAAGGTGTAGTCTGCGAGATCGTCCGTCAGCCTGTCCATGATGAAGGCGAAGGATCTGGGCGACGTGCAGACGCATTCATTGCCCTGGTCCCGGTGCGGTCCGACGACATCGAGCGCGTCGAGCCGGATCGAACCCGCCGTATCGACGCCATTGTCGCGATCCCACCGGCGCGCCAGCCGGTCGGCAACGAGATGGCGGATGTTGCGTGCGACGAAGCGGCCGCTGTCACCGAGGCCATGCCGCCGCACGAGCCGGAACGGTTCGAGGAGTCCTTGCTGCCGGACGAACCGCAGCGCCCTTGCAATGCGTCCTCTCGACCGGTCCTGCAAATCGATGCTGTACGTTTTACGGTTCATTGCGGATCGGCTCGGTTGCCTGTCAGCGCAAGCGGCGCAGGCCGCGCACCAGGCCTTGGCCCGCCTTGAGCAGCCGCGGTTTGGAGCGAATGAAAAGCTCGATCCGGCAGCGCAGCGAAATATAGGCGGTGGCGCCCCATCCCCGCAGCGTCATCGACTGGCACAGTTCGGCCAGCACCGAACTGGCGGCGCCGATATGCTCCTTATAGCCCTGGCTGCCGACCGAAAGGTCGAAATAGTCGAACCCGTGCCCGCGCCCCCACATCATCAGCTTGCCAAATGTCGTCAGTCCCGGCGGGGCGACGGCATTCTGGTCGATCCCGAGCAACAGGGTATGGAGCGTGCCTTTCCTGACCAGTACATAGATGACGGCGAGCCAGGCTTCCCCTCCGCGCAATCCGAAGATGCGCACCGAGCCGTCGGAAAGGCCATGCAGCGCGGCATCTCGGTAGAAGTCGACGACGGGCTCCTGCGTCAAAAGGTCGAAACGGCCGAGCTCGCGAAACCGCTTCAGTCGCAGTTCAAGGAGCGTGTCAAAGAGCGTTTCCGTCAGCGCCGGCGTGTCGGCCTCGACCAGGCTCAGGCCGCCGCGCTTTTCGAGGCGGCGGCAATGCTTGTGAAAGCTCTTGGCGAAGGAGGGCCTGCAGATGCGCTTGATAAGCGTTTCCGGTTCGCCGTGCAGGATTAGGCCGGAGGTGATCTGGAGGGAATCGTGCGCCGCCGAAAGCAGCGCCAGAGGATTGGCGACTCGTTGGATCTGTTGCGGGATTCCCAAGATATGGATGCGATCCGCCGGTGGCAGCACGGCGCGGACTGCCGCCCATGCGGCGTCGGCGCCTTGCCTGGTCCATGCCCTATCATCCGCCAGCAGCGGTGCCGAATAATCGCAGACGCCGCAGCTCAACCATTCGATCACGGAGTGGCCCAGCGCCCGGCGCCGCATCAGCGGCAAAAGCATGACCGGCGCGCCCGTGGCGGCGTCGTTGACCTCGACGACAAGCAGTTCCGCGCCTTTGGGCATCAGCCGTTTGGCGATCCCCTCGACCCACGCATAATGCTGATGCGCGGTGCACACGCCATCGGCCTGAAATCGCAGCCAGAGCGGCTTTACAGTGTCGAGGCTGGTGTGCAGCCGGGCTTTGAAGCGCGCGGCTGTACCGGCGCTGGCGGCAGTCGGGGACAATAACCCATCGGATAGATCCGTCTTGGGAGCCGTTCCCGTGGCTTGCCACATGCTTCTCCTGTCCTCCCGGCCGGCCATAAACATCGTCCACGCAAGCAGTGTAAACCCCGCCAACTCAGGACCGCTCCGGGCAGCCGTGCGTTGGAGCGCACGAAAGCCATGGTTGCGGACCAATGGCAGCGCTTGCGATACCCCCGCATCGTAAACCACGGCAAAGTTCGGTCAGGACCAGACCTTTGGCGCCATTATGTTCGTTGCTTTCGCCTACCGGCCGATGGCCGAACTAGTCGAACCTTTGCCCGCGTGCCCAGCTCGTCGACCTGCCATGAGGCCCGGTGAGACGTTGGGCACTTGCGCTCAGGTCGATCGCTAGCATCAAAGCATGAACGGTGCGTTGATGGACACTCAGAAATTGCACCGATCGGTCGTGCCACGTCGGGGCCATTCGTGAGACCACGCCGACGACAAACGGGGCCTTCCCGCCGCGTGCGTCCGTTACACCCTCACTGCCTCGCCTGCCACCGGTCTCTGCTACCGTTTTACCGGGGCGAACGGGACCGACCGCCGCCACCCGCCCAACCAGCTGTCGCGCTGCTGGTCCGGGTGCTCGATGTTCCATATGCGGTGACGTGCGAAATACCATGACGCCGCAAGGACGAAGATTTCGGAGACCGCGGAACCCAACAGCGACCACGGCGGAGGCGCGATTGCCAGCAGGATTGCGATCAGCGTCAGCCCGATTATTGCGCCACCGGTCGTGATGAACGCGACGGTCCGGAAATCACCGAGGACCTCAAGGATGATGCGAGGCATGACATAAAGCATGACCGGGATGAAATTCGCGATCACGAAAAGTCCGATGAATCCGACCGAGGCATCCTGGAGGGCCTGGGATTTTATCATCGGCAGGACGAATAGGATGGCACATCCATAGACGAGGCCACCGATCCCCATGACCAGCGACCAGATCTTCGCTTGCGCCCAGACACGGCTTGTTTCGTTGTTACGCATCAGCTTCGCCAGCTCCGGCTGCGTCATGTTGAAGAGAGCAAGGCTGATGATGCGTAGTGGGGCAAACAGCACGAGGACCGCCGCCAGCGGTGCGTAAGCGGCGGGTCCGGCAATGCCCGCGACCAGCAGGGCCAGGCATTGACCCTGGATGTTCGTGGTGGTCGCGCTGAACGCCGACCAGCGCAGCTGCGGCCAGAGCCTTGTATAGCGGCGGCGCGTCGGCATGCGGAAGCTGATGCGAGGTGTGCGGCGCGCCAGCCGAACCAGGACGACGATGCCGAGTAGATTTGCGGCCGCAAGCGCATAGAACACGGTTTGCAGCGCGTCCTTCGCCAACCACATGGTCAGTCCGGTCAGGATGATGCCGGTGATCGTGAAAGCGGCGTCGCTGATGGAGACGATCACCTGCTGGCGCCGAGCGAACAATGCCGTGCGCATGTGGCTGCGCAGCGACCATGCGCCGACGAAGCAGCCCGCGGCGATGCCGCTCGGATCGCCCAGCAGATGCATCAGGATCGCCGTGCCGACCGCCATCAGCAGCGACACTACCAAAGCCGCTGTTCCGAAGGCCACGTCATGGGCATCGACGCCGGCACTGTTGGTGCTCTTGCCCATCCATATCGAGGCGGGGACGGCAGTGAGCGAGCGGATGTACGACAGGCCGACGCCGCCCATCACCATGCCGATAGCGAAGAGACCGTAACCTTGCGCCGACAGTATGTGCAGCAGCGCGATGTTGAGGGCAAAGTGAAAGCCGCTCTGCATCGCCTCGCCGCCGACCATCAGCACGAGGCGTCGCAGCAGATGGACCGGGAATTTCACGGCCGGGTCTCCGCCTGGCGGGCGGTTGCCGGCCTGCCCGGCCTCGCCATCGTCACTTTCAGCTTGTCGGCGGCGATCGCCGCGATCGCGGCCGCTGCGACCGGTTCGCTGAAGACTGTCTCGTAGCGCGCACGGCCGGCGGCAATAAAACCGCGCCAGGCCTCGGGCCGCAGGATGATCGCCTGCAATTTCGCGGCAAGGGCGGCGGCGTTGTTCGGCGGAACATGCCAGCCGGTCTCCCCGTCGCTGACCACCTCGACCAGCCCGCCGATCGCCGATACCAGTGGCGGCCGACCATAGGCCATCGCCTCGATGGCGACGCGGCCCAGCGATTCCGGGCGCCGCGACGGAACGGTGACGATGTCGGCCCAGCGGTAGTGTTGCGAGGGGTCCGATATGAACGGCAGCACGCTGACGCGATCGGCCAATCCCATGGTGTTCACCAGCTCGGCCAAGGCCAGTTCGCGCTCGGTGCTTTCGAAAGCGCCGCCCACCAGCCGCACTTCTATGCGCGAGCGCAATTCCGGCGGCATCGAGGCGACCGCCTCGAGCAGCACCTCCTGGCCCTTGATCCTGTTGATGCGGCCGAGCAGCAGCACCCGCAACGGCCGGCTGCCGTCATAGTGCATCGGCTCGACCGCAGGCGGGCCGGCAACGCCATTATAGACCACATGCGTGCGTGAACGTCCGGCAATGCCGAAAGCGGCGCGCGTGGCGCGTGAATTGAAGATCAGGTCGGCATGGCTCCAGCGCATCAAGGCGACCAGGATCGTGCGCATGAAACCTTCGGGGATCTCGTGGATATGCAGGACAGCCTTGTGAGGCAGCAGGCGGGCGGCCAGCGCATAGTCGGCCACGATCGAGGTGTTGACATAGACCAGATCGCATTGCCTCAAACGTCGCCATGCCCGCCATAAGGCCAGCGGCAGGCGCGCCATCTCGACGGTCGCGAGGCGCAGGATGGCTTGGCGCCGCAACACCCAGAGCGGCTCGAAGACGATCCGGCTGGCATGCGGTTCGAGGATATGCACGATCGGCCCGCTGCGCGGCAGCACGACTTCGATGTCGGCGGACGGAAACGCGGCGCGCAGGGCTGCGACGCTTTCCGCGAAGCTTCGGTCGGAGCCATAGAGTTCGTAGCCCTGATGAACGCAGGCAATCCGCATCTTAATATCCCGCCAGGTTCATACCCCATCCAGCATCGCGCGAGGCGGATGGCTGCCGAAGTCCAGGGGCAAGAATCATGCCCGGTCCGCTTTCCCAGGCGGTTAGGCCGAGGAACCCCAGCAACGCCTCGTTTCGATACAGATACGCCCGGAAAGTTGACCGATAATGAAACAACTCCGGCGTTTGGTAAGAATTTTTTACGACGTTCTGCGACAGTTGCTCCCACTCTTGCCCGGCTGGAAGTCGCAGGGTGGGTTCTGGTGCAATGAACATTCCGGAAAGTCCCGTCGGCCATGACATCAAAGCCCTCCATCCTGATCCTGGGAACGCGCGGCATACCCGCGGCCCACGGCGGTTTTGAAACCTTCGCCGAGAAGCTGGCGCTTTTCCTCGCCGGACGCGGCTGGAGGGTCGGCGTTTACTGCCAGGACGAAGTCGAGCGTGTCGAGCACAGGGTGCGCAGCGAAACCTGGCGCGGCATCGAACTCATCCACATCCAGGTCGCCTCGAAAGGTCCGCGCGCGACGCTGGAATTCGACTGGCAATGCGTGCGCGATGCCGTGCGGCGGCCCGGCGTGTGCCTCGTGCTGGGTTACAATGGCGCGCTTTTCCTGACCTGGCTCAGGCTGATGCGGCGCAAGATCATGACCAACATGGACGGCATCGAATGGCGCCGCCCCAAATGGGGCCTGTCGGCGCGAAGCTGGTTCTGGCTCAACGAATGGATCGGCGCCTGGACCTCGCATCGCCTCGTCGCCGATCATCCTGTCATCGCCGATCATTTGGCGACACGCCGGCCGCGCAGCGCGATCGTCACCATCCCCTATGGCGGCGATCCGGTGACGACGGCGCCGGAGGCACCGGTCAGGGCGCTCGGGCTCGAACCTGGAAAGTACCTGATCTCGATCGCACGCATCGAGCCCGACAACAACATCCTGCCGATCGTCGAGGCCTTTTGCAGCAAAAAGCGCGACATGAAGCTGGTGGTGCTTGGAACGCTCTCGGATGAAATCCCCTATCACGCCGCCATCCGCAAGGCCGCGAATGGCTCGGTGGTCCTGCCCGGGGCCATCTATGACCAGGCGACCGTGAAGGCGCTGCGGTACCACGCGCGCGCCTATATGCATGGCCACACGGTCGGCGGCACCAACCCGTCATTGGTCGAGGCGCTGGCGGCCGGCAACATGGTGATCGCCCACGACAATCCCTACAACAGGTGGACCGCGGGCGCCGCCGCCCTCTATTTCACCGATACCGGCACTTGCGCCGGCCGGATCGATCGGGCCATCGAAGACGACGCCCTGGTCGAGAGTTGCGGTGAGGCCGCCAGGGCGCGCGCCCGCGAAGCCTTCCGCTGGGAAGACGTGCTGCTGGCCTATGAGAATGAAGCCTTCCGGCTGCTCGGCGTCGTCGCCGGCGAGGCCGTTCCGGTCGACCATCCCTCGCACGCATGACGACGTGGTCGCGCCGGCGGGTTCTCGGAGCGGCGCTGTCCACGGCGGCGTTGTTCGCGCCGCTTTCTCCCGTGTCGTCCAGCCTGGCCGCCACCGGCGAATGGCGCTTCCGGCGCGGCGTCAACGCCTTCCCCTGGTTTTCGCTGACGCGCGAATTCCCCGCACCCCGTACCGACTACGACTGGCCTCCATTCCAGCAGCGGCCGGTCCCGACGGCGGCCGATCTGCGCAGGCTGCGCGCGACGGGTCTCGATTTCATCCGCCTGCCGGTCGATCCCGGCCCGTTCCTGGCCGGCGATGCCGGCACGCGCGGCCGTTTGCTGGCGATGCTCGATCGGGCCGTCACCGCCGCCCTCGACGCCGACCTCGGCATCATCGTCAACGTGCAGGCCAATAGCGCGACCCACTATTGGAATCCGCACCGCATGGTCTCCAGCACTGCCGCGCCCGCCTTCGATCTCTATCGGACGCTGATCGGCGAGCTTGCCGGCCGGCTGGCGCGGTTTCCATCGGGCAAGGTCGCGCTGGAGCCGGTCAACGAGCCGCAGCAATCCTGCGAGTCCAACGTCTGGTCGCAGGTCCAGTTCGCGCTCCTGACCGAAGCCAGGGCATCGTCCGTTACCCTGCCGCTGGTCGTGACCGGTGGCTGCGGCTCCATGGTGAGCGGGCTGACCGCGCTCGATCCGGCGCCGCTCTCGCCCTTCGAACCGATCCTGTTCACCTTCCACTTCTACGAGCCCTACCTGTTCAGCCACCAGGGCGCGCCGTGGATGAGCGAGCCGGTCTACCGCTCGCTCAACAACGTGCCGTGGCCCGCCTCGGCCGGTTCGCTCGAGGCGACGCTGACTTCGGTGCGGGCGCGCATGGCCGAGGACACCGAAACCTCCGAAGCGGACAAGAAAGCCGCCTACGCGGAAACCGAGCGCGTGCTGAAGGTCTATTTTGACGCCCAGCCCGGCCGCTGGTTCATCGACAAATATCTTAGCCAGGCGCGCGATTGGGCCGATAGCCACGGCATCGCGCCCGAACGCATTGTCATGGGTGAGTTCGGCGCGCTGCGCACCGACGCCCGCTATGTCGCCGCGCCCGATCCCGACCGCGCCCGCTACATCGCCGACGTCAGGCAAAGCGCCGAGTCGTTCGGCTTTGCCTGGGCCTTTTGGGCCCTCTTCGACGGCATGGGCATGATGGACGACACCACGCGCGCTCTGGACCCGGCGATGATCGAGGCGCTTGGGCTGGAGATGCCGGGCTAGACGGCCTATCCCCGTTGCTTGTCCTTGCTTCCGTCAAGCGGAGGCAGCGATTGCCGAGGCGAAGTCGCGATATGGGCGCAGTGGGCGTCCGAGCAAGGCAGTCAGGCGCTCGACGTCGCCGGCCTCAGGCAGCATCCCGTCGGTCAAGAATCGCTCGCCCATCAGGCGCATGTCGTAGGCCATCCAGGCGGGCAAGAGCTGCTTGAGATTTTGCTCGAAGCCTTCGGTATTGTCGCCGCCGTAGTTGATCGGGCGGCCAAGCACCTCTGACCAGATTGCGGCGATATCCGTCCCGGTCAGTGTCTCCGGGCCGACGAGGTTGATTCGGTCGAGCGCAAGCGGCTCGGAAGACTGTTCGCGGCGCAGCAACTCGAGGGCGGCGATCTCGGCGATATCACGCACGTCGATCATGGCGAGCCCCTTGGCGCCGATCGGCATTGGGTAGGTGCCGTAGCCGGTGATGACGTCTTCGATCATCAGATCATTCTGGATGAAGTAGGCCGGGCGCAAGATCGTAGCCTTGAAGTCCATCTCCTCGATCATGCGCTCGACGCCGAACTTGCCCGCGAAATGGGGTACGTTCACATAGACGTCAGCGTGGACCACCGACAGATAGACGATCCGCTCGATGCCGGCAGATCGGGCAACGTTGAGCGCGACCAAAGCTTGGGTGAATTCGTCCGGTACCACGGCGTTCAAGAGGAACAGAGTAGAGACTCCGGACATGGCTTTCCGCAGCGAATCGACATCGAGAAAGTCGCCTTGCACGACGGAGACGCCTGCCGGGAAGTTGGCTTTCGACGGATCGCGGACGAGAGCACGCACATCTGCGTCGCGCTTGACGAGATGTTCGACGACTTGGCGGCCAATGTTGCCCGTGGCGCCGGTAACGAGAATGGTCATGATATTTCTCCTGTTGGATTGCTTGACACCTCCAATATGTGTGGCTCACTAGCAGCCCAACAGGCGGAAATTTTAGACACGTCGTCTCACTGGTGGAACACACATGGACCTCCTTGCCCTCGCCGATTTCAATCTCGTTGCCCGTCATGGCGGCTTCGGCAAAGCGGCAAGGGCCACCGGCCGGCCCAAGGCAACCCTGTCCCGGCGCGTTGGCGAACTGGAAAGCAGTCTTGATCTGCGCCTGTTTGAACGGGGTGCGCGTAACCTCAAGCTCACCGAAGAAGGACGGGCGCTCTTCGAGCGGACGGGAGCGTTGCTCGCCGAACTCGACGAGACCGCTTCGGCGATTGCCTCGGGCGGTCAGAGACCGAAGGGGAAGCTGCGGATCAGCGCGCCTTTGCATTTTTCTCAGACCGCAATGGGAAGGATCGCTGCGGGTTTCGCCCTCAAATATCCGGAGGTGAGGCTGGAGGTCACGACCGAGGACCGGGCCGTGGACATGATCGAGGAAGGCTACGACCTGGTGATCCGGGTCAATCCGGATCCCGACGAAAGCCTGGTCGGACGGGCGTTTCTGCGCGATCGCCTGGTCGTGGTGGCTCGCCCCGACCTTCCTCGCCCGACCGGTGGACTCGCCGCTCCTGGCGTTGCGCGCGGGGCAGGCGATCTGCAGACATTGCACGTGAAGACACAAGGCGGCCGGTCAACGATCACGATCGAGCCGGTCGTCGCCTTGTCGACGCTCATCATGGTCCGGGACGCGGTGCGGGCCGGCGTCGGTGCGGCACGTCTTCCCATTTCGTTGGTGAGCCACGACCTGGCTGACGGCACACTGGTAAGTTGGGGGGAGATCGACGGCCCCGAGATCGCTCTATGGACGCTCTACCCCTCTCGACGGCTGCTCAGCGCGCGAGTGTCGGCGTTCATGGACTTTCTAAAACAGGCCTTCCCAAACGGGACGCCCGACGAACTGGCCGCCTATATTGGCAGGTGACGACCGCACCCGCTTTCGGGCGTGGAAAGCCTTGAAGCACTTTCCCGGCGTCCTGGCTGAGCCCCATGTCACATGCCGACGTCTTGGCGAAACGCGGGGGAACCTGCCGCTAGCGGTGGAGAGGCAGCCCTCTTCGGGGGTCGTCTCCAGTTACGCGCGCTGCTTGCGTCTTTTGCCGCGCCACCGCCCGCGCCGGCCGGTACAGCACCAGCGCCAGCACCACGAATTTGGTCAACAGCGTCGTCTTGGAGGCGAGGGTCTCGGAGGTGTTGAGCAGGATCAGCCAACCCAGCATGGGCAGCCAGATGCCGGGATGGCAGCGGCGTGCCACCTCATGCATGAACAGCACGAAGCCGAACAGCATCAGCAGGGTAAAGAAAGCGCCCTGATAGAGCACCATGCGTATGATCGGGTTCTCGATGCCTTGTTCCAGGCCGTTGATGCGGCGCATGCTTTCGATCAGATCGATATCAGGCCCCACGATCAGGTCGCCCAGCCCCAGATTCTTGAAGAGGTCGAACATTTCGACGCGGGCATTGGCGCTGCCGCTGTCGGACACGAAGCGTTCCAGCAGCGCGTCGAAGAAGCCGTAGGAAAAGAGAAGGGCGACCGCCACCGGCAGCAGCGTGGCGAGCAGGACCGCAAGGGCCGCGCCCAGCAGGCTGACGCGTCCATGCCGCAGATAGGCCACGCCCCTGAAAAGCAGATAGATGCCGCCGAGCGCGAGCGTGATCACCATCGCCGAACGTCCGCCGAACGCGACCAGCGCCGCGGTTTGCAGGCCGATCAGCGAAAGCCGCAGCGGCATCGACAGCGACCGTGAGCCGGAGAGCAGCGCCAGCACATAGACCGCGGTGATCGTGGCATTGGCCAGCGGATGGCCCTGAAGCGCGGTCGAGCGCAGGTCCGTGAACACCTCGCCGTCGAGCCGGTAGGGAAACACCAGCGTCTTGGTCGCGAACTCGAACAGCGCCAGCACCGCATTCGCCGACATCACCGCGTGAACGACCGTCTGCAGCCGCGCGAAGGTCCGGTCGTCGTCCTCGGCCAGCATCAGCACCAGCAGCGCCGCCGTCACGAACGTATCGACCATGCCCGCCATGCCCGGGCGATGCCTGACGACGACCACCACCAGGAGCACGACCGAGATGACCGCCATCAGCGCGCTGGCCGGCCGCCGGTCGGCAACGGCAGCCATATAGCCGACCGGATTGCCGAACGTGCATGAACGCCAGGCAAACACCAGCACCAGGAGATAGGTCGACGGATGGATCTTGGTGGCCGGACTGCCGAGCAGGCCGTCGTAATTGTAGCCCACCAGCCATAGCATGCCGCCGGAAACGGCGAACAGCACCGCCACCGTGACGACCAGGCCGAAGCGGGTCACCCAGTCGATGGAATTGCCGGCGCGGGATGCGGCGGCGGCTTGACCCGGCGCGGCCCAGCCGGCTGCCGGGCTGGCGGGCCGGACGGCGGCCATGTCAGGCCGCCTCGTCGACCAGCAAGGCGCCGGTCGGCAACCGCCCCATGACGGAAATGGCCTGCGACGCCGCCGCGACATCGCGCATCGGCGTCGAGTTCAGCGTGGCGACGAGCAGGATTTCGTCGGCCATCGCTACCAGCGGCGAGGCATTGAGGTTGTCGGCCAGCGCGCCGCCATCGATGACGACGAGTTCGAAGTTGCGGCCCGCCTGGGCCAACATCTGCTGGGCAAAATAGACGCCCTGCGCTTCCTGGAATACGGCCTTTGACCGGCCCCTCCCCAAAAGCGCGACATTGCTGCCGGGCGTATACTGGCTCAACGCCTCGATGCCGTACTCACCGCGAAGCACATCGAGCACGCCCGGCTGCTGATCTTTCTGGCCGCCGCCGGCATTGGTATCGATGAACAGGATACGGCCGCCCCGGGCGGCCGCGGCATTGGCCAGCAAGCGCGCCACCCTGCCGCGATGCGCGGCGTCCTCGGGCGGCGACGTCACCAGTATGGACGGCACCAGCGGCCAGTCCGGCGGGCGCCGGCCCGACGAGAACATGCGCCTCAGCGCCAGCCCCACAACCGCGTCCGTCTTCTGGCTCGCCGCGGCGGCCGTGCCGCCGAAAGGCCACCAGCGACGGGTGTTGCCCGACTTTGCCGGCACCACGCCAAGCACCGGCGCGTCGATGGCCGATTGCATCTGCGCGCTGGAAAGCACCGTGGGCGAGGAATATTCCGCGATCAGCGCCAGGCCGGTGCCGAGCCCCAGGCCGCCGAAGAGCGCGCCCAGGACAAGCAGCGACAGCGGCGGCCAGCTCTTCTTCAGGGCCGGCATGGCGCTGGAGATGATCCGCGCATTGGTGCTGTCGACGTTGATCTGCTCGCGCGTCTCCTGCACACGCTGCAGATAGTTGGCATAGACGGAGCGAACGGCCTCGAGATCGCGCTGCAACTCGCGCAGCTTGACCGAAGCCTGGTCCGTATCGAGCGACTTGGTCTTCATGCCGGCGACCTTGGCCTCCAGCGCCTGCTGGTTGGCCAGCGCTCGCTCGTAGTCGGTCTCGGCAGCCGCCCCGATGCGGCCGAGCTCGCGCCCGATCAGCGCACGCGTGTCGCGCAGCTGCTGCTGCGCCGCGATCATCGAGGGATGGCGTGGCCCAAGTTCCGTGCCGAACTGCGATACCTTGTCGACAAGCGTCGCCTCCTGCGCCCTGAGGCTCGAAATCACCGAGGAGCGCATCGCTTCCGAGGTCGCGTCCGGCGCCCCGCCCGACCTGCGCAACTGGTCGACCTGCGCCTTCAGCGCCGCAGTGCGGCTTTGCGCTGCCGAAAGCTGCGTATTCAGCTCGGTCAGTTCCTGGTCGCTGACCAGATTGCCTGCCGCCATCACCATGTTGTTGGCGGACCTGTAGGCCTCGACGGCATTCTCGGCCTGCTGGACGCGCTTGCGCTGCTCATCCAGTCGCGCGGCGATGGCGTCCGAAGCGTCCTTGGCCATCCGCGCGCGTGAGCTCGCCTGATCCGCCAGATAGGCCTGCGCGATCGCATTGGCCAGCATCGCCGACTTCTCGGCGTTCTTGGTGGTGATGATCACCTCGATGACCAGCACTTTGTCCGCTCGCCGCACCGCCAGGCGTGCGCGCAACGCATCGAGCGTCTTGGCCGTCTTGTCGGCTTCGCCTGACCCCGAACCCAGCAATCCGCCGAGTAAACGTCCCAGCATGCCCTGCCCGTTGAATTCAGGATCCTCGGTCAGGTTGGTCGCCTTGATGGCCCTGAGCAGCACCCCCGTCGACTGGACGACGCTGACCTGGCTTTCCACACGGGTTATGCCGCCGTCGGGCGGCACCTGGCTCGGATTGACGTCGTTGCTGACCACCTGCAGGTCTTGCGGGTCGATGATGATTTCCGCCGCCGAGCTGTAGAGCGCCGGCGTCATAAGCCCATAGAGCAATGCGCCGAGGGTCAGCAGCGCGGTGATGGCAAAGATGAGGAAACGGCGGCGCACCAGTATGCGCTTCACGTCGCCCAGCTCGACGGTCGAGGCCGGGTAGGAGGGCGCCGACGGCACCGCTCCGGGCGCGTATTGCATCGCCTCCGGAGCGTATTGTTGCGGCAACGAGAGCAGGGATGATTGCAAGGGTCGCTCCGACAACACTCCATGCGCCTGCAAAGATCAAATTGCGGCTTTGTCTTAGCTATGCTTCCAACTGTTAAAACACTGTTAATTATATTGAGAGCTCTTGTGAATTTTGGCACGGAGTTTGCCTAGAAGAGGCGCGAGTGTTGATACGGCGCGGGCAACGGGGGAATGACATGGAATGGGGCAACACTTCATCCGTCCGGCCGTTTCCCGCGTCCAAACACCGGCCCAATACCGAACATCACAACGATGAGGATGCGACATGCAGGTGAGCCTGCGCCTGGACAGCGAATGCCCGCGTGCCTTTCACCTGACGCTGCTGGAGCGCCTGGCGGCGCTGGCGCATGTCGAGGTCTCTGTCGATCTCGGGCCGGCCGAGGGCGGCATACCACCCAGCGCCGCGGCGCTGTTTCAGCTGGAAACGGCCATCCATGGCCTGTCCGCGAACGGGCTGGCGAAACGCCTGCCGCTTTCGGCGCTGGCGCCCTATCAAGCGCGGCCGCCGGCAGCGCCCGATCTGGTGATCGACCTCTGCGGCGACGTGCAGCGCGAAGGAACCCGCGTCTGGCGCGTGACCTATGATGGCGCCGCGGGCGAAGCTGCCCTGCTGGCGCTGATCCTCGATGGGCGAACGCCGATTGGCCGTATAGAGGAAAACGGTACGTACCTCGCCGAAGGCCGCTTGGGCACCGAATATGGCGGCATCGCGCTTGCCTCGTTCCAGGATATGCTGGCGCGCACCGCGAGCCTGATCCTGGCGGCGATGACCGGCGCGGCGCGGCACGCTCTCCCCGTCCTGCCGGAGCCGGCGCACGGCAATGCCGCGCCCGCCATGCCGTCCGCCGCCAAGCTTGGCGTCAGGGCTGGCAAGGCGCTGGCGCGGCGCGTCGTCCAGAAGATCTACCATCTCTGCTACAACGCCCCGCACTGGAAGGTCGGCTGGCGGCAAACGCAGGGGCAGGACCTGCTCGACCTGCGGGCGCATCCGGCAACGGGCTGGCAGGTGCTGCCCGACGACGGCAGCCGCTTCTACGCCGACCCGTTCCCGATCCTGCATCAGGGCAAGGTGACCCTGTTCGTCGAGGACTATATCCACCGTTTGGGCCGGGCCATCATCTCCGCCGTGCCGTTCGGCCCGTCGGGGCCGATCGGCCGCCCGGAACCGGTGCTCGACCTGCCCTATCACCTGTCCTATCCGTTCGTCTTCGAGCGCGACGGCGAAGTCTGGATGGTGCCGGAGAGCTGCGCCAACCGCACGGTCGACCTCTACCGCGCCACCGCCTTCCCTGGCGGCTGGGTCAAGGAAGCGACGCTGCTGTCAGACATCGTCGCCAGCGACGCCACCCTGGTCGAGCATGGCGGACGATGGTGGCTGTTCGCCACCGTCAGGGACGGCGGCGGCGCCTTTTCCGACGCGCTGCATCTGTGGTCGGCGCCGGACTTTCGCGGACCGTGGACGCCGCACCCCAAAAACCCCGTCCTGATCGACATCGCCTCGGCGCGACCGGCGGGCCGCATGGTAGAACGGGAGGGCCAATTGCTGCGCCCCGTGCAGGACTGCCGCAGGAGCTATGGCGCGGCGCTCGGCATCGCAAGCATTGTTCACCTGGACTTGGACGGCATGAGCCAGGTTGTCGAGACCATCTTGACGCCTGGCGCGTTATGGAGCGGGCGCAAGCTGCACACGCTCAACGAGGCGGGCGGCCTTGAATTCATCGACGGTTCCGCGATCGCGCCGCGCTGGAAGCAAACGAGCGGCGGGCGCTGACGACGGCCTGCGCATAAGGTCGATACGGCCCTCCCGCAAAAAGCCCCCGCCAGTCATGGCCGGCGGGGTGAGGCTCTGGAGTAAGCCGGAATCGGTCCGGCATGGATCAACGTATGGAGCGGTGGTTGGTTGCGGCGCCAGAAGCGCATTCCCTTTCCCTTTTTTGGGCCCTTGTGCAAGAACGGCCCCTCGCCCCAGCCGCAATCCCGCCTTTCTTGTCGCGAAATTTTCCTCCTCCGTATGCATGTTGTAAGTCGTTTAATCCGGGATAGATTGCATCCAGAAGGGCGCCAAAACGATCGCGCCGGGAGGAATTCGCCATGTCCGACAGCGCCCTGCCGCTGGTCATCAGCGCGCCCGAACCGCGCACGCTCGACCTCATCTTCACGCCGCCGCAGCTGGCGCGCTTCAAGGCGAAATATCGCATCGTCGAGACGACGCCGGACGGCGTGGCGAAACTGCCGGCCGATGTGCTGGCCGAGGCCCGCTACATCGTCGGCCAGCCGCCGATCGCGGCCGAGACGCTGGAGAAGATGAAGGCGCTGCGCTGCGTCTTCAATGTCGAGAGCAACCTCATCGACAACATGCCCTATGAAACGCTGTTCGCGCGCGGCATCCATGTCGTCACAACGGGCCTGGTCTTCGCCGAGCCGGTGGCCGAGCTCGGCCTTGCCATGGCGCTCAACCTCGCCCGCGGCATCGTCGATGCCGACCTTGCCTTCCGCAAGGGCGAGGAATTGTGGGGCGGCGACGGCAACCGGACGGCGCGGCTGTTGTCAGGCGCCGATGTCGGCATCATCGGCTTCGGCGATCTCGGCCGCGCGCTGAACCGGCTGCTGTCGGGTTTCCGCACCAGGACAAAAGTCTTCGATCCCTGGCTGCCGCCGTCGATCCTGATCGACAATGGCGTCGAGCCGGCCTCGATGGACGAGGTGCTGTCCGCCAGCGACTTCGTCTTCGTCGTCGCCTCGGTGACCAGCGAGAACCAGGGCTTCCTCGGCGCCGACGCCTTCGCCAGGATGCGCAAAGGCGCGGCCTTCATCCTGCTCAGCCGCGCCGGCGTGGTCGACTTCCCCGCTTTGATGGCGGCGGTGAAGGGCGGCCACATCCTCGCCGCCAGCGACGTCTTCCCCGAGGAGCCGCTGGCGTGGGACCACCCGGTGCGCGCCTTGCCTGGCTTCCTGCGCTCGGCCCACCGCGCCGGCGCGCTTGACATCGCCTTCAAGCGCATGGGCGACATGGTGCTGGAGGACATGGACCTGATCGACCGCGGCCTGCCGCCGCTGCGCTCCAAGCGCGCCGAGCGCGAAACGGTCTCGCGCATGCGCTCAAAGCCGGTGGACAGGAACTGACAGGGCGGCGACGTCCCTCGCGTCGCTTGACAAAAGCATGGCCAGCGACGACCCTCGCCCGGCCCATCTGGGGGCTCGGCAAGCGGCAGGGACCGTCGGCGGTAATGGCGCAGCTGGCGGGCTCAAGGCCAATCGGTCCGGCCGGCCAAGCGGTCCGGTTCTCTTTTTTCGCCATGGCAAGGCGGCAAGAGCGGCCCTCGCCATGAGGCTGTCGAAAACGCGACGGAGCGCGATGCTCAACACGATCGATTATGGCGGCAAGGAAGCCGATATCGTCCACGCGCTGGAGGAAGACATCATCTTCGGCAGGCTGGCGCCCGGCGCGCGCCTGGTCGAGGACGTGCTGCTCGCCCGCTTCCCGGTGTCGCGCCATACCATTCGACAGGCGCTCTATCAGCTCGAAAGGCTAGGCGTCGTCACGCGCGAGCGCAACAAGGGCGCCATGGTGCGGCGGCTGTCGCCCGACGAGGTACGGCAGATCTACGAGGTGCGCGAGATGCTGCAGCGCCAGGCGGCGCTGATGATCCGCCTGCCGGCGAGCGATGCGCTGATCGAAGAGCTGACGCAGATCCTCCGCATCTATAACGACCATGTCGAGAGCGGCTACCTGCGCGGCATCCACGAGGCCAATGATCGTTTCCATCTCACCATGTTCTCGGCCTGCGGCAATGCCTATCTGGTGGCCTCGATCGAGCATTACATGCGCCTCAGCCTGCCGGTGCGGGCTAACTCGCTGGCCGACAGGGAAAAGCTCGACATCTCGCGCCAGCACCACGCGATGATGATCGAGGCGCTGAAGCGCCGGGACAATTGGGTGCTGGCGCAGCTCTGCGTCGACCATTTGCAGCCCAGCAAGGCGTTCTATCTCCAGGAGATCGAGAGCGGCGGAGACCGCCCTGGCTAAAAGGCGCAAGACTGATAACAGGCCGAGCGGCGCCGGCGCCTTCTATCTCACCTTCACGACCACCTTGCCCTTGGCGCGCCCCGTCTCGACATAGGCCAGCGCCTCGTTGGTCTTTTCGAATGGGAATACCTGATCCATGACAGGGCGTATGACGCCGGATTGGATGAGCGACGTGATCCTGCTCAGCTGATCGCCCTGCGCCCACATGAACAGGAACGAATATCCGGCCCCGGCGCGTCTGGCCTTGCGGCGTATGCCGCGGCTCAGCAGGCGCAGGACCAGTTTCAGGACAATGTTGAGGCCTTTGTCCCTGGCAAATTCGGGATCCGGTGGACCGGAGATGGAGATGAGCTTTCCGCCCGGCTTCAGCACATGCAGGGATTTCTCGAGCGTCTTGGCGTCCTGGCTGTTCAGGACGACGTCGTAGCCATGCAGGACCTTCCCGAAGTCCTCCTTCCTGTAGTCGACGACGACATCGGCTCCGAGACGTCTCACCAGATCGGCGCTCGCGGCGCTGGCCGTCGTCGCAACGGTGGCGCCGAGATGCTTTGCCAGTTGGATGGCGAATGTCCCCACACCGCCGGAGCCGGCCTGGATGAACACCTTCTGCCCTTTCTTCAGCCCTGCCCTGTCGACGAGCACCTGCCAGGCGGTCAGGCCGACCAGCGGAATGGAGGCCGCCTCCTCCATGCTGAGACTGTCGGGCTTCAGGGCCACGTCGGCTTCTTCGATGGCGATGAATTCGGCGAATGTCCCGATCCGTCCGTCGCGCGCCCGCGCATAGACTTCGTCGCCGATCTTGAATTTGCGTACTTTCGACCCGACGCTAACGACGATGCCGGCCACGTCATGGCCAAGGATGAATGGCGGGCGGTAAGGCAATATGAGTTTGAACTCGCCATCCCGGAGCTTGGAATCGAGAAGGTTTACGCCAGCGGCGTGGACCTCGATCAGGACATCGTTGTCGCGCGGTTCCGGCTCAGGCATCTCTGCAAGCCGCAGGGCGCCCTTCTTCTGATATTTGTCGACGACAAAGGCTTTCATCATATTCGCTTTCTTGAAATGGGTCCCGATATCGGACAGGCCGGGCTTTCGGGGCAGCGAAACTGCTTGTGCGGGCACTGACTTGGCACGCTCCGTTCAGGCAGGCAGGCGGAACTGCTTGCGCAAGGTCTTGTCGAACGTCGCGGCGGGCGCGAACCGCCGCAGCGTGCTGACCAGCCGGGCTGTCTTGCCGGCGGTGTAGCGTCGGCGCTGACGCTTGTCGGTGGCGGCCCTGAGTACCACATTCGCCACCGCTTCCGGCGGGTCTGCTTTCGGCATCACGTCGCGAAGCAATGCGTCGATACCGGCGCGGGCCTGATCGTATTCCTTCATGACGGAATCGGGCTCGAGCCCGTTCTGGTCGAACACGGTGCGCACGAAGGCAGGTTCGATGACCGAAACCCGGATGTTGAAAGCGCGAACCTCGTGATCGAGCGATTCCGAATAGCCTTCGAGCGCGTGCTTGACGGCGGAATAGTGGGCCGAGTACGGCGCGGGGACCAATCCCAGGATCGAGCCGATATTGACGATGCGCCCCTCGCCGCGCCGCCGCATCGACGGCAGCACCGCGTTGATCATCCGCATGACGCCGAACAGATTGACATCGAACAGGGCCTTGGACTGGGAAACCGAGGATTCCTCCGCGCCTCCCAGCAGCCCGATGCCGGCATTGTTGACCAGAAGGTCTATCCGGCCGGTCTTGGCGACGACATCCGAAACCACAGAGGCGACCGATGCGTCATCGGTCACGTCACAAACCAGCATCGATATTTCGCTCGAACCCTGGCCTGATATTTTGCGGCTGGTGCCGAAGACGGTGAAACCCGCCCGCGCCAAAGCCTCCGCGCTGGCGCGGCCGATGCCCGAGGAGGCGCCGGTCACGATCGCCGTCTTTCCTGAATTCCGGTTCATCTGGTGACTCCGAACTCGAGAGGTCTTGCCTCTCGGCGATGATTGAATTATAATCGTAATATCACATTACGAGTGTAATGCAATAGGGAAGCGGAAGGAGCGCCATGCGCTACGAAAAAGGCCGGAAGGACGCATCACGCAGCCGGATCATGGAGGTCGCCGCCGAACGGTTTCGCGGTGACGGCATCGCCGCGTCCGGACTGGCAAGCATCATGAGCGACGCCGGCATGACGAACGGCGCCTTCTATCCACACTTTCAATCCAAGGCCGAACTCGTCCGCGAGAGCATGGTCGCGGCACTGGAGGCTCAGTCGCAGCAATTGCAGGAGGCGTTGGCCTCGGGAGGGCTGGATCTGGCCCTCGCGATGTATTTGTCGCCCGAGCACCGGGATCATCCGGAGACCGGCTGTGCTTCGGCGGCGCTATTGCCCGAAATCGCGCGTCAGCCATCCGAGACCCGCGCGCTCTACACCGAACGATTAATGACTCTGGTGCGCCAGGTGTCGGCGCAGTTGCCGCCTGGAATCCCTGATCCGGAGGGCGTTGCATTGGGCGTTTTCGCGGCGCTCATCGGCGCCCTTCAACTGTCCCGCGCGGTGGAGGGAACTAAATTGTCCGATCGCATGCTGACGGCGGGAGCGGAGGCGGCGCGGACTCTGGTCCAGCCGCGCTAGGGTGAAGAGGAAGGCGCTATCCCGCGCGATGCGCCCCGGCTGCAAATCTAACGAGGCAGCCAAACGAAGAAAAAAGCGGAAGTTTCGCCGCCGCTGAACAATATATTTGTTCAGACCGGGCCTCAGCTGGCATGGCGAACCGGAACTTTCCTCCAAACCTTCCGTTTCTTTGAAGATCGTTGCTTCGACGGTCGAAGAGCAACAGGGAAGGATCCTATCATGAACATCAAGATGATCTGCGTCGGCGCGATGACGCTTTCGATGCTCGCGGGCTCGGCCCTCGCCGCCGCGAACAAGGGCACGTCGGCACTCGACGACCCGGCCAAGATGCAGCCCTTCTACACCGACTCCAGCATGAAGAAGATGCGCAGCAGCGACGAGTTCACGAAGGCGTGGAAAGCGCTCACTCCGGAAGACCAGAAGATGATGATGACGGCCTGCGACGATGAGGCCAAGGACGCCAACGCCGCCAACAGCCATCCGGAGTTCTGCAGCAGCGTCAAGGCGAATGGCGGCAGCAAATAGACCGGCAAAGAGCAGGCTTTTATAGCCCGCACCCTGAAGACAGCCCCGTCCCGCGGGGCTGTTGTCATGCGCCGACGCGCCGGCCGGTTTCGGCGTCGAACAGATGCGCGCAGGCGCGGTCGACCTCGATGCGCACCAGCTGGCCCTGCTTGAGCGCCAGCCGCTCGCGGAAAAGGCAGTCTATCTCCTCGCCGCCGCAATCCACCTTGGCGAAGATCTCCGAGCCGGTGGCTTCCAGCAGCGTGACGCTGCCGGGTATGCCTTGGCTGCTGGCGCGGATGTGTTCGGGGCGGATGCCGTAGACCAGCTCCCCGCCCAGGACCTGTGCCGGATGAAGCGGCGCCGGCAGCGGCAAGGTCAGCCCGCCTGCGCTGCGGAAGACGCCTTCCTCGATGCGGCCGCGAATGAAATTCATGGCGGGCGAACCGATGAAGCCGGCGACGAAGAGATTGGCCGGCTGGTCGTAGAGGTCGAGCGGCGCGCCGACCTGCTCGACCAGGCCGTCATGCAGCACCACGATCTTGTCGGCCATGGTCATGGCCTCGATCTGGTCATGCGTGACATAGATGGTGGTGGTGCCCAGCCGCTGGTGCAGCGCCTTGATCTCGCCTCGCATCTGCACGCGCAGCTTGGCGTCCAGGTTGGAGAGCGGTTCGTCGAACAGGAAGACTTGCGGGTCGCGCACGATGGCGCGCCCCATGGCGACACGCTGGCGCTGGCCGCCCGAAAGCTGGCGCGGGAAGCGGTCGAGCAGCTTTTCCAGGCCGAGGATACTCGCCGCCCTGTTGACGCGGCCGGCGGTATCGGCCGGATCGGCTTTCTTGATCTTGAGCGCGAAACCCATATTGTCGGCCACCGTCATATGCGGGTAGAGCGCGTAGTTCTGGAACACCATGGCGATGTTGCGGTCTCGCGCCCTGAGATCGTTGACGACCCGCTCGCCGATGGCGATCCTGCCGGCCGAGATCGTCTCCAGCCCCGCGATCATGCGCAGCAGCGTCGACTTTCCGCAGCCCGAAGGTCCGACCAGGATCACGAACTCGCCATCGGCGATGTCGACGCTGACGTCGTGAATGATCCTGGTCGCTCCGAATGCCTTCTGCACATTGTTGATGGTCACCGCTGCCATTTCATGTCCTCACCTGGAAAGAGTGTCGTCGGCTTCAGCCGCCCTTGACCGCGCCGGCGGTCAGCCCGGTGACGATCTGCCTTTGCGCGAACATGGTCAGCACCAGCACCGGCAGCGTCACCACCAGTGCGGCGGCGGCCAGCGGCCCCCAGCTCACCTGCTCGTAGGAGAGCATGTTGTAGACCGCGACCGGCAAGGTCCGCGTCTCGCGGCTGGCCAGCACCACGCCAAAGACGAAATTGTTCCAGGAGAAGATGATGGACAGGATGAAGGCCACCACGATGCCTGGCCTGGCGATGGGCAACGCGACCAGCCGGAACACCTGCCATGAGGAGGCGCCGTCCATGCTGGCGGCCTCCTCCAGCTCCATCGGCGTGGTTTCGAAATAGCCGATCATCACCCAGACCACGATCGGCACCGTGACCACGAGATGGATGATGATCTGCGGCCACAGCGTGCCCAATATGCCCGCCCACTGGAACAGCAGGAACAGCGGGATGAGATAGGACAGCCCCGGCGTCATGCGCGCGATCATGATGACGACCGCCGACCGTTCGGCCTTGAGCCGCGCTATGCCGTAGCCGGCAGGCACGCCGATCAGCAGCGCCAAGAGCGTCGCCGTGCCGGTCACCAGCACCGAGTTCCAGAAGTAGAGCAGGAAATTGTTCTCCTCGAACACCTTGGCATAGTTCGACCAGGCCACGTGCTCGGGGATGAAGACCGGCGGCGAGGCGCCGTTGTCGATCTCGAATTTCAGGGACAGCGAGAGCATCCAGAGGAAAAACAGGATCGCCGGCGAGACGAAGACCAGGGCGGCGAAGAACAGGCCGATCCGGTTGAGCAGTCGCGAACGCATCTATTTGCCCTCCGCGTCGGTCCAGCGGCTGCGCTGGCGCAGCATCAGCAGGACGAAGGACAGCGCTACGATAAGAACGAAGAACACCACCGCCATGGCCGAGCCGTAGCCGACGTCGTAATAAGAGAAGGCGATGTTGTAGAGATAGATGTTGATGGTCTCGGAGGCCGTGCCCGGCCCACCCTGCGTCATCGCATAGATGATGTCGAAGCTCTTCAGTGCGTCGATCGTGCGGATGATCACCGCGATCATCAGGAACGGCGCGATCATCGGCAAGGTCAGGTAACGGAACTGCTGCCAGGCATTGGCGCCGTCGATCTCGGCGCTCTCGAAGGGTTCGCGCGGCACCGAGGCCAGCCCGCCCAGCACGATCAGCATCACCAGCGGCGTCCACTGCCAGGTCTCGACCGCAACCAGCGAGGGGATGACCGTCCTGGCATTGAATATCCATTCCTGCGCCGGAATGCCGACCAGCGACAGAAGGTAGTTGAGCACGCCGAGTTGCGGATGGAACATCATCGTCCAGACCAGCGCCACGGCGACGGGCGTGGCCATCATCGGCATCACGAAAATGCCGCGCAGCACGCCGCGCAGCGGGAACCGGGCATCGAAGATCAGCGCCGCGACCGTGCCGAGCAGCATCGGCGCGGCCACCGAGAGGAAAGTGTAGGACAAAGTGTGCGCGAGCGATTCCCAGAACCGCCCATCGCCGACCAGTCGCAGATAGTTCTCCATCCCCGCGAAGCTTCGCGACTGGCCAAGCGTCCAGCGGTTGACGCTCATCCACAGCGTGAAGGCCCAGGGAAAGACGATGACGGCGCCGACGACGACCAGCGCGGGGACGACGAAGGGCCAGTAGCTGGGAGCCAGCTTGACGGGCCGGCCCCCTTCGCTTGCCTGTTTCATCACCCCGGTACGATCCGTCGTCGCCCCGGCGCGATCCGTCGTCGCCCCGGCGCGACTCGTCGTCGCCTCGGCGCGCTCTGGGGCAGTTGCGGACATCAGCCTTGCTCGCTCCTGTCGAGGACCGGCTGGAACTGTTCCGTCGCCTTCTTCAGTTCCTCCGCCGGGTCGGCCCCGGCGAGCAGGTTGCTGAGCGCCACGCCATAGATGTCGCGGAATTCGGTGACCGGGATGATGACCGGCAGCGCCAGCCGGCTGACATTGCCGGAGCCGACCACGGCATCGAGCCAACTCGCCGGCATGGTCACGCCTTCGCGCACCTTGGGGTCTTCCAGCACCGATTTGCGGAACGGCACGCCGGCACCTGCCTGCAGCAGCCGCGCGCCCATGCCGGCCGACACCGCCCATTGGCAAAAGAGATAGGCGGCTTCCTTCTTCTCGCTGGCCGTTGTCACGCCGAGCCCGTCGCCGAACGTACCCGAGGCATGCGCCTTGGGGCCCTTGGGCATGACGCCGTAGCCGACCTTGCCGACCACCCTCGACTTCTCCGGATTTTCCATCGGCGGCGCGAAACCGACGCCGTCGAACCACATGCCGATCTTGCCTTGCAGGAAGGCGGATTGCGCTTCGGCCCAGTTGAATCCGGTGACGCCGGGCGGCGCGGATTTGGTCATCAGCCGCTGGTAGAGGGCGGCCGCCTCCACCGCCTCGGGCGCGGTGGTGCGCAGCTTGCCCTTGTCGTCGAGCGGCGTCATGTCGTAGCCGAGCATCAGCGAGGTCCAGACCGGCGTGTTGGCGTTCTTGAGGCCGCGCGCGACGAAACCGTAGGTGTTGGTCGACGGGTCGGTCAGAGCCTCCGCGGCTGAAACGAGCTGATCGAAGGTTTCGGGGTATTTGAGGCCCTTGGCCTCGAACAGCTCCTTGTTCCAGTAGATTATCCAGTAGTCGACCGAGAACGGCAGCGAGCGCAGCACGCCCTGGCCGTCCTTGGCGAACAGCATGCCGGCATCGGCAAAGTCCTTTTCGACCAGGCTCGGATCGGTCAGCGTCGGGTCGGCAAGGTAGCCCGATATGTCGGCCAGCCAGCCGCCCTTCTCGAACTGCCGCTTCTGCACATGGTAGCTCAGATGCACGACGTCGAAGCTGGGTTTGCCGGAGCTGAGCTCGATCACCGTCTTCTGGCGCTGCTGCTGCTCGGGCGTCGCCTCGGCATTGACCTTGATGCCCGTCAGATCCTCGAACTCGGCGAGATATTTGATCAGCGTGTCGCTGCGCGGGCTTTTCACCAGATTGACATCGAGCGTCGTGCCCGCGAAGCGCTTCCACTCGACGCCGGCGGCAAGGCTCGGGCGGATACCGGCAAAGCCGGCGCCGGCGAGCATGGCGGCGCCCGCAAGGAGCTGCCTTCTGGTTGGGCTGAATGGATTGGACGGCATTTCTTCCTCCCGGTTGCTGTCGTTGTCGATTGCGCCGCGACAGGCACGGCGCGGCCTGCTTCCTCAGATATGGAGCGCCAGCCGGCGCGCATTGTCGATATGCTGGCTGATCGCCTCGACCGCCTTTTGTGGATTGCGGCTTTCGAGGGCTTCGATCACGCTCAGATGCTCGCGCATCACCGGCACCACGCGCCCGTCGATGCGGAACCGTTCCTGGTGGATCAGGCGGATCTTCACCGAATTGACCAGATAGGCCTTGGCAATGATCTCGTTGCCGAGCGCATCGATGAAAGTATCGTGCATGGCCCAGTCGATGGTCTGAGCCCTGGCCTCCATCTCCGGCGTCGGGGTCTGCGCCAGCGCCTGCGCCAGCATGTCCTCATGCTCGCGGCGCAAGCGCGCGAGTTCGTCGTCGGAGGCGCTGACGGTGAACAGCGCCACCGCCTCGCGCTCCATGAACAGGCGGAACTGGAAGGCCTCGCGGATCAGGCTGATGTCGATATGCGCAATCTGCATGCCGCGCTGCGGGATCGTCGTCAACAACCCCTCGGCTTCCAGGCGCGGCACGATCTCGCGGATGGCGCCGAGCGGCAGGCCGGTGAACGCGACGAGTTCGCGCTGCGACACGAACTGGCCCGGCTTGAGGTCGCGGGCCAGCAAATGCCGCGTGAAGCTGGCATAGGCCTGCTCCCGCAGATTTGTCTGGTCGCCGCCATTGGCCATTTCAGTGCTTCCTTCCCCGTCAGGCCGCCGCGGCCGCGAAAAGAGTGTCGTAGGCAGCGCCAAGCTGCTGGCGCTCCGGCGCCGCGATCGGCTCGAGCGGCGGCCGCACCGCCAGCCAGCGCTCGTCGCCGGTCTTGCGCGCCACCATCACCTTGACCGCCGGAAGGACCGGGTGCTTGAGCAACTCGAGCACGAAACGCTCGACGCGCACGTCGTCGTGCCCTTTCTCGGCCATGGCGAGGACCTCGCCAGCGGCGAAATTGGCCATGCCCGAAATCGCGCCCTGGCCACCGATCCTGACCGCCCGCGCCAGATGCCGCTCGTCGCCGATCAGGATCACCAGATCGCCATGGGCGCCGAGCAGCGCCTCGCTATAGGCCCAGTCGCCGCCGGAATCCTTGACGCCGGCGACCACGTCCGGAAACGCCTGGCGCAGCCGGCCGATCAGCCCCAGCGAAAGCTGCACCGTGGTGACCGAGGGGATGTTGTAGAGCAGCACGCCGCGGGCCAGCGGACCGAGAGCGGCAAAGACAGCGGAAAACCAGCCGAAAAGCCCATCGTCGCCGATATTCTTGAAATAGCTGGGAGGGGCAAGGAGGATGTTGCGGGCGCCGCGCTGCAAGGCATGCCGAGCCTGCTCGGCTGCATCCTCGGCCGCGTCGACCAGCACGCCTGCGACAAGCTGATGCGGCGCGATGCCGGCCGCCAGCATCGCCTCGGTGACGGCCCGCCGCTCCTCGGTGCCGACCGAAGCGCCCTCCCCGGTGGTGCCGAAAAGCGTCACGCTGGTGCAGCCCTGCGCCAGGCAGCTCCGGGCCAACGTCACCATGGGTGGAATGAGGATTTGCCCCGACGCATCGAAAGGCGTGGCCAGGGCAACCGAAAGACCAAAACGCGATGTCACCAGCGAGTCTCCAAAAGAGCAGTTCGCAGGTAGTGCTATCACGCTAACATGTTAGTCGTAAATAGGGCGGATATCATTTGCGAAAACACAGGTTGTGATGCTTCCGGTGCAGGCGCTATCCATGCCCGCCTCGCCGTCAGGCTGTTTGTGCCGTTTTTCCTTTTTCCTGCCATGTTGCGTTGCGAAAGATTTGTTGCATTGCGATACGATCCGCCCCGGCCGACAATGGCCGCGGGTTGGGCTTGCACGAAGGATTTATCGTGGCAGCATCGTTCCGACCCGATATCGAGGGAATGCGCGCACTGGCGGTAGCAGGTGTCGTCGCCTATCATTTCGGCCTCACAGCCCTGCCCGGCGGCTTTGCCGGCGTCGACATCTTCTTCGTCATCTCCGGCTATCTCATCACAAGACACCTTTTGCAGGAGATCGGCGAGAGCGGTCGGCTGAACCTGTGGCGCTTCTATGCCCGCCGCGCTCGGCGGTTGCTGCCGGCCTCGCTGTTCGTCATCCTCGCCACGCTGCTGGCCGGCGCCTTCATCCTGTCGCCGGAGGAACAGGCGCTCTATTCGAAGGGCGCGATGTTTGCGTCGGCCTATATGATCAATCTGTGGCTGATCCGCTGGTCGTTCGACTATTTCGCCTCCGATGCCGCCAACAACCCGTTCATCCATTTCTGGTCGCTGTCGGTGGAGGAGCAGTTCTACCTCGCATGGCCGGCGCTGCTCGTTCTCGCCGCATGGCTGCGGCCGGGACGGCGCGCGGCCATCGTGGTCATCGGTGTCACCGGCCTGGTGTCGTTCGTGGCCTGCGCCTGGCTGACCAGCGTTTCGCCGCCCTGGGCTTTCTATTTCTCGCCGCTGAGGGCCTGGGAGTTCGCCGCCGGCGGGCTTGCCACGATGGTGCCGGCAAGTTTTCTCCGGTGCCACCCGCGGCTGCGCGCCGCGCAAGGCTGGCTCGGCCTGGTGCTGATCGTGCCCGCCTATCTGCTGCTGGACGAGGCGCTGCCCTTCCCCGGCCTGCTGGCGCTGCTGCCGGTCGTCGGCACGGTGCTGCTGCTGGTCAGCGGGGCAGGCGAGCGCCAAGCGGATGGCAAGCTGGCCGGCGGCCCCGCGGCTCTCCTGTCGCTGCCGCCCATGCAATGGATCGGCAAGCTCTCCTACTCGCTCTATCTCTGGCACTGGCCGGTCATCGTCTATGCGGGAATGGTCACCGCGGAGCTTTCCGGGCTGGACAGGTTTGCCTGCCTGGCACTGACGCTGATGCTCTCCATCTTCACCTATCACGTCATCGAAAACCCCGTGCGCCGCAACGGCTGGCTGATGGCAAGCGCCGCCCGCGCGCTCGTGCCCGCGGCGCTGCTGACCGGCGCCGGCGTGGTCGCGGCCTACGCCAATGCCAAGTTTGCCGTTCACGAACTCGATCCGGAGCAGCGCGTCATCGCCCAAAGTGCGGCGCGTCCATCCACCGCGCGCGCCAGGGGCGGCTGCGTGCTCGACTACGAGACCATCACCCCGAAGCCCTGCGTGTTTGGCGCCAAGAATGTGAAAGGCACGATCGCCTTGTTTGGCGATTCACATGCCGACCACTGGTCGACGCCGCTGATCCAGGCGGCCGAAAAGCGCGATTACCGGGTGGTTACCTGGCTCAAATCCTCGTGCCGGGCGTCCCGGCTGTCGACATGGTCGAGCAAGCTGAAGCGCGACTACGCCGAATGCGACCAGTGGCGCGAGCAGTCGATCAAGGAGATCCTGGCGCTGAGGCCGGCCCTGGTGGTGATCTCGGAAATCGCCCTGACCAGTTCGCGCAAGATGGCCGCCGGCAAGGATGAGCCCGACAGTCAGGACGCGGAGTGGAAGGCTGGCCTGCGTTCGACGCTGGAGACGTTCAGCAAGGCCGGGCTGAAAGTCGCCTTCATCCGCGACGTGCCCTTCAACGACGAGCAGGTCGACACCTGCGTGGCGCGTGCGCTGTGGCGCGGCGACACGCCCTCGCTCTGTGATCAGACGCGCGCCTATGCCGCCAACGACGCCATGGCCGCGGTGGAGCGCGACGTCGTGCGCAGCATTCCGAACGCCCGCTATGTCGATATGACCGACCAGTTCTGCAACCAGACCACCTGCCATGTCTTCATCGGCGGCAAGATCGCCTTCCGCGACCGCCACCATCTGGCGACCGCTTTCGCCGAGACGCTGGAGAAGCCGCTGGAGAAGGCGCTGTTTTAGAAGGGGTTAACGTCCCTTCTTCAAAGGCGCGCTGCCAAGGCGCCGCCCCCTCACAGCGCGCGCGGGCACGAAACATTGGTTTACCGGCTTTATGGGAACAGGGCCGCGAGGGCAGCGTTTATTAGATGAGCCTTAAAGAGGAGGTTGCCATGAAGAAACTCTTGCTCGCATCCGTGATTGCCGTCGCTTCGGCGGTGGCCGTGATCGCCCCGGCAAATGCCGCCAGCATCACGCTTGGCATCGGCAACGGCTATGACGACGATTATTATGTTCCCAGATATCGTCACCACTATCGCGATTATTCCGACGATGACGGCTACTATCGCCGCTACAGCATGTATGACGAGAGCTACCGTCCGCGTTATTACGGTCATCGTCGCTGCCACACCGAGGTGATCAAGCACTGGCGTCATCACCATCGGGTCATCGAGAGAGTCCGCGTCTGCAGGCGTTGACCTGACAACCAATCCGGCCGGCATCGCGCCGGCCGGATGTCATGCACAGCGCCATGCCCTGGAGCGGAGCACTTGTCGTGCGCGCCGCAACTCCTCGGGGCCCAACCCTATCGTCGCATCATCATCCCGTAGTGCATCGCCAGCAGATCGAGCCCGATTCTCAACAGCTTTGCCGCCACGTCCCTGCCCTCGCTCATCTCTCCCGCCACGCCTCTGACCGACTGCTCCAGGCACACGATCTTCCGGACCACGTCGACCACCTCCCAATGGCCGAGCGCGCGGGTCGCGGCGGCGTGCGACCGTCCGGCATTGAGCACGCTGTCGGTGATGCCGCCGCTTGTCCTGTCGCCGTCGACGCGTTCGCTCCAGCGCATCGGCTTGATATCAGCCTGCTGGCTGGCGCGGAAATCCTCGCGGTAGCGCAGACCGGCTTCGCGCTGCTGGCGCGACAGCGAGGTGATGCCCAGCAGCGGATCGATGCTGCGCACCCGCACGATACCACCGGTGGAGGTATGGCCGTCATTGGACACCTCATAGACGCGCCGCGCCTCCGATGTCCCGGTTGCGAGCCGCTTGCGGCCGAACTCATCGTCCCGCAACGCGAAATCATGGCCGACCTCGCGGCGGATGCGCACCTGCTCGGCCTCGCCCTTCGGCAGCTTCGGCGTCTGCGGTTTGGCTGATCTGGCGGCTTTCTTGCTCATGGCTGCGTCCTTGTGGGGAGTGGATTGAGGTGCTGGCTGGCGCGGCAGCGATCCCTGGCGAAATTGGCTGCGTGCGCCGGAACCAGCGGCGAGGCTGGGCGTTGTGCCGCACCAAACCAACAGGAGGTATGCCCATGACCGCCTTCATGCCGGTGACCTTGCGCTTCTGCGACAACAAGACCATGCTGGTGGGCTCCATCGCCCAGGCGGCGACCGCGCTTCGCCGGCAATGGCCTGACAAGACGGCCACCGCCTATCTGGATGCGGCAAGGCTGGTCAGGCTCGCCATCGACGGCAGCTGCCGCCAGCGCGTCGCCTTCGAGGCTTTCACCAAGGCGGCCGGGCAGCAGGGGCTGCTGGTGGCTAAGCCGCGTAGCCGCGCCCATGAATGGCTCGACGCCGCCGCGGGCCCGTGAGGTGGCTGAAAACGTGATGCAACCGCGCCGCCGCCTTGCACGTTGATAGGGGCTGGCTTCCGAGCCGCGCGCAACGCCAAGGTAACCGCCGTGGGTACCATGAAAACAGGATCTCCGCTCAAAGTATGCCTGGACGGGCATGTCGAGGTGATCGACGGCGTCGCTGAGGCAGCCGACTTCCTGCAGCGCTGGCCGATTGAACGGCGTGGTCATGTCTACCGCAGTGCGCTCAACGCGTGCAGCGCAGCCATCGCGGCGCAGATTTCGCACGCCGACGCGATGAAAGCGTTCACCGGCTTCGCCCGGGTTACCCGTATATTGGCCGGCGATGACGGCCGGCCAGCGATGCCTGATGCAATAAGCGTGCGGATGCCAAAGCAGGGCCACGATCTGCCAAAATAAAAGCGTTGCGTGGCCGCCGTTCTCGCCAGATCGCCAACACTGCAAAAGAAAAGCCAGCGTTGCAGCTAGTCTCTTTCTCCCCGTTTTACGGGGAGAAATGCCCGGCAGGGCAATGAGGGGCGGTGCCACCGCTTCGATACCTTGCATCTGACCCAATCTCCCTCCCGAATTCATGCCGTTCCCAATCCTGCACCCGGCGCCGCCCGCCTGCCGTTAGCTTCTCTCCAGAACGGGAGGAAGCTCACCCCGCCTCGCAGACACGCCGGCGGAAGCGCGCCTGATGATAGGTGCAGTAGCTTTTCATCGCCCTTGTGCGCATGCCGCAGCACAGCATGTGGACGCCCGGCCGGCCGCCGGGCGCGTCGTTTTCCGGATTTTGCTCCAGCGCCAGGTCGAGCGGAGCGCGGCAGCGGCCGAACAGGCAGTCGACGAAGCGCATTGCCACGCCATGCGGCTGGCGGCCGATCGGGCTTCGCTGCGGCACCGGCACCTCCAGGCGGTAGGCTTGCCCGTCCGCCATCAGCACGCCGGCCTCGCGTGCTGCGAGGCGTTCCGCACCTTCACCCTTCGGCACGCGCTTGCGTCCGGCCTTGGCGGCGCGGTCGGCGGCCTTGTCATTCGCCCTCTCGGCTGCCGCGATGCGCTTGCTGTTGGCAAAACCGATCGAACTCAGCATGGCGTTACGGGGAACGATGCCGATGATGGCGTCGCGCGACACCGGGCTGCCTCGCGACGCGCTGAACCGAGCCGCGATGCGCGAGGCGGAAAGTCCGTCCGTCAGCCAGCCGGCGATCGCCTGCAATTCCTTGTCGCCGTAAAGTGCCATATCTGGTCTCCGTCCATTGCGCGGCCGCGGCAGCGCGCGACGCCGCCGGCGAGTATCGGTGTCGGCCCGCCGCAGGCGGTGGGCATTGTTGGGTTGGATCCGGCCTGTCGGCCGTTGGATTGGCGGCCTCAGCCCGGCCGGCCGCCCAGCGCGGCGAGGCGCGCCAGCCGCGCCTCTGCCGTCACCCGGTCGGGTGCGAAAACCGCCCTGCCCGTCAGCCTGTCGAGCAGGATCACGGTGCCGTCCTCGGTCCGGATCAGGGAGCGGATCCGCACCGCGCTGAATTGGGGGCCGGAGCCGCGGGGAGCGGCGGCTCCGGCCGTTCCGGCCGCCGGTGACGGGCGGACCGGACGTGCGGCTGATGCATCGGGGCAATCAGCCTCACGCTTCGCCCTGGCCGGGGAGGAGGACAGCCGGGGCGAAAGGGAATGAGCGCTGGCCGGCTCGCGTGAAGCTGGCCTGAGGGCGCTTTCGACTCGGAAGGGGTTGAGCTTTTGCATGAACGGATATAAGCATAACTCAAAAACTTATGCAAGCCATTCTTTCATGGACGAAAGCAGCGCTTGTTGGTCACATGGGCGCCATGGTGAAAACGCAACTGTCGATCAAGGTCGGGGCGGCAATCCGCCAGGCGCGCAAGCAGCGCGGCCTGGTCATGCGCCACATCGCCGAGCACAACGACACCGACGTCGCCGCCGTCGGCAATTGGGAAACCGGTCGCAACCTGCCCAAGACGGAAAACCTCCTGAAGACTGCCGCCTTTCTGCGTGTCGACCCGGTGGCGCTCGGCAAGGGCGAGGTGGTTTTCCTCGACGATGCCGGACCGGTCAACGACGCCGAGATCGTCACCGACGCCGGGCCGCCCCCCGCCGGGCCGATGGACATCCAGGTGCTGGGCGCCGCCGTTGGCGGCGACGACGGCGATTTCACCTTCAACGGCGAGCCCGCCGGCTACGTCCAGCGCCCACCCGGCATCCGCAACCTGGCCAAGGTGTTCGCGCTGCATGTACTCTCGGATTCCATGGTACCCCGTTACGAGCCCGGAGACCTGATCTATTGCGGCGGCCGCGATGCCGTCCCGGGCGATCACGTGGTGATCGAAACCTTCCCGGAAGAGAACGAACGCAACGGCAAGGCCTTCATCAAGAAATTGGTCAAGCGCACCGCCGCCGAACTGGTGGTCGAACAGTACAATCCGCCGAAGACGTTGACCTTCAACCGCTACGCCATCAAGCAGGTCTGGCGGGTCATTCCGTTGAAGGAATTGCTGGGCTATTGAGGGCGACGGGGCAATTCTTCCTCCCACAAGGAGAGCAGGCAAAACCCAGCGTCGATGCCACCTCACGCCCGCCCCGATCCCTCCAGCGGCATCTCGCGCTCGCTCAGCATCAGCGCCTCGCTGCGCACGCGCTGGCGCTCGTTGATAAACGCCGCCCGGATCTGGATCGCCGTGCCCGGCAGCCCGTCGGCGCGGCAGGCCGAGCAGACCAGCCGGCCCGAAAGCGCTGCCAGCGGCGTATTGCCAGTCACGCCGAAGCGCCGCAGCTGATCGGGCTTCCACCACCTGTTGCGGCCGCAATCGGCGCATTCGACCGATATCGAAACGACATCCGCAATCACTGATCCCTTGCCCGTCAATGCCATCGCGGCTCGCCTTTTTGTTCCTTGTTTGTTCGCATATTCCTGTGTTTTGAAACGAGAGTCGAGTCGCATCTTTCAGGGCTCCGCAAAAGTTTCTCTTTCGCCAATTTTTGAGTTATGCTTCTATATGACTTGCAAAGCCGAGTCGGCGCGCGTGCAGCACCCCGGGAGAGACGATGGACGCCCTTGCCGCCGATTTCGCTCATGCCTGCGGCTATGACGGCGACAGTCACGCCCTCATCGAGGCTTTCGCGAGAATCCGCGAACACGGCATCCGCCAGGCGCGCCTCGGCCATTTCAGGCGCAAGGCGGTCGTCGACGCGCTGAAACAATCGGAAGCACTTTTCCTGGCGGCGATCGGCCCGGCGCTATCGGCACAGGAAGCCATCGAGGACGCCGCCCGCTTCATCTCCTTCTGGCGCAACATGCCGCGCTGGCGCCAGGAACGGCGCCTGGCGGACCTCGCCAGGGCGAGGCAACAACGCCTGCTGGCGCGCTTCTTTCGCCGCTACGGCCACCGCATTTGGGCCTTGCAGGCGGCATAGGCGGGCTCGCTAAGCCGTCGGCGACCACACTGCGCCACGAGAGAGACGCAGCCACGAGAAGGACTGGGCAATGCCGCCATTTGCGGGTTCCCATCCGCGCGTTTTCTTCCTAGATTGCCTGCGGGTGGCTGATCGTTCGACGTGCATATCAGGGAATGTTCAAGACTGCCCGTTCAAGAGTCCAGGCCTGGATGACGGCAGGCGCGGGAACCATCGCCGCGCTGTTGGCGGCCGGCCTCATGGGCGCCTTTGGCGCCCTGCCCGCTCACCCTCCGCCGCAACTGCCGTCCGATGCCGCCATCGATGCCGGCCGCTGGCGCATCAAACCGGTGCGTGCCTATGTCAGCCATGCCGACATCCATGGCGTGCCGCTGAAACCGGGCCAGAAGGCACTGGTGCTGGAGGCCGACATGACCAACCGCACGGCCGAATCCAACAAGGCCTACTTCGCTGTCTTCAAGCCGGAGGGAATCACCCTGCCGGACTCGATGCCGATGATCGCCCTGATACGCGATTCGACCCTGGCGCCGGAACTGCACCCCGGCATGACCGAGCGCCTGGCCTATGTCTGGCCGCTGGCCGGCGACGCCGCCGTGCCGCCGACGCTCGCCTTCGGCGTCACCGCGGAGATCTTCAAGCCGCGCGACAATCTCTACGGCACGCCCGGCTGGTACAATCCCTACCGTCTCGGCACCGTGACCTTGCCGCTCGCCGATATGCCGGCAACGGACACGCCGGGAGCCGGCTCATGAGGATGCGGGTCCTCGGCAATCTCGCGATTCTCGCCGCCACCGTGGCGCTGAGCTACGGTATGCAGCTTTCCAAGCCGCATTATGCCGACCTCACCGCGCCCATCCCGGTCGACGGCGCCATGCACGACACGGTGCGGGCACGCAGCTTTGACGTGCGGCTTGACGAGGTTGTCTTTGCCCGCGCGCTGAAGACCAACCAGTTCGGGCAGCAAAAGCTTTTGACGACGAGCGGCGTGTGGGCGGTGGTGACGACCAGCCTCACCGCGACCGACGCCTCCATCACGGTCGCGGACGGCACCTGGCAAGGTCCGACCGGTCTGCGCTACCGCCAGACGGAGCGGCTGGGCTATCGCCAGGACATGCCGCCGCACGGCGTCGATCCCGGCTTGCAAAAAAGCGGCCTGTTCGTCTTCGAAGTACCGCCCGACCAGATCGGCGGCGCCAGGCTGCTGGTCTCGGAACGCCAATTCGGCGCGCTCGACGCGCAGGCCCGCATCAGCTTCGACGGGTTGTCTGCCGGCGCCGATGGAGAACCGGCCGGCATCCTGCCGCAATACGATCTGGATGCACCACCGGGCCAGACTTCTCCGGGCCAGACACCGCAGGGCAAGCCATGAGCGCCGTCGCGACCGACATGGGGCCGGCCGCCGAGCGGCAGGTCGAGAAAAAATGGCGCAGGCGCAGCCTGGCGGCGCTTGTCATCCTGCTGCCGCTGGCGCTGGCAGAAACCAGCCATGACAGCTTGCGCGAATGGCTGGGCGGCGAAGACCTCATCGCCAGGGATGTCGACTTTGGCCAGTCCGCGCACTTCGGCGGCAGCGACTGGAAGCTGGCGGACCTGCGCGGCGGCAAGGCCGGCCGCTTGCCCGATCAGGCCTTCGCCGTCATCGCCACCTTCTCCGTCACCGTCGGCGATCCCGACTTGCAGAAGCAATGGCTGGGCTGCAGGCTGATGCTGACCGATGCCGCCGGCCGCCGCTGGCTCCCCGACATGATTTCGGGCGTCAGACTGCCGGACGGCGTGATGAACTGCACCTCGGCGATCTTCTCCGGCGCCAAGACAGGCGACGTCATCACCATCGGCGACACCTTCATCGTGCCGGAGGATGCCATCAAGACCATCCGTCCCGCCATTGGGCTGGGAAGCGGGCGGCCGTGGTACCTGCGGTTTCAACGGCCGCCGAAGTAGCGACAGCGCCGGCAGTCCGGAGTCACGGCACGGCGATCAACAGGACGTAAGCAACAAAGACGACGAGGTGAGCAAGTCCGGTGAGAACCGTCGTGCGTCCGGTACTGAAACTTACGACACTCACCGCAAGGGCCAGAACCAGCAAAATCACGTCGCTCGGACCGAGACCGAGGTTGAGCGACTTTCCGGTGATGAGGCTGGCCGCCGCCACTGCCGGGATCGTCAGTCCGATGGTCGCGCACGCCGAGCCCAAAGCGACGTTCAATGCGCGCTGGAGCTCATTCCCCCACGATGCCTTGATGGCGGAGATCGCCTCGGGGAGCAGCACGACAAACGCAATCATCGCGCCGACGATCGCATCCGATTGCGGGATCTGCAGGTAGGTAAGGCCATCTTCAACGCCAGCCGCGACCCGTTCCGTCAGCAGGACGATCCCGACCAGTCCCAGAAGCAGGAAGACGAAATGCGTTGGCACGCCGTGGACCTGCGGAGAATGGCTTTCCGGAGCGCTTTCACGCAGCTGCACCTCCAGGAAGTCCTCTTTCTGGCTGTAGCTCTGGGCGAAAACGAAACTGCCGTAGAGCAAGAGCGACAGCAGCGCGACGAAAGCCAGTTGCGTGGGAGAAAATGTCCCGGGGCTGGTGGCAAGCGTATAGTTCGGGAGCACCATCGTCAGCACCGTGATCGCGGTCAGCACCGAAAGAAAGGAACTTGTGCCTTGCCTTCGGATGTCCTGGTGGCGGTGCCGCCACCCGCCAAGTGTCAGGCACAGCCCCACGATGCCGGTGCAAACGATCATGACCGTGGAGAACACGGACTCTCGCGCCAAGGTCGGATTGTTGGCGCCATGCCGCATCATCGAAACGATAATCGACACTTCGATGGTCGTTACAGCCAAGGTAAGAACTAGGGTGCCGTACGGCTGTCCGACACGTCGGGCTATCGCCTCCGCATGTCGCACCACGGCAAAGACGGTTGCCAAGGTAAGGATGATCGATATGCCGGCAACGATCACCACAATCGCCGTCCGATCTTCGATCGGCTCTATGTTCGATTGCAATATCAACGCCAGCGCGCAGCAGACCACAGGCAGGCCGAAGGTCATTGCCTCACTTCGACGGCGGAAGAAGTAAGTCATGCCATTCTCTTCGATCTTGCGAGTGCAAACAGGCGGTCTGTTTACGAGACCAGGAAAGATCGCACTTTCGCCCCATCACACGTACATGGCAAGGCGCGACAAGGATACGCTACGGTCATTCCCGTCGCTACCGGGAACGACCGCCCCCCTTCGATAGCGAGAACGCCGTCTCCAGGACGGCGGCGAGGAAGCAGATGCGCAGCGGCTCGACCAGGATGCCGGTGGAGGAATCCTGGAACGGGCTGCCGAACAACAGCGTCACGCCATGCGACAGGATCTGCCAGACGTCGAGCTCGTGCGGGCCGATCAGCCGCGTCGCGCCGAGCCACAGCCAGGCCGCGCCCCAGTCGAGCAGGCGATAGCCGACGATCAGCGTACACAGCAATACGAGGCTGGAACTCACCGTCAGCCGCACGCCATTGGCGATCGGCAGATAGCGCGAGCGGTAGCCGGCGACGAAATGCTCGACGAAATCGCGCAGGAATTTCGGCAGGCCGGCATAGCGCTTGCCGACGCGTTCCAGCCGGCCGTGCACGCGCATCAGTGCCGTGTCGTCGCGCACATCATAGCCATAGATCAGCGCCGCCATCACCAGCCAGATCAGCGGCAAGAGCATGTAGAAGAACAGGTTGACGGCGATCGTCGAGGGCGCGATCGAGGTGATCTCGACCGGCACCATCGGCGCGGCCGTCGCCGCCGGCACCGGGCTCGCCAGCCCGTCGGCCGACGCCTGCAGAACCGACCAGAAATTGCGGCTCATCAGCCATTGCAGCGCGCTGTCCTTCCAGCGGCTGATGACGTAGAGGCCGACGAAGATCCAGTTGGTCTCGCAGATCACCACCACGATCTGCCAGAACGAGGCGGCGCCCGTTTTCGCCTGCATGAACTTGGCCAGCCGGCGCACCAGCCAGGACACCGCCACCGAGACCAGCAGCCAGCGCGAATCCAGCACGTCCAGAACATTGGCGCTCTGGCCGAAGCCGGCCCGGTCGAGCGTTTCGCGCGAATATTGCCGCACGATGTCGCCGAGGAACCCCCAGGCCGCGTAATAGGCGAAGAAGGGTAACAGCGCGATGGTGATCATGCGCACCAGCCGCGAACCGCGCCGGTCCGCGGTTCCCTGCCCCTCGGCGACCGTGGCCTTTTCCGCGCCACGCTGCGCGGCCAGCACATGGGGCAAGCCGGGACGCAGCACATGGAACATCGCCACCGTCACCACCAGTTGCGCCAGTGCCACCAGCGTCAGCATGGCGAGCCCGGCGAAATGATTTGCGAGCGCCACCTTGGCCGCCAGTTGCAGCAAGAGATCGCCGGCCAGAACACCGGCCAGCACCAGCACGACGAGCTGCGGCCAGAACCGCCGCAGCAGCGAAAAACTCAAGCTGATCGGTCTGATGATATCGGCAAACATGAGGTTCTCTCAGAATGCCACCCGCCCGAAATCCTTCTAGCAAAGGGGGGTTGTTTTGCAAGAAAGGTAGCGAGCTCTCCTGCCTATGGCAGAGCGGCGATTTCCCCTTCTCCGACGACAAGGGAGAAGGAATTAGCGCCTCACCCGCGACTTCAGCCAGCGATCGAACGCCACCGCCAGGATCAGGATCAGGCCGATGACGATGCTTTGCGTGTAGGACGAGACGTTGTTGAACTGGAGCCCGTTCTGCAGCACGCCGATCAGGGCGGCGCCCACCACGGTGCCGCCCACCGAGCCGATGCCGCCGAACAGCGAGGTACCGCCGATGACGACGGCCGAAATGACCGTCAGCTCGTAGCCGATGCCGGCCACCGCTTCGGACGAATTCAGCCTGGCCGACAGCACGAAGGCGGCGAGCCCGGCGAAGAAGCCGACGATGACATAGACCGAGACCAGGATGCGGTCGACGCGCAAGCCCGACAGCCGTGCGGCCTCGGCATTGCCGCCGACGGCGTAGACGGCGCGTCCATAGCGCGTGTAGCGCAGCACGATGTGGCACAGGATGGCGGCCGCCGCGAAGATGATCGCCGGCACCGGCACGGGGCCGATCAGCCCGGTGCCGAACCAGCGCATAGAAGCGTCGAAGCCCGAGATCGGGCCGCCATTGGAGATGGTCAGCGTCAGGCCGCGAAACACGGTGAGCCCGCCAAGCGTGACGACGAAGGGCGGCACTTTCAGCCTGGTGATGGCAAAGCCCTGAACACCGCCGGCCACCGCCCCCACCACCACGGCAGCGAGCAGCGCCGCGAACCAGCCATAGCCCTGCGTTCCCGACGTCGACAGCGACAGCGTGTTGGCGGTGCCGCCCTTGGCGACCACGGCCGCCACCATGCCGCAGAAGGCGAGCAGCGAGCCGACCGAAAGATCGATGCCGGCGGTGAGGATGACGAAGGTCATGCCGAGCGCGATCAGCCCGGTGATCGATATCTGGCGGGTGATGTTGAACAGATTGATCGGATCGATGAAGCTCGGCTTCAGCACGGTGAAGACGACCACCAGCGCCGCCAGGAATAGCAGCGGCCCGAAATTCATCAAGAGCCGCGCAATGCTGATGCCGCCACGCCGGCTCTGTTCCTCGGCCACGCTCATCGTGCCTCCTCCTCAACCGCTCCCGGCTGGTCGAGCGCCATCAGTTCCATCAGTTTTTCCTCGCTTGCCTCGATGCCCGGCATCTGCCCGGTGATGCGTCCCTTGCGCATGGTCACGATCCGGTCGGACACAGCCAGCACTTCGGGCAGCTCGGACGAAATCATCATCACCGCTATGCCGCGCGCTGCCAATTGCACCAGGATCTGGTGCACCTCGGCCTTGGCGCCGACATCGACGCCGCGCGTCGGCTCGTCGACGATCAGCACCTTGGGGTCGCGCGCCAGCCAGCGCGCCAGGATCACCTTCTGCTGGTTGCCGCCTGACAGGCCCTCGATCGCCTGCTCGGCCGACGCCATGCGGATCGATAGCATTTTCCGGAACCCCGCCAGCGCATCGCGCTCGCGCCGCTCGGCCATGAAGCCGAAGCCATTGCTGAACCGCCCGAGCGAGGCGACGGAGAAATTCGGCAGGATGCCGAGCGCGGCGAAGATCGCCTGATGCTTGCGATCCTCAGGCACCAGGCCGATGCCGAGCGCTATGGCATCCGCCGGCGAGGCCGGCGCGATGGGCCTGCCGTCGAGCGTGATCGTGCCGCCCGCGATCCGGTCGGCGCCGAAGATGGCGCGCGCCAGCTCCGTGCGACCCGAGCCGACGAGGCCGGCGACACCCAGGATCTCGCCGGCCTTCAGGTCGATATCGACGCCGTCGAGCACGATGGCGTGCGGCGCTTCGGGATCGCGCACCGTGCGCAACCCGCGCACCGACAGCACGACGTCGCCGGCCACCGTGCGCTGCGCCGGCCGCGCATAGAGCTCGGACGCCGCGCGGCCGACCATTTTCTCGATGATGCGCGGCAATCGGATCGGCCCGCCTTCGCGGTCGAGATTGCCGGCCAACCTGCCGTCCCGGAGCACCGTCATGCGGTCGCAGATGGCGGCGGCCTCCTCCAGCCGATGGGTGACGAACATGATGGCGACATGGTCCTTGCGCAGCCTGTCCATGATCGACAGCAGCCGCTGCACCTCTGTCTCGGTCAGCGCTGATGTCGGCTCGTCCATGATGATCAGCCGGCTCTTCAGCGACAGCGCCCGTGCAATCTCGACGAGCTGCTGCTCGGCCACCGAAAGCGCCGAGACCGGCGTCATCGGATCGATCGTGAGGCCGACGCGGGCGATGATGGTGCGGGAGTCCTGCTCCATCTTGCGCCAGGAGACGAGGCCGAGCGGACCGGTCGGGGCGCGGCCGATGAAGATGTTCTCCGCCACCGTCAGCGTCGGGATCAGGCTGAGCTCCTGGTAGATGGTGACGATACCTAGCCGCTTGGCATCCTGCGGGCTCGACGGCCGGTAGTCGGCGCCGTCGAAGCTGATGCGCCCGCCCGACGGCGGCATGACGCCCGACAGGATCTTGAGCAGCGTCGACTTGCCGGCGCCGTTCTCGCCCAGCAGGCCGAGAATTTCGCCGGGCCTGATGTCGAGCGAGACATCGCGAAGCGCGGTGACGCCGGCGAAATGCTTGGTGACGCCCTCGACGGCGAGCAGGACGGGTGCGGCTTCAGCCATGGAATGGGTGCTTCCCTCGATGCAGTTTCCGGACCCGTCGGCGCGTGAACACCCCCCTCTGTCCTGCCGGACATCTCCCCCGCAAGGGGGGAGATTGGCTGTCTGTTCCGCATTCGCCAATTTTCAACGCCGCAATGAGAATGCGGACATCGACACTGCCAATCTCCCCCCTTGAGGGGGAGATCGCCGGCAGGCCAGAGGGGGGTGCTGCCCCGCCGACCTCTCCATGCGCTCACTTCGTCTCGTTCAGCCTCTCGGCCTTGTCGAGATTGTCCTTGCCGATGACGATCGGCGTCAACAGCACCAGCTTCTCCTTCGGCTCCGTCTTGTCCCTGGCGTAGGCGACGGCGATCTGCACGGCGGTGCGCGACTGCTGGCCGGGGAACTGTTCGACCGTGCCGGCGAGCTTGCCGTCGCGGACCGCGACCAGCGCTTCCGGCAGCGCATCGAAGCCGTAGATCTTGACGTCGGTGAAGTTGCGCGCCGCGCAGGCTTCGAGCGCGCCCAGCGCCATGTCGTCATTGGCACAGACGATCGCGTCCGGCTTGCCGTTGGCGGCAAGGCCGGCTTCCGTCACCGACAGCGCCTCGGCGCGGGCGAAATTGGCGGTCTGCTCGAAGACGATCTGGTACTTGTCCTTCAAGGGATCGAGCACATTGTGCACGCCCTTGTTGCGGTCGATCGCCGGCCCGGCGCCGGGTTGGCCCTGGAGGTGGAACAGTTTCGCGCCGTTGGGGAACGCCGCCACCACGGCCTGCGCTTCCGCCTCGCCGCCCTTGACGTTGTCGGCGCCGACATGGGCGAGGATGCCCTCGACGCCGTCGACGCGGCGGTCGATCGTCACCACGGGAACGCCGGCCTTGACCGCTTCCTCGATGGCCGGCGCCAGCGCGTTGACGTCGAGCGGCGAGATCACGATGGCGTTGACCTTCTGCACCAGGGCCGCCTCGATGTCGGCGGTCTGCTTGGTGGCCGAGTTCTGGCCATCGCTCTCGGTCAGGTTGACGCCTTGCGTGGCGGCTTCCGCCTTGATCTCGTTCAGCATGTGCACGAAGAACGGAAAGCCGAGACTGGGCACCGAGCCGAGAATGGTGAGCTTGTCCTGCGCAAATACCGAGGGCGCGGCAAGCACCATCGCGCCCGCGGCCACGGACGTCATCAGGAATTCACGTCTGTTCATGGGATCCTCCTCCACAAGAACGCACGGCCCCGGAAACCGGGACGGTTTCAGGAAGGATCATGCGTCGGTTCAAAGTGTTGGAGCATCCTCCTTGCGTTTGCTAACGCATGCCGCTCCAGCTGATCGCCGTTGCAAAAACTGCCTCCCGTCGGCACCAGCAAACGGATGCTAGCCCAGGCTCAACCATTTGTGCAACATCGATATAACAGGCCCAGTCGGCAATGGTCGGAATTTGGATGAGCCGGGTGCCCAGCTTCCATTCTCCGGCGCTGGCCCTAGTTTGAACCGCGCCTGAGCCCATTCCCTGGAGACACCCGCATGAAACCGCACATCATCTGCCATATGATCGCGTCGCTGGACGGCAGTCTCCACCCGAGCCGCTACACGGCCAGCCCGGACGGAACCCGGGCCGAATGGTCGAGCCTCTACGAGTATATCCATAATGATTTTGCGGGCGACGGCTGGATCGTCGGCCGCGTCACCATGGCCGAGATGAGCAAGGCCGGCGCGCACCCGCCGGCCGATGCGGGCAAGGTCGACCGACCCTATCATGTCGCGCAAACCGGTACGGGAAGCTACGCGGTGGCGCTCGATCCATCGGGCAAGCTCCACTTTTCCAAACCCGACATTGGCGGCGACCATGTCGTGGTGCTGCTTGGGCACGATGTCGCCGACAGCCACCTGGCCGAGCTCGCTGCCGACGGCGTGTCCTATATCGTGGCGGAAACGGCTGACATGGATCTCGGCCGGATGCTCGAAGTTCTCAACCGCGAATTCGCCATTCGCCGGCTGCTGCTCGAGGGCGGCGCCGGCATCAACGGCTCCTTCTTCGCGGCCGGCCTTGTCGATGAGCTCAGCCTTCTCGTTGCTCCCGCTCTTGATGGGCGGGCGGCGAACCAGGGTTTCGTCGAATTCGGCGAAACCGGCCTCGCGGGCAAGATGCAACTGTCGCTCAAAAGCTGCGAAGCCCTCGCCCACGGGCTCGTCCATTTGCGCTACGCCGTCGGCTGGCGACGCTTTATCGGCGCATCATGCGTCGTACCGCATGGCCTCGAGATCGGCGATCAGCGTCGGGCCGGTCGGCTGCCAGCCGAGCCGCGCCTGGGTCAGCGCGCTGGAGGCCGGCAGATCCATCGGGGCGAACATCGCCATCCAGCCGAAATGCTCCGCCGCCTGTTCCGGTGCGATCGAAACCACCGGCACGTTGAGGCCCCGCCCGATCACCTCGGCGATCGCGCGCACTTCGACGCCCTCCTCGCCGACCGCGTGATAGCGCGCGCCGGGCTGCCGCTTTTCCACCGCCAGCCGGTAGAGGCGCGCCGCGTCCAGGAGATGGCCCGCCGCATAGCGGTTACGGCCCTCGCCGACATAGGCCGAAACGCCTTTCTGGCGCACGATTTCGATGAGCGGCGTGATGAGCCCTTGCCTGACCGGGTTGTGAACCTGCGGCAGCCGCACCACCGAGACGTTGACGCCGGCTTCCAGCAAGGCATTGCCGGCGAGCTCCGAGGCGATGCGCGGATTGGGATGGCTGGCGTTGAAGACGTCCTCGCTGGCAAGCTCGCCATGTCCGGGGCTGCCCACGCCGACGCCGGAGGTGATCACCAGCGGCCGGTCGGATCCGGCCAATGCCTGGCCAAGTGCCGCGATGACCCGGCTATCCTTCTCGCAATTCTCGGCAAACCGCGAAAAATCATGGTCGAACGCCGTGTGGATCACCGCTTCCGCCTTCGCCGCGCCGTCGCGCAGGCCCTCTGGATCCTCGAGCGTTCCCCGATGCACTTCGGCGCCCGCCGCCGCCAGCGCTTCGGCCCCCGCTTCGGAGCGAGTGACGCCGACCACCTGATGGCCCGCCTTGATGAGCTCGGCAACGAGCGCCGAGCCGATGAAACCGGTCGCGCCGGTCAAAAAGATACGCATGCGAATTCTCCTGCACGATTGCCTGCGCAGTATCGCCGGTCTATTATTCCATTAAAGTAGTGATCTTATCGTGGTATAATGGCTAACAGGATGCCCACCAATTCCGCCGGTTCGCTCGCGGCGTTTCTGAGAGACCGGCGCACCCGGCTCGATCCGGCCTCGTTCGGATTTTCAGGGCGCCGGCGCACGCCGGGGCTGCGCCGGGAGGAAGTGGCCCAGCGTGCCAACATCAGCCCGACCTGGTACACATGGCTGGAGCAGGGTCGTGGCGGCGCGCCTTCGGCCGATGTGCTGAACCGCATCGCCAAGGGGCTGATGCTGACCGAGGCCGAGCGCGAGCACCTTTTCATGCTCGGGCTCGGACGCCCGCCCGAGGTCCGCTATATCGGCGCGGAAGGCATCAGCCCCCGGCTGCAGCGCCTCCTCGACACGCTTGAAGCGAGCCCCGCCTTGGTCAGGACCGCTACCTGGGATGTCGTTGCCTGGAACCGCGCCGCCCAGGTCGTGCTGACCGATTACAGCGCCCTGCCCGCAGACCAGCGCAACATTTTGCGCTTCATGTTCCGCAGCCCGGCCATCCGCGAAAAGCAGCACGACTGGGAAAACCTCGCCCGTTTCGTGGTGGGCGCCTTCCGCGCCGACGCGGCGCGTGCCGGCGCGGTGTCCGAGGTACGCGAACTCGTCGACGAACTGTGCAGCGCCAGCCCCGAATTCGCCGCCCTGTGGCGCGAGAACGACGTGCTCAGCCATGGCGACGGAACCAAGCGACTGAAGCACCCCGTGCTCGGCGACATCGAGCTGGAATATTCGGGATTCGCGGTCGACGGCCGCCCGGATCTGAGCCTGACCGTCTACAATCCGGTCGACAGCGCGGTCGCGGAGCGGATTCGCGAGCTGGCGAAGCGCGCCAAGGTGTCATTGGACCCGCCGCGATGATCCCTGCTCGTTCCTGGAACATTCCAGAAATGCGCAGCGGGTTGCATCCGACGATGCGTCCCATGAAACCGTCATCGCGGCGCCTCACCACCGCATCCCGCCGACAAAGTCGATGAATGCCCGCAGCGGCGCCGGGATGAGGCGGCGGCCGGGGTAATAGAGGAACGGGCCGGAAAACTCCTGCCACCAGGGCTCCAGCACCGGCTCGAGCCGGCCATCGTCGAAATAGGGGCGCAGCCAGTCCTCGAACAGCGAGACGATGCCGCCGCCGGCGACCGCCACATCGAGCGCAAGCGCCATAGCGGTGCCGGTGCTGACCAGCAGCGGCCCGGTCGGCTCGACGCTCACTATCTCGCCGTCGCGCTCGAACTCCCAGGGCGGCGTCAGGCCGCTGGCGAAGCGGCCGCGCAGGCATGCGTGATCGAGGAGGTCGCGCGGATGGTCGGGCCGGCCACGCCGGTCGAGATAGGCCGTTGCGGCAGCGGTGGCGAAGCGCTGCCGGCGCGGGCCGATCGGTACGGCGATCATGTCCTGCTCCAGCCGCTCGTCATAGCGGATGCCGGCATCGCAGCCGCTCGCCAGTATGTCGACGAAACTGTCCTCGGCGGTCACCTCCAGCCTGATGTCGGGATAGGCGGCAAGAAAGGGCGGCAGAAGGCGCGGCAGCACCAGTTTCGCCGCCACGACAGGCACGTTGAGCCGCAGTGTGCCGGCCGGGCGGTCGCGAAAGCCGTTGACGACATCGAGTGCCGCCTCGACCTCGCCGAGCGCGGGGCCCAGCCGCTCCAGCAGGCGCGCGCCGGCCTCGGTCGGAGCGACGCTGCGCGTGGTGCGGTTGAGGAGCCGCACGCCGAGCCCCGCCTCCAGCCGCCGCACCGTTTCGCTGAGGCTGGAGGCGCTGACGCTGCTGACCCTGGCCGCCTCGCGAAAGCCGCCGGCGCGCGCCACCGCCATGAATGCCTGGAGGTCGCCCAGATCTGCCATTGTTCGCCTTTCCGCACAGCCTGTGCCGATTGCGCCATATTATCGCGCAAGCGTGCATTGTCTACATCTGGCCGATCCAAAGGAGATTGAGACCATGACTGACATCAGCAAGGCCGGAACCTTCAAGCTCGGCGACCGCACCGTGAAGCGCATGGGCTACGGCGCCATGCAACTGGCCGGACCCGGCGTGTTCGGCCCGCCGAAAGACCATGACGGTGCACTCGCCGTGCTGCGCGAGGCGGTGGCGAGCGGCATCGACCATATCGACACCAGCGATTTCTACGGTCCGCACGTCACCAACCTGATCATCCGCGAGGCGCTGCACCCCTACCCCGCCAACCTCACCATCGTCACCAAGGTCAGTGCCCGGCGCGGCGCCGATGCATCGTGGATTCCCGCAATGTCGCCGCAGGAACTGACGCAGGCCGTGCACGACAATCTCCGCAATCTGGGACTGGACACGATCGAGGTCGTCAACCTGCGCTCCATGCACGGCATACACGGCCCGGCCGAAGGCTCGCTCGAACCCCAACTGAATACGCTCGCCGAACTGCAGCGTCAGGGTCTGGTGCGCCATATCGGCTTGAGCAATGTCACATCAACCCAGATCGCGCAGGGGCGCGGCATCGTCGACATCGTCTGCGTGCAGAACCAGTACAACATCGCGCATCGCGAGGATGACGCACTGATCGACGAGCTTGCCGTGGCCGGCATCGCCTATGTGCCGTTCTTCCCGCTCGGCGGCTTCACGCCGCTGCAATCCAGCACGCTGGCCGATGTCGCGCAAAAACTCGGCGCGACGCCCATGCAGGTGGCGCTCGCCTGGCTGCTGCACCGCGCGCCCAACATCCTGCTCATCCCCGGCACCTCGTCCGTCGCGCATCTGCGGCAGAATCTGGCGGCGGCGGAGCTGGAGCTGCCGGCCGACGCGCTTGCCGTGCTGAACGGGATCGCGGGCGAGACCGAGCAAGCGGCCTGAGCCGGCGCGACTAGCGCTTGCCGGGCGGCACCGCTGTCCGGCAAGGTCCCGACCTCGGCGGCGGCTTGCGCGGCCGTCGCCGGCCATGGCATCTGGTCCGGTACAACGGATCGATCCGAAGCAGCATGGCTCCACGACCACCACGACCCGGCGTCAGCCTCAACCGCGCGCTGTCGAAGCTCGGCCTGTGCTCGCGCACGCAGGCCGAGCGGCTGATCGCCGAGGGCCGCGTGCGCGTCGGTGGCAAGGTCGCGCGCGATGCTTCCCTGCGCGTCGATATGAATCGCGACCGCATCGCCGTCGACGGCGAAAAAATCGTTGCCGAGCGCAAGGTCTATCTCATGCTCAACAAGCCGCGCGGGCTGGTCACGACCCGCGACGACCCGCTCGAGCGCGACACCGTCTATGCCTGTCTCGAAGGGCTTGACCTGCCTTTCGTCTCGCCGGTCGGCCGGCTGGACAAGGCGAGCGAAGGCCTGCTGCTGATGACCAACGACACCCGCTTCGCCAACCGGCTGATGGACCCGGCCTCGCACCTGCCCAAGACCTATCATGTTCAGATCGCCACGGTGCCCGACGCGGCGGTGCTGGAAGCGTTGCGCGCCGGCGCGCGTATCGACGGCGAGACCTTGAGCGCCAACTCGATCGAGCTGCTGCGCAGCGGCGGCCGCACCGCCTGGCTGGAGATCGTGCTCGACGAGGGCCGCAACCGCCACATCCGGCGCCTGCTCGCCGCCCACGGCATTGAGGTCAAGCGCCTGATCCGCGTCGCCATTGGCCGCTTGCCGCTCGGCGACCTCGCCAAGGGTACTGCGAGGCATTTGACGCCCGACGAATTGGCGCTGCTGGCGGGATGAATAGGCGCAGGGTCGGCACTGTCGCTCGGCAGATCTGAAATCCCACCGGCACTTCCGTCTCCTGACGGAAAGCTGTCAGGAGCCCCGGCATATAGAAGGCCGGGAGCCCAGCCGCGGCTTCGACGATCAGGGAGCCAATGCGATGAATTTCGTCTCTGTCCGCATCATCACGTCCGATGTCCAGCGCCTCCTGCGCTTCTATGGCGAGATCACCGGCATGCCGGTGACGATGTACACGGAGGACTTCGCCGAACTGGCGACGCCGGCCTGCACGTTGGCGATCGGCAGCACGCGCACCCTGATGCTGTTCGGCAGCGACATCGCCCGCCCAGCCGACAACCGCACGGCCATCATCGAATTCCGAGTCGGCGACGTCGATGCCGAATTTGCCAGGCTGGCGGAAACCATCAAGGGCGCAATTGTCCAGGAGCCTACCACCATGCCTTGGGGCAACCGCTCGCTGCTGTTCCGCGACCCCGACTGCAATCTGGTGAATTTCTTCACGCCGGTAACCGCCGAGGCGATCCGGAAGTTCGACAGCTAGGCCGCCTACTTCCCGTTCCACTTGCGCATCACCGGCTCGCCGAGGTCATGCTCGTAGCCGAGCACGCTGATGCTGGCCGTATCGAGCACGAACAGCGCGCCGTCCTGCGGCGGCAAGCCGAGCCAGCGGGCGGTGAGCACGCGCAGGAAGTGCGCGCTGGAAAAGATCAGCGTGTCGGCGTTGGCCTCGCGCAGGCCATCGATGATCCTGTCGGCGCGGGCGCCCACATCGGCCGCCGTTTCGCCTTGCGGGCAGCCATCGCGAAAGACGTTCCAGCCCGGCCGTTCGGCCAGGATTTCCCTGGTGGTACGCCCCTCATAGGCGCCGTAGTTCCATTCCTGCAGGTCGTCCATCTTGATGCTTTGCGCCCCGAATCCGGCAAGCACGCTGGTGTTGTAGGCGCGCTGCGAAGGGCTCGACCACACGGCCGAAAACGGCAGGCCTTTCAGCCGATCCGCCACACCCCGCGCGGCGGCCTCGCCGGCCGCCGTCAGCGGCATGTCGGTGCGGCCGGTGTGCTGGCCCGAAAGGCTCCACGCCGTCTCGCCATGTCGGACCAGATGGATTTGAGGAAACGCACTGCTCATGGTGGGCCTTTCGAAGTTGCCGCACCTTAAAGGACGATGCGGCGAAGGGGAATCCAGCTGGCGCGAAAGTCCGGGGGTGGAACGCTCGTTTGGGCGCGGTCCACGCGATGCCCACCACATTCCCTGGCCCTGATCCCCGCCGCATTGGCACAATGACTGGGCGCCGGGCATAACTATGTGTGGTCCATAGTTCACCAAGCACGATAGGTCACGATCATCATGTACAAACATCTGCTCATCGCCACCGACGGGTCGGAACTGGCCGACAAGGGCGTTGCCCACGGCCTCGGGCTGGCAAAGGGCCTCGGCGCCGCCGTGACCTTCGTCACCGTCTCGGAACAATTCCCGATCTTCGCCTGGGGCGGCGCCATGGCCGGCTACGCCGCGGGCGATGGGCTGGCCGCCTATGAGGAAGAAGCCCGCAAATACGGCAAGGAAGTGCTCGACAAATGCAAGGCTTCCGCCGAGGGGCTGGGCGTGTCGGCCAAGGTCGTGCACATCGAGGACAGAAGGCCCGCCGAGGCGATCCTGGAACTGTCGCAGACCGAACGCTGCGACCTGATTGTCATGGCCTCGCACGGCCGCCGCGGATTGGGCAGGCTGCTTCTGGGAAGCCAGACGGCGGAAGTCGTATCCTACAGCGAAATCCCGGTCCTGGTGGTGCGGTAGGCCGGGTCCGGCCAGTCGGCGCTCTGCAAGCGGCACTCAGAACGCCGCCTCGGCCACCAGATAAAATCCCAGCGCCAAGAGCCCGGCGAAGAACACTTTGCGAAAAGTCTCGACGCTCATGCGCCGGCGCAGCGCCTGGCCGACAGCCATGCCGGCGAGCGCAGGCGCCAGCGCCGCGATCGAACCCGCCAGCCCGGCCGTCGGCGAGGCCAGGGCGCCGGCCCTGAACAGCCCGATGGCCAGCGCCGCCGTCGACACGGTGAAGGACAGGCCGAGCGCCTGGATCAGCTCTTCCCTGCCCAGCCGCAGCGATTGCAGGTAGGGCACCGCCGGAATGACGAAGACGCCGGTGGCGCCGGTGACCAGGCCAGTTGCCACCCCGACCAGCGGCGATAGCAAGGCCTCGTGGCGTGGCGGCATCGAAAAGCCGGCCTTGGCGAGACCGAGAACGGCATAGAGCATCAGTGCCACGCCGAGCGCGCCGGACGCGGCCGCCGTATGCGCGCCGGTGAGCAGGCCGGCGCCAGTAACGGTGCCGATCACCACGCCGGCCATCATCGTCCATAGCCGCCTGACGAGCCCGCCGAACGAAGGACCGGTGGACAATTGCCACAGGTTGGTAACCAGCGACGGGATCAGCAGAAGCGTGGCCGCTTCGGCCGGCGCCATGGTCACCGCCAGCAGGCCCATCGCCACTGTCGGCAGGCCCATCCCGACCACGCCCTTGACGAAGCCGGCGGCAAGGAAGACGGCGCAGATCCAGGCAACGGCGGCGGCGCTCAGCGGCTCAATCATGGAGCAGCATGTCGGCGGCGTCGATCCCCGCTGCCGGCCCCGGTCCGGCGGCGGCGCTGCTGACAGGGGCGGATGTCATGGCGCATCCTGGCATGCCGGAATCCAAGCGCGCCACGGCCAGAAGGGCGACGGCAACCGCCAGCAGCATCGCCGCGCTTTCAGCGATGCCGAGCCCTTGCCGGTTCGATGCTGGTTTTCTCATCATGGACCTCCACCGAAACTGTTTGACGAAATTCGCCGTCACCCACAATGTGGAAATCGCGGCACCAGCCTTCGGCTGAGGCGAAGGCTGGTGCCGCAAGCCGGTCGGCCCGCTGCGCCATCGATCGCGTGATAGCGGCCATCGCCCGGGCTGTCTTGCGGGAGGAAAAAAATGCACTTCGACCTCGTCGATCTCCGACTGTTCCTGCTGGTTGCCGAGCGCGGCAGCATCACCCATGGCGCCGAGCTCGCGGGCCTCGCGCTGGCCTCGGCCAGCGCCCGCATCAAGGGCATGGAGGACAGGCTCGGCGCGCCGCTGCTGGAGCGCCGCCGGCGCGGCGTGGTGCCGACCGCCGCCGGCCAGGCACTGCTGCACCACGCGCGCGCGGTGCAGAACCAGCTCGAGGCGATGGCCGGCGAGCTCGGCGCCTATGCCACCGGACTGCGCGCGCGGGTCCGCCTGCTCGCCAACACGGCCGCCACCAGCGAGCTTCTGCGCGACAAGCTGCCGGCCTTTCTGGTCGCGCATCCCGGCATCGACATAGAGCTCGATGAGCGCCCCAGCCACGAGATCGCCGAGGCGGTGGCCAGCGGCGCCGCCGATCTTGGCATTGCCGCGACCTGGGCCGGCCTTTCGCATCTCGAGCAGAAATCGTTCTTCGTCGATAGGCTGGTGGTGATCGCCGCGCGCAACCGCCCCGGCCTCGAAGGCCGCGCGACCGGCCTCGCCGACATTCTCGGTGAAACCTTTGTCGGCCTGAGCGCCGGCCATCCCTTGCAGGAGCACATCTCCCGCCAGGCCGCGCGCCTTGGCGGTCATCTGCATTTTCGCATCCGCGTGCCCGGCCTCGATAATGTCTGCAGGCTGGTGGCCCAGGGCGCGGGCGTCGCCATCGTGCCGGAAAGCATCGTGCGCCGCTCGGCGCCCAGCCTGCGCAGCCTGCGGCTGACGGACGACTGGGGAACCCGCCAGCTCAATCTCTGCGCCCGCCGCTTCGACACGTTGACGCCGCAAGCCAAGCTGCTGGTGGCCGCGCTGGTGTGAAGCCGCCGCCACATGCTGAATTCGCGTGGAATCATGCCTTGCCTTTAAGGAATCCATGAAATAGCTTGTTTGCACATAGGCAAAAAAATCGCCTAGCTTTTTTCGTTTTATGAAAGACGGGGGACTTGCGGGAACATCTCGATCTGACCGATCGGCGGCTGGTCAAACAGCTGTCGCAGGACGCACAGCCGGGCATCAACCGCCTCGCCGAGATTCTGGCGATCTCGGTGCCGACGGTGCGCACGCGGCTGCGCAACCTGCTCGACCGCAACCTGCTCAAGATCGTCGGGCTCTTGAACCTGACGGAGCGGCCCGAACTGATCTCGGCCATCGTCGGCATCAACGCGCAAGGGCGCGGCCGCGCCCGCGAGTTGGCGCAGCGCATTTCCGAACTGCCCTTCGTCAACTCGGCCTCGGTCGTCACCGGGCGCTTCGACATCATCGTCGACGTGACGGTGGCCGGCGACGTCGCCGATCTCTACCGCGTCACCAGCGAGTTGATCCCGGGCGCCGGCGAGCCGGGCGAGGTCGTGCGCAGCGAGACCTTCGTCGTCATGGCGTCCTGCAACAAATGGGTCAGCCTGCCGGAAGGCTGCTGGTCGGACGACAGCATTCGCAAGGAGCCGGCATGAGGATAGCGGTTCTCGGAGGCCTCGGCCTGCTCAACCCGCTGCTGCATGTGCCGGACGCGCCTTTCTTCGGCGCGTTGCCCAGGCGCGGCATCGCGGTCGCCGAAACGGCGGCCCGGCACTGAGGAAACGGATTTTCGAACGGTGGCCGCCGCCGGCAACGGCGCCGCCGCTCAAAAAGCACCCTGTAGGGTGGACAACAAGACGACAAAAGGAGGAATGCCCAATGAAACCAATGAACATTGCCAAGCTTTTCATCGCCGGCCTCGCACTGGCCGGCCTCACCGCCGCCGCCAGCGCCGGATCGCTCGACGACATCACCAAGCGCGGCGAACTGCGTGTCGCCGTGCAGACGCAGGGACCGCCCTTCTCGCTGGTCGGCGCCAATGGCGAACGCACCGGCAGCTCGGTGGAATTGGCCGAACTGATGGCCAAGGAAATGGGCGTCAAGATCACCTTCCTCGACTTCGACTGGGACGGCCTGATCCCGGCGCTGCTTTCGGGCAAGGCCGACCTTCTGGTCGCCGACATGACGCCGACGCTGGCACGCGGCATGAAGGTCGCCTTCACCACGCCTTACATGTATACGGGCAGCACCGTCTTCACCAAGGCCGACGGCAAGTTCAAGACCGCCGACGACTGCAAGGCCAAGGGCACCAAGATCGCCGTGCTGCTCGGCGCCACCGGCGAGAAGGAAGCCAAGGCAGCCTTCCCCGATGCCGACATCAAGAGCTACAAGGGCGGCGGTCCGCTGCTGCTCGACGCCGTCAACAACGGCCAGGCCGATTGCGGCGTCAACGACGTCTCGGCGGTCAAGGGCCAGTCGACGGCTTATCCGGCCGGGACCTTCACAATCATGCCGGACCTCCTCTCGAAGGAGCCGCTTGCCTTCGCCACCCGCTATGACGAGCCGGATCTCCTGATCTGGATGAACCTGTTCCTCAACCAGGTCACCATCGACGGCCGCCTGCAGAAGAACCTCGACTACTGGGTCAATTCGGAAGACTGGAAGAAAGATCACTGATTGGGGATTAGGGAATTAGGGATTAGTGAGTAGCGAATTAGTGAGTAGTGAATAGGGAATTCCGGATCCGCCTCACTACTCACTGCTCACTACTCACTACTCCCTAATCACCATTCACGGCCATGCTCGAGAATTTCAGCTTCCGCACCATCGTCGAATACCTGCCCCTGTTCGGGCAGGGCCTGGTCACGACCGTGTGGCTGTCGGCGCTGTCCTTTTTCGGCGCGCTCGCGGTCGGCATCCTGTTGTGCGCGATGAACCTGCAGCGCGGCTGGCTGTTTCGGGTGCCGGCCAAGGCCTATATCGACGCCGTACGCGCCACGCCCTTGCTGGCGCAGCTCTATTTTCTCTATTTCGGCCTGCCGCGCCTCGGTTTCGTGCTGCCCGAACTCGTCGTCGGCATCCTCGCGTTGTCACTGAACAGCGGCGCCTATGTCGCTGAAATCATTCGCGCCGGCATCCTGTCGATCCCGCGCGGCCAGGTTGAGGCCAGTGTTGCTTCGGGCATGACCTATGTCCAGCGCATGCGCCTGGTGGTCTTGCCGCAGGCGTTCAAGGTGACGATCCCGCCGCTGCTGGGACAAGCGATCGTGCTGGTCAAGGATTCGGCGCTCCTGTCGCTGATCTCGGTTGCCGAGCTGACGCGCGCCGGTCAGTTGCTCGCCTCCGACCGTTTCATGCCGGCGGAAGGATTTCTCACCATCGCCGCCTTCTACCTCCTGCTCTATTACGGCCTCAAAGGGCTGGCGGTTCTCTCCGGCCGCTGGCTCGGCTCGGCGGGAGCGCGCATATGATCTGGCAACAGTTGCAAAGCCTTGCGGGCAGCTATCCGCTGGCGCTGCGCGGCCTCGGCATGACCGTGGTGCTGTCGCTGATCAGCCTGGTGCTGGGCACCCTGCTCGGCTTCGGCCTCGGCATCTTGCGGACTGGCGGCAACCGGTTGATCGCCGGCGTGATCGGTGCCTGGGTAGACCTCATCCGGGGCACCCCGTTCCTGGTGCAGATATTCCTGATCTTCTTCATCTTGCCGGAGCTGGGCATCGAGCTCGACGCCTTCACCGCCGGCATCATCGCGCTGACCAACCTCGCCGCCTGCTTCATCTGCGAGATCGTCGCCGCCGGCATCCGTTCGGTTCCGACGGGCCAGGTCGAGGCGGCACTGGCGTCCGGCCTGTCGCGCTGGCAGCGCATGCGCCAGGTGGTGCTACCGCAGGCGATGCGCATCGTGCTGCCGCCGCTGGTCGGGCAATATGTGCTGCTGATCAAGGATTCTTCGGTCGTGTCGGCGATCGGCCTGACCGACCTCACCCGCGTCGGCTGGCTGGTGGTGCAGCGCGTGCCGAACGGCCTGCTGGTGTTCTTCCTCGTCGGCGTCGGCTATTTCATCGTCTGCTATCCGCTGATCATGCTCGCCCGCCGGCTCGAACGGCGCATGGGTGCCGCCCATGGCGAGGTGCAGATATGACATCGAACCCAAAGGTTCTGACCACATGACCAAAACGGGCATGATCGATTTTCGCGGCGTCAACAAATGGTTCGGCCCGCTCAACGTGCTGAGGGACATCACGCTCAGCGTCGAGCCGCGCGAAGTGGTCGTCGTCTGCGGCCCGAGCGGGTCGGGCAAGAGCACGCTTATCCGCTGCATCAACGGGCTGGAGACGATCAAGGACGGCGACCTTGTCGTCGACGGCCAGCGGCTCGGCGACCCCGCCACCAACATGACGAAGCTGCGCACCGAGATCGGCTTCGTCTTCCAGTCCTTCAACCTCTACCCGCACAAGACCGCGCTCGAAAACGTCACGCTGGCGCCGATCCATGTCCGCAAGATCCCGCGCGCCGAGGCCGAGCAGGCCGGCCGCGAACTGCTGGCCAAGGTTGGGCTTGCCGACAAGGTCAACGCCTATCCTGCGCAGCTTTCAGGCGGACAGCAGCAGCGCGTGGCGATCGCCCGCTGTCTCGGCATGCGCCCCAAGATCATGCTGTTCGACGAGCCGACATCCGCGCTCGACCCCGAGATGATTTCGGAAGTGCTCGACGTCATGGTCGCGGTTGCCGAGGAAGGCATGACCATGATGGTGGTGACGCATGAGATGGGCTTTGCCCGCAAGGTCGCCCAGCGCGTGGTGTTCATGGATGCCGGCGCCATCGTCGAAAGCGGCACGCCCGACGAGTTCTTCTCGCACCCCAGGACCGATCGCAGCCGCGCCTTCCTGAGCAAGATCCTGCGGCACTGACCGGCGCCGCCGCCTTCAAGTGACCGCCAGCACCTTGCCTGTATCGTGCTGGCGCACGAAATCCACGCGGCGGCCGTCCCAGTGGTAGCTGTAGTGCCTCCCCTGGACGGGAACGGTGATTGCATCCGGCCAGAAGATGCCGATGCACTGCCCGCTTGGCATGCGCACGCTGTTCCACACCAGCCCGTCGCTGCCGGCCGCACGCAAGGCGCGGCCTTCGGCCTGCGAGGCGGTGTAGTCGTCCGGGTCGAGCGCGCCGGGCACCGCGTTGACGTCATCGAGGTCGCGATCGACGCTGCCGATCAGCACGCGGAAATCCGCGGTCCAGCCCGGCTCCTCCTTGGTGGCGCGCATAAAATTCTGGTGGTGGTGGATGGTTTCGGCCAGCGCCACCTCCTCGCTGTCGCCGGCATAGTAGATGCCGTAGCTGCCATCGGAAAACCGCCCGGGCCGCAAGGTCGAGCAATGCACGAAGGGCGCCATCACGAAACTTGCGCCGGGTCCGGACACCCGCCTTTCGGCAGGAACCTTGCCGAGGTCGCCGAGTTCCAGCCGGATGCGCGGATTGGTCTTCTCCTCGACGGCGGCCAGCGCTTCCCAATCGCGCGGGTCGGCAATGTCCTCGAAGAGGTCGATAGGCGGATGGATGGAGCGGATGATGCGGAAGGTCTGGGGCCAGTGGACGCGGCGCCGGACCGCGAGCCCACTCACCATCCACCACGCTCCGCGTCGAGCCATTCGCGCATCGCGGCAAGGTCGGAGATTTCGCCGCGCAGCATCAGGTCGAGCGCCGATTGGCCGCCGAACGTGGCATTGGGCTTGCGGATCCAGGCATAGCCGCGCGCCGGCTCGGTGAAGAGATAGCGCAAACCCTTGTGGATGCCCATCAGATGCGCCATGCGGGTGCGCAGGTCACGGTCGATCCGGCCGATGCCGCCTTCCTTCCAGCGCGCCCAGGTGCGCGCCGACATGCCGCCGAGCAGGATGCAGGCCTCGAGGTCGGTGAGGCCCCACGCCTTGAACAGATTGACCGTGGTGCGCGCCAGGGCGCCCGCCTCTTCATCCGAGATGGCGCTGCCGACCGCGGCCGGCGTGGTGACGATGGACTGAAGCTGCATTTTCTGCTCCCGCTATTGGCAGACATATAGTATGTATTTGCCAATTGGCAAGGAAACAGGACCAGAGCGGCCACCTAAAAAGGTGGCGCGGCATAACAGACCAGGGTTCCTCGCCCCCACAAAGGTGGGGGAGAGGTGGCTCGGCGAAGCCGAGACGGAGCGGGGGAATGGCGCGGCGTGGATATGCCGTGAAAACCTTCCAGCGCCGCAGCCCCCTCTCCGACCGCTTCGCCGCCACCTCTCCCCCGCTTTGCGGGGCCGAGGAACCCACGTTCTGTGAGGGCGGCTCTTGTCCGCCTACTCCGCCGCCTCATACCCCGCGATACCCTTGATCTCCAGAAAATCCTCCAGCCCGTATTCGGCGTATTCGCGGCCGTTGCCGGATTGCTTGTAGCCGCCGAAGGGCAGGCCGGCGTCCCATTGGGGATAGTTGATGTAGACGTTGCCGGAGCGCATGCGCGCCGCGACGTCGCGCGCCTTCTGGATATCCTTGGTCTGGATATAGGAGGCAAGGCCGTAGACGGTGTCGTTGGCCTGCTCGACCGCCTGCTCGACCGTGTCGTAGGGCATGATGGCCAGCACCGGCCCGAAAATCTCCTCGCGCGCGATGCGCATGTCGTGGGTGACATCGGCGAACACGGTCGGCCTGACATAGTAGCCACGGTTGAGTTCGGCCGGACGGCCGGGGCCGCCCGTGACCAGCGTGGCGCCCTCGTCGATGCCGCTCTGGATCATGTCCTGGATCTTGTCGAACTGGGCCTGGCTGACGACAGGGCCGAGCTTGGTGCCGGGAGCGTCGGCCGGGCCGACCACGAACTTTTCCGCCGCCGCCTTGGCGTAGGAAGTCGCCTCGTCATGACGGTCGCGTGGCACGAACATACGGGTTGGCGCGTTGCAGGACTGGCCGCTGTTGCTGAAGCAGCCGGCGACGCCCTTGGTCACGGCGGTGGCGAGGTCGACATCCGGGAACAGGATGTTGGCCGACTTGCCGCCAAGTTCCTGGTGCACGCGCTTGACGGTGTCGGCGGCGGCCTTGGCCACCAATATGCCGGCCCGGGTGGAGCCGGTGAACGACATCATGTCGATATCGGGATGGCTGGACAGCGCCTGGCCGACGCCGGGGCCGTCGCCATTGACGAGGTTGAACACGCCCTTCGGCACGCCGGCCTCGTCGAAGATCTCGGCGAAGATGATGGCGTCGAGCGGCGCGATCTCGGATGGCTTCAGCACCATGGTGCAACCGGCGGCGAGTGCCGGACCCACCTTGCAGGTGATCTGGTTCAGCGGCCAGTTCCATGGCGTGATCAGGCCGACGATGCCGATCGGCTCCTTGACGATCAGCGAGGAGCCCTTGACCTGCCGGAACTGGAAGCTCTTCAGCACTTCCGCCATCTTGGCCAGATGCGCGAGCCCGATGCCGACCTGGCTGTCGAGCGCCATCCGGCGCGGCGCGCCCATCTCGCGCGACACGGCGAGCGCCAGGTCCGGGCTGCGCTTCTTGTAGACCTCGATGACGCCGTTGAGGATGTCGAGCCGTTCCTCGACCGAGGTGAAGCCGAATGTGCCGAAGGCGCGCTTCGCGGCGGCCACCGCCTTGTCGACGTCGGCCTTGGAGCCCAGCGAAATCTGCGCGAAGGCATCTTCGTTCGACGGATCGATGACATCGATCGTGTTGGGCACGACAGGATCGACCCACGCGCCATCGATGTAGAACTGCTGATTGTGTGACATGATTTCTCCTGAGGGGCGCCGCACAGCCGTCCGGCGTGATATCTGGCTAGAAATAACGATGCGCGACCGGCACTGTCAAACGCAACCCCGAACTGGTGAGCGAGCCGCGAGCGGTTGAACCAGCCGGGCGGGCGATAGCTGGAATAGAACGAGTTAAAGCAGAGTATGCCCGGCTTCGCCCAGAAGCCGTGTCGCCGCGACCCGATCGGCGGCTTTCACCAGCAGGTGATCGCCGTCGAAAGTCGACACCACGAAAATGCCCAGCTCGTTTTCCGACAGTGGCCTGATGACCGACAACACGATGCCGGTTTCATCGAAAGCGAAAGGTCCTTGGAGCTTGAAGGCGACCCACTCGTCATCCCGCTTGACGCCATCTGGAACGCGATCCTGCAGACAGACGATCGAAAGTTCATCCTCGGTTCTGGTGATGCTGACGAAGCCTGGCCCGTCCGCCCAACCGGGAACGCTCGCTCCAGGCTCGAGCCGCGAAATCGCGTACAGCCCGGGCAGTTGCTTCAGCCTGATTTTGGCAGCCATTGTCGAACTCCGATTGCGGTCTATCCAGCGAGCCTCTTGCTCATATAGACAGTCGTACCGTTCATGAACGGCTCCTCCCGGTCGATCCTATAGCCGTGCCTCTTGTAAAGCGACACATTGGCCGCGAAGGCGCCATTGGTCAGCAGGCGAAGTTCGTTGCGGCCCGCTTCGGCCGCCTTGCGTTCAGCCCGCTCCAGCAACAGCCGGCCGATCCCCCTTCCCTGCGCATGCGGTGCCACGCAGACATTCTCGATCCAGACATGATCGTCGGCTGGCATGGTTTCGATCGCGCCGACGATTTCGCCCTGGTCGGTCGCAAGGTCGAACTCATGCTCTGCAACCGCTATGTCGTAGTCGGCGCGCATGGGCAGCGGTTCGCGGCCGATCAGCGGCACCCATTTGGCATAGGCCAAGCGCACGATGTCCCGGATGGCTGCGGCGTCCGCCGGCCCGGCCTGCCGGAACTGGATGGAAGGATTGATGCTCATCGAGGGCTCCAGACATGAACAGCCCGCCGACGGTTGCGCGGGCGGGGCTGGGAAGAACGAACCGGAATTAACGGGCCACTCCTCGTCGTCGCGCAATCATGCCGCCTCGCAGTGTACAGGTTCGGCGTCGCATGACATTGGCGCGGGGAAGAACGAACATGGCGCCAAGCTGGCGCAGCATGAGTGGCCCGTCAAGCCGACGCCAAGCCACCTTCTGGCGGTGCCCCAGCCTCTTTACCGCGCTGCCTCACCAACCCTGATTAGAGGCATGCCGTATCGGCCCTTGGCCGACGACCGCATTTTGGTCACGTAAGCCGGAAAACCGTCCTGGAAAATCGATCATTCTAACGAAAATAATTCATTGGAAAGATTAGTCGGGGAATGGCATTCCCCGGGCGAAGTCGCCTGGAGCATGACGTTGTCTTCCTTATCCCACATTGCGAACGATATTCCAAAAAGCCTGATTTCCGCCGAACCCGCGCAGCGCCGCAAGGCGCTCGACTCGACCAAGGCCGGACCCGTGCCCGGTATGATATTGGTCGCGATGATCACTGCGGTGGCCTTCTCGGCCCGCAACGTCTCCGGCTTTGCCCTGTTCAGCCCGATGATAATAGCCGTCGTCGCCGGCATGATCTACTCCAACGTGCTCGGCACGCCGGGGCACGCCAAGGCCGGCATCGCGTTTTCGCAGCGCCGGCTGCTGCGCTTCGCCATAGTGCTGCTCGGTTTCCAGCTGACGCTCGGCCAGGTGGTGTCGATCGGCGCCGGCGGTGTCGGCATCGTGGCAGCCACCCTTGGCGCCACCTTCGTCTTCACCATCACGCTCGGCCGGCTGATCGGCGTCGACGCGAAACTGGCGCAGCTGATCGCCGCCGGCACCTCGATCTGCGGTGCCTCGGCAATCGTGGCCACCAACATCGTCACCGACGCGCGCGACGAGGACGTCACCTACGCCGTCGCCTCGATCACCTTGTTCGGCACCGTCGCCATGCTCGGCTTCCCGCTGCTGGCGCCGCTGCTCGGCCTCGACCAGCATGCTTTCGGCCTGTGGGCGGGCGCCTCGATCCATGAGGTGGCGCAGGTCATCGGCGCCGGCTTCCAGAACGGCACCCAGTCGGGCGAGATCGCCACCGTCGCCAAGCTCACCCGCGTCGCCATGCTGGCGCCGATGGTCATCGCGCTGGGCCTGATGGCGCGCCGCAAGAGCAGCAGCGACCAGCAGGCGGCGCGCCCGCCCATGCCATGGTTCGTCGCCGCCTTCGTCGCCGTCGTGGCTCTGAACAGCCTTGTCGCGATACCCGCCGACGTGAAATCGGCGATGGCGCTCGCCACCACCATCATGCTGACCATGGGGCTGGCCGCCATGGGCCTGCAGGCCGATATCTCGCAGCTGCGCTCGCGCGGCCTGCGCCCGCTGGCGCTCGCCTTCTCGGCCTTCCTGTTCATCGGCGGCTTCAGCCTGATGCTGGTGAAGTTGGCCTAGGCCCCAAAGGTAGCGCTCTACGGCGCCCCTGTCCTGCCGGACAGAGGGGGCGAAGGAACTCGACGGCCGACCGTCGGTCTTTTTGCTGAGCGCCTAATCCTCGAACGAACTCGCCGCCACGTAGATCGCGGCCAGTGTTTCGATGCCGGCCTGGTCCGCCTTGTCGAAGCGGCCGGGCAGCGGGCTGTCGAGATCGAGCACGCCGAAGACGCCTTCATCGTCTTCGAGAAGCACGACCAGTTCCGAACGCGAATCGGCGTCGCAGGCGATGTGGCCGGGGAAATCGTGCACGTCCTTGATAAGCATCGAGGTGCCGAGTTCGACCGCCGTGCCGCATACGCCCTTGCCTACGGCAATGCGCACGCAGGCCGGCTTGCCCTGGAACGGACCCAGCACCAATTCCTCGTCCGAGGCCAGGAAATAGAAGCCCGCCCAGTTGAGATCGGGCACCATCTGGAAGATCAGCGCCGCGGTGTTGGCGGCATTGGCGATCGAGTCGCCCTCGCCCTCGAGCAGCGCCTTCAGTTGCGCGGCAAGATCGCGGTAGAACGCGGCCTTGTCCGAAGTGTCGATGGCCTTGGCTGCGAACATGGCTTGTCTCCGAACTGAGAATCGCGGTTCCGTTTTCCGCAGGCTCTGCACCAAACGACCACCGGAACAGTCTACCGTGAATCCTACCCGCCACGAAAGCCGCAAGATCAGGATCGCTGCCGGCGTCATCGCGGATGCGTCGGGCCGGCTGCTTCTGGTGCGCAAGCGCGGCACCAGCGCCTTCATGCAGCCCGGCGGCAAGATCGAGCCGCGCGAGGCCCCGCTCGACACCCTGATGCGCGAACTGCGCGAGGAACTCGGATTGGCGATCGACCCCGCCACCACCTCCTGGCTCGGCCTGTTCTCGGCCACGGCCGCCAACGAGCCGGACAGCACGGTCGAGGCGGAATTGTTCGCGCTCTCCATCGACGGCCAGCCGATAGCCGCCGCCGAGATCGAGGAGATCATCTGGCTGGAGCCCGGCTCGACCAATTCCGTCGAACTTGCGCCGCTGACGCGCGATGTGGTGCTGAGGTTGAGCGGAATGTAGCGGCGGCGGCGCCGCTATTACATCGGACGCTTGGGTTCGCCCTTTTGTGGCGTTGCCGGATCGGGCTCGGATTTCTTGTGCTTGTCGGCGGCAATCCTGCGGATGCGGTCGAAGCGGCTTTCCTCTGTCGTTTCGGTCGTGACGACCGTCTGTGGCTTCTGCACGAACACGATCATGGATCGATCTCCTGGGCCAGAGGCCTACGCGCCGGGAGAGAATCCCCCGGCGATAGTCGTCTCGCCTGCGGCAAAGACCGTTTTGGCGAGATACGGATCAGGTCTGAAAAGATGGCTTTTATGAAACCACCTTCGCGAGCCGGCCGAATCTTAGTAGCCGCCCATGCCGCCACCGCCGCCCGCAGGCGCGGCATCCTTGGCCGGAATGTCCGAGATCATCGCCTCGGCGGTGATCAAAAGCGCGGCGATCGAGCCGGCATCCTGCAACGCGGTGCGCACCACTTTCGCCGGATCGACGATGCCCGCCTTGATCATGTCGACATACGCCTCGTTCTGGGCATCGAAACCCTGGTTGTGGTCCTTGCTGTCGGAGAGCTTGCCGACGACAACGGAGCCTTCGACGCCCGAATTCTCGGCGATCTGGCGGAGCGGCGCTTCGAGTGCCCTGAGCACGATCGAGATGCCGGCGGTGACATCGGCATTGGCGCCGCTCAGGCCGGCAAGCGCCGTCCTGGCACGCAGCAGAGCCACGCCGCCGCCTGGCACGATGCCTTCCTCGACCGCCGCGCGCGTGGCGTTCAGCGCGTCGTCGATGCGGTCCTTCTTTTCCTTGACTTCCGACTCTGTGGCGCCGCCGACGCGGATGACGGCCACCCCGCCGGAGAGCTTGGCCAGCCGCTCCTGCAGCTTCTCCTTGTCATAGTCGGAGGTGGTTTCCTCGATCTGGCCCTTGATCTGGGCGACACGCGCCTGGATGGTCGCCTTGGTGCCGGCGCCGTCGATGATCGTGGTGGTGTCCTTTTCGATCAGCACGCGCTTGGCGCGGCCGAGCATCTCGATGGTGACGTTCTCCAGCTTGATGCCGAGATCCTCGGAGATCATCTGGCCGGATGTGAGCACCGCGATGTCTTCCAGCATCGCCTTGCGGCGGTCGCCGAAGCCCGGCGCCTTGACGGCCGCGACCTTGAGGCCGCCGCGCAGCTTGTTGACGACCAGCGTCGCCAGAGCCTCGCCTTCGACGTCCTCGGAGATGATCAGCAGCGGCCTGCCGCTCTGCACCACCGCTTCGAGGATCGGCAGCATTGCCTGCAGATTGCCGAGCTTCTTCTCGTGGATGAGAATATAGGGCTCTTCCAGCTCCGCGCGCATCTTGTCGGCATTGGTGACGAAATAGGGCGAGAGATAGCCGCGGTCGAACTGCATGCCTTCGACGACGTCGAGTTCGGTGTTCGCGGTCTTGGCTTCCTCGACGGTGATGACGCCGTCATTTCCGACCTTGTCCATCGCCTTGGCGATCATCTCGCCGACGCTGGCATCGCCATTGGCAGCGATTGTGCCGACCTGCGCGATCTCGGCCGACGATTTGACCTTCTTGGCCTTCGCCTTGATTTCCACGACGACGGCCGCGACGGCCTGGTCGATGCCGCGCTTGAGGTCCATCGGGTTCATGCCGGCGGCAACCAGCTTGGCGCCTTCGCGCAGGATCGAGGCGGCCAGCACCGTGGCAGTGGTGGTGCCGTCGCCGGCGAGGTCGTTGGTCTTCGAGGCCACTTCGCGCACCATCTGCGCGCCCATGTTCTCGAACTTGTCGGCAAGCTCGATTTCCTTGGCGACGGTGACGCCGTCCTTGGTGATGCGCGGCGCCCCATAGGCCTTGTCGATGATGACGTTGCGGCCCTTGGGGCCGAGCGTGACCTTGACCGCATTGGTGAGGATCTCGACGCCGCGCAGCATACGGTCGCGCGCATCGGTGGAGAATTTGATTTCCTTGGCAGACATGATTTTATCCAGTTCGCATTTGGAGTGGAGCCGTCACCGCGCAGAGGCGCGGCGCTTCAGTCAGGCGGCCTTCTTGGCTTCGATGCTCTTTTCGATAACGCCCATGATGTCGGCTTCCTTCATGATCAGAAGATCCTCGCCGTCGATCTTGACCTCCGTGCCCGACCATTTGCCGAACAGGATCAAGTCGCCGGCCTTGACGTCGAGCGGAACAAGTGCGCCGTTTTCGTCGCGGGCGCCGGGACCAACCGCGATCACTTCGCCTTCCTGCGGCTTTTCCTTGGCATTGTCGGGAATGATGATGCCGCCCTTGGATTTGATATCGCCTTCGGCGCGCCGGATGACGACGCGGTCGTGGAGTGGCCGAAATTTCATGAGAACTTCTTTCTGGGGCCGGCATAGGCGGCCGCCCCCTTCTATAGGCTCTTTGGCACTCGATAGATAGGAGTGCCAAAATTTATTCCGAGCGGATATTGAATAATCATAGTATTATTTCGGCGCCCGGTTTCATCGGGTCGGAAAACGACCAAATATTTCAAAAATTTGAATTTTCCCGGCAGAGTGCCTATTTATCGGACAAGTTCATTTTCACGATTTCAGACGCAAGGGAGATTTCCTCGATGGCCGACGGCAACCAGACGATCATGGAAAAAGCTGAAGCGCGCTTTGTCGACAAGCAGAAGAAGACGGCGGAGCGCAACAAGGCAACCGCCGAATATATGTCCGAAGCGAGGGCCAGGGAGATCAAGACGGCAAGGCTGAGGCAATTGCGGCTGGCCAAGGAAGAAGCCGACCGCGTGGCCGAGGCCCTGAACCCGACGCCGAAGAAGAAACGCGCGGTGAAGAAAACGACGGAGGCAAAATCATGAGCCTGACCTTCCCCAACCGCAGCCGCAGCTACGACGAAGCCGGCAAGCGTATCCGTTTCGTCGGCTATGACGGCATGTTCCAGATTTCCTTCTCGGTCGCCGCCGATGCCATGACCAGGATGCAGCCGGCGACGGCAGCCAATGAAGCCGGCTATCTCGCCACCTTCGACACCGAGAGCAGTGTCATCCGCGACGTAGCGTCAAAGGCCTATGACCGCACGCGCAAGAGCATGTATGTGCTGACGGCCGACGACTTCCGCTGAGACGACAGGCGGACGGCGCTGGATCAGGATTTACGCTCCGCCTTCTCCCGGCGCTCGACGTCCCGGACATTCATCTGATCGACCATGGCGTTGGCGTCGCGCGGGCTCATGCCGACCATCGCCCTTTGCCTGACGACGACGGGCTGGCCGGTGAAGACGTCGATGATGGCCCAGCTTTGGGGCAAGTCCATGCGCAGTGCGTAGCGGTTGGCCATTTGCCTCAGCCCTGCAACATGAAGAAGACCATGCCCAGGACCGATATCGTCCAGGCGACGACCGACAGCTTCAACACCATGCCGCCATGGGCGGCCAGAGCCTCCCGCAGCCGTGGGGCGATACCTGCCGACGGGACCGGTTCCACCGCGACGACACGGGGTCCCTTGGCGCCAAGTTTTCCAAAGACGGGCAACAGCGACGGTTCACGCACGAAAATGGCCTCGAATGTCGGGGAAAGTCGGAGCGGGCAAGCTCTCGCCCTTCCATAGCACTCTTTTGGCGAGTGCCCTGCATGCCAAATGCAAATAGGCTGCTTTAACGCCGGCCGCATGCCACGTGACCCCGATCGTCAGATGCTGAAAGCGCGCAAGTCGGCTGGGTAGCAGTCTTCTTGCCGGCGCGTCAGCGTCACAACGAAGACGAGGACCTGTCCGGCCCAGGCCGCAAATGCAAGCTGGCAAGACCCATCGCCCTTGATGGTCCGACGCAGGCTCTACGTCATATGATTTTGGAGGCCTCGCCTCGGGATCGAACCGAGGCTTCAGAGATTTGCCGTCTCCAGCGTAGCCGCTCCGCCACGAGGCCATGACTAGCGAACTAACCGATAATATTTGCGCAAGCGTTAAGACCGAAGAGTCGTTTGTAGACATGTCGCCGATTGCTGCTTTGGTTGGCTCGCGCCGTGGGCAGCACTGACGGCTGCCGATCAGGAATTCGCCTGATGAACTCGCCGGGCGCCGAGCCCGTGAGCCCGCCCTCCGGCGGCCACTTCGCACCACCGGAGGACCAGCCACTTTTCCTCTTGAACAGCCTCTGTATCTGGCCTAGCTTGGGTTGAGAAAAGGTTTTTCCAAACATTTCCGAGCGGGCTCGGCCATTGGCCGGGTCATTCCGGCCTGTAAGAGAAAACCTTTTCCCAATCGGGATTTTCGCCGCAATGGCATTGGACGATCAGCCAGCCTTTCCCAAGCCCGTCACCTTGCGTGACGTGGCGGCCGAGGCTGGCGTCAGCGTCGCCACCGCCTCGAAGGCGCTCAACGACCAGGGCCGCATGACCGCCGAGACCCGCGAGCGCATTCGCGAGACCGCGCAGCGCCTCGGCTTCCGGCCCAACAGCCTGGCGCAGAGCCTGCTGCGGCGACGCTCCTTCACCGTCGGCCTGCTCACCAACGATACCTATGGCCGCTTCTCGCTGCCGCTGATGTCGGGCATTTCCGACGCGCTGGTCGACGCCGGCGTCTCGGTGTTCCTGTGCAATGTCGAGGAGGATCCGCGTCTCGGCCAGCTCCATGTCGAGGCCATGCTCGACAAGCGCGTCGACGGCATCATCGCCACCGGCAAGCGCATCGACCGTCATCTGCCGGTCGACCTGTCCAATCTGCGCATTCCGGTGATCTATGCCTTCACCCAGCCCGATCCCGACGCCGTCGCCTTCGTCTCCGACGACGCTGGCGGCGCGCGGCTGGCAGTGGAGCATTTCTGTCGGCTCGGCCGCAGGCGCATCGCCCATGTCTCGGGACCGGCGAGCTTTGCCGTGGTGCACGCCAGGGCGCAGGCCTATCGCGATGTTCTGACCGAGAACGGCCTGTCGGTCACCGAGCCGCTGCTCGGCTCGTGGTCGGAGGCCTGGGGACACGAAGCCGTGGCGAGGCTGTTCGACGGCGCGGCCGACGGCGCAAGCGAAAGGCCGGACGCCGTCTTCTGCGGCAACGACCAGATCGCGCGCGGCGTCATCGATGCCTTGCGCGAGCGCGGTCTCGACGTGCCCGGCGATGTCGGCGTCATCGGTTTCGACAATTGGGAGATCGTGGCCGAAGCGACGCGCCCGCCGCTGACCTCGGTCGACATGAACCTGGCTGCGCTCGGCCGCGAAGCGGGGCTGACCTTGCTTTCCCTGGTCGGCGGCAAGCCCGCCGCGCCAGGCATCCGGAAACTGCCGTGCCGGCTGGTGGTGCGTCAGTCCTGCGGCCGCCTGCCGGACGGCTGAAGAACCAAACGCCGCAATCGGCGGCAAGCCGCGCGTCGCGGCCAAAACGTGGAGGAGGAGAATATGAGGACTTTGATTGCCAGGCTGGCCTTGACGGCCGCCGTATTCGGCTGCGGGCTGCAATTTGCCGCCGCCGAGACCGCCAACATCTGGGTGCGCGCCGACGGCTCGAACTTCATGCCGCGCATCGTCGATGCCTACAACAAGGGCCACACCAACCAGATCAAGCTCGACATCATCCCCAACGCCGAGATCATTCCGAAATACGGTGCTGCCGCCGCCGGCGGCACGGCGCCCGACGCGCTGTCGCTCGACCTGATCTACACGCCCTCCTTTGCTGCCGCCGGCCAGTTGGAGGACATCACCGACTGGGCCAAGTCGCTCCCCTATTTCGCCAGCCTGTCGCCGGCTCATGTGAAGACCGGCACGTACAAGGACCGCATTTACGGCCTGCCCTTCTCCGCCGACGCCTCGGTGCTGATCTGGAACAAGAAGCTGTTCAAGCAGGCCGGCCTCGACCCCGAAAAGGGCCCGGCCAATTGGGCCGAGATCGAAGCCGACGCCGAAAAAGTCAACGCGCTCGGCGGCAACATCAAGGGCTTCTACTTCTCCGGCAATTGCGGCGGCTGCAACATCTTCACCTTCACGCCGCTGGTCTGGGCCTCGGGCGGCGATATCCTCTCACAGGACGGCTCCAAGGCTACGCTGGACAGCCCGCAGCTGCGTGGCGCCATCGATCTCTACCGCTCGATGGTCAAGAAGGGCCTGGTGCCGGAAGGCGCCCAGACCGACACCGGCGCCAATTTCTTCGCCGCCTTCGCCGGCGGCAACATCGGCATCTCGCCGTCGGGTGCCTTCGCTATCGGCGCGCTCAACACCCAGTATCCCGACATCGACTACGGCATCACCTTCCTGCCGGGCAAGGATGGCGGCTGGTCGTCCTTTGCCGGCGGCGACAATTTCGTCGTCACCAAGGGCACCAAGAAGATCGATGTGGTGAAGGAGTTCCTCGACTTCGCCTATTCGCTGGAAGGCCAGACGATCCTGGCCAAATATGGCAGCCTGCCGGTGCGCGGCGACATCGCCAAGGACGCGCTGAAGGACCTCGACCCGCGCTACCAGGTCGCAGCCGAGGCCATGGCCAAGGGCAAGACGCCCTATTCGGTGGTGTTCAACGACCTGATCAACTCCGCCAACGGCCCGTGGACGCAGATGGTCAACGAGGTGTTCTTCGGCGACGACGTCGACGGCGCCATCGCCAATGCGCAGGAGACCATGCAGTCGATCATAGACCAGGCGCCGCAGAAATAGGCGCCTGCCGGCCGCCCGCCTGTCTCCCTGAGCGGGTGGCCGGATATTGTTTGGTTCAGATACAGGGCTATCGCGTTGAGAAGACTCACTAGCATCGACAGCTTGGGACCTAGCGCACTTCGCCTCCCCTTCTCCCCTTGTGGGGTGAGAAGCGGTCCGCGCAGCGGACGAAAAGCCAACTGCTTGGCTTTTCGAGCTTCGAACGCCCTGAGCCTGCGAAGGGCCGGGTGGTGGCCGACCCACTCTGCCGTGTCCCCGCTGCTTCGCAGCGTCCCGGTGTTCGCCGGCCTTTCATCGTGCCACTGGCACGATGAATTCGCCTCCGGCGAACCGGCCGCTCACCCCACAAGGGGAGAAGGAAAAGCGGGCCAGCCATGACCACCATCACAGCAACCACCGCCCCGCCCCGCGCCCGAAAACTCGTCGGCGCCGGGCGACGGCAATGGATCGGTCTCATCTACGTCGCGCCGGCCGTGGCGCTGGTCATGGTGTTCTTCGTCATCCCGCTCGGCATGACGGCGTGGATGTCGCTGCACAACTGGCCGCTGATGGGCGGGCACTCCTTCATCGGCCTCGACAACTATGCCGCGATCCTGCGCGACACCAGGTTCTGGAACGCACTGAAATTCACCGGCTACTACACTGTGATCGTCACCATCGCGATCTTCGCCGTCGCCTTCCCGCTGGCCATCTTCATCGAGCGGCCGCTCCCGCTGACCAATCTCTATCGCACCGCCTTCTTCATGCCGGCGGTGGTCGGTTTCGCCTCGGCGAGCCTGCTCTGGTCATGGCTGCTCAACGTCGATTCCGGCCTGTTCAGCCCGGCCGCCTACAACCTCGGCCTGATCGACAGGAAATTCAACCTTCTGGCCACCTTCCAGCCGGCCTTCTGGTCGATCATCGCCATGGTGGTGTGGAAGGTCGCCGGCTTCACCATGATCATCCTGATGACCGGCCTGCAATCGATCCCGCAGGATTTGCAGGAGGCCGCCGTCATCGACGGCGCCGGCCCGTTCGCGAGGTTCCGGGCCATCACCTTGCCGCTGATGCGCCGCACGCTGGCGCTGGCGCTGATCCTGTCGGTGGCCGGCTCGGTCCTTGCCTTCGACCAGTTCTACATCATCCTGCGCGGCGGCCCGCGCAACCAGACGCTGACGGCGGTGTACTGGATTTTCAACCAGTCCTTCGTGTCGTTCAAGCTCGGCTATGGCGCGGCGCTCTCCATGGTCCTGCTGGTGATCCTTGTGGCGCTCAGCCTCGTCCAGCTCTGGCTGCTGAGGAAGCCCGAGGGCCTCGACTGATGGCGCAGGCAATGTCCGCTCAAGGCAAGCTCGCCGCCAGCGTCGTCAGGCACTCCACCGGCATCGTCGCCTCGGTGCTGTTCGTGGCGCCGATCGTGTGGGCCGCGCTGTCGGCCTTCAAGCCGGCGCAGGAGGCGCGCCAGCCGCCGCTGCCGCCCTGGCCGACGACAGGCTTCTCGCTGGAGAACTACGCCACGCTCAACACGTTCGGCGACGGGCTCTGGGTCTCGGCGCAGAACAGCATCTACGTCTCTGTCATGACGGTGCTGGTCTCCGTCGTTGTCTCCGTGCTCGCCGGCTACGGTTTCTCGCGCTTCCGATTTCCTCTCAAGGACCTGTTCTTCGTCCTCATCCTGTCGACGATCATGATTCCATTCCAGTCGATCCTGACGCCGATCTTCCTGGTGCTCACCAAGCTTGGCCTGCACAACACGCTGACCGGGCTGGTCGGCGTCTATGTGACGCTGCAATTGCCGTTCTCGATCTTCATGATGCGCAACGCCTTCGACGCGGTGCCGCGCGAGATCGAGGAGGCCGCGCGCATGGACGGCGCCGGAAACCCCACCATGCTGTTGAAGGTGATGCTGCCGCTGGTCTGGCCGGGCGTCGTCACCATCGCGCTGTTCGCCTTTCTCGGCGCCTGGAACGAGTTCCTCGCCGCTTTGGTGCTGATGACCGACCAGTCCAAGTTCACGCTGCCGGTGATGATGACCGCACTCCAGTCCGGCCGCTTCGGCGCCATCGACTGGGGCGCGGTGCAGGCGGGCGTCACCGTGATGATGGTGCCGTGCCTGATCCTGTTCCTGGCTTTGCAGCGCTTCTACATCCGCGGCCTGATGGCCGGGGCCGTCAAGTGATCGATCGAATGGAGTAAGTTCATGACCGCATCGTCTTCCGCCAGGCCTGCCAGCGCCTCCAGGCCCAAACTCGCCTTCCGGCCGCTACCGGTGCCCCAGGTCGACGTGCACGGCTTCTGGGGCGACCGTGCCGACGCCGTCGCCGCGCGCACCGCCGATATCCTCTACGACCGCTGCGTCGAGGCGGGCATGCTGGAGCAGATCGATCCGGACCGGCCCTCGCCCGGCGTCGTCATCCCGTTCCATTCCCCTTCGCCCGACGAGGCGGCCTCCCCCGGCTTCACCGGCTCGACGGTGACGACGCAGATGTTCTGGGACTCCGACTGGGGCAAGACGATCGAGACGGCGGCCTATTCGCTCTACCGCGCCAAGAACCCGGAGCTGGAGAAGAAGATCGACGCCGTCATCGACCTCTACGAAAAGCTGCAGCAGCCGGACGGCTATCTCTCGAGCTGGTACCAGCGCATCCAGCCCGGCCTGCGCTGGACCAATCTGCGCGATTGCCACGAGCTCTATTGCGCCGGCCACCTGATCGAGGGCGCCGTCGCCTATTACCAGGCGACCGGCAAGCGCAAGCTGCTCGACGTCATGTGCCGCTATGCCGACCATATCGCCTCGGTGCTCGGGCCCGAGCCGGGCAAGAAGAAGGGCTATTGCGGCCATGAGGAGATCGAGCTGGCGCTGGTGAAGCTGGCGCGGGTGACTGGCGAGAACAAATACATGGAGCTGGCGAAATACTTCATCGAGCAGCGCGGCCAGCAACCGCATTATTTCGACGAGGAGGCGCGCGCCCGCGGCACCGATCCCAAGGCCTATCATTTCAAGACCTATGAATACAGCCAGTCGCACATTCCGGTGCGCGAGCAGGACAAGGTCGTCGGTCATGCGGTCAGGGCGATGTATCTCTATTCCGGCATGGCCGACATCGCCACCGAATATGGCGACGACAGCTTGCGGGTGGCGCTCGACCGGCTGTGGGACGATCTCACCAGCAAGAACCTCTACATCACCGGCGGGCTCGGACCGTCGGCGCACAATGAGGGCTTTACCAGCGATTTCGACCTGCCCAATGAGAGCGCCTACGCCGAGACCTGTGCCGCCGTCGGCCTGGTGTTCTGGGCCAGCCGCATGCTCGGCATGGGGCCGAACGCCCGCTACGCCGATATCATGGAGCGGGCGCTCTACAACGGCTCGATCTCGGGCCTGTCGCTCGACGGCTCGCTGTTCTTCTACGAAAACCCGCTGGAAAGCCGGGGCCGGCACAACAGATGGAAATGGCACCGCTGCCCGTGCTGCCCGCCCAATATCGGGCGCATGGTGGCCTCCATCGGCAGCTATTTCTACAGCCTGGCGGACGACGCGCTTGCCGTCCATCTCTATGGCGATTCCACCGCTCGTTTCGACATAGCGGGCGTGCCGGTGGCACTGACGCAGGCGAGCCGCTACCCCTGGGACGGCGCGGTCGCCATCACCATCGAGCCGCAGGCGCCGGTCGCGTTCACCCTGCATCTGCGCGTGCCGGCATGGAGCGCCGGCGCGGCGCTCAAGGTCAATGGCGAGACGGTGAAGCTCGAGGACGTCACCAGCGATGGCTACGCGGCGATCCGGCGCACATGGAAGAAGGGCGATAGCGTCCGCCTCGATCTCGAAATGCCGATCGAACGGCTCTACGCCAACCCGCAGGTGCGTCAGGACGCCGGCCGCGTGGCGCTCTCGCGCGGCCCGCTGATCTACTGCGTCGAGGCGACCGACAATGACGGCAGCCTGCACCGCATCGCATTGCCGCGCACCGCAAGCATCGAGGCGCATGACGAGCCGGACCTGCTGGGCGGCGTGGTGGCGCTTTCGACCACAGCGCTGGCCGACACCGATGAGGGCTGGCAAAACGGGCTTTACCGCACCGACCCGCCCGCTGCCAGACAGACGCGGCTGACCGCCATCCCCTATTTCGCCTGGGACAACCGCGAGCCCGGCGAGATGCTGGTGTGGCTGAGGGACGGATGAGGCCAGAAGGGCGCGAAGGAGCGCGACAGGCTTCATTCTGCCCGCCGCATTCTTCGGTGCCAGTCACACGGAGCTTATCGCCGGGCCTTTGACTTGTTCAGAGCCACAGCGGCGCGGATAAGCGCCTTGAACGCTTCCTCGTCGACCTCCTCGCCCTCTTGGAAATCGATGGCGCGCCTGGTGTTTCCTTCCAGGCTGGAGTTGAACAGGCGCGACGGATCGGGCAGCGCCGCACCCTTGGCAAAGGTCAGCTTGACGACGTTCTTGTAGGTCTCGCCGGTGCAGATCATTCCGGCATGCTCCCACACCGGGACCCCGCGCCATTTCCACTCCTCGACGATCTCGGGGTCGGCTTGCCGGATCAGGCCGCGCAGCCGGCTCAGCATCTCGCCCCGCCAGTCGCCGAGTTCCTCGATCCTGCCGTCTATGAGCTGCGAAGGAGATCTGCCTTCTGGCGACCCGCTCTTCGTCATGTCCGTTCTCCTTCAGCCTTGAGGGCGGTCACCGCCCGTCCGCCCGATCATAGGCGCTCTGTTGCGCGCGGCAAATCCGGGCCCGGCGTACAAATCTCACATCCGTTCGCCGGGCAGTCGGCTCGCCTGCTTCACCCACTCGGTGAACTGGGCCTCGTCGAACTCGTCGTCCTCATGAATGTCAAGGTAACGCGTGTCCTTGCTTTTGGACTGGCCAGGCGGCACCGGGTCCAGCGACATGCCGCGGAAGAAGGCCACCTTTATGTATTTCGTGAAGCAATGAAAGCTGAGGAACCAGCCCTCGCCTTCCACGCCATAGAAGGGCGAGTTCCATTTGACGGCCTTGCGCACATCAGGCACGGCACGCTCGATGAGCGCGTCGAGACGGCCGCCGACCTCGCTCTTCCAGTCCGGCATGGCTGCGATATAGGCCTGCACGGGGGCGTTGCCTTCGCCCTTGGCGATCTGCGGGTTGCCGCCAGAAAGCAGGACCGGACCGGCGGTTGCTGGCCTGGCGGCGCCTTTGGCTGATCGCCCCTGCCTCTTCGCCATCCATCCCGTCCTTACTGGCTCGCGGGCTGCCGCCCGTTAAGCCGCTTGGCGGCGTATGGCAGCACGAACATGTAGAGGCCGCTGAACAGCAGCAGGAACAGCGGCAGCAGCGGCGAATAGACCACCCAGGCAGGCGGCTGCCCCAAGCCCATGGCGACGAAGTTGGCGAGGACGGTCCCCGTGAAAATGATCGACAGCCAGCGATGCGTTTGCCGGACCCATTTGTTCCAATCCATGCTACCTCCTCCTGGAAATGAACGAAAGGCCGCTTACCAGCGCGCCAGCTGGGTGATCTGGATGAGGTTGCCGCAGCTGTCGTTGAGCTGCGCAATGGTCGAGCCGGTCACTTCGGTCGGCGCCATGGCGAAGGCCCCGCCCCGCGCCTTGATGCGCTCGTGATCGGCCTTGATGTCGTCGGTGAAGAGCATCAGCGCCGGCTGGCCCTGCTTGAACAGGGCCTGCTGGTAGGCCTTGGCCGCGGGGTTGTCGTTCAGCGCAAGCTGCAGCTCGGTTCCCTCAGGCTCGTCCGGCGAGGCCACGGTCAGCCAGCGAAACGGACCGTTGCTGAAATCGGCCTTCTTGGTGAAGCCCAAGACGTCGGTGTAGAAGGCAAGTGCCTTCTCCTGGTCGTCCACATAGACGCGGGTCAATTTGATCTTCATCGCATATCCTCCATAGGTTCGTTTGCTCCGGGCTGCCCTCGAACAGTCTTGCTATGACCGTGCCGACCGACCTCAGTCCGTCCGTGCCAGGAGCTCTTCCAGCTTCTCCAGGAATTTCGGCCATCCCATCTTGGCGCCGCCGTAGGCCCGCCTCTGCTCGGGCCGGAAACCGGACTGCTCCATGCGCAGATGGGTCCCGGCGGGCGTCGGGGTGAGCGTGAAGGTCACCACGCTCCTGAGATCGAAGGCCGGGTCTTGGTGCGCGAGGTTCCAGGTGTAGGACAGCGTCTTGTGCGGCTCGACGGCAAGCACCTCGCAATCCAGCACGCCGCCCCAGGCGGTGCTGAGGTTGAAGCGATGGCCCACGACCGGATTTAAATCGTTCTTCATCAGCCACTCCTCGATCAGATGCGGTTGCGTCAGTGCGCGCCAGAGTTTTTCCGGCGGATGCGAAATCTGCCGCTCGACGACGACAGTGCGGGTGTCGGCGGCAGTGTCGTTCACTGGTCCATCCTTTTGAGCAGATCCTCGAGATCGTCGAACCGGCTTTCCCAGAACCCGGCCATCTCACGCGTCCAGTCCATCAGCGGCGCCAGCGCGCCGAGCTGCGCGCTGTAATGCGTCTGGCGGCCTTCATGGCGGTCGCGCACCAGCCCGGCCTGCTTCAGCACGCCCAGATGCTTCGACACGGCCGGCTGCGAGACCCCCGACTGGATCGTCAGCGCTCCCACCGTCTGCTCTCCCTGGCGGCACAGCCGTTCGAAGATGGCGCGCCGCGTCGGGTCGGCGAGCGTCCTGAAGAGCGCATCATGAGCATCCGGCATTTAATCGATAACCCGTTGGCTATTGATCAACGTATAACCGTCGGGATATGTATTCGTCAAGCGGAAGATTTGGAGTGGCGGGAAAGCGTCCGGAACTTCCGGGTCGCGCTGCGCTGGAAACGCCGATCGCTAAACCGGGGCGTGGACGCGGTTGATCTCCTCGGCCACCAATGCCTGCAACTGCCACAGGTTGCGATCGCGAATGCCGCAGGCGTCAAGGTGGCGGATGGTCTCGAACAGATATTGCGCGCCCGAGCCCCAATGGCCGGCGGCCCGGGCCAGCGTCGCCGCGATCGCCCGTTTGTCCAGCCTGCCGACATAGCGCGCATTGGCGGGATCGACGACGAAGCCGAGCGCGCGGCACATGCCGCCCTCGGTCCTGACCCGCAGCCAGCGCGGCACGTTGACGGCGGGCAGGATGGTCATCTCGCGGCGCAGCAGCGCCTCGAGATTGTCGGCAACCGGCTCCGCGATCTCGAACACCATGCCCTGGCATTGGCCACCACGGTCGAGCGCCATCATCAGGCCGGGCTGCTCGATCGTGCCGCGAAACCGCTGCACGGTGAAGCAGAAGGAGCGGTGCCAGCCGGTCGCCACCGCGCGCTCACCGCCCCTTACCTCGCCCGCCGGCTTCCACAGCAGCGAGCCATAGGCGAACAGTTTCAGCGGCCCGGCCGGCGCATCGGCCAGGATTTCGTCGCTGAAACGCGCATAGTCGGCATCGGTCATGTAGACCATGCCCGGCGTCGGCCCGGCATCCTCGACCGCGCGCAAGGTGCGGGCGACCAGCGCCTCCGTCAGCGCCATCGCCGCGCTTCGCGACGTAGATTGTGATCGTGCGGCGGATATCGGCCTGTTCATCTTCGTACTCCAGCCTTGCCGTCATGTTGCCCAAGGCAAAGGGATTCTCAAGAGCCAGAGCCACTCGGACGCGGACTCAGAAGCTGAGCGAACCTGCCCAAGCGTTTGAAAAGCCTCGGCGCACCGCCGTCGCGATAGAATTGGCCGAAAGTCCGCCTGGGTCGGCGCCATCCGCCGTCTGCGGAACGAGATCGCGTTCGACGCGTTTCATTGGGTTGGGAGGGAACTATGAACGATGCGCCGGCAACGCCCATCGGCAGGACGCTTTCGCCCAGCGAAATGGTCACCGTGATGTCGCATTTCCATCGCGCCGAGATTGCCCGCATGGCGGGATGGCGCGACCGTATCGACAGGACCAGCAATTGGGCGATCACCGTCGTGGCCGCGATGCTGTCGGTGTCGCTGTCGACGGCCAGTGCCCATCACGGCGTGCTGCTGTTCGCCATGCTGCTGGTGCTGCTGTTGCTGTGGATCGAGGCGCGGCGCTACCGCTTCTTCGACGTCTACCGCGCCCGCGTGCGCCAGTTCGAGCGCCACTATTTCGCGCAGATATTCTCGCCGCAGCCGGACTTCGCCTCGGACTGGCTGCTGATCGTCGGCGAAAGCCTGCGCACGCCGAAATTCCTGGTCTCGCAGCGGGTGGCGCTGGCGCGCCGTTTGCGCCGCAACTACATCCATATGATGCTGATCCTGCTGCTCGCCTGGATCCTCAAACTGTCGACGCCGAGCCTGCTCGATCGGGCCGCGCCGGTGGGTTTCGTCGGCACATTGCGCGAGGCCGTCAGCGCCGCCGCCCTGGGTCCCGTGCCCGGCCTGGTCATCGTCACGCTGGTCGCCATCCTCTTTGCCGGCCTGCTGGCCGTCGCCTTACTGACGCCCGACGACAACGGCGAACTCTCCTTCGGAGACGTGCATGTCTAGCCCGCCAACAGACAAAAACGCTTTGCGAACAACCGGGTGAGGCGCCATCCTGAATCAAACCGCGAATGAGCGCCTGTGTGCCGGCTTGGAAAATAGCCGCATGGATGCCATCTAGAGGGAGAGAGCCGGCCTCTGGGCGGCCGGCCACGGAGCATCGAAACAAGTGACGCAGCGAAGCGGCAGCGCCGACCTGCCGCTGCATGGCGGACGGGTCCCGAAATGGCTGGGCGACCGCATGACGCGGCTCGGCGCGGTGCTGTGCCAGGCGATCATCCACCATTATGGCCGCGACGAGCTGCTGCGCCGGCTGGCGCATCCCTTCTGGTTCCAGTCCTTCGGTGCGGTGATGGGCATGGACTGGCATTCGTCCGGCATCACCACCAGCGTCATCGGCGCGCTGAAGCGCGGGCTGACGCCGCTGTCGGGCGAGCTCGGCATCCACGTCTGCGGCGGCCGCGGCGCCCATTCGCGCAAGACGCCGCACGAGCTGGAGATGATCGGCGAACGTGTCGGCTTCGACGGCGCGGCCCTTGCCACCGCCAGCCGCCTGGTCGCCAAGGTCGACAGCGCCGCCGTGCAGGACGGTTTCGACCTCTATCTGCATGGTTTCATCGTCACCGACGACAGCCGTTGGGTGGTCGTCCAGCAAGGCATGAACGGCGACAGAAGACAGGCGCGCCGTTACCATTGGCTGTCGGAGGGCTTGAGGAGTTTCGTCGACCAGCCCCACGCGGCTATCGAGGGCGAGCGGCAGGGCGAGATCGTCAACCTCACCGACCATCGCGCCGAGGCCTCGCGCAGCGGCCAGATCGACCTTCTGCGCCAGCTCGGTCCCGACCGGATCGTGCACGAATTCGCCGCCATCGAGCCAGCGACGGCTTCGGCAAAGCGCGACAATGCACAGCCGATGCTGCCCAATCTGGTCATGCCGGCGCATCATGACGTGCGCGAAAGCGACATCGTCATGCGCCGGCTGCACGGCAATATCTCCGCCGCCATCGAGAGCGGCCCGACGGACTTTCCCGAATTGCTGCTGGTTCCGGGCGTCGGCGCCCGCACCGTGCGGGCGCTGGCGATGGTGGCGGAGGTGGTGCATGGCGCCCCGTGCCGCTTTTCCGACCCGGCGCGCTTCTCGCTGGCGCATGGCGGCAAGGACCGGCATCCCTTCCCGGTGCCGCTGAAGGTTTATGACGAGACCATCGCCGTCATGAAGTCGGCGGTCAGCAAGGCGAAGCTCGGCCGAGAAGAGGAGCTTGCCGCTCTGCAAAGGCTCGACGGCCAGGCGCGGCGGCTGGAGCGCTACGTCACCGGCCCGAGCCTGAAGGAGATCGTCGCCGGCGAGTTCGACCAGTCGCATCTGCTCGGCGGCCGCAGCGTCTTCGGCCCGGAGCCGCCGCCTGAAGGTGCTTTGCCGGGCGGCGCCAAGAAGTCGGGCTAGATCGCCGATCGCGGCCGCTACGCCGACAATTGGCGAAGCAATCTGCGGAGGCGTCCAGCCGGTAGATGGGCCTTTCTCCCCGTCCTATACGGGGAGAAATGTCCGGCAGGACAATGAGGGGCGGCGCCAAGGTTTCGGCAAATAGCATCTGGATCCTGTATTTCTCCCATGTCGGCGCTGCCCCTCATCCGCCTGCCGGCACCTTCTCCCCGTATAGAGACGGGGAGAAGAGGGCTGTCTTTTATGTCGGCACTTACCCAACAGATCGGCCGGAACAGATTGGCCCGACCCGCCGCAACCTTGCGCGGCATTGCACGTTTATGGGCAGCGGACTTGATCCGCGTTGAGGGGTTGGATGACTAGGCACTGGCCGCAAACGGGATTTCTTCCTGCCATTCTCATCCTTTTCGCCGCCTTTACCTCGCCGTGCCCGGCCTGGGCTGCCCAGGCAAGCAGCCATGCCGCGGGCATGGGCGGCTCGGCGGAGGGCCTGTTCGTCGCCGAGATCGTGCTTCTGCTGCTGGTCGGGCGTGGCCTGGGCGAAATCTTCCAGCGCTACGGCCAGCCGGCGATCATGGGCCAGTTGATCGGCGGCATCCTGCTCGGGCCTTCGCTGTTCGGCTGGCTCTGGCCCGGCGCGCAGCAGCTGATCTTCTCGACCGACCCCGCGCAGAAGAGCATGATCGAGGCGGTCTCGCAGCTCGGCGTCCTGCTGCTCCTGCTGCTCACCGGCATGGAGACGGACCTGCGCCTGGTGCGCCGGGTGGGCGCGGCGTGTTTTTCGATCTCGGTCACCGGCGTCGTCGTGCCCTTTGCCTGCGGTTTCGCGCTGGCGCAGTTCCTGCCCGACACGCTGCTGCCCGACCCCGGCGAGCGCGTCGTCGCCGGGCTTTTCCTTGGCACGGCCCTGTCGATCTCCTCGGTCAAGATCGTCGCCATGGTGGTGCGCGAGATGAACTTCATGCGCCGCAATCTCGGCCAGGTCATCATCTCCTCGGCCATCATCGAGGACACGATCGGCTGGCTGATCATCGCCGTCACCTTCGGCATCGCCACCAATGGCAGCCTTCAAATCGTGCCGCTGGTGGTCACGGTGGCCGAAGTGGCGCTGTTCATGGTGTTCTCCTTCACCATCGGCCGCCGGCTGGTGTTCACGCTGATCCGCTGGAGCAACGATTCCTTCCGCAGCGAATACGCCGTCATATCGGTCATCCTGATCATCATGGGCGTGATGGCGCTGATCACCAACCTGATCGGCGTCCACACCGTGCTCGGCGCCTTCGTCGCCGGCATATTGGTCGGCGAATCGCCGATCCTGTCCAGCCACATCGAGAGCCAGCTGCGCGGCGTCATCACCGCGCTTTTCATGCCGATCTTCTTCGGCATGGCCGGGCTTTCGGCCGACCTCACCGTGCTCGCCGACCCGACGCTGGCGCTGCTGACGCTGGCGCTGGTGCTCATCGCCAGCATCGGCAAGTTCGGCGGCGCCTTCATCGGCGGCCGCTTCGCCGGCATGACGCTGAAGGAGGCGACCGCCGTCGGCAGCGCCATGAACGCGCGCGGCTCGACCGAGGTCATCGTCGCCTCGATCGGCCTGTCGATGAACATCCTCTCCCACAATCTGTTCACCATGATCGTCACCATGGCTGTCATCACCACGCTCGCCATGCCGCCGATGCTGCGCTGGGCGCTCGGCCGGCTGCCCGTCGAAGACGCCGAGAAGCAGCGCGTCGACCGCGAGCTGCTCGACGAGCGCGGCTTCGTCTCCAAGCTGGAGCGGCTGCTGCTGCTGGTCGACGACAGCCCGGTCGGCAAGTTCACCGCCTATCTCGCGGGCCTGGTCGGCGGCGGCAGCGGCATGCCGACCACGCTTCTCCACCTCAAGGACGGCAGGCTTGCCGGCCCGGCCCGCGACAAGGGCCCGGAACGTGCGCTGAAGGAGGTCAAGAAGGGCGCCGCCAGAAGCGCCAAAGCGGTGAGCAAGGCCGAGGACACGCCGGTCGAGAAGGTGCATCTCACCGCCCGCAGCGAACGCGACGCGACAGCACGGACGATCGCCGAGGAGGCGCGCAAGGGCTATGGCCTGCTGCTGGTCGGGCTCGAGGCCATGTTGACCGAGAAGGGATCGTTCACCGAAGCGCTGAACGACATGACCAGCGGCTTCGACGGTCCGCTCTGCCTGGTGCTGAACGGTGCCGGCGCCGGGGGCAAGATGCCGGTGCTGCGCGCGGGCACCACCATCCTGGTGCCCGTCAACGGCACGGAAGTGTCGCGCCGCGCCGCCGATTTCGCCCTGGCGCTGGCACGGCCGCACCGGGCGCGGGTCAGGGTGCTCTATGTCTCGCAGGCGCGCAAAGGCGCCCGGCAAGGCACCGTTTCGCACCGCCGCGAGGAGGCGGTGCTCAAGGACGTCGTCGATCTCGCCGACCGCTACGGCGTCGCCGTCGATACCGCCATCCGCGCCCGCGCCACGCCCGACAAGGCGATCGCCAGGGAAGTGGCCAAGGGAGCGGCAATGGTGGTGATGGGCGTCACGCAGCGGCCGGGCGAGGAACTGTTCTTCGGCGACACCGCCATGGCGGTGCTGGCCGCCGTCCCCTGCCCGGTCGTGCTCGTGGCAAGCGACCGCATCCGCGCCGAAGCAAGGCCCGAAGCCACAGCCGAAACCGGTGCCTGACGGCGGAGCCTAGAGGCCGAAGAACTGCCTGCCGATCACATAGCCCAGCGCTACAACGGCCAGCGGAAACAAGGCCGGCGCGACCTTGCCAAGGACCGAGCCTTGCTGCTCCTTTGGCGGCACATAGCGTGCATTGCCGAGATTCTTGGTCATTGCGTACCCCCGCGCGAACCAGTTCATTAGCAGATGCTTATTAACAGCACGGCCGAATTAACGGTTCGCGAAGAAATTCGCTCGAAAGCCGGCCATTTGAGCGGAGGGCTAGCGAATGCGGTTTGGCTCAGTCTCGATCTCGGAAGCGGGGTTGCCTGCGGCCTCGCGCACCCGCCGCGGCATCGGCCGTCGCGGCGGAGCGCTATGTCCGGCAGACCGCCATGACGAAGAACTCGCGGTAGCAGAAGTCCGGATCGTCGAGCAGGCGATCCGGCCGCTGCTTCAGGTCCTGCCAGTAGGCCTGGTCGGCATCAGGCAGGGCATAGCCCGGCGCGACGCTTGCAAAATAGGCCAGCAGGTCGCGAACATAGTCGCGCGTGAAGCGAGGCGCGGGCGCCCAGCGCTCGACCAGCCAGCCCTTGCGGCTGACGACCTCCAGGCCAGCCTGGCGCAGGCGCGCCGGAAGGGTCGAACCGCAATCGGTGCCGAGCACGCCCCGGTCGCGGAAACCCTGGAGCCTGGCTGCCATGAAGCGCGCCAGCAGCGCCCGGTCCATGGGCAGGATCTGCAAGATGGTCGAATCGAAATCCTTGACGGCGAAGATGCCGCCCGGCTTCAGCACGCGCCTGGCCTCGCCGACGGCAAGCTCGAACTCGGCCGGCGCCAGATACTGCATGACATTGCCGGACCAGACGCAATCGAACGATGCGTCGGCGAAGGGCAGCGACAGGATGCTGCCGACATGCGTGGCAATGTCCGGCGGCTCGGACAGCGTGCCCGCGAGCGCCGCGACCCGGGCGATGTTTTCGGGCGCGAGGTCGAGCGCGGCGATGAAACCGGAGGGCCCGACGGCGCTCGCGATGAGCGGCAGGAAGCCGCCGCTGCCGCAACCGGCATCGAGCACGCGCCAGCCCGGGCGGATGCCGGCATCGAGCAAGGCCGCCTCATATTCGGGGCGCGACGATTCAAAATGAAGATCGAGCCAACCGGCCTCGCTCGCTTCGTGGCCGGTGGACGTTTGGTTCTTGGCAGACAAATGATGCCCCCCCGTTATGACCCGGCAGGGATAGAAGCGCACCGAGCGGCGGCACGCAATGGCTGCGAAGGTAAGTGGGACCAGCGCCGGTGATTGCCCTCGTCAGTTGAAGGTTGGATGGACAGGATGCGCCGCGCGTCGGTCATTTAGATTAGCTTCGCCGCTTCCCGTAAGCGGCGAGCACCAAGCGGCAGATCACGGTTAGTAGCGGAAAGCTGACCTTCATGGCCCCGACGCGCACTACAATTCTGTGTGCATCAGCCTGGCTGTTGTCGCCCGACAACTTTAGACATGTGGCGCCATGTAGACTTCCACCTTGTTCTCGGTCGCCAACCTGAACCACTCTAGCTCTACGAGACCCACGCGCTGCGCATTAGCTGCGATTGCCGTAGCGTCGTGCTGGGCCTTCATGTCCCTAATGTCGCCGAGCCAGATAAACTCCCTCTTGCGGGAGTCGGTGAAGACGAAATCGTCACCGACTTTGGTCGCTCTGACGCAGCGGGCTTTCTGATCGGGCTGGAATCTCAAGACGTGTGTATGGCCAAGTTTGGAGTTTATCAGGAGCGGGGTGCCTGGGGAAATGTCGCGCTCCCTGACGACGAGATTGAACTTTTGGGTGGCGGCGTTTCCGGTTTGGAAAGGGAACCCAGTCAGTTCGTCTATCCTAACGCTATCGCAGACCGGCTGTAGGCAGACAAAGAAGTTGGCACCCAGATCATCGTAAAGCAGCTTCTCGGCGTCGTTCTTGGGGCCGAAGACCTTGAGGACCGAGCCGAGCGCCAGAGTAGGAACCCAACTGTCCGGCAGGCGGCTTCTACCGTGCGCCTCGCGCTTGAAGATGCTCAGCCTCGCGAATTCCAACTGCCGCTCCCAAGCCTGTTGGGGGCTGTCATAGAAGATCTCACCGACCGTTTCCACCTTGAGCGCACGGTCCGACAGGTTCCCGTCCGCTTTGACGAGCTTCCCGGTGGCTGCTTTCAGGGCCGCCAGGCCATCGGACACTAGGCCCTTTACGAGCTCTGGCAAGGCTTCCTCTCCTCCTCTGCGGAACTTGTGGGCGCCGGCCTTGCTCTCCACCCAGCCGACCAGGACCTCCGGGGCCATCTTCCCATCCTGCCTCTCGTCTACGGCGATGGCATTCTGCAACTCACCTACTAGTAGGTTGATGGCAAATTCCGTCGCCTCATCGGGGTCCTGAAGCGACGATCTGTGCGCTAGGTACGCACCGTCGAGGTGTTCGCCGAAAACCGCTACGACATGATGGGCCGAGCGGCGAACGGCGGCGATCGAATGCAGGGCAAAACTGGTCAGCAGGCCGGTCGACAATCTCGCGAACTCCTCGAGGAGCCGTCCTGGCAGGTCCGCCTCCGCTACGCGATCTACGTCTGCCTCGCCAATCGACTGCGGCTTGTTAAGGACGCATATTCGCACGTCGGCGCCGACGATGGTGGCGCCGTCCAGGCTGAAACGGCCCCCCAGGCCATCCGCCTGCTCGATCTGGTCTAAAAGTTCCTTTGCGATGATCGATACACCGTTCAGTGACGTATAGATTGCCATGAGGCGAAGGCGCCCGTTTCCTCTCAGGTCCTCTTGGAGGATACTGATGACGATCTCCACGGCGCGGACGGAGGAGTTGTTCTCGAGGAGCCAATCGACAATGACGACATCGGCGTGCTTGGCGGCGTTGGTCGCGAGTTCCACCATTTCGGCTTCCTTCGCCTCGGGCCTGTACAGGCCGCAGATGATCTCCCTCCGCGAGAATGCGTCGGTGAGGATCTTGGCATTCAGGCGCCCTGGGCCGCCGTCAGCGGCGGGCGTTGCAACGACCGCCGCTGCATCTGGCGCCGGCATTGCGACGGCGTCGCCAGTGTTCCCGGCAGGGACAGACTTCGCTGGGGACGCGGCTGCGGCCGAACCCAGGACGCTGCCGGGCCTCCGACGCGCCACTTGCGGTTCAATGGGCACCGCAGGAGCGGACGTCCTCAGCTCGGCCTCGTTGTCGATGACCACGGCTGTTTGAAGGAACCTCCTCACCCCGGCCAAGCGGTAGTCGGTAAACGCATTAGCAGCCTTAACCATTGTCCCCCCCGGACTGTTCTGTGTGTCCGATCGCGAATTGCGGTCTGACGTTTTCGCCCGACTTGCGGAGGGTCAGGTCCATGCCGTTCGAGCGCAGCGCCTGCCTTGCGATGAACAGGCCCATACCCCTTCCGCCTGGCTTCTCGGTCGCACCAAACTCGAAAATGCGGTCGGCAAGACGTAGCGGAATACCTGGGCCACTGTTGGAAATGAGGAATGAATCCTCGTCCGCGTCGAGCAGGATCTCCCTTTCGCCGCCCGGTACCGTGGTTATCCAGTGGATAGCATTGTCCACCACATTCACGAAGCTAGGCAGGATGATGGGAGGCAACGCCACCATGATCTTGGTGCGGAATGCCGGCGTCGCGATCAACTTAATTCCGTGACGCTTGAGTCGGTCGCCGAATATCTCGAACAGGTAGTTACGGATCTCCTCACCAGATAGCTCGATGGGCTTGCGGTTGAGACGGCGGCTCAGCGGCGTAAACAGCGCGAGATAGCTGTCAAGGTGGTCGAAGCCAGCGCTCAGGTCATCGCGGATCACCCGTATTTCCGACGTGCCGTATGCCCAAGGCTGGAGCTGCGCAATGGCAGTTCGTATCCGCTTCACAGTGTTCGCGAATTCATGCTGGACGATTCCGATCGCCATCCCCGATTGTGCGAGCTCGGAATATAGGTCTAACTGCTCTTCGAGAGCGTCGGCGCGACTTTCCAATGCCGCCGTCGTCTCGTCGAGGGTTCCGCCTTCCGCCACGGTCCCAGCCAGCGACACAAGCTGCTCGCCCAATGCCTCGAGCAGTTCCCTGGTGTCCTTCGCTATGGTGTCCGACCGGGCTTCCCACCCCCTCTGCAGGTGGGCCAGGTCCGATTCAGTCATGTCGGAGATATTCGTGCGACCGACCTCGGCGAAAATCAGCTCGAAGCCCGACGCCATGCGCTCCAGCGCTTTCCTGGCCATCGATTCGACCTGCTGCGAGAGGCCGGTCACACGCTCCAGCACCTGCCGGCGCAGACGGGCAGTCTCGTTCTCAGTTGATGATCGCCGCTGCTCCAGCGAAGCGAGAAGTCGGCGGCGCCGGTCCACATCGATGTCGTTAGTGGCGGCAACCTCGCTGACTCGCTCCTCCATCTCGACGAGCAGCGGCATCACGACTTCGCGCCTGATCCTATCGGAGTTCTGTTGGTAGGCGGTCCAGTCGGAGGTGAGCCCCTTTCCCAAACCGACGGCCCGGGGCTTAATCACCGTGATGGACCTCTCGAGCGCCGCGATGGCTCGTCTGGCCTCTGCCTCCGCGTTGAGCAGCGCATCTGCGGCGGCTTCGGGACTCTTGATCGCAGCGACCGCTGAAAGCCGCTCCTCCGTCATCGCGCGGATGCGCTCCGCTTCCTGAGTCGGGGCACCGCTCTCGATCGCGGTGAAAAAGGTTTCGAGTTCGGTCTTGAACTCGCCCTGGCGTTCCTTGGTCCTCTTGGCCCGCTTCGCTAAGAGTTTGGCCTCTTGGTTGAGCTCCGCGCGCAGCGAATTGTACTCCTCGCCGAACTGCGAGGTCGGGCGAAAGAAATCGATGGCGAGTCGCTCGAAGACGTTCTCGAGCATGCTAACGAACTCGCGGTAAGCGCGGTTGGCACGAAATCCCTCGCGACCTGCCTTCTCGACCAATTTTCCGTTGCGCGCATGGGTTAGCTCGACCGCCCCGAAAAGTCGCCTGTAGGAGAAGAACCAATCTTGGGCGCTCTTGGTCCTGCGGCGTTCGATGCCGAGGAAATCGTAGTCCGAATTTCCGTATGGCAATATCCTGATGTTGTCACGGTAGACATATAACCCGCCAATCTTGTTGAGCTTAACACTCAATCGCGCCCATTCGTCAGGCGGAACCCGCGAATCCTTGAGCGATCCCTGGACGTATGCGAAACGGAGCCGGAATGCGCCGCATTCCGTCGGGCGGCCTGTCGAGTCCGGCCATACGATGGTGTGCGCTTTGGCTGGTTGGCCGTAGACCGAGACGTCACCGATGAATTGACCGAATTCGTCGAACTCGCCATCGATATGATGATCGGCAGCGTCGAATTCCTCGGGCGTGAAGAAGGCCGACCCGCCGATCAGGTCGCGACTGGTGCCGTCCTCTCGATGATCCCAGAACTGGGCCGAGATCGGAGGGCTCGATGCTTCAGGTATCATCGTGTTACCGAAGCCCAGGAGCATCTTCTCCAAGGGGGTCGCTTCGCTCCCTCCATCTTCCGCCTGCTCGATATCGTCCGCCAGCACCGGGTTGGTTGGTCGAATGAAGAAATGCGTGCCGAAGTTTCCCTCGGCCAGGCTCGGACCCTCGATTTGGGCGTAGATCGCCGCAGGATCGAAATCGGCCATGTCGAGCTCCGACAGCAGCCTTTGCCTGATGGCCGAGGGTATCTGCTCTCCGAGCTGCCCGATGTTGCCGCGGATACGGTCGGCCAAGCTGGTCACGACGCTGAGATCAGGCAACTGCCCTCCCTCCAGTTCGACGACAGGCACTTCGATGGCGTCGAGATCGAGACCGGGAACTTCGAAGAGCCCCCACTGGATAAGGCTAACCACAAGCGAGCCAAGGCCTTCCGGGCGGACCGAACGCGTCAAGAGCAGGACCTGCGGCCCGATAGCGGCAATGGCCAGCCGACCGATACCCTTTTCGCCGGTGATAGCGCGGACACCAGCACCTCTAGGCCCGGTCCAGACAATCTGTCCGGGGTCGTTCGCACCGACCTTGCTTTCCGTGCCCAGGGTCAGCCACCGGCTCTCGAAATCCACTAAGGTCATGCCAACGCCGTCGTCCCTCAGGAGGAACAGCTCGTCCGCGTGGAAGTAGTCTACACGCACGCTGTCTGCATAGGCGTCATGGGCATTTTTGAACAGCTCGTGCACCGCAGTTGGGATGCCTGCGATCTGCTGACGCCCCAGCATGTCCACCGCGCGTGCGCGGACCCTGATCCTAGCCATTGTAGGCATCCATTTCTGAGATCGAACGAATGACCGCAGCGACCACTTCGCTCGACCGATCATGCTCCCAGAATCGAAGCACCTTCCAGCCTTGGCCGACCAGAAGCTCCGTTGTCTCATGGTCACGCCGCCTGTTCTCGTCGAGCTTGGCGCGCCACCAGGCTTCGTTTGACCGCGGCACCGTCTTATGAACCTCGCAGCCGTGCCAAAAGCAGCCGTCTATGAAGATCGCAAGCTTCCTGCCCGGCATCGCGATGTCAATCGTGCGACGTCTCCGGCCCGGCACGGGCCAGTGCTTGCGATAGCGTATTCCGACCGCGAAAAGCGCTGTCCGAACGAGCGTTTCAGCTTGCGTGTCAGCGACACGTTGTTTGCGCATGCGTGCGCTGACACCAGCGTCCATGGCCTCCGATCGGGAGGTCATCATTCGGGGGTGGCGGCGAGGGCCGCCTTGAAAGCTGGTACGAACGCCTTAATCATGTCGGGCGGGACTGCATTGCCTATCTGCGCGGCAACCTGCCCCGATCCGCCGATGAATTTGTAGCTGTCGGGGAACGATTGCAACCGCGCGGCCTCCCTCAGCGTGATCGCTCGATGCTGTTCGGGATGAGCGAAACGCCCCCTTGTCACGTCGGTGCAACCCGTTGTCAGTGTTGGCGCCACATCGTGCCAGGACATCCGCCCATAGACGTCGGAGAACGACTTGGCCTTATTCTTATGGCACACCAGCTCCAGATGCTCGGGAAGGCTCTTTCGGCTGCCGCCATCCATCGGGATATGTATCAGGCGCTCGAGCGCTATTGGCAAGTGAGTGCGTGCCCGATGCAGCACATCGGTCTTGCTTGACTCGCTCGACATCAGCGCCGGCAGATCCGCGATGGCCTGGAAAACAGACTTCCTCGGCGCGGTTACGTCGCATTCCCTGAATGCCTTCAGGGCGGCCTGGCTCTTAGCGGCGAACATGATGCAGCGCTTACGTCGCTGAGGAACGCCAAAATCCGCCGCGTCTCGGACCATGGGCTCAGTCACGACGTAGCCGAACTCAGCTAGACTCTTCTGCACATCTGACACGATGGACCTGTATGCGGGAGTGGCGAGCCCAGGCACATTCTCGAAGAAGATGGTGTCGGGATCGAGCCTTTGTGCAATGGATATGGCTCGCACGATCAGCTGTTCGCGCGCGTCGTCGCCCCGATACCTGTTCTGGCTGCTAAACGGTTGGCACGGCGCGCAAATGACAAGCATATGGACATGCCGGTCGCCTGCGGCCGCCGTTATCCTGTCGATGGTCTTGTCGAGGAGGATGTCGGCTTCGACAAACTTCGTCCTGCGATGATTTGCCCGATACGTAGCGGCGGCGACTGCATCGTTGTCGCATGCCGCAAGCACGCGCCAGCCCGCGGCGCGCAGGCCTTGGGTCACCCCGCCCGACCCGCTGAAGATGTCCACTGCATTAGGCACGAAAAGCTACCGGCCCCCCAATCCACAGGTACGATATAATTGGCGCATTAACAAGTTGTTTGTACCATCATGGTCAGCCCGTATTGGGGGCAATGGTATGATCTTCGTGCCGTCACGATGTAGAATGGCGCACTTGCGCTGCATCCGAGCACAATTTCAAATGTCGATGCAGGAGACTTGAAGGTCTAAGTAGCTGGTGTAGTCGACGAATATCCCGCTCGAGCTGCTCAGTGACTGCTCTATTTGCGCACCTCTGCGATCTTAGCTCCTGAATGTCATATTAGGCTGGTCAACCGAACAGCTCCGGTGGTCGCCGAGCTGCGGCCGCATTGGGCAAGGTAAAGACAATGCATTGATCCGTAGGAATGTCTGCCTCGCTCTTCAACGGCTGAAAGCCGCCAGTCCGCTCCCGGCCCCAAAACCAGACGTTCAAGAAGCTTCCAGCCGATGGCAACGAACCACCAGCCCCTCACCCCCCAGCCAACCTCGGCAGCAGAAAAATCTCCGCCCCCGGCGGCAGCTTCTTTCCCCACGTATCGCGATAAATCACCCCGTCGATCGCCACCGCGATCCCCCGGTCGATCAACGGCTCAAGCCCAGGATACTGTTCAGCCAGTTTCCTGAACAGTTCCCTTATGTCCTTGGCCTCGACCTCGACCTTGCTCTGGCCTCCGGCGGTCGCGGCAAGCGCCCCCCAGAGCGTCACTTGCACCATCAGCCTTCCCGTTCCGCCTCGATCGCCGCCAGGATGCGCGGCGGCGACATCGGGATGTGGGTCATGCGCACGCCGGCGGCGTTCGAGACCGCATTGGCGATCGCCGCCAGCGGCGGCACGATCGAGGTTTCGCCGACGCCGCGCACGCCATAGGGGTGGTTGGGGTTGGGGATTTCCAGGATCTGCGTGTCGATCATCGGCAGGTCGGAGCAGACCGGGATGCGATAGTCGAGGAAGCCGGCGTTCTGCAGCCGCCCGTCCTTGCCGTAAATATACTCCTCGTTGAGCGCCCAGCCGATGCCTTGCGCCGCACCGCCCTGGTACTGGCCCTCGACATAGGTCGGGTGCACCGCCTTGCCGGCATCCTGCACCACCGTGTAGCGGATCACCCTGGTCGAGCCGGTGTCGGGATCGACCTCGATGTCGCATATATGGGTGGCGAAGGAGACGCCGGCGCCGTCGGCGACGAGCTCGCTATGGCCGGCGATCGGCCCGCCGGTCTTGCCGGATTGGGCGGCGATCTCCTTCAGCGACAGCTTGCCGAGATTGCCGTGCTTCTCGCCCTTGGCCACCGCATGGCCCTGTTCCCAGACCACGTCGTCGACGGAAATGTCCCACATCTGCGCGGCGCGCTCGCGCAGCACCTTGATGGCGTTGCGGGCGGCCGAGATGGTCGCCATGGAGGAGGAGAAGGTGCCGCGGCTGCCGTCCGTCATGTCGTTGTAGCCGAGACTGGAGGTGTCGGCGACGACGGCCTTGACCTGCGAATAATCGATGCCGAGCTCCTCCGCCGCCACCAGCGACAGCGACGCGCGCGAACCGCCGACATCCACCGTTCCGACGGCAAGCGAGACAGAGCCGTCCATGCCGATGTTGAGGTCGGTACAGGTCTGGCCGCCGAAATTGAACCAGAAGCCGCAGGCCATGCCCCTGCCCTGGTTCTTACCAAGCGGCGCCTTCATGTGCGCATGGTTCTTCACCGCCTCTAGCGTCGGGCCGATGCCGATGGGGCCATAGACCGGGCCGTAGGACGATCGCGTGCCTTCCTGCGCCGCGTTCCTGATGCGGAAGTCGACCGGGTCCATGCCGATCTCCTTGGCGAGCTCGTCGACCGCACTTTCCACCGCGAAGGCCGCCATCGGCGCCGACGGCGCGCGGTAGGCCGCCGTCTTCGGCCGGTTGACCAGCACTTCGTAGCCGACGGTCTTGACGTTCTCCAGCCGGTAGCAGGCAAACGCCGTCATGGCGCCGATCTCGGCCCAGGTGCCGGCATAGGGGCCGCTGGTGTAGCGCAGCGTCGCTTCGGCGGCGGTGATCGTGCCGTCCTTGCGGGCGCCGATCTTGACGTCGATCGAGGTGGCGCTGGTCGGGCCCGAGGCGCGGAACACCTCGTCGCGGGTCATCACCAGCTTCACCGGGCGGCCGGCCTTGCGCGACAGTGCAAGCGCCACCGGCTCGGCCCAGACATGGGTCTTGCCGCCGAAGCCGCCGCCGATCTCGGAGGATGTGACGCGCAGCTTCGAGGCTTCCATGCCCAGCAACTGGGCGCAATGCTGGCGGTAGACGAAATGCCCTTGCGTGCAGACCCAGAGGTCCGCCGTGCCGTCGGAGCTGACGTTGGCCACGCAGGCATGCGGCTCGATATAGCCCTGGTGCGTCTGCTCGGTCTTGAAGGAGCGCTCGACGATGAAGTCGGCCGCCCCAAAACCCTGATGGACGTCGCCATGGCCGAACTGGCTGCGCTTGGTGACGTTGGACGGCTTGACCGGCTTTTCCTCCAGCCCCTCGGTGAAGACGGCGTCGTTGATCAGGGGCGCGTGGTGCTGCATCGCCTCGTCGACATCGGTGACATGCGGCAGCACCTCGTAGTCGACCTCGATCAGCTTCAGCGCCTGCCTGGCGGTGCGGGCGTCGATCGCGGCGACCGCGGCCACCGCATGGCCGTCATAGAGCGCCTTGGTGCGCGCCATGCAATTGTCGAGGATGTCGTACATGGCGGCATCGCCATCGGTGAGGTCCGGCAGGTCGGCCGCGGTGATCACCGCCTTCACGCCGGCGAGCTTTTCCGCCTTCGAAGTGTCGATCTTCCTGATCTTGGCGTGCGCGTGCGGGCTGCGCAGCACACGCCCGACCAACTGGCCGGCCATGTTGAAGTCGGCACCGTAGCGGGCGCGGCCGGTCACCTTGTCGACGCCGTCGGGACGGATGGGACGCGTGCCGACCGAAGCGAAATTGCGATTGGAAAAACGCGGATCGAAATTCATCGTCAGGCTCCCTTCATCACGCTTGCCGCGTCCTGGACGGCGCGCACGATCTTGTCATAGCCGGTGCAACGGCACAGGTTCCCGGCCAGCCCGAAGCGGATCTCCTCCTCGGTCGGGTCGGGATTCTTGGCCAAAAGGTCCTTCGCCGCGATCAGGAAGCCCGGCGTGCAAACGCCGCATTGCAGCGCGGCGTGCTCCAGGAACTTCTGCTGCAGCGGATGCAACCGGTCGCCATGCGCCATGCCCTCGACGGTCTCCACGCGGCGCCCTTGCGCCTCCGCGCCCAGCACCAGGCACGAGCACACCAGCCGGTCGTCGAGGATGACGCTGCAGGCACCGCAATCGCCGGTGCCGCAGCCTTCCTTGGCGCCGGTCAGCCCGAGCCGGTCGCGCAGCACGTCGAGCAGCGTCTCGTCGGGCTGGCAGAGATACTCGACGCTGTCGCCGTTGATTGTGGTTGAAACTGCTACACCGGCCATCACTTGCCTCCTGCACGCTTGTAGGCTGACGTGGCGGCCCGCCTGGCCAGCACGCCCGCGACTTTCCGTCTGAACTCGATCGTGCCCCGCTTGTCGTCGATGGGCCGGCAGGCCCCGGAGCAGACCTTGGCGAGCCGCTCGAGGGCTGCTTCGTCCAGCGTCCTGCCGATGAGGGCCTCGGCGGCCTCCTGCACCAGAAGCACCGTGGGCGCGGCGGCGCCCAGCGCCACGCGGGCAGCCTTGACGACACCTTGCTCGTCGAGCGTCAGGTTCACGCCGGCGCTGACCACCGCGATATCCATCTCGGTGCGGGGAATGAACCTGAGATACGCGTCGCCCGAGCGCGGCGCTTGGCTGTCGAGCAGGATCGCCTCGATGATCTCGCCCTTGGCGAGCGACGTCTTGCCCGGTCCGGTCGGCACGGCTTCCACGGCAATGGTGCGCCGGCCCGCGGGCCCGACGATCACCGCCCTGGCGCCGGCCGCCACCAGCGCCGGCACGCTGTCGGCCGCCGGCGAGGCGTTGCACAGATTGCCAACGATGGTGCAGCGTCCCTGCACCTGCTTCGAGCCGATCAGCTTGGCCGCCTCGACGACGCCCGGCCAGGCCTTCTTCAGGGCCGCGTTCTCTCCCAGCACCGCGCAGGGAACCGCCGCACCGATGCTGAAGCCGTCGGCCGTCTCCCTGATTTCGCTCAAGGCAGTGATCGCCTTGATGTCGACGATCAGTTCGGGTTCGATGAAGCCGCCCTTCATCCTCACCAGCAGGTCGCTGCCTCCGGCGAGAATGGCCGCCGTTCCGGCCGATCCGGCCAACTGGCCAACGGCATCTTCGATTGAAAGTGGACGTATGTAGCGCATCGTCTCCCCTTGGTCACAGCGATCTCAGCGACCGTTATAAACAGTCTCCTCATAATGGCTATCCGGTTCGTCATTTTCGACGATTGGGCCAGCCGCCGCAAAATCGAGTCCCAACCCAGGCTGAACTGGCGTAAGCCAGTCGCGCAGGCCGCGGCCGAGGCTCTGAAAAAATTCCGGGAGCCGGTGTCGGACTGGCCGGGCCCCGCTCGTCCTGGGGCATCGAACAGGCATTATGAAAGGATATGATATGCCCGGCACCGTACGTTTGCACCGTGTTCTCACCACCAGCCCGGAAAAAGTCTATCGCGCCTTCGTCGAGGCCGACGCGCTGGCGAAGTGGCTGCCGCCGAACGGCTTCACCTGCACGGTTCATCACTTCGAGGGCAAGGTGGGCGGCACGTTCAAGATGTCGTTCCGCAACTTCACCACCGGCGACAGCCATGCCTTCGGCGGCGAGTATCTCGAACTCGTTCCCGGTGAGCGCCTGCGCTACACCGATAGGTTCGACGACCCCAATCTGCCGGGCGAGATCCAGGTGACCGTCACCCTGAAAAAAGTATCTGTCGGCACCGAGATCGACATCACCCAGGCCGGCATTCCCGACGTCATCCCGGTCGAGGCCTGCTATCTCGGCTGGCAGGAGTCGCTGCGGAACCTGGCAAAGCTCGTCGAGCCCGAGATAAATCAATAGGCCAGACGGTGGCGGTTTCAGCCATTTGCCGCTAGCTATCCTTCCGACGCGCCCGGTCGATCGGGCGCGTCGGGAAGAATTTAGCGGAGGCCAAAAAGCATGACTCTCACCAACCGGGACATCGTCGAGCTGACCGAGTGGCGGCGCAAGCTGCACCAGCAGCCGGAAATATCGAACGAGGAGGAAAAGACGGCAAAAGCCGTCGTCGACTTCCTCGCCGATACCAATCCCGACAAGGTGCTGACCGGATTGGGCGGGCATGGTGTCGCGGCCGTCTACGACAGCGGCAAAAACGGACCAACCGTCCTGTTTCGTTCGGAACTCGACGCGCTGCCGATCGAAGAACTGTCCGGCGTGCCGCATGCCTCGCGCGTGCCAGGCAAGTCGCATATGTGCGGCCATGACGGACACACCGCGATCCTGGCGGCGCTCGGACGCCAGCTCGGGCGCGAGCGGCCTGCAAGCGGTCGCGTCGTGCTGATGTTCCAGCCGGCGGAAGAAACCGGCAATGGCGCCGCCGGTGTCGTCGCCGACCCCCGTTTCGGCGAGATCGCGCCCGATTTCGCCTTTTCGCTGCACAATCTGCCCGGCGTGCCGTTCGGCGAGGTGCGGCTCAAGCCCGGCGTGGTCAACTGTGCCTCGCGCGGCATGCGCATCGTGCTGGAGGGCAAGACCGCGCATTCCTCCATGCCCGAGACCGGAATTTCGCCGATGCCGGCGATCAGCGCGTTGATGCCTGCCCTGCCCGCGCTCGGGCGCGGAACTTTCGCCGACGACGATTTCGGCATGGTCACCGTGACCCACGCCGAGATGGGCGAAGCCGTGTTCGGCATCGCGCCCGCCCACGCCGAGGTCTGGGCGACGCTGCGCACCAGGCGCGACGAGCGCATGGCGGATCTGTGCGCCGCCGCGGAAGCGCTGGTCACGAAGATCGCGGGCCAGCATCGCCTGTCCGCAAGCTGGGACTACCACGAGATCTTCGTCGCCAGCGTCAACGCGCCGGACGCGGTGGAGCATCTCCAACGCGCCCTCGACGAAGAGGGCGTCGCGCACACGCAAGAAGCCCTGCCGATGCGCGCCTCGGAGGATTTCGGCTTGTTCGGCCACAGCGCGACGTCGGCCATGTTCTTCCTCGGCGCCGGCGAGCGCCACCCTGCCCTGCACAATCCCGACTATGATTTCCCCGACGATTTGATCCCGATCGGGTCGAGGATCTTCATGCGCACGGCGCGCAATTTGCTGGGCTGAGCCAGGCCGAATAGCCGATCGGGGCGAGCCGGCACGCCACGCCCGGGCTGTGGCGGAACGGCTTCGCTAAACGTCGAGAACAACCGTCATTCCACGGACCTCGGCCATCTCGAGCAGCAGGTCCTGCAGGCTGTCCTCGGTCACCGTCTCGCCGGTTCGCTCCAGCAATTCGTCAATGCTTTCCTTCATTGAAAGGGCGGCAACCCCGGTTTTTTCGGAGAGCAGCCGCCCAATGGCAGCGCGGATTAGGGCATTCTGGTCAGGCATGATCCCCCTTTCATGCTGGGGCGGCGGCATGAGTTTTCTTCAATCCATGCTTCTGCCGCAACTTCTGCGAGCTTCAGCTTAAGCTTGCAAGTCGCCTTGAGGGACGGATATTCACTATTTGGCGAATAGTTGCCCAAGGACTACACCAGAGGCGCAACTCCTCGTTGCCGGATCCGGACCTCGCCATTCCAGAGGGCACCTGACGCGCCGTCTCTATTAGAGGTTGCATCGGTCAGCCGCTTTTTGCCAACCAGGATATGCAACCGCGGCACCGCGCCTGACCCGCGCCAGGACCACCGTCAATCGCGATTGGCCCTTGCCGAAGCCGGCGGCCTCGCTCATCCATGCCTGGAAACGATCGCCAGGGGCCAGAAGATGACCGATGCCAGCCTTCACATCGTCGAAGCGACGATCGAACAGTTGCGGCGCGCGCTCGACGACGGCACGGTGAGCAGCGTCGAACTTGTCGGTGCTTATCTCAGGCGCATCGCGCATTTCGACCGGCACGGCATCAGCCTCAATGCGGTCCCGGTTCTCAATCCTGATATGTTCGAGGACGCCGCGGCTTCGGACCGGCGCCGCAGCCAGGGCAAGACGCTCGGCCCGCTCGATGGCATCCCCTACACCGCCAAGGACAGTTACAAAGTGTCCGGCTTGACTGTTGCCGCCGGCTCGCCGGCCTTCGAGCATCTCATCGCCAACGAGGACGCCTTCACCGTCGCCCGGCTGCGCGCCGGCGGCGCGGTGCTGATCGGCCTCACCAACATGCCGCCCATGGCCAATGGCGGCATGCAGCGCGGAGTCTATGGCCGCGCCGAAAGCCCCTACAATGCCGATTACCTGACCGCCGCCTTCGCGTCCGGCTCCTCGAACGGCTCTGGCACCGCGACGGCGGCGAGCTTCTGCGCCTTCGGGCTTGGCGAGGAAACCTGGTCGTCCGGCCGCGCGCCGGCCACCAACAACGCGCTGGTCGCCTACACGCCGTCGCGCGGTGTCATTTCGGTGCGCGGCAACTGGCCCCTGGTGCCGACCATGGATGTCGTCGTGCCGCACACGCGCAGCGTGCCCGACATGCTCGAATTGCTGGATGTGATCGTCGCCGACGATCCCGAGACGCGGGGCGATTTCTGGCGCGCGCAGCCCTGGATCGCGCTGCCGAAGAGTTCCGAAATCCGACCGCCGCGCTATACCGATCTGGCGCTAGCGGGGTCGCTGAAAGGCATGCGGCTTGGCGTACCCAGAATGTATATCGGCCGCGACAGCGGCGCCGACCGGCGGATCGAAACCCGCGCCTCCGTGCTTGATCTCTGGGAGCAAGCGGCGGCGGACCTGAGACGGCTTGGAGCCGAGGTGATGGAGGTCGATTTTCCTGTCGTCTCCAACTACGAGCGCGATCGCCCCGGCGCGCGCACCATGGTCGACCGCGCTCTGGTGCCGCCGGACTTCGCCGATCGCGAGATCTGGGACCTCTGCATCTCAGCCTGGGATGATTTTTTGCGCGCGAACGATGATCTGAACATTCCCGATCTCGTTTCGGTCGACGGCCCGAAAATCTTTCCGCAGCCACCGGGCACGCTGCCCGACCGTTATGAAGGCGGTTTCGACTTGGCACAGTATGTCGAGCGCGCGAAATCAGGCGTCACGCCGTTCCGGGCCATTCCGACGATGGAGGACGGGCTGAAAGGGCTGGAAGCGACGCGGCGGCTCGATTTCGAGGACTGGCTGGACGCGAACAGGCTTGATGCCGTCGTGCTGCCTGCCGTCGCCGATGTCGGGCCCGCCGATGCCGACATCACTGAGGCCTCCGCGGCGCTTGCCTGGCGCAACGGCACCTGGGTCGCGAACGGCAACCTGGTGTGGCGGCATTTCGGCATCCCGACCGTTACCGTGCCGATGGGCACCATGGCCGACATCGGCATGCCGGTCGGCCTGACCTTCGCCGGCAAGGCCTATTACGATGAAAGGCTGTTGCGCATGGCCGGCGACTTCGAACGCTCCACGCAGCGCCGCACCCAGCCGCCGCGCACGCCGGAACTGGCAGACGATGTGTTTTCGCGCCGGGCCAATCAAGCCGGCAATGGCAAGGCGCCTACGCTCGCGATCAAGCTTGCGGCCGAGACGCGCGACAGCGGCGATCAGGACGAGGTCGTCATCACGCTCGACCTCCCCGTCGATGCAACCGGGACGGAGCACGCTTGCATCAAGGTGCATGTCAACGGAGAGGCCGTAGCGATGCGCCGAGCCGGCGCGTGTCTGACCGGCCGGGCGTTTGTCCCGGCCGCGGAGCATCAACGGATCCACAGCGTCTGGCGCGGCCCCTACGGCTCGATCGTCACGGCGGTGATGCGGCTGCGGGATGGACGCAGCGCGGGCGCCTATGTGGTCACCGGCGGGATTGAATGACGATGAGCCCACGCGGGCCAATTTCGCGCCGGGCTATGTGAACCTGCGAAATTATGAGGAGCCAGCCATGATCAAGGTCAAACAACTCGCCCATGTCTGCATCTTCGCCAATGATCTGGACGAGACACGGCGCTTCTACGAGGATGTCCTGGGCATTGATATCCAGTTCAATTTCCTGCGCGACGGAAAGATTTTCGGTTTCTACCTTAATTGCGGCGGCCGCAGCCATATCGAGGTTTTTCACAAAGAGGGTGCGCGGTTCAGCGAGACGAACCAGATCAACCATTTCTGCCTGGAGGTGGAGGATATCGACGCCGCGATCACGCATATCGCGTCCAGGGGCGTGGAGGTCACCGCGAAAAAACTCGCCTGCGACGACACCTATCAGGCTTGGCTGCGCGACCCCGACGGCGTGAAGATCGAACTGTTCGAATACACCGGCAAGAGCGCGCAATTCACAGGCGGCGATCGCGTCGCCGATTGGTAGGCTGTCGCGGTTTCAGTGGGCAGCTACCCCCGCGCGGCCCAGAGCAAACCACGCTCGACGATGACAGCCATTTCCGGCATCGCGAACTCATCCGCCGTGTGTCCGAGCGAACTGTAGAAGACCTTGCCTGCGCCATATCTTCGCTTCCAGACAACCGGCATGTCGACGCCGCCGATGCCCGGGAAATGCTCGTCGGTGAAGGTGGTCGTCGCCAGCACCTCGTTGCTCGGGTCGACATGCATGTAGTACTGCTCCGACCGGTAGGCGAAGTCGCTGATGCCTCTCGTGATCGGATCGTCCGGTTTGATGATGACCACGCGATAGTCGATGATGTCGCCGGGATGCGCGACCCATTGGCCGCCGGTCATGAACTGATAGTCCGGCTCGTTGCGGAAACTGTCGCCCATCGTGCCGTGGAAACCGCCGAGTCCCGTTCCCTGTCGAACCGCGCGCGTCAGATTCTGCAGCTCGGACTTTTCGATCTTCGACATGGTGATGACGGGCACGATGAGATCGAATGAGTTCAGCTCCGGATCGGCAAACATCCCCGTGCCCTCACCGAGCGTGACCGTGTATCCATTGCGCTCCAGCATGTCGCGCACCACAGCGGCGCTGCGCTGGGGCGTATGGCCTTCCCATCCACCCCAGGCAATCAAGGCCTTTTTCGCCATGCAGTGAACCTCCTGAACTGTCCGCAGCAGCGATGGTTACACGGCTAGGCTGTCAGCGCCAACCCAGCGCCGGCGCGACATGGGTCAGGATCGCCTCGATGACATGGGCGTTGTAGTCGACGCCGAGTTGGTTGGGCACGGTGAGCAGCAGCGTGTCGGCCTCGACGATCGCCTCGTCCTCGGCCAACTCCTTGATCAGCACGTCCGGCTCGGCGGCATAGCTGCGCCCGAAGATCGCCCGCGTGTTTTCCTCGATGAAGCCGATCTGGTCGCGGCCCTCATTGCCGCGCCCGAAATAGGCGCGGTCCCGGTCGTCGACCAGCGCGAAAATGCTGCGGCTGACCGAGACGCGCGGTTCGCGTTCATGGCCGGCCGCCTTCCAGGCCTCGCGATAGATCCGGATCTGCTCGGCCTGCTGGATATGGAAGGGCTTGCCGCTTTCGTCGAATTTGAGGGTCGAGCTCTGCAAATTCATGCCCAGCTTCGCCGCCCACTCAGAAGTGGCGTTGGTGGCGGCACCCCACCAGATGCGCTCGCGCAGGCCTTCAGAATGCGGCTCCAGGCGCAGCAAGCCGGGCGGGTTGGGAAACATCGGCCGCGGATTGGGCTGGGCGAAGCCCTCGCCGCGCAGCGTGTCGAGGAAGACCTCGGCGTGATGCCGCGCCATGTCGGCGTCGCTTTTGCCTTCCTGCGGCGCGTAGCCGAAATAGCGCCAGCCATCGATCACCTGTTCGGGCGAGCCCCGGCTGATGCCGAGCTGCAGGCGCCCGCCTGCGATGATGTCGGCGGCACCCGCGTCCTCCGCCATGTAGAGCGGATTCTCGTAGCGCATGTCGATGACCGCCGTGCCGATCTCGATGCGGCTGGTCTTGGCGCCGACCGCCGCCAGCAGCGGAAATGGCGAGGCGAGCTGTCGGGCAAAATGGTGGACGCGGAAATACGCGCCGTCAGCGCCGAGTTGCTCGGCCGCGACGGCGAGATCAATGGATTGCAACAGCGCGTCCGACGCCGAGCGCACCTGCGATTGCGACGAGGGCGTCCAGTGCCCGAATGACAGGAAACCGATTTTTTTCATGGCCCTGACGTATATACCGGCGACACGTGCTTCAATGCCAAAAGAGCAGGGTTACACACCGTCGCCCCTGCGTGACACCAAGTGCGCCTTACCGAAAGTTTGAATGCCGTGGAGGGTGGGATGCTCAGGGGAATCCGCATCGTCGAGATCGAGGCGTTGGGGCCGGCGCCCTTTGCCGGCATGCTGCTCGCCGATCTCGGCGCCGACGTGATCGTCGTCCACCGCAAGCATGCATCCGTGCCGGGCCTTCCCGAGCGCTCGCTGCTCGATCGCGGCAAGCGCTCTATCGCGCTCGACCTCAGGGATGCCGGGGACGTTGCCGTGCTGATGCGCCTGATCGCCACCGCCGACGGCCTGATCGAGGGCTTCCGGCCGGGCGTGATGGAGCGTCTCGGGCTTGGTCCAGATGTGTGTCTGGCCGCCAACCCTCGCCTGGCCTATGGCCGCATGACCGGCTGGGGGCAGGAAGGCCCGCTCGCCCGCACCGCCGGCCACGACATGAACTATACCGGCGTGTCGGGCGCACTCTGGTATGCCTCCCTGCCGGGCGAGCCGCCAATGGCGCCGCCGACGCTGGTCGGCGACATAGGCGGCGGCGCGCTCTATCTGGTGATCGGCATGCTGGCCGCCATCATGAACGCCCGCGCCGGTGGCGAAGGCACGGTCGTCGACGCGGCGATCGTCGACGGCTCGGCCCACATGATGAATCTTTTGATGTCCCTCGCACAATCCGGCGGGCTTGCCGCCGAGCGTGGCCGGAGTCTTCTGGACGGACCGCATTGGTGCCGCGTGTACCGCACGGCAGATGGCGGCTTCATCAGCGTCCAGTGCGTCGAGCCGAAATTCTATGCGCTGTTCCTCGACAGGCTTGGCCTGGGCGGCGATCCGCAGTTCGCCGCTCAGTTCGACCGCGGCCTCTGGCCCGAGCTCGGCAGCCGGCTGGAAGCGATCTTTGCCGAAAAATCCCGAGACGAGTGGATGAAATTGTTCGAGGGAACGGATGCCTGCGTCGGGCCTGTGCTCAGCCCGCATGAGGCGGCGCTGCATCCGCACATGGCCGGACGCGGCTCCTGGTTGGTCGAGAATGGCACCCTCCAAGCTGCCTCCGCCCCCCGTTTTTCCAAACGGACGGCAAAGGCACCGGCGAAAAGCCCGGCACGCGACGAACATGGTGCGGAGATTCGTGCCGAACTTGCGGATCCAACCGCAAGTCGTTGAATAGGCAGCTTTCGGCTACCCGCCTTTGGCTGAGGAAATCGCCGACTGGCCTGCGCCCGACTCGGACCGAAGACGATATCGTGGCGGCACTCGCTCGGCAGCCGCGGGCGGGATACTTGAAAGACATCTCGTATACGCGTATACGAGATGTCTTTCATTAGGAGGCTGCGCTCCATGTCCTTCAACTCGACTCGCGTCCAGACACCAATGGACGCCGTGGTCATCGGCGGCGGCATCGCCGGCTGCACGCTCGCCTATGAACTGGCCCGCCACGGTCTCAAGACGACGATCCTCGAGCAGAGCATGATCGCCGCCGAGTCCTCAGGACGAAACACCGGCACCTTGCTCAGCGGCCCGCAGAAAGAGGTCGTCGAACTGCTGGACGCCAGCGTCGCGATCTATGCCGAGCTTGCCGACGGACCCGTTCCCTTCGAATTCGCCGCCATCGCACATCTGCTGATTTCCGAAGACGAGGCGAGTTTCGAGGCGGCTGCCGCCGTGGCCGACCGCTACAGGCAAGCCGGCGTGGCGATGGAAAAGATCACGGGCAAGGAACTGGCGCGCGACCACCCGCGTGTCGGCTTCAACGTGGCAGGCGCCTATTCCGTCGGCCGTGCATGGACGCTGGAACCCATGGGCGCGACACATGCCTTCGCCCAACGCCGCCCGTGAGGCCGGCGCGACGATCCGTACTGGCCTGCGCGTCGCCCAGATCTTCTCCAGGGGCGGCAAGGTCCAGGGTATCTTGACCGACCAGGGCATCGTTCCCGCCGATCTCGTCTTCATCGCCAACGGATTGTGGATGTCGGACCTTCTGCGCCGCACCGTCGGCGACGGACCGCTGCCCGGCCTGCCCTTCACCGCCGGCCGCGGCTGGTTGATCCAGTTGGGAAAACTCGACTTCGAGCTGCCCTGGATCGTCGAGGAATTGACCTGGCCGGATCAGGAAGAGCTCGGCCGGCGCATGAGGCTCGACGGCCTTGCCGATGTCGCCGCGCAGCGCGACGACCAGCCGGCGGTGGAAGCCATCTGCCTCAACCCGATGGGCGGCGGCGATGCCAGGCTTGGCGCCTCCGTCCAGCCGGCCTTCCGCGATCTCGTCCGCAACACCGACATGGCGAGCCGCATCGCCAGCCGCACGCTGCGCATGCTGCCGGGCCTCGGCGCGCCGCAGGTCAGGAACGTCTATCCCGGCAACCGCCCGATGCTGTCCGATGGCTTGCCGGTCGCTGGCAGGACGGCCGTCGAGGGCCTGTTCGTGCATGGCGGCATGGGTTCCATCGGCATGCATGCCGCCCCCGCCACCGCGCGCTGGCTGGTTGACGCCGTGTTTTCCGGCAATGGCAGCCCAGCCCAGACATGGCTGCGGCCGGACCGCTTTCCCGGATGGGAAGCGTCATGAGCCTGCTTGCGGAGCGGTCGGCCCGCTATTTTCCGCAATGGTGATCGTTGATCTTGTTCAGCGCATTCGCATCCGGCCCCACCCGGTGGTAGGAACAGGCGCCGGCGGCCGTCGTGACAAGCTGCCGGTCATAGTAGCGCGGGCCGCCGAACAGTATGTCGATAATATCGCCGTCAGCGGGAACATAGCGTTCGGGTTCGCCCTGGTGGTGGCGGTGCCTGGCCCCGGCGGACGCCGAAGAGGCGATGCCGCAGCCCATCACAAGGGCGAGAGCGCAGATCGCGAAGCGTTTCGTCGTCATCGACAATACCTTCCTGGCCAACCGGATTTCATCTTATATCCAAAAATCGCCGGATAAAGAAAAGTTCCTGAGAACGGGCGCCGGTTGATTTGCAGCCGGCGTGCATGAGCGGCAGCCTGGGAACCGGCGGCGCAGGCCGGCTCGCCTGACAACCGACAAAGGCCTTAGTCGGTCTGGATCCATACCGACTTGGTCTCCAGATACTCGTGCAGATGTTCGATGCCGCCCTCGCGGCCGTAGCCCGACATTTTCATGCCGCCGAACGGCACGGCGGGGTCGATGGCGTGGTACATGTTGACCCAGACGGAACCCGCCTTGACCCGGCGAGCGAGCTTGTGCGCCGTGCCGAGATGGGTGGTGAAGATGCCGGCGGCCAGCCCATAGGGCGTCGTATTGGCGCGGGCGACGGCTTCGTCAAGCGTATCGAAGGGCATTGCCGAGATAACCGGCCCGAAGATCTCTTCGCGCGCTATGGTCATCGTGTCGGACACCGCGCCGAAGACGGTTGGGGCGATGAAATTGCCGCCGTCATAGAGACCGCCGGTCAGGCGCGATCCGCCGGCGACCAGTTCCGCGCCCTCCTCGCTGCCCGCCTTGATGTAACCCTCAACCTTGCCGGCCTGCCTCGCATTGATGAGCGGCCCCATTTCGGTTTCGGCTTCGATGCCGTGGCCGATGCGCAGCCTACCGGCGAAGTCAGCGAGCCGGCGCACGAACTCGTCATGGATTTCGCGCGCCACGAACAGCCGCGAACCGGCGATGCAGACCTGGCCCGAATGCACGAAGACAGCCATCGCCGCGATCGGAACGGCCTTGTCGATATCGGCGTCGCGGCACACGATGAGCGGCGACTTGCCGCCGAGTTCCAGTGAAACGCGCCTTAGATTGGCAACACCCGCCCGGGCGATCGCCTGGCCGGTGAGCGTCGAGCCGGTGAAGACGATCTTGTTGACGTCGGGATGTTCGGCCAGCCGCGCGCCGGCTTCGGCCCCGGTTCCGGTGACGATGTTGACGACCCCGTCGGGAACGCCCGCTTCCTGCATCAGCCGCGCGATCAAGAGCGGCGTCAGCGACGCATCTTCCGAGGGCTTCAGCACGATGGTGCAGCCGGTGGCGAGGGCCGGCGCGATCTTCCAGATCGAGGCGGCGGTCGGCGCGTTCCAGGGAATGATGGCGCCGACCACGCCCACCGGTTCGCGCCTTGTGAAGGTGACGATCTCGCCCGGGATCGAATTGTCGATTGATTCGCCATGCAGCACGGTCGCCATCCCGGCATAGAAGCGCAGCATGCCGATGACGCGGCGCCGGTTGGCGAGCGTGCGCGTGATCGGCAGGCCCATGTCGAGCGTGTCGGAGACGCAGAGCTCCTCCCAGTTCTTCTCGAAGAGATCGGCAATCCTGAGCAGCACGCACTGCCGCTCGTAAGGAGAAAATCCCGACCACGGGCCTTCGAAAGCGGTGCGCGCAGCCGCCACCGCCGCGTCGATGTCGGCGACGCCTCCGCGAGGTACCGTCGCCAGCACCTGCCCTGTCGCCGGGTTCAGCGCCTGCATCTCCTGTCCGGACTGCGCCGCGACCCACTTGCCGCCGATGAACATCGGCCGGAATTCGCCATGGTAGAGCGTCGCGGCCTTCGCCCTCGGGTCGAAGTTCAGCGTCATCTTCTCCTCCTCGCCATTCCGTCGCGACTATTACTCCGGTGCAGGCTCACCTCAAGCAAGGAAGCCGACAAGTCGTCGAAATGACCGAACTGCGTCCCCTGGCTATCGGCCGCTCAACCGCTGGAGGCGAAGCGGTAGCCCTCCAGCGCCTGCTGAACCGCGGCCACCAACACCGCCTCCGGATCGAGCGGCTGCCCGGCAAAGCGGTCGAGCGCGGGCAGATGCTGATGGAACAGCGTCACCGGCACGGCCTTGCCGGACAAAGCGGCCGTCAATCGCTGGACAGCTTCCATCGCCTCCTGATGGTTCCAGTAGTAACGTATGCGGTCCGACAGCGAATAGTGCCGCTGCACGCGCTGTTGCGCCGCAGAGCCGTGGTAGTGGCTGTGCCAGTCCTTGGCATCGGCCGTCATCAGCGTTTCCATGGTCTGATAAAGCGGGCGCGCGCCGTAGTCGGGCAACAGATCGGAGGCGATCAGGTCCAGCCCGTAGAGCGCTTCGCGCAGGACGAAGGTCAGCTGCGGCCCCACCTTGAGGATGGCAAAGCCGTCCTCGACCAGTTCGCGCAGGGCCGCTTGCGTCTGATAGTCGGTGGAATGGGCCTCGTAGACCAGGCCCGCTTCCTGTTCGAGCAATTCGCGCAGATGCAGCGCCTTGGCGCGATCGTAGAAGACCACGTTCTCGTTGCCGAACTCCACGCCCGGCTGCACCACCACGGCGATGACCCGCGAGAAGGCGTCTGCGAGGCCGTTCTCGTGGAATATCTGCCGATGCACCGCCAGTGTGTGCTGGACCGCGGACAGGCTTGTGGGGCTGATTTCGCCGATGAGATGATCCGCTCCGCCCGGCGGCGGAACCTCGGTGCCGATCACGTAGAGTGGCCGGTCGGTCCCGCTGGCGGCGTCCTCGGCCTTGCGCGCCAGGCGGGCGGCGCGCCTGGCAATCGTAGCGTCATCCAGCGCCGCCGGCTCGCCCGCACATCCCATGGAGGCATCGAGATGGATCTTGCGGAAACCGGCCCGGACATAGGCGGACACCATGTCCTCGGCCTTCGCCATCGCCGCGCCGGCATCTTCCTTTCGCCATGGATTGGGACCGAGATGATCCCCGCCGAAGATGACCCGCTCGGGGGCAAGGCCTTCGGAGCCTGCAATAGCGGTCACCGCCGCGACGAAGTCAGCGGGCTGCATGCCGGTATAGCCGCCGAACTGGTTGACCTGGTTGCAGGTCGCCTCGATCAGCAGCGGCCGCGAGAACAGCGCGGCGTCGCGCACTGCGGCCCGGATCACGACCGGATGGGACGAGCAGACGGAGGTGATGCCTTCCGCCGCGCCCCGCCGCCGGGAATTTGCAAGTTTCAGCAATGGATCGGTCACGGGCGTCGCCTCGGCGTGTTGGCAATGAACAGATCGAGTTCGGCGCGCGTACCGGCTCCTTCCATCGGGCCTTGCCGCGTGACGTTGCGCGCGCCTGCCGCATTCGCGTAATCGAGCGCGGTCACGGCAGGCATGCCGAGCCTGCGGCAGGCGATGTAGGCACCGCCAAAACAGTCGCCCGCGCCGGTCGGATCGATCTCCTCGACCAGGAAGCCGGGCGACTCGACGCGGCTGCCGTCGGCGCCGAACAGGGACGCGCCCAACGCGCCGCGCTTGACGACGACCTCGCCGGCGCCGCGGGCAAACAGCGAGGCGAGCGCGTCGGCTTCATTGTCGTTGCCCGAAGCGGTGTGGAGTTCCTCACCCGACGGCAGGATCAGATCCGCAATGTCGAGAAGCCGCGCGAAGCGCTCGCGCGTCTGGCCATGGCCGAGCAGTTCCTTGCGAAGATTGGGATCGAGCGAGATGCTTCCGCCACGCGCCTTGACCACATCGATGGCATGGTCGAGCACCTGCCAAATGGCGGGAATGCTGAGTGCGGTGCCCATGACGTGCAGGTGGCCTGAACGCGCCAGCAGCGCCCTGGCCTCAGGGGTCAAGCCGACCAGCGCCGCGGCCGATTTGCCGATATTGTAGACGAAGTCGCGCGAACCGTCCTCGCGGTAGCGCACGAAGGCGCTGCCCGTCGGATAGTCGGGGCTGACGGCGATGGCCGTGACATCCGCACCGTCCCGGCGCAGGCGCTCGACATTGATCCTGCCGAAATCATCGTCGCCGACGCAGGCGATGATGCCGGCCCGCCCGCCAAGCCTGGCGCATTGGTCGATGAAGATCGCCGGCGCCCCGCTCGGATAAGGTCCGGTCAGCTCGATGGGCTCGAGAAAGCCATTGCCACGGCTTGTGGCCATGATCTCCACCAGGATCTCGCCGACGGTGACGGTCGGCCCGAGTCCATCGGGCGCCAGTGTCTTCAATGGGGATTTGCTTGGCATGGCGAAGGCCCGGTGTGAAAGGCAAGGGAAATGCGGATTCCAAAAAACGGATAGAGCGGTTCCGCGATTCTATCAAACGTTGGACGGCCCTGGCTCCGGCCTTCCAAACGCCCCGGGCGTCGGCGTCGTCACGATGACGGCGTCGCCGGCCTGAAGCACCGTCTGGTCGCAGGCTTTCAGCACCTCGACCGTGCCGTCCTTGCGGCGCACCTTGGTCGAGCCGGCCTCGCCATCGCCACCGCCGTCCAGCCCTTGCGGCGGCCGGTTGCGATGCGAGGACAGGATGGCGCATTCCATCTTCTCCAGGAAGCGGATGGTGCGCTTCGTGCCGTCGCCGGCATTCCACCTGCCCTTGCCGCCGGAGCCCTCGCGGATGTGGAAATCCTCCAGCATCACCGGAAAGCGCAGCTCCAGTATTTCGGGGTCGGTAAGGCGCGAATTGGTCATATGGGTGTGAACGCCCGACGTGCCGGCAAAGCCGCGGCCGGAATTCATCTCGCCGGCGGGCGAACCGGAACAGATCGTTTCGTAATACTGGTACTTGCTGTTGCCGAAGGTCAAATTGTTCATGGTGCCTTGCGCATTGGCCATGGCGCCCATGGCGCCGAACAGGGCGTTGGTGACGTGCTGCGAGGTCTCGACATTGCCCGCGACGACGGCGGCGGGATAAGCGGGTTTCAGCATCGAGCCGTCCGGGATGATGATGTTGATGGGCCTCAGGCAACCGGCATTCATCGGGATCATGTCCTCGACCATGACGCGGAAGGCATAGAGCACCGCGGCCCGGGCGACAGGCTCTGGCGCGTTGAAATTGTTCTTCATCATCGGCGACGTGCCGGTGAAGTCGACCGTCGCCTCACGCTTTTGCCGGTCGACCGATATCTTCACCTTGATCACCTGGCCGGTGTCGGTGGGATATTCATAGGCCGATGTATCTGGCAACCGCTCGATCACGCGCCGCACGCTTTCGGCCGCATTGTCCTGCACATGGCCCATATAGGCCTCGACGACATCGAGCCCGAAATGCGCCACCATCTTGCGCAGCTCCGCCACGCCCTTTTCGTTGGCAGCGAGTTGCGCCTTGAGATCGGCGATATTCTGGTGCGGATTGCGGGCCGGATAGCGGTGATCGGTGAGCAGCGTCTGCAGCTCATTCTCGCGGAACTTTCCGCGATCGACGATACGGAAATTGTCGAACAGCACGCCTTCCTCGTCGACCGTGGTGGCAAGTGGGGTCATCGAGCCCGGCGCGGTACCGCCGATGTCTGCGTGGTGGCCGCGCGAGGCCACCCAGAAGAGGATCTTGGGCGATTGGCCAATCTCCCCTCTTGTGGGGGAAATCGGCCGCTCTTCCTCGAAAACCGGCGTTACCACCGTGATATCGGGCAGATGCGTGCCGCCATTATAGGGGGCATTGAGGGCAAAGACGTCGCCGGGATGAATGTCGCCGGAATTCAGCCGGATGATGGTCTCGACCGAGCGGTCCATCGAGCCCAGATGCACCGGCATATGCGGCGCGTTGGCGACCAGCGCGCCGTTCCGGTCGAAAACGGCGCAGGAGAAATCCAGCCTTTCCTTGATGTTGACGGAATAGGCGGTGTTCTGCAGCGTCACGCCCATCTGCTCGGCGATCGACATGAACAAATTGTTGAACACTTCCAGCATCACCGGATCGGCCTCGGTGCCAAGTGCCGCCTGCCGGCGTTTCTTGCTGGTGCGCCGCATCAGCACGTGGTTCCTGGCCGTGATCTCGGCCTGCCAGCCCGGCTCCACGACGACCGTCTGGTTGGGCTCGATGATCAGTGCGGGGCCGGCGACCCGATCGGACGACCGCAACGCCTCGCGCCGACAGACGTCGGCTTCGTGCCATTTTCCTTCCGTATAGATCCGCCGGACCTCCTCGGCCCTGGCTTTTGATGGCTGCCCCGCCGGCGCATAGGCTTCGGCATTCAGCTCGCCGCCCGCCTCCATCCCCTCGACGCTCACAGCTTCGACGATCATCGGCTTGTCCTCATAGACGAAACCGAATTGCGCCTTGTGGGCAGCCTCGAAATCGGCCCTCGCCCGCAACATCGAGCCATGGTCGAAATGCACCGGAAGTGCGGTGTCGGTGCCGTCATAGCGGATCTGCAACGCCGGTCTGGCGGTCACCGCGTCCTCGGCGATGCCTTGTGCGGCGAGTTCCGCGACAACGGCGGTTTGCAAGGCCGCGATCAGGCCTTCGATTGCCGGCCTCGATTCTTCCGCGAGCGGTGCAAGCAAGGCCTGCTGGCGTGAGGCAAAGACCGAAGACAGGCCGATGCCGTAGGCCGACAGCAAGCCGGAAAACGGATGGATCAGCACCGCCTCCATGCCGAGTGCGTCGGCGACCAGGCAGGCGTGCTGGCCGCCTGCGCCGCCAAAACAGTTCAGGAGATATTCGGTGACATCGTAGCCGCGCTGCACCGAGATCTTTTTGATGGCGTTCGCCATGTTTTCGACCGCGATGGTGACGAAACCTTCGGCGACCGCTTCGGCCGAGCGGCCGTCGCCGATTTCGGCGGCGAGCGCGGTGAATTTCTGGCGAACGGTGTCCACATCGAGCGGCTCGTTCTGGCCGGGGCCGAAGATGGCAGGGAAAAAATCCGGCTGCAGCTTGCCGAGCATGACGTTGGCGTCGGTGACGGCGAGCGGGCCGCCGCGCCTGTAGGCGGCGGGGCCTGGATTGGCGCCGGCGGAGTCCGGGCCGGTGCGAAAGCGGCCTGCTTCGTAGTGCAGGACCGAGCCGCCGCCGGCCGCCACGGTGTGGATGCGCATCATCGGCGCGCGCACGCGCACGCCTGCGACCTCGGTATCGAAGGCGCGCTCATATTCGCCGTCATAATGGGCGACATCGGTGGAGGTGCCGCCCATGTCGAAACCGATCACCTTTTCGAAGCCGGCGAGCCTGGCCGTCTCGACCATGCCGACGACCCCGCCGGCCGGGCCAGACAGCAGCGCATCCTTGCCCTGGAACAGGTCCGCGGCGGTCAGCCCGCCAGAAGACATCATGAACATCAGGCGGGGATTTTCCCTTCCCCTCGAGGGGAGGGTGGCGGCGAAGCCGCCGGGTCGGGTCGGATCGACGGGGTTCGACGTCTTGGTGGTGCCTTCTGCGGCGATCCCCTCTGCCGGCTTCGCTGTCATCTCCCCCTCGAGGGGGGAGAGAACGCCGAGTTCCTGGCCTACCCTTTGCACATATCTCGACAGGATCGGAGACAGATAGGCGTCGACCACGGTGGTGTCCCCGCGGCCGACCAGCTTGATCAGCGGCGACACCTCGTGGCTGACCGAAACCTGGCCGAAACCGAGCTTGCGGCAGACCTTTGCGACGGCCTTTTCGTGATCGGGATATTTCCAGGCGTGCATGAAGACAATGGCGACCGCGTCGATGCCGTCCGCCTTTGCCTGTTCGATTGCCGGGCGACAGGCAGCGATGTCGAGCAGCCGTTCGACGCAGCCGTCGGCAAGCACGCGCTCGTTGACCTCGATGACGCGCTCGTAGAGCTGTTCGGGGAGGATGATCTCCTTGGCGAAGATGTCGGGCCGCGCCTGATAGGCGATCCTCAACGAATCGCGAAATCCCTTGGTGATGAGCAAAAGCACGCGGTCGCCTTTGCGCTCCAGCAGCGCATTGGTGGCGACCGTGGTGCCCATCTTTACGTCGCCTATCAGCCCGGCGGGGATAGGCTCGCCGGGGCGCAGGCCGAGAAGGTCGCGAATGCCCTGGATGGCTGCGTCGGCATAGGCCTCGGGATTTTCGGACAGAAGCTTGCGCGGATGCAGGCCGCCCTCGGGATCACGGCCGATGACATCGGTGAACGTGCCGCCGCGGTCGATCCAGAAATCCCATTTTTGTTGCATTCCGACACCCTCTTTATCGCGAGTATGGCAGCAAAGTCATACTCTTTGATACCCGAGTTCGCGCCGGAACAAGTCGTCGCGCCGGCGCCTCTTCGATGACGGTGGCTTTGGATGTCTGAGGCCCTGGCAAGGCACGCGCCTCCGCAGCGCGCCGGCCGGAGCCGTGAGCGCGGCCGGCTGGCTCGCCGGCCGCTATCTGGATCCAGGATGGAAAAATGCGGGATAGGCCCGAACTTGCCTGAAGGCGGGGGGCCCTTCCGTCAATCGACCAATGCGGCAACCACCGAGACGCAGTCGCCGGCCTTGACCAGGCCGGGGAAGTGCCGCGCCGCCAACATGCCCGACATTTTTGCCCGGATCTCTTGAGGGGCGATGCCGGTTCGGCCGGTGGAATGGATGCGTGCCAGCACCGCGCCCTTCTCGACGGGCTCGCCGAGATCGACCATCGTCTCGACCATGCCGTCTTCCTCCGCGAAGGCAAAGCAATCGCCGGACGGCATGTCGAGCCATTGGGTTGGCGTCTTTTCGACCTCACCGGCAACGATGCCGGCATGCCTCAGCACGTTGAGCATGCCGCGCCGGGCGATCCGCACCGTCTCGGCTCTCGACGTGCCTCCACCGCCGAGCTCGGTCGTGACGAACACCTTGCCCATGTCCTCGGCGGCGGTATCGTACATGCCGACGGCATCGATTTCGATCATGCGCATCGAGAACGGCGCCGCGAAGGCTTCGACCGCCGCGAAGGCCCTTTGTTCCAGGGCCTTGTCCGGCAGCGCATGGGCGGCGCAGAACGGCACGAAGTCCAGCGTCTTGCCGCCGGAATGGAAGTCGAACACGATATCCGCGCGGGGAAGCAGCTCCCGCTGGAAATAATCGGCGATCTTTTCCGTCACCGTACCGTCTGGCCGGCCTGGAAAGCTGCGGTTCATGTTGCCCTTGTCGATCGGCGAGGTGCGCGTGCCGGCGCGGAAGGCCGGATAGTTCATCGCCGGCACGATGATGACCGTGCCGCTGACTTGGGCGGGATCGAGCGTGCGCGCCAGATCATAGAGCGCCAGCGGCCCTTCATATTCGTCGCCATGATTGCCGCCGGTCAGAAGGGCCGTCGGCCCCTTGCCGTTGCGCAGGACGCAGATCGGGATCATCACCGAGCCCCACGCCGAATCGTCGCGGCTGTAGGGCAGGCGCAGGAAACCGTGCTGTGCGCCGTCGCGATCGAAATTGACTGAGGGCGAGACCGGCGACGGACGAAGGTCGGACATCGGTTTCAATTCTTCACCACCAGCTTGCGCGGCACATTGGCCAGGCACTCGACGCCCGTCTCGGTGATCAGGATGGATTCGGTGATTTCCAGCCCCATCGTCTCCAGCCACAGGCCGGTCATGAAATGGAAGGTCATGCCGGGCTTCAGCTCGGTGCGGTCCCCGGGGCGCAGGCTCATCGTGCGTTCGCCCCAGTCCGGCGGATAGGAAAGGCCGATCGGGTAACCGGTACGGTTGTCCTTGACGATGCCATATTTCTTCAACACCGCGAAGAAGGCGTTCGCGATGTCTTCGCACGTGTTGCCGGGCTTGGCTGCCGCGAGCCCCGCGTCCATGCCTTCGAGCGTCGCCTTCTCCGCATCGAGGAATTCCTGTGTCGGCTTGCCGAGGAACACTGTTCGCGACAGCGGGCAATGATACCTGTTGTAGCACCCGGCGATTTCGAAGAACGTGCCCTCGCCCGACTTCATCGGCTTGTCATCCCAGGTCAGGTGCGGCGCCGAGGCGTCGGCGCCCGACGGCAGCAGCGGCACGATCGCTGGATAGTCGCCGCCGATGCCATCGACGCCACGCGTGCCGGCATCATAGATCTCGGCGACGAGATCGCATTTGCGCATACCGACCTCTATCTTGTCGACGATACGCTGGTGCATCGCCTCGACGATGCGGGCGGCCTTGCGCATATAGTCGATCTCGGTCGGGCTCTTCACAGCGCGCTGCCAGTTGACCAGCGCGGTGGCGTCGACGAAACGGGCATTGGGCAGGTGCTTCTGCAAAGAGGCGAAGGCGGCGGCCGAGAACCAGTAATTGTCCATCTCGACGCCGACGGTCAGCTTGCCCCAGCCGCGATCGGCAAGCACGCTCGACAGGAAATCCATCGGATGGCGCTCGGTCGACTGCACATAGTGATCGGCATAGCCGACGATGTTGTCATGCGCGAGATAGGCGGTGCGCTTGGCGCCGTTGGCGTCCTGACCGCGGCCATACCAGACCGGCTCGCCCGACGGCGGCACGATGACGGCCTGATGCACGTAGAAGGACCAGCCGTCATAGCCGGTGAGCCAGGCCATGTTGGAGGGGTCGCTGACAATAAGCAGATCGACGCCTTTCGCCGCCATGGCTTTCCGCGTTTTGGCGAGGCGATCCGCATACTCGCTTCGCGAGAATTTCAAATTCGGTTGCATTTTGTTGGTCCTCGTTTGTTGGGCCCTGGAACCCGCTTCAACTTCCGTTGAATCTGGCTCCAGGTAATTTTTTGTTTGAGCATGATCTCCTCGGAAAACCGGTTCCCACTTTTCCGGATCATGCTCTTGCGGCCAGCATCAACTTTCAAAAATGGTTCCGGCTTTCGCGACCCGGGCCCGGTCACGGGCTAGCGTGGCGATCGCGGTGTCCTGCACGCCGGTGCCGGTCAGGTCGGCGATGGTGATGTCGTCCGCCGCACGCCGGCCATGCCGTTCGCCGGCGATGATCTGACCGAGTTCGGCCACCTCCGTTTCCGCCGCCATCACGCCGGCGGAGATGGCATGGTGCAATTCACCGAGCCGGCGCGTCTGCCTTGCGCTGTCGGCGACATAGAGATCGGCCATGCGCAGGATTGCCGGTGCGATCTCGTTCTTGTGCTCGGCGTCCGAGCCCATGGCGGTGATGTGCTGGCCGGCCGAGACGAAGCCGGCCTTGATCAATGGTTCTGTCGAGGGCGTGGTGGTGACGATGATGTCGGCGCCGGCGACCGCCTTGGCCGCATCCGGTTCTGCGCGCACCACGATGCCCAGTTTTTCGCTCAAGGCGCCGGCCGCGGCTTGCGCCTTGGCCGCGTCGCGCGCCCAGATGCGGGCTTCTTCGATCGGCCGCACCAGGCGCAGCGCCTCAAGCTGCAATCCGGCCTGCACGCCGGCGCCGAAGATGGCGGCAATGGATGAGTCCGGCCGCGACAGGTGTTTTGCGGCGACCGCCCCGGCGGCTGCGGTGCGGACGTCGGTGAGATAGCCATTGTCGAGCAGCAACGCCTCGACCAGACCGGTTTTTGCCGACAGCAGCACCATCATGCCGTTGACGCTGGGCAGGCCGAGCTTGGGATTGTCGAAGAAGCCGGGGCTGATCTTGATGGCGAAGCCATCGATGCCAGGCACATAGGCGGTCTTCACGTCGACCTCGCCGCGATGCTCGGGGATGTCGAGCCGCAGGATCGGCGGCATCGCCACCGGCAGGGTAGCGAGCGCCCGGAAGGCGTTTTCGACGCAAGCGACGGCGTCGAGATCGAGAGCTACGATCTCGCGTAGTTCTTTCTCGGTAAGGATGGTCATCCGGTTCATCAGGCGCGCTCCGCAACTACTTCGCCGCAAACGATCTTTCTGTGCAGGCTCATATCGATATTACGACCGGAAAGCAGAACGACCACCGGTCCGTTTGGCTTCACCTTGCCGGCAAGCAGCGCAGCGATACCGACCGCGCCGGCGCCCTCGACGATCTCGCGCTCCTGTTCATAGGCATGGCGGATGCCGGCGGCGATCTCGTCTTCGGAAAGCAGCACGACGTCGTCGAGCAGGTCTCGGCACATGGAAAAGGTCAGCCGGTTGTCGAGGCCAATGCCGCCGCCGAGCGAATCCGCCAGCGTCGGCAGCTCCTCCACCTGCACCGGGCGCCCCGCATCGAGGCTGGCTTTCATCGCCGCGCCGCGCGCCATCGAGATGCCGACGACCTTTGTGCTCGGCCTGACGCCCTTGACCGCTGCGGCAATCCCGGAGGCCAACCCGCCGCCGGAGAGCTGCACCAGCACCAGAGCGGCGTCAGGAACCTGCTCCATGATCTCCAGCCCGAGCGTGCCCTGCCCGGCGATGATGTCGGGATGGTCGAAGGGTGGCAGCATCACGAGACCCTCTTGCGCCACCAGCCGCTCGACCTCCTGCTGCGCGTCGTCCTGGCTGTCGCCGACAATGCGGATTTCCGCGCCGAGGCAGCGGATGGCATCGAGCTTGTTCCGAGGCACCAGCCGCGACATGCAGACAACCGCGCGCATGCCTTCGAGCCTGGCGGCATGGGCGAGTGCGCGGCCGTGATTGCCGGTCGAAGCCGCGACAACACCGCGTGCCCGCTGCTCGGCATTGAGCGAAGCAATGGCGTTCGAGGCGCCACGCAGCTTAAAGCTGCCCGTGATCTGGCGGTGCTCCAGCTTGAGGTGAACGGGAAGGCCGAGCCGCTCCGACAGGCTCTCGGATGGCACGACCGGTGTCGGCTCGACCTTGCTGGTGATGCGTTGGCGCGCGGCGCGGATGTCTGAAAGGGCGACGGCGTGCGTCATGGGTCGCTCGTGCATGCAGGACATGACCTTACTGTCCAAGCGGCAAGGTCGTCAGCCGCCCGAACTCCGGACGCGGCACATCATCGCCACACAGTCGCAGGCAATTCCACGCGCTCGCCTGGTTGCTGGTGACGACCGGGCGGCCGATAGCCTGTTCCATCGCGGCAACCGCCAGCGCCGAGCGCAGCGCCGTGCAGGACACGAACAACGCCTCGGCCTGCGGGTCAGTCGCCTCGCGCGCCAGATCGACGAGGGCTGCCGGCGCAATGCGCGCCATCTCGCGGTCATCCTCGAAGCCGAGACAGGTGAAGCTGGCGATCTCGAAGCCGCGTTCGGCGAAATAGGCCGCCATCGGCCGGCTCGTCTCGACGGTGTAGGGGGTGAGAATACTGATCCTCTTCGCGCCCAGAGCCCTCAGTCCGCGCACGCCCGCCATCGGCGGCGTGACCACGGGCACGCCAGGCTTGGCCGCCTGGATCGCCGCCTCGATCTCGGCATCGCCGATCACCACGGAGGCCGACGTGCAGGAGTAGCAGATGGCATCGAGCGGTTCGTCCGGCAGGATCAGCGCCGCGCCAGCCGTCAGTTCGGGCTGCATCTTGCGCAGATTCTGAGGTGTGGTCGGATTCTCATAGGGGATGCGGGCGACATAGATGCCGATCCTCTCACTCGCCACCATGCGACGGAAGTCCGGCTCGCTGGTGTGGTCGGTGGCCAGGATGATCAGGCCGACGCGCTTTTCCAACGGGCGCACCTCGAGTGCGGGCCTTGTCGGCATCAGCCTGATTTCGGGAAGCGGCTTCATGGGAACTACCTTTCGATCTTGCCGTAGCGATGTTCCAGCCAGCGCAGCAGCATAACCGAGAAAAGGCTGATGATCAGGAAGAAGGCGCCGACCAGCGTCATCGGCTCGACATAGCGGTAATAGGTGTTGGCGACGCTCTTGGCCTGGTTCATCAGCTCCAGCACGGTGATCGCCGACAGCAGCGGCGTCTCCTTGAACATGGCGATGAAATAATTGGCCAGCGCCGGGATCATCGGCGGGATTGCCTGCGGTATGACGATGTGGGTCCAGGTCTGGCGAGCGCTGAGATTGCAGGCTTTGGCCGCCTCCCACTGGCCGCGCGGCACGTTCTCGATGCCGGCGCGATAGACCTCCGCCGTATAGGTGCCGTAGTGCAGCCCAAGACCGATGACGCCGGCCACCAGCGGCGGCAGCAGGATGCCGAAATCGGGCAGCACGTAGAAAATGAAGTAGAGCTGCACCAGCAGCGGCGTGCCGCGGATGAATTCGGCCGCCCAGCCGACCGTGCGCGACATCATCTTGTTCGGCGAGCGGCGGGCCAGTGCGATGCCCAGCCCGACGATTGCCGCCAGCACCGAGCCGAGCACCGTCGCCAGGATGGTGATCTTCACCCCCTCGATCAGCGTCGGCAGGATCTGCCGGACGAAATCCCAGTCCCAATCCATTACAGGGCCCAATCCATCAGACGCGCACTCCGTCGAGGCCGCGCGCCATGCGCCGCTCCAGCGACCGCACGCCCCAGGAGATGACGAGCGCGAGCGCGAAATAGATCACCAGGATGGTGGTGAACGGCATCAGCGTGCTGCCGGTCTGCGAGCGCACCACCTGCGCCTGGAAGGTGAGATCGGCGAGCGAAATCAGGGAGACGACGGATGTCGCCTTGAGCAGTTCGATGGCGTTGTTGCCGAAGGTCGGCAGCATCACAAGAAGCGCCTGCGGCAGGATGACATGGCGCATGCCTTGCCAGCGGCCGAGATTGAGAGCCGTGCAGGCCTCGTATTGCTCGGCGCCGACCGACTGGATGGCACCGCGTACCACTTCCGCCGCATAGGCGCCGACATTGAGGCCCAGCGCCAGCACGCCGGCTTGCAGCGGAGTGAGCTCGACGCCCGCCAGGGGCAACACGAAATAGGCCCAGAACAGCTGTACGAAAATCGATGTGCCGCGGAAGAATTCGATATAGGCGGTGGCGAGCGCCCGCAACGCGAAGAAGCGCGACAGCCGCCCCATGCCGGCCAGGAAGGCCATCACGAGGGCCAGCACCGACCCCATCAGCGTCAGCTCGATGGTGACAAGCGCTCCCTGCAATATCAGGCCGAGATAGCCGGACCACTGGGTCATGTATCAGAGGCTTCCAACGTTTGGTTTTAGCAACTTCTCCCCTCTCACGGGGAGAAGATGCAGGTTCACCCTCCTTAGCTGCAGCGCAGCTGCCGCGAAGGACGGGCAGGCGATGAGAGGCGGCTCCAAGCTCGCAGAAACGCGCGCTGCCCCTCATCCGGCCCTTCGGGCCACCTTCTCCCCGTCCACGGAGAGAAGGGAAAGGGCTTATTTCGCCGCGCAGAGCTTGTCGCGCGTCGTCGACATCGCCGCCGCCGCCGAGAAGCCGTAGGGCTCGATGATCTTGGCGAACTCGCCCGACTTCTTCATCTTGGCGAGCTCGACGTCGAAGGCGTCGCGCAGCGCCTCGTCACCCTTCTTGAACGCGGCGCCGTCGCAATAGACGGGCGCGCCCTGCACGGGTGCTATGACTTCGAGGCTCGGGTCATTGGCCTTCTTCATCAGATCGTTGATCGACAGGACGGGGAGCGAATAGGCGTCGATGCGGCCGTCCTGCACCATCTTCAGCCCGCTCTGGCCGTCGGGCACGACGATGACGCGGTCACGCGGCACGCCGGCGTTGAGCGCGAGCTTCTCCTCGGTGCCGCCGCCGGGCGCGCCGATGGTGGCGGAGGTGTCCTTGGCGACATCCTCGTAGCTCTTGAAGCCCTTCGGATTGCCTTTCTTCACCAGCATCGCCTCGGCGTCGCACAGCACCGGCTCGGAATAGGCAACCGCCGCACAACGCTCCGGCTTCATGAACAGGCCGGCGGTGACGACATCGAAACGGCCGGCCTGCAGGCCGGGGATCATGGCACCATATTCCGAGATCGACGCGGCAACATCGGCGACGCCCAGCCGCTTGAAGATTTCCCGTGCCACGTCGGGCGCGGCGCCCGAAACCTTGCCGTCGGCGGCGACCGCCGTGTAGGGCGGCTCGTTGGCGATGGCGAGGCGGGCGAAGCCTTGCGCCTTCAGCTGCTCGAGCTTGCTGTCGTCGGCCGATCCGACGTTCGAGGCCGCGAGCACCGCGGTCAGCGCAAGACCGGCGACGCCGGCCAGAATGCCAAGTTTTTTCATTGTTCCCAACTCCATGTTTGTGTTCTTGGTTGCAGTCATTTCAGGACGGCAATGCCGCCCTTGCGGACGGTGTCGCCGCCTCTGGCATGGCGGTCAGACGCGATGTCCGGCCGCGATGATCTTCTTCAGGAAACCTTGCGTGCGCTCCTGTTTGGGATGGCGGAAAATCTCATCGGGTTTGCCCTCCTCGACGATGCGGCCGCGGTCGAAGAACAGCACCCGGTCGGCGAAGTCGTGGGCAAAGCCCATTTCATGGGTGACGAGCAGCATCGTCATGTCGGTTTCGGCCGCGAGCTTGCGCATCACGTTGAGCACCTCCTCGACCAGTTCGGGATCGAGCGCCGAGGTGACCTCGTCGAACAGCATGATCCGGGGCGACAGTGCCAGCGCGCGGGCAATCGCAACGCGCTGCTTCTGGCCGCCCGAAAGCTGTGCCGGCATGGCCTTGGCCTTGTCGGCCATGCCGACCATGTCGAGCAATTCCATCGCCCGCTTCTCGGCGGCAGCGCGCGGCGTGCCCTTGGTCAGCATCGGCGCCAGCGTGACATTGTCGATGACGCATTTGTGCGGGAACAGATTGAACAGCTGGAAGACCATGCCGATCTTCTGGCGCATCCTGGCCAGATGCCGCTCGTCGGCAGCCAGCAGCTGGCCGTTTCGCTCCATGTGATAGAGATGCTCGCCGTCGATCTGGATGTGGCCGCCATCGATGCGCTCCAGCGTCATCAGGATGCGCAGGATCGTCGTCTTGCCCGAGCCGGACGGGCCGATCAGCGCCAGCTTCTCGCCGGGCATGACCTGCATGGACAGGCCATCCAGCACCTTGAAGGTGCCGAAGCTTTTCGAAATGCCATCGACCTTGATGATAGGCGCGGATGCGGACAAACGAATTTCCCGTGCTGGAGAAGCCTATGCCCTTAACGATGCGGAACCCGCCAAATCATGTCAATTGGGAAAATAATATCATGACAATTATTCTGATCCCGCACAATTCTTGGGCATTCAGTGCCTAGCAATGTGCCGAGATCGAAATCAAGTCGAACCGAAAATGACAGCACCGGGGACGCCTTTGGCGATCGGCATCGTCTGGATAGCGGCACATCTCGCTAGATTGCGAGCAGCAGATGCTCAGGGTCGCCAAGCAGCAACTTGGTGACAACGCCGAGGCCGGCGCGCAGTTCCCCCTCGGTGGTCGAACCCAGCGAGATGCGCACCGCCGGTTGCCAGGGCGCTTGCGAGATGCGGAAGGAAGCGCCGGGCGCGATCGCCACGCCTTGCAGGCGCGCCTGGGCGACGAAGCTCTCCTCGGCACGGTCGGCCGGCAACTGCAACCAGACATGCAGTCCGTCGCGCCGGGTGCGATAGTCGACGCCGGCCAGCACCTCGGCGACGATGTCCTGGCGTCGCCGCAATGCTGTGCGTTGCCAGCGCACCAGTTCCATCGCGGTGCCGTCGGTCACCCATTTGGTGGCGATTTCCGCCACCAGCGGCGTCGCCATCCAGTTGGAAACCAGATGCCGGTTGGCGACCGCGGCGACATAGCGGTCGGGTGCGGCGAGATAGCCGATGCGCAGGCCCGGCACCACGATCTTGGTGAAGGACGTGACGTAGAGCGTGCGTTCAGGCGCGAAGGCGGCGACCGGCGGCGGCCGGTCCTCGACCAGCGGCCCCAGCACGTCGTTCTCGATGATGGCTATGTCGTGCCTGCGCGCAACCGCCGCAATCTGCTCGCGCCGCGCCGCATCCATCAGCGTCGCCGTCGGGTTGATCACCGAAGGCTGCACGAACACGGCGCGGATGTCGGAGATCCGGCAGGCCTCGTCCAGCGCTTCCGGGATAAGGCCATTGCCGTCTATCGGCAGGCCTTCGAGGTTGAAGCCGAGATAGCGGGCGAGCGGCACCAGCGTATGGTGGCCGATCGCCTCGGTGGCGACGGTCGAGCCGGGCGGCGCCACGCTCATCAGCGCCACCGTCATGCCGGCGGTAGCGCCATTGGTCAGGCTGATATTCTGCGGCGAGGCATCGAGACCGCACAGCTTCAGCCACTCGACCGCCACGGCGCGGTGACGGGGAAACACCATGTTGGGCCGGAACGACAGCGCCGAACTCGACGGCAGGTTGTCGGCCAGCCAGCCCAGCGCCTGCTTCAGCCGCTCCAGATGCATCGGCTCGCAGACCGGCTTCAGGATCGAGAGATCGATCACTTCGCCCAGCCGCTCCGGCAGATAGGGCGGCTCAGGCTCGCGCCGCTGCGTCTGGACGAAGCTGCCGCGGCCGATCTCGCCCGAGATCAGGCCGCGGCGAATCAGTTCCTCATAGGCGCGACTGACCGTCTGCACCGATAGTTTCAACTCGTCGGCCAGCCGGCGATGCGTCGGCAGCCGCGCGCCGTTGGCGAGCCGCCCGTCATGAATGGCGCGAGCGAACTGGTCGGCCAGCGACTGGTAGGCGGGCCGCCGGATGAGCGCGGGATCAGGTTGCCATAATGTCATGACTTATTAGAGATCGAAATCAGTGCAATTGACAATCGAAATAATGCGCCGTCATGGTACGGCGGGACCAAAAAGTGGATACAGATGGCCGCCGCGAAACTCGACCCGATCGACCTCAGAATCCTCGACGCGATCCAGCGTGACGGGCGCATCACCAAGCTGGCGCTGGCCGACAAGGTCGGCCTGTCACCGACGCCGTGCTGGATGCGGCTGCGCAAGCTGGAAAAGGCCGGCATCGTCTCCGGCTATCATGCCTCGATTGCCATGCGCGTCGTCGCACCCGTCGCCACCGTGCTGATGGAGGTGACGCTGGCCAGCCATCGCCAGGCCGATTTCGACCGCTTCGAGCGTGTCATCCGCGACATACCTGAGATTGTAGCCTGCTGGTCGGTGGGCGGCGGCGTCGACTACGTTCTGAAGGTGATGGCGCGCGATATCGATACCTATCAGCGGCTGGTCGATGCCTTGCTCGAACGCGAAATCGGCATCGATCGTTACTTCACCTACATCGTCATCAAGACGGTGAAGGACGAGACCGTGCTACCGCTTGCCGATCTGTTGCCGGTGCAGTCCTGAGATCGAAACCAGCGTTCATCTGGCACCGTACGCTCGGAGAATGCGCGAAAGCACCCGCCCCACCCCTGCGGCTAGACAGATCGTCCTGCTCCCCAGCCGAATAGAGAGAATCTCTCTATATAGCTGCACCTAAACAGCCTCATCCTTCGCGCCGACGCCCCTAGTCTTGCGGCATCACCCCAATCGGGAGCAATCGATGATGTCCGCGCACTTTGCCCGTTCGCACCGCCATGAGGCGCTCGACCGCCTCGCCGACCGCCGGCTGCTGCGCGAGCTTGCCTATGTCGACGGGCACTGGACGGCAAGCGAGGCGGCGGAGAGCTTCGAGGTCACCGACCCGGCGACCGGCGCCACGGTGGCCTTTGTCGCCGCGCTCGATGGCCGCCAGACGGCAAGTGCGATCGACGCGGCGGCGCGCGCTTTCCCTGCCTGGCGGGCGCTGTTGCCGCAGGAGCGCTCGAAAATCCTGCGCAAATGGTTCGACCTCATCATAGCCGCGAAAGACGATCTCGCTCTGCTGATGACGCTGGAACAGGGCAAGCCCTTGAAGGAATCGCTCGGTGAGATCGATTATGCCGCCTCTTTCGTCGAATGGTATGCCGAGGAAGCAAAGCGCCTCAACGCCGAAAGCGTAACTAGCCATCTGGCGAAGGCGGAAATGACGGTGCGGCGCGAGCCGCTCGGCGTCGTCGGCGTCGTGACGCCGTGGAACTTCCCGTCCGCCATGCTGACCCGCAAGGCGGCTGCGGCCCTTGCCGCCGGTTGCACCATCGTCGCGCACCCCTCTTCGGAAACGCCGCTCTCGGCGCTGGCGCTGGCCGAACTCGGCGAGCGCGCCGGCCTGCCCGCCGGCGTCTTCAACGTCGTCACTGGCAAGGCGTCGATCATAGTCGGGCGAATGTGCGAGGACCCGCGCGTGCGCGCCATGAGCTTCACCGGTTCGACCGAGATCGGCAGGCTGATCGCGGCCCAGAGCGCGCCGACGATGAAGCGGCTGGTTATGGAGCTTGGCGGCCACGCGCCGCTGATCGTCTTTGCCGACGCCGATCTCGACAAGGCCGTGCGCATCGCCGTCGACGCCAAATTCGCCACGTCCGGCCAGGACTGCCTCGCGGCCAACCGCATCTATGTCCAGCGGCCGATCTACGATCGTTTCTGCGCCGCCTTCGCCAAGCGCATCGAGGCGCTGCGGACCGGCAATGGCCTTGCCGACGAAAGCGACATCGGCCCGCTGATGCATGAGCGCGCCGTCAAGAAGGTCGAGGAGCAGGTCACCGACGCGCTCGCCCATGGCGCCCGCTGCCTCGTTGGCGGCATAAGGCACCAGGCCGGCCCGTTGTTTTACCAGCCGACGCTGCTGGCTGACGTATCTGACGAGGCACTGATCATGCGCGAAGAAACGTTTGGTCCGGTCGCAGCCGTGACGCCGTTCGACAGCGAGGACGAGGTGACCGCGCGCGCCAACGCCACTGAATATGGTCTGGTCGCCTATGTCGTGACCGAGAACGGCGCCCGCCAGCAGCGCCTGGGCAGGGCGCTGGACTACGGCATGGTCGCCATCAACCGCGTCAAGATCACCGGTGCGCCGATCCCGTTCGGCGGCGTCAAGCAGTCCGGCATTGGCCGCGAGGGTTCGCGTCAGGGGCTCGAAGCTTTCACCGATCTCAAATATCTTTGCCTGGACGTCGCTTAAGCCGCGTCCACGTTCCTCAAGGAGTCAAAAGAATGCTCGACCAGTCCAACGAACTCGCCGCCTGGGATCGTGATCACTTCTTCCATCCCTCGACGCATATGGGCACCCACGCGCGCGGTGAATCGCCGACGCGCATCATGGCCGGCGGTGAAGGCGTCACCGTCTGGGACAGCAACGGCAGAAAAAGTATCGATGCCTTCGCCGGCCTCTACTGCGTCAATGTCGGCTATGGCCGCCAGAAGATCGCTGACGCCATCGCCGCCCAGGCCACGAACCTCGCCTATTACCACGCCTATGTCGGCCACGGCACCGAGGCCTCGATCACGCTGTCGAAGATGATCATCGACCGTGCGCCGAAGGGCATGTCGAGGGTCTATTTCGGCCTCTCCGGTTCGGATGCCAACGAAACCAACATCAAGCTGATCTGGTACTACAACAACGTGCTTGGCCGCCCGGAGAAGAAGAAGATCATCTCGCGCTGGCGCGGCTATCACGGCTCCGGCATCATGACGGGATCGCTGACCGGGCTCGATCTTTTCCACAATGCCTTCGACTTGCCGCGCGCGCCGATCCTGCACACAGAGGCGCCCTATTATTTCCGCCGCGCCGACCGCTCGATGAGCGAGGAGCAGTTCTCGCAGCATTGCGCCGACAAGCTGGAAGAGATGATCCTGGCCGAAGGCCCCGAGACCGTCGCCGCCTTCATCGGCGAGCCGATCCTCGGCACTGGCGGCATCGTGCCGCCGCCCGCCGGCTACTGGGAGAAAATCCAGGCGGTGCTGAAGAAGTACGACGTGCTCCTGGTCGCCGACGAAGTGGTGACGGGCTTCGGCCGGCTGGGCACCATGTTCGGCTCCGACCATTACGGCATCAAGCCGGACCTGATCACCATCGCCAAGGGCTTGACCTCCGCCTACGCGCCGCTGTCGGGCGTCATCGTCGCCGACAAGATGTGGCAGGTGCTGGTGCAGGGCTCCGACAAGCTCGGCTCGCTCGGTCACGGCTGGACTTATTCGGCGCATCCGATCTGCGTCGCCGCGGGTGTGGCCAACCTCGAACTGATCGATGAGATGGATCTGGTGAGGAATGCCGGCGAGACCGGCGCCTATTTCCGCGCCGAATTGACCAAGGCCGTCGGCGGCCACAAAAACGTCGGCGAGGTGCGCGGCGACGGCATGCTGGCGGCGGTCGAGTTCGTCGCCGACAAGGACGACCGTGTGTTCTTCGATCCGGCGCAGAAGATCGGACCGCAGATCGCCACGACCCTCGCCGCAAGCGGGGTCATCGGCCGCGCCATGCCGCAGGGCGACATTTTGGGCTTCGCCCCGCCGCTTTGCCTGACGCGCGAGGAGGCTGACACCGTGGTGGCCAAGACCGCCGATGCCGTGAAGAGCGTGTTCGCCAATCTCTAATTGCCGAGATCGGCGCTGCCCCTCATCCGCCTGCCGGCACCTTCTCGTCGTTCACGGAGAGAGGGTAAAGGTGAGGGGCAGCGCCACCTACAAAGTATTCGGAAGTGAACGCGATGACCTCTCATCCCACCCTCCCCGCCACCATGGCGGCCGTGCAGCTTACCGGCCACGGCGGCCCGGAAAAGCTCGTCTACCGCACCGACGTGAAAGTGCCTGTGCCCGCCGCCGGCGAAGTGCTGGTCAAGGTCAGCGCCTGCGGCATGAACAACACCGACGTCTGGGTTCGCCAGGGCGCCTATGGCACGGAGGAGGACGCAGGGGCCGTGTCGACATGGCGGCGCCAGGGCAACACCCTGACCTTTCCGCGTATCCAGGGCACCGACACGGTCGGCACCGTCGCTGCCGTTGGCGCAGGGGTCTCGCCGGAACGCATCGGCGAACGAGTGATGGTCGATTTCTCGATCTACAATCGCGACGACGATTCGCTCGCCGACATTGACTATATGGGTCACGGCCGCGACGGCGGTTACGCCGAATACCAGGCTGTACCGGCCGAGAACGCCCATGTCGTCGACACTGACTTGAGCGATGTCGAACTCGCCACCTTCTGCTGCGCCTATCTCACCGGCGAGCAGATGCTGGAACGTGCAGGGCTCAAGGCCGGCGAACGCGTGCTGGTCACCGGCGCCTCGGGCGGCGTCGGCTCCGGCATCGTGCAATTGGCGCGGGCGCGCGGAGCCATTCCCTATGCCGTCGTCGGCAAGGGCAAGGAGCAGGCGGTGCTCGACATCGGCGCCGAAGCCGTGATCACCCGTGGCGTGGCCGACCTGCCGCAAGCCGTGGCCAAGGTGACCGGCGGCCAGCCCATCGACGTCGTGGCCGACCTTGTCGGCGGCGCGATCTTCAACGATCTGTTGCGCATCCTGAGGCCCGAGGGCCGCTACACCACCGCAGGCGCCATCGCCGGCCCGGTCGTCCAGCTCGATCTCAGGACCATGTATCTCAAGCAGCTTCAGCTCCACGGCTCGAGCCAGGGCACACGTGCGGATTTCCGCCGTATCGTGCGCTATATCGAGGAAGACAAGATCCGGCCGCTGGTCGGCGGCGTCTACAGGCTTTCCGATTTCCACCGCGCCCAAGCCGATTTCATCGCCAAGGATTTCGTCGGCAAGCTGGTGGTGGTGCCTGATGCCGTGGCTGAACGGCGGCACCCTAAATAAGAGGACGGAGCAGCAGCGCTTCTCGGCGCCGCAAGCTACGTCACCATGACAAAGGACGACCGTCAGGTCTTGCCGTCAAATTCATCATGTCGGCCGGCATGGCGCACCATGCGCCGAAAGCTCATCGAGATATGGGCTCGCCTGATGTGCCCGATCGATTCCCAATCCCCGATTTCCGCCGCAGCCAGCACTTCCTCCATTTCGCGCCGGAAGGCCGTGAACTCCTCCACCAGGCCGAGCTGCGGCATCATCTTGAGGACTACGCGCGCAACCTGAAAATACAGTCTTTCGCTTATTTCGCGCAGGGGCTGGTTCCCGGTCATGCCGGATAGTTCAGTGAAGAAGTCCATGTTCAGCTGCAGGAAGGCACGCTGATCCGGGTTGAGCATATCGGAATCGCAGCGCGCGATGAGCGCTCGGATGCGATCGAGGTCGACCGCCGTTCGGGGAATTGGCGAAAGCTTGCCGACAAGCAGCGCGAGTTCCAGTCGCAGATGATAGACCTGCTGCAACTCCTCGATGTCGACGTCGGTAACGATCGTACCGACGCCGTGGATCGATTGCACAAGCCCTTCGGCCTCGAGCCGCGCCAGCACGCGTCGGACCGGTGTGCGGCTGATCTCGAATTCCTGGGCGAGTTCTTCCTCGGAGAGCCGGCTCCCCGGCGGATAATCGAGAAGGCAGATACGGTCGCGCAGGATCAGGTAGATGCGTTCGAACCGTTCGCGCGCCGAAAGCGGACGCGAAGGCGGCACTGTCTTGGCCGAGGCATCCGTATCAAGCGTCATCCAGCCTCCAGGACAGCGTGCAGGAACTGCCGCGTCCGCTCATTCTTGGGTGCGCCGAAAAGCTCTGCTGGCGGCCCCTGCTCGCAAATTTTACCCTGGTAGAAGAAGCAGACGCGATCGGAAAATTCCTTGGCGAAGCCCATCTGGTGGGTGACCATGAGCATCGTCAGATCATGCTCGCGGCCGATTTGCCTTATCACTTGCAGCACTTCGCCGACAAGTTCCGGATCGAGCGCGGACGTCACCTCGTCGAACAGCATTATCTTGGGCCGCATCGCCAGCGCCCTGGCAATGGCGACGCGCTGTTGCTGGCCGCCGGAAAGCTGTGAAGGGTAATGATCCTTCTTCTGCGACAGCCCGACCATGTCGAGAAGCTCGGCCGCCCGTGCTTCGGCATCGGCCCGCTTCATGCCAAGCACGGTCATCGGCGCCTCGATGCAATTGGCCATCGCCGTCATGTGTGGAAACAGGTTGAAAGACTGGAACACCATGCCGATCTTCGCCCGGATGCGGCGGATATGGGCAAGATTGGCGGGCACCAGCTTTCCGCCTTGCTTCATATGTGTCAGTGGCTCGCCTTCGACCCAGATGACGCCGTCGTTGATCGTCTCCAGCGTCATCAGCATGCGCAGGACCGTGGTCTTGCCGGAACCGGACGGTCCGATGACGGAAACCTTCTCGCCGCGCGCGATTTCGAGGTTCAGCCCGTCGAGCACGGTGAGCGCGCCGTAACGCTTCGAGACATTGTCGAAACGGACCATCGGTTGTTCGGTCATCGCGCGGTCCTTCGGTTGAGCAGGCGTTCGAGGGCACGGATGAGCGCGGCCGAAACCAGGCTCATGGCCAGGAAGAACAGGCCGACCAGCGTGATCGGTTCGGTGTAGCGGAAGGTTTCGGAGCCGATGATCTTGGCCGTCTGCATGAGTTCCAGCACGGCGATGGCCGACAGCAGCGGCGTCTCCTTGAACAGCGCGACGAGATAGTTGCCGAGCGCCGGCACGATGGGCGGTATCGCCTGCGGGATGATGATGTCGCGAAAGGTCGTCCAGGAGGAGAGGTTGAGTGCGATCGAGGCTTCCCACTGGCCGCGATGGATGTTGTCGAAGCCCGCGCGGTAGACCTCCGAGCAATAGGCGGCGTAGTGGATGCCGATGGCCAGAACACCGGCCGTGAATGCGTCGAGCACGACGCCGAATTTCGGAAAGACGAAATAGAGAAAGAAGATCTGGATGAGCAGCGGCGTCGAGCGGATCAGTTCGACCAGCACCGAGATCGTCCAGCCGGTCCAGGGCACCGCGACACGGATTACCGCAAGTACCAGGCCGAGCAAAGCCGCGATGACGAAGCCGAGCAGCGTCGCCTCGATCGAGACGACGGCGGCGCGTGCCAGCACCGGCAGGATCTCCGCGGCAAAACTCCAATCCCAGATCATGCCGCCCTCCCCCGCGCCAGGCCGAGCGAGGCCCGCCTTTCGAGAAGCCGCATGCCGATGGAAACGGTGAGCGACATGGCGAGGTACATCAGCAGCACCAGCGTGAAGATGGGAATGGTCTTGAAGGTGTTCTGGTTCATCTGCTGCGCCTTGAAGGCGAGGTCCGTGAGCGTGATCAGCGAAACCAGCGCCGTCGATTTCAAAAGCTCGATGAAAAGATTGCCCCAGGGCGGGATCATGGCGACGAAGGCCTGCGGCAGGATGATCCGGCGCAGCATTTGCGCGCGGCTCATGTTGAGCGCCGTTCCCGCCTCCCATTGGCCGCGCGCGACCGACTGGATTGCACCGCGCACGCATTCGGATCCATAGGCGCCGACATTCAGACCAAGCGCCAGCACCGCGACGGGAAACGCGTCGAGCGTGACACCGAATTGCGGCAGCACGAAAAACAGCCAGAACAATTGCACGAGCGCCGAGGTGCCGCGAAAGACTTCGACATAGACAGTCGCCAGCCATCTGAGCGGCGCTGGACCATACATGCGCGCTAGCGCGGCGAGCACGCCCATGACGACCGCCAGCAGGCTGCCGAGAACAGCGATCTCGATCGTCAGGACGGCGCCCTGCAATAGTCCCGGTAGGAACAGCCTGTACGTCTCCTGCGTCGCAAGCGCCGCGATCACGGCCAGCGAAACGACCAGCATGGCAACGAGCGTGCGGATCCCCATCTGCTTCTCCGAGGAAAAAAGAGGGCGGCGTTTTCACGCCGCCCAGCAGTTGGGAATTTATTCGCCCTTGCAGAGCTCTGCAGTCGTCTTGTTCGGCAGATAGTCCTTGCCGAAGCCGAGCGGCTCGACCAGCGCGATATGCTCCGGCGTACCGAGGAACTTCTTCAGTTCGGCGTTGAACGCTTCCTGCAGATCGGTGTCCTCCTTGCGGAAGCCGAAGCCGCCATGGCCCTTCACCGACTTGCCGGCAACTTCACCGAAGGGCTTGGTCGATTCGACGCCATCGGCCTTCTTGGCCATGTCGGCGATCGAGAGCGCGGTTAGCGCGGCAGCATCGGCACGGCCAGACTGGACCGCCGCGACCAGGCTGGATTGGTCGGGCAAGGAAACGACTTGTCCTTGGGCAACGCCGGCGTCCTTCGCATATCCCCCCTCGACGGCGCCCGCCATCACGGCGAGCTTGAGATCGGGATTGTCCTTGATGCTCGAATAGTCCTTCACGCCTTTCGGATTGCCCTTCGCGACCAGCATGGCCTGGCCGATGCCATAGGACGGTTCGGAAAAATTGATCTCGGCGCAGCGCTTGGGATTGATGAACATGCCGGCGGCGATGATGTCGAAGCGGCCGGCCTTGAGACCCGGAATGAGCGAGCCGAATTCGGTCAGCACGCCGTCGACCTGCGCAATGCCCATCTTGGCGAGCACCGCCTTGGCGACTTCCGGCGCTTCGCCGGTCAATTTGCCGTCAGGCGTGGCGAAACCGAACGGCGCCTCATTGGCGAAGCCGACGCGGATATAGCCGTCCTTCTTGGCGCGTTCGAGCGTCGTTTCGGCATGGGCCGGCAGTGACGTGAATGCGGTCGCGGCGAGCGCAAGACAGGCGGCGGCCTTCACGAGCGCGCGGCGGGATATCTGTGACGTGAACATGCTTTCCCCTTTTCTTCTTCGATAATTATCGGGCTCGAACGATGTTTCTCCACCATCGCGTCAAGCGCACTAAGACGTATACAACTCATCTGGACATATCGCAAGACGCACTGTACGAATCTGGAAAAATCGCCATTGGGGTTGATTGTGCGGCTTTGTGATGCGCAAGTTGTGCACAATTAAGGTGTGCTTTCTCGATGCGGATACGAACCGCCTTTGGATGAGGGCAGGAAGGAAAACGGCTTTGGACGCGTCGGGCGGGCCCACCAAGGCGGAATACGCGCGGCGCCTGGCCGACGTGAAGCAACGCATGGCAAAGGCCGGCTTCGATCTCATCATCTGCCAGGATCCCAGCGCCAGCGAAGGCGGCGGCGAGCGGCTCTGCGACGTGACCCGCGATCCCATCTTCATCGACTGACCATCAGCCCAGGACCGGCAACTCAAGGACACCTCAATGGACCGCAATCCCTTTTCCGAAGCCGAGATCGCCGGCCGCTTGTCGAAAGTTCGCACGGCATTGGCAGAGCGCAAGCTCGACGCCGCCGTCTTCGCCTCGCCGGAGACTGTTTTCTACCTCACCGGCCTCGACCATTGGGGTTATTTCGCGCCGCACCTCCTGATCGTCACGCTCGACCGGCGCCCTATCCTGGTCACCCGGTCGATGGAGAAGGTGACGATCGAGAATCAGGTGAAGGCAGCAGAATTCCGCGGTCACTCCGACAGCGAGACGGCGGCCGACCTCGCCGCGCGCGTCATTTCCGAACTCGGCCTGGCCGGCAAACGGATCGGCATCGAAAACTGGACCTCCGGCCTCAGCCACGGCCTCGCCCTGAAGCTTGAGGCGCAGGCCGACGCCAAGTGGAGCGACGTCTCGGGACTGGTCGACAAGATGCGGTTGGTGAAGAGCGCCGAGGAACAGGTGCTGATGCGCCGCGCCGCCAAGGTCACGGATGCTGCGGCAGGTGCCGCCATCGCTGCCATCTCCGACGGCGCCGCCGAGCAGGAGGTTGCCGCCCAATGCGTGGCGGCGATGGTGCGCGCCGGCGGCCACGCGCCGGGCTTCGGCCCGTTCATCCGGCCCGCCGCCCGGCTCGGCGAGGAGCACACGACCTGGGGCGACGGCATCTATCGCAGCGGCGAGCCGGTCTTCGTCGAACTGTCGGGCTGTGTCTCGCGCTATCACGCGCCGCTTGGCCGGCTGATCCGCATCGGCAACATCAAGGACGAAGATGCCGCCATGGCCGAGGTCACGGCCAAGGCATTCGAGGCCGTCGTCAGGGCGCTCGAGCCAGGTGCCAGGGCGCGCGATGTCTACGCCGCCTGGCAAGGCGTCGCCGACGAGGCCGGCCTGTCGCATTATCGCCGCCATCATTGCGGCTATCTCGTCGGCATCGGCCAGCCGCCCTCATGGACCGGCGGCAATTCGGTGACGGGCCTCAGGCACGATTCCGATCTCGAAATCGAGACCGGGATGAGCTTCCACATCCTGTCCTGGCTGATGGGCACCGGCCGCGGCGACCATTTCATCTCCAACACCGTGCTGCTGACCGATGCGGGGGCCGAAGTGCTGACCCGCACCCCGGCCGGCCCGATCGTCCGCTAGACCATGAACATGGCGCGCTATTCGGCGTTTTCGATTTTCCGCAATGCCCTTTCCGGCCAGAAGAACTGGCGGCGCGCCTGGCGCGCGGCCGAGCCGAAGCCCGCCTATGACGTGATCGTCGTCGGTGGGGGCGGGCATGGCCTTGCGACGGCTTTCTACCTCGCCGAGAACCACGGCATCCGCAATGTCGCCGTTCTGGAAAAGGGCTATGTCGGCGGCGGCAATGTCGGCCGCAACACCACCGTCATCCGCTCCAACTACCTGCTCGACGGCAACACCCAGTTCTACGAATTCTCGGTCAAGCTGTGGGAAGGCTTGTCGCGGGCGCTGAACTTCAACGTGATGTTTTCGCAGCGCGGCCAGATCGTCACTGCCCATTCGGTCGATCAACTCGACACATTCAGCCATCGCGCCAACATCATGCGTCTGAACGGCATCGACGCCGACATACTCGACCGCGACGCTGTGCGCCGGCTGGTACCCTATCTCGATTTCTCCGAAACCGCGCGATTTCCGATCCATGGTGCGATCTTGCAAGGCCGCGCAGGCACCGCCCGCCATGATGCCGTCGCCTGGGGCTATGCGCGCGTTGCCGACGGCCACGGGGTCGACATCATCCAGAATTGCGAGGTGACCGGCTTTGTCCGCGACGGCGAAAGGATCGTCGGTGTCGAGACCAGCAAGGGCCGCATCGGCGCCGGCAAGGTCGGCCTCGCCGTCGCAGGCCATACTTCGCTCCTCGCCGCCAGGGCCGGCCTGGAACTGCCGATCGAAAGCCACGTGCTCCAGGCTTTCGTCACCGAGCCGCTCAAGCCGCTGGTAGATCACGTCGTCGCTTATGGCGCAGACCACTTCTATGTCAGCCAGTCCGACAAGGGCGGGCTGGTCTTCGGCGGCAATCTCGACGGCTACAATTCCTACGCCCAGCGCGGCAATCTCGGCGTCGTGCGCGAAGTGGCGGAGGCGGCGATAGGCCTGATGCCCTGCATCTCGCGTGTCAGGCTGCTGCGCCATTGGGGCGGCGTCATGGACATGACGCCGGACGCCAGTCCGATCATCTGCCCGACCCCGATCGAGGGGCTCTATCTCAATGGCGGCTGGTGCTATGGCGGCTTCAAGGCGACGCCGGCCTCCGGCTGGTGCTTTGCCCATATGCTGGCCACCGGCAAGCCGCATCCGCTGACCGCCGCCTACGCGCTCGACCGTTTCCGGACCGGCCACACGCTCGACGAGGCCGGCGCCGGACCCTCGGCCTGGCTGCAATAGAGAGCGAGAGAAATGCTTCGCATCGACTGCCCATGCTGCGGCCCGCGCGACCATGACGAGTTCCGCTATGGCGGCGACGCTTCCGCGGTGCGCCCGGCGCATGACGATCCCGATCCGGAGGCGTGGTACCGCTATGTCTATGTGCGCAAGAACCCGGCGGGGCTGCACCGGGAATTCTGGCAGCATGTGACCGGCTGCCGGCAATGGCTGGTCATCGAGCGCGACACGAGGAACCACGCTATCGCATCGGTCGGCTTCGCCAGGAAAATGCCAGCATGAAAATGATTGGAAATCGTCTGGCCGCCGGCGGTCGTATCGACCGCACGCAGCCGCTCCGCTTCACATTCGACGGCCGCGAGCTGGGCGGCTATCGAGGCGATACGCTTGCTTCCGCGCTGCTTGCCAATCGGCTCATGCTGACAGGCCGCAGCTTCAAATACCATCGGCCGCGCGGCATCTTCTCGGCCGGCCCGGAAGAACCCAACGCGCTGGTTACGCTCGGAAGCGGTGGACGGCGCGAACCGAACCTTCCGGCCACGACACTGGAACTGGCTGAAGGTATGACTGCCGAAAGCCAGAATCGCTGGCCGTCCCTTGCCTTCGACGTGCAGAGCGTCAACAGCCTGTTTGCGCCCCTCCTTTCCGCCGGCTTCTACTACAAGACCTTCATGGGTCCGACCCGCCGCGCCTGGATGTTTTACGAGCATTTCATCCGCAAAGCCGCGGGATTGGGCCGGGCCGGCACCGAACCCGATCCGGACCGTTACGAGGCCCGGCATGCATTTGCCGATGTTGCAGTCGTCGGCGGCGGCCCTGCCGGCCTGTCGGCGGCGCGCGCCGCGGCAGCCAGCGGCGCCAGGGTCGTCCTCGTCGAGCAGGACTTTCTGCTCGGTGGCCAGCTTCTTGCCGAGCGCACCGATGGCAAGGCGGCAGCCTGGCTGACAAAGATCGAGGCGGAGCTTGCAGGGCAGCCCAACGTCACCCTGATGCGCAAGACGATGGCGTTCGGCACCTATGACGGCAACACGCTGGGGCTGATCGAGCTGCATGACGGCCAGGTCGCGCAAGGCGCTGCGCGGCAGGTTTTCACCGTGCTTCGCGCCGGCTCGATCATCTTTGCCGCCGGTGCTATCGAACGGCCGCTGGTGTTCTCCAACAACGACCGGCCAGGCATCATCCTGGCGTCCGCCGCCCGCACCTATCTCAACCGCTTTGCCGTGCTGCCGGGAAAGAATATTCTCGTGGCCACGATGAACGACGGCGCCTATCGCGCTGCTTTCGACCTCGCCGCCGCCGGCGCGCAGGTGACGGTCGCGGACCAGCGCGGCGCTCCGCCCGCCAGTCTGGCGGCGGAAGCCGGACGCCTGAACGTGGAGATCCGCTCCGGAACCTGGATCGCCGATCTGCGCGGCAGCCATGCGGTGAAAGCCGCACGGCTTTCCGGCCCGAGCGGCAACTCGGAAATCGCCTGCGATTTCGTCTGCGTCTCCGGCGGCTGGTCACCGACCGTGCATCTCACCTCGCATCTCGGCGTCAGGCCCGTCTATCGCGACGACATCGATGGCTTCGTTCCGGGCGGCTTTCCGGCAGGCCAATTCGGCGCCGGCGCGATGATGGGGCGCTTCTCGACCGCCGATGCGATCGAGGACGGCCACCGCGCCGGCATCGAAGCGGCATGCTTCCGTGGAAAACCGGCGGCCATGCCGGCGCCGCATGAACTCGATCTCGAAGAGGCCCCGGCCGCTCCCTTTCGTGCGATCTCTTCCGCGGGGCGCGGCAAGGCCTTCGTCGATCTCCAGATGGATGTGACCACCAAGGACGTCGAGCTCGCCCATCGCGAGGGCTATGAATCGGTCGAACACCTAAAGCGCTACACCACGCTCGGCATGGGGACCGACCAAGGCAAAACCAGCAATTTCGCCGCGCTTTCGGCCATGGCGGCGCTGCGCCGGGCAACGATTGCGCAAACCGGAACCACGACCTTTCGCCCGCCCTACGCGGCGGTCGCGATCGGCGCGCTGGCCGGTCGCGCCGTCGGTCATCATTTCAAGCCGGTCCGCCGCACGCCGATGCACGACTGGCACCTGGCAAACGGTGCCGAGATGCTCGAGGTCGGCCTCTGGATGCGTCCGTATTTCTATCGCGATGCCGGACGCGACGTGAATGAAGCCTATGTCGCGGAGATGCGGGCCGTGCGCGGCGGCGCCGGGCTGATGGACATTTCCACCCTCGGCAAGATCGACGTGCAGGGACCGGACGCGGCCATCTTCCTCGACCGCGTCTACGCCAACGGTTTCGCCAAGCTTCCGGTTGGCCGCGCGCGCTACGGCGTCATGCTGCGCGACGACGGCATCGTCTTCGACGACGGCACCACCACGCGCTTGTCGCAAAATCGCTTCTTCATGACCACCTCTACCGCCAAGGCCGCCGACGTCTTGTCGCGGCTGGAATTCCTGCTCGACACCGCCTGGCCGGATTTGCGTGTCGCGGTCTCATCGGTAAGCGACGAGTGGGCGGCGATGTCGATCGCCGGGCCACGAAGCCGCGATGTCCTTGCCGCCGCCTTTCCCACGCTCGATGTCTCCAACGAGACGCTGCCGCATATGGGCGTCATCGAAGCCGGGTTCGACGGACGGGCCCTGCGCGTTATCCGCCTCAGCTATTCCGGCGAGCGCGCCTACGAGATCTATGTCGGCGCCAGCGCCGGCGAACAGGCCTGGAGCCGTCTCATCGAAGCAGGCGCGCCGTTCGGCCTCAAACCCTATGGCGTCGAGGCGCTTGGTGCGCTGCGCGTTGAAAAGGGCCACGTCGCCGGGCCCGAGATCGATGGCCGCACCACGCTCGACGATCTCGGCCTCGGGCGCATGGCCGGCAAACGCGGCGGATTCGTCGGCGACGTCCTGCGTCGTCGTCCGGCCTTTCAGGCACCCGACCGCCAGCGCCTCATCGGGCTGGAATGCATCGAGGACGGCAAGCGGCTGCGCGGAGGCGCCATATTGTTCCTGCCTGGCGATGCCGTCACCGGCCACGGGCGCGGCCGGATCACGTCGGTCACCTTCAGCCCGGAACTCGGCCACTATGTCGGACTGGCGCTGTTCGCCGGCAATGCCGCGGCCGAAGGAGACGAGATCACCGCGGTCTACCCGATGCGGACAGAGACGGTTCGCGCCCGCGTCGTGCCTTCTGTTTTCCTAGATCCCAAGGGAGAGCGCATGCATGGTTGAGCCTGTGCTGTCGAAGGACTTCAACCTGTGGGCCTCCGATTGCCCGATCGTTCAGATCGAGGGCTGGGACGGAACACTGGCAAGATTCGAAACGAGCGTCTCGCAGGCCTTGGGCGCGACGCTTCCTGCCGACGTCGGCGAGACGGTTCGGCATGCTGGCGCCCTCATCGTCAGGATCACCCCCCGCCGTCTTTGGCTGATCGTCGAGACAGGTGCGGAACCGCCGGCCATTGCGATCGATCCTGAATTGGGCTGCTCGGTTCTGCTTGGTGAAGGCCGGGTGCGGTTCAGGATGGAGGGTGCGCGTCTTCGGGACATTCTCTCTGCCTGCATGCCGGTCGACTGGTCGTCCGCCGCTTCGGTCCCCGGCCGTGCCGTACAGACGTCCGTCCATCACGTGCCGGCGCTCTATCTGCGAACGGGCGAGAGCAGCTGCGACCTGATCGTGCCGCGAAGCTTCGCCCGCAGCCTTGCCGACTGGATTGCCGCCGCGCGTTAAAGCAACCCCAGGAAAAGTGCGTAACGTTTTTCCGCTCGCGATTGCGTAAGGAAAAAGCTGGACCTGTCCGGCGATCCTGTCGGCCGCTAAACCGGCAGGACGCACCGCGCGCATACCTTTTGCACGACGCTCGATACAGTCGTCCGCATCGGCGAAGGTCTCGGCATCACTGGTGGAGGCCGACACGCCACGGCAGCGCGCCGGCCTCCGCCTTGGTTAGCGGCTCAGTTGTGGCGGATTTCCGTGCCGAGCACTTTCAGGCACTCACGGATGAAGGCGGCCAGCGCCGTCCATCCCTTGGCCGACACCATCGTACCATCGACATAGGCTTCCGTCGGCGAGAGGTCGATATAGGTACCGCCCGCGAGAGTGACTTCCGGCTCGCAGGCGCCCAGCGCGCCGACCTTCTTGCCGCGCACGACGCCGTCGACCGCAATCAGGATCTGCACGCCATGGCAGATCGTGAAGATCGGCTTCTTGGTCTCGTGAAAGTGTCGAACGATCGTCTGCACCCGCTTGTCGGTGCGGATGTATTCCGGTCCGCGTCCGCCCGCGCAGTAGACCGCGTGGTACTGGTCGAGCTGCTTTTCCGCATCCGAGAACGTCTTGTTGATCAGCGCGTAGTGCCCGAGCTTTTCGGTGTAGGTCTGGTCCCCTTCGAAATCGTGCAGCGAGGTCTTGATCAGGTCGCCCGCATTCTTGTCGGGGCAGACGACATGGACCGTGTGACCAACGGCTTCCATCGCTTGCTGGTAAACGAAAATCTCGTATTCCTCGGTGAACTCACCGGTCAGCATCAATATCTTCTTGCCTGGCATAGCTCTTCCTCTCTGTTGTTGGCATGCAAAGCGCATCACGCGCCTTGCCTCATTCGGATTGCGGGCCTCAGAACGGGGAGTCGGGGAAGTAATATTCCTTGGCGTTGGCCTGGGTTATGAGCGGGGCGTCGAGTTTGACGGCACCGCGAACCGGAGCCTGGCCGATCAAGTTGGCCACGGTCATGTAGATAGCGGTCTTGATCATCGCCGGCGGATACGGCGTCTCGACCGGTGTCATCGCATCCCCGTCTATCACCTTCTTCACGATGTCCTTCATGCCGTTGCCGCCGAGCGCTAGCTTGATATCGGTTCGGCCGGACTGCTTGACGGCCTCGAGCACACCGAGAAGCATGTCGTCGTCATTGGCCCAGACCGCATCGATGTGCGGGTGCTTGGCCAGGTAATCCTGCATGAGCTTGAAGGCCTCGTCGCTGTTCCAGTGGGCATACTGCATGTCGAGCACCTTCAGGCCGGTGCCCTTGATGGTATCCTCGAAGCCCTTGATGCGCTCGTCGTCGATGACGGTGGGAATGCCGCGCAGCACGACGACGTCACCTTTGCCGCCCAGTTTGTCGATCATGAACTTCGCCGTATTGGTGCCAACCGCGATGTTGTCGCCGGCAAGATACAGGTCCTGAATGGAAGGGTCAGTCAATCCCCTGTCGACGACGGTGATGAACGTACCCATCTCCTTGATGGCTTTCACCGGCTGGGTCAGTTCCTCGGAGGTGTAGGGCAGTATCACCAGCGCATCCAGCTTGCGGCTGGCCGACAGATCCTCCAGCGCGCTTACCTGGTCGGCCGCCGAGGGCGACGTCTTCACGACGACTTCGACATCCGGGAAGGCCGCGTTGATTTCCTTTGCGGCGGCCTGCGCGTGATAGACGATGCCGGCCGTCCAGCCATGATCCGCCGCCGGGATCGACACCGCGACCACCTTCTTGTCGGCTGCAAGCGCCTGGCCGGCCACCATCAGTGCGCCGACTGCCGCAACGGCAACCCATTTCCTGCTAAACATAAATACCTCCCAGAGATATGGACCACACAACAGGCGCCCGTCCGGTCCGAAGACGAGCTATTTCGAAAATCTTTGCACGAGCATGGCGATGATGATGATGACGCCCTGCACCGCGGCGACGAGGTATTCGGAAACGAAATCCGACAACACCATCAGGTTGGCGATCAGCTCCAGGATCACCGCACCGGCGATGGTGCCCCAGATGCGGCCCTTGCCGCCCCGCAGCGCCGTTCCGCCAATGACAACGGCCGTTATCACCTGCAGCTCCCAAAGCTGTCCGGTGGTCGGGGTGGCGGCTCCCAGACGAGGCACGTAACAGATTGCGGCGACCGCCACGCATGCACCCTGGATGACATAGGCAATGGTGCGCGTCTTGACGACCGAGATGCCCGAATAGCGGGCGACGTCCTCGTTCGCGCCCACCGCCGCGCATTTGCGGCCATATTTGGTCTTGTAGAGGACAAATGCGCCGACCACCGCAACGAGCGCCGACAGAAGGATCGGCACCGGAATGCCCGCGACGGCGCCGAAATAGACCGGCCGGTACGCGTCCCGCAGCGAGCGATCGATCGGGATCGTGCCGCCATCGGTCATATAGGTGATCAGTGCGCGGAAGATACCCATTGTGCCGAGCGTGGCGATGAACGGCTCGATCCTTCCGACCGTGACGATGAGACCGTTCGCGAGGCCGCATAGAAGCCCCGCGACGACTGCTATCACCATGCCTGCCGGGATGGCCCAAAGGCCGAGGCTGGGGGCCATCATGTTCATGAACATGATCGTGACGCCGGCGATGAAGGCGACCATCGAGCCGACCGAAAGGTCGAGCCCGCCTGATGAGATCACGAATGTGGCGCCGACGGCTATGATGGCGACATAAGCGCTGCGCGTGATCACGTTGCCCAGGTTTGTCGCGGAAAGAAAATCCGGATTGATGAGGAATCCCGCCACCAGTAGTGCGAACAGTGCAAGGAAAGGGCCGGCATCCGTCCACGAGAAATGGTGCTGCCTGTCGCTTCGGGCAGACATGGAATGGGTAAGCGCCGTCACTGTCTTCCTCCTTGGGCCGTGTCATGGCCTTTGTCACTGGTCGCCAGCAGCGCGATGTTGCTTTCGATCATCGTTTCGCCCGAGACCTCGCCGCTGATCCTGCCTTCGCGCATGACCAGGACGCGGTCGCAGATGCCGACCAGCTCCTGCATCTCCGAGGAGATGACGATGCAGGCTTTGCCTTGGCTCACGAGTTCCTGGATGAAGGCGTAGATCTGCGCCTTGTTGGCGATGTCGATCCCGCGCGTCGGCTCATCGATGATCACGACCGAAGGATTGGTCAGAAGCACCTTGGCCAGCAGAAGTTTCTGCTGGTTACCGCCCGAAAGCTGCCCTGCCTTGGCGCTCAGACTCTTCACCCGGATGTCGTAGCTGGAGACGGCCCGGGCGAGCGCCTCGGATTCGCGACCGCGCAGAACCAGCAGCCCCGGATGCAGAAGGCCAAGCGACGAGAGGGTCAGGTTCGGCGCCAGCCGCTCCTGCAAAAGCAGGCCCTTGCCCTTGCGATCTTCCGTCAGATAGCCGATGCCCGCGTCTATGGCCTCGCGCTGCGAACGTATCTGTATCGGCGAACCGTTGAGCTCGATCGTAGCCGTCGCCGGCCTAAGCCCCACAATGCCTTCGAACAACTCGGTTCGCCCCGCCCCGATCATGCCGGCGAAGCCAAGAATCTCGCCTTTGTGAACGGTAAAGGACACGTCCCGTGCATAACCTGGAACAGTCGCGTTTCTGACGGTCAGCATGGGCCGGCTCGTCTGGACCTCGCGCTTGTGAGGATAAAGCGCGGCGAGTTCGCGCCCGACCATAAGCTGCGCCATGTCGGCCTGGCTCAACGCATGGCCGGGATAGGTGCCGATCATCTTGCCGTCGCGCAGGACCGTGACCTTGTCCGCCAGCCGCTGCACCTCGTCGAGGCGATGGCTGATGTAGAGAACCGCGATGCCCCGCGCCCTGAGCCCGAAGATGATGGCGAGCAAACGCTCGACCTCCCCACCGGTCAGCACCGCTGTTGGCTCGTCGAAGATGACGACCCTGTGGTCGTCGAGCAACGCGCGGGCGATTTGCACGAGCTGGCGATCCGCCAGCGAAATGTCTCGGACCAGCGCGGTCGGCGACACCTCGCAACCGATCTCGGCCAGTTTCGCGGCCGCTATGCGGCGCATGGCGCCATCATCGACGATTCCGCGCCTGGAGAGCTCGCGGCCGAGAAAGAGATTGTCAGTCACCGTGAGCGCTTCGGCCAGGAGGATTTCCTGATGCACCAGCGCGATGCCTGCCGCCTGCGCCTGGTGAGGTGTCCTGAAACTCACGCGGTCACCGGCCATGGACAGGCTGCCGGCGGTTGGCTCGATGTAACCGGAAAGCAAGCGCATGAACGTCGACTTGCCGGCGCCATTCTCGCCGATGACGGCATGGATCTCGCCAGGGAAAATATCCAGCGTGATGTCTGACAACACGGTCACCGGGCCGTATTGTTTGCAAAGCCCTTCCGCGCGCAGCACCGGAGCCACAGCCGGTGTGGGCTCCGGCGGCAAAGCGGTGACGCTTCCGTCGATGCGAGTGGCAACTGACATCGCGGCCTACTCGAATGCAGGCAGGAGCCTGTCCCGCGAATTCTCTATGTGCACGCGCATCGCCTTTTCGGCGGCAACCGGATCGCTGGCCGCGAAAGCGGCGAGGATGGCTTCGTGCTCGTCGAGCGCCTCCTCGGTGACCCGCGAGTGATACATTAGGCGGAAAATGTGGAAGTGGGTGTGCTGGTGGTTCAGCGTTTCGCGGATGAGCTCGTTCTGCGCGAACTCCATGACCTTGTCGTGGAAGATGGCATCCTGGCGGGCGAAGTTCGAATAACGCAGGCGTTCGTCCTTGCCCACGCGCCTGGCCATCACGCCAGCCGCCTCCTGCAAAATCATCAGCCGGGCTTCGTCGAGCGCAGCGGCTGCCTTGGCGGCGGCTGCAGGTTCGAGCAGCAGGCGCAGTTCATAGAGTTCGTCGAAACGGCGCCGTGTGATCTGGGGCGCGGCCCGGTACCCGATCAGATGGGTTTTCACCACCAGGCCCTCGCCTTCCAGCCGCCCAAGAGCTTCGCGGATCGGCGTATGCGAGACGTTGAACTCCTTGACGAGGTTGTCGACGGTGATCCGCGATCCCGGAGCTATCTTCAGCGACATCAGCTGCTGGAAGATCGCCTCGTAGACGTCGCCCGACAGGCTGTTGGCGCGCTGGATGCGGCCCGTCAACCGAGCGTCGTTGTCGGCAGTAAGGTCTGGATTCTGCATGTTTTGCCTCTTGACAGGGGCGACCTCTAACACGATGCTCCTCGCAATTCAATCCTATATCCTATACGATTTTATAGAGGATATTTCGTGAGGCAGGAAAACTCGACGACGGCTCTGGCCCGTGCCTTGCCCGAACCACGCCACGCACGCTGGGCAAGCGGTGATCTCCGATCCCCCGCTCCCCAATCCATATTCGAAGGACACAGTTCATGACGCTATTTGCAGCAGTCCGGTTGCCGCGTGAGATTCTTTTCGGCAAAGGCCAGCGCCATGCGCTACCTGATATTGCCGCCAAATATGGCCGGCGCGCATTCATCTGCACGGATGAGCGTTTCGCCGGAACGCCAATGTTCGCGCAAATCAGCGCGGCACTGAGAGCTGGCTCGATCGAAACGCTCGTGTACGATCGCATCCTCCCGGATGTTCCTCGTGACAGCGTTGCCGTCTGTGCCGCCCATGCGAAGGACTTCAAGCCGGACATGGTGATCGGGATCGGTGGGGGCAGTTGCCTGGACATGGCCAAAAGCGCCGCGCTGCTGATCAGTCACGGCGGGTCGCTTCAGGACTACTACGGGGAGTTCAAGGTGCCCGGCCCCACGCTTCCGGTAATCGCGGTCCCGACCACCGCCGGCACCGGTTCGGAAGTGACGCCGGTGGCGGTGATCTCCGATCCGGAGCGGACGCTTAAGGTCGGCATTTCCAGTCCCCATCTCATTGCCGCGGTCGCGCTCTGCGATCCGGAACTCACCGCGACATGCCCGCCCTCCCTCACGGCAATCGCCGGAGCCGACGCGCTCACCCACGCGATCGAAGCCTTTACGTCCGCCAAACGCGGCGCCGATCCGCACTTGCCGCAGCGGCATGTCTTCGTCGGCAAGAGCGCCCTGACCGATCATTTCGCGCTGCTGGCCATCCAGCTCCTGGGCCGCAGTCTCGAAAAGGCGTACAGGGACGGCTCGGACGAAGACGCACGCGCCGATGTCATGATGGGAGCGCTGGCGGCCGGCTGCGCTTTCGGCACGGCCGGAACGGCGGCTGCCCACGCCGTGCAATATCCCGTCGGCGCGCTTACCCACACGCCGCACGGATTGGGCGTGGCGACGATGCTTCCCTACGTGATGAGCTACAATCTGCCCGCCGCGACCGACGAAATAGCGGCGGTCGGCGCCGCTCTGGGGGTGACGGAGACAAAGAGCGCCGAGGCGACCGCGCGCGCCACCATCGATGAGGTGGCCCGGCTGTTCGCGGCGATCGGCATCACCCGCACGCTGGCCGATCTGGGTCTTCCACACGACAAGATCGACTGGACCGCCGAGCAGGCGCTCGGCATCGATCGGCTGATCAAGAACAACCCTCGTCCTTTCGACATCGCCGCGATGCGGCGGCTGGTGAGGGCTGCCTATGACGGCGACATGGCCGCAAGCTCAGTCTGACCAGAGGTGATGAGATGAATGTACCCCAAGGGCAATTCAACGAAGATCCGGACATGTTCGACTACACCACATTCTCGCACGGCCTCTATATCGACGGACACTGGCGACGGTCTTCCGACGGTCGTCTCATTGAGGTGATCGATCCTTCCACGGAGGCCGTGATTGCGGCTGTCCCGGACGCCACGATTGCCGATGCCGCCGCTGCCGTCGAGGCGGCTGCGAAGGCGGCGGCAGGCTGGCGCGCAACCGCGCCGCGCAAGCGTTCGGAAATACTGCGGCGTTGTTTCGAATTGATGGTCGAACGGTCCGATACGCTGGCGGCGCTGATCTCGCTGGAGAACGGCAAGGCGCTGCGCGACGCGCGCGGCGAGGTCGCCTATGCGGCTGAATTCTTCCGCTGGAATGCCGAGGAAGCGGTGCGCATCAGCGGCGAGTTCGGCCTGGCGCCGTCAGGCGCCAACCGGATCGTCGTTGATTATCATCCGATCGGCATCTGCGTGCTCATAACGCCCTGGAATTTCCCCGCCGCCATGGCGACACGCAAGATCGCGCCGGCGCTGGCCGCCGGCTGCACCGTCATTCTGAAGCCCGCCAGCGAGACGCCCCTGACCGCCTACGCGCTCGCCGCGCTGTACGAGGAGGCGGGTGTGCCTCCCGGCGTCGTCAATGTGCTCACCACTTCGAACCCCGGACCAGTGACCTCCGCCATGCTCGCCGACCCGCGCGTCCGGAAGCTATCCTTCACCGGTTCGACCGGCGTGGGTCGTGTTCTGCTGGCCGAAGCCGCCAAGCACGTCATCTCATGCTCGATGGAACTCGGCGGCAACGCCCCGTTCATCGTCTTCGATGACGCCGATTTGGACGCGGCCCTCGACGGCGCGATGGTCGCCAAGATGCGAAACGCCGGCGAGGCCTGCACGGCAGCCAACCGCATCTACGCGCAGGCCGGCATCCATGACGCTTTTGCCGAAGGTCTGCGCCAACGCATGGCCGCGCTCAAGCTCGGTTCAGGCACCGACCCGGACACCGAATGCGGTCCGATGATTACCAGGAAGGCCGTCGACAAGATCGATCGGCTGGTCAAGGACGCGGTCGCCCGTGGGGCCAGGATCCTGTGCGGCGGCGCGGTCGCCGACGACAAGGGCTATTTCTATCCGCCGACCGTCCTTCGGGACGTGCCCGCCAATGCCGAGATGGCGCAGGAGGAGATATTCGGTCCGGTGGCCCCGATCAGCCGCTTCGAGAACGAGGACGAAGTCATCGCGCGCGCCAACGACACGGAATACGGCCTTGCCGCCTACATCTACACGCGTGATCTGGCCAGGGGCATGCACGTGGCATCGAAGATCGAAACGGGCATGGTCGCGCTCAATCGCGGCCTGATGTCGGATCCGGCGGCACCTTTCGGCGGCGTCAAGCAGAGCGGCCTTGGCCGCGAAGGCGGACAGAAGCACGGCATTGCCGAGTTCATGGAGGCGAAGTACATCGCCGTGACCATGTGAACGGGCACCCCATGCAGAATGATCCTTTCCGCATCCGCGACCACGTCGCCGAGTTCGACGACATCGTCGCCGAGATCGTTCGTCGCAGCACGGAGGTGCGCGCAACAATACCGATGGTTGCCGACATCGCCTATGGAGCGGATGCCACCGAGACCATCGACCTGTTCTTTCCGGAGGGCAAACGCGACCGCCTGCCGGTCCATCTGTTCATCCATGGCGGCTACTGGCGCATGTTCTCCAAGCGCGACTATTCCTATGTCGCCGAGACGGTGACGCGCGCCGGCGCAATCGCGGTCATCGTCGATTATGCGCTGATGCCGGCTGTGAGGATGGCCACGATCGTCGACCAGGTGCGGCGCGCCAAAAGCTGGGTGCTCGACCATATCGGCGATTACGGCGGCGATACCGAGCGCCTGACCGTGAGCGGACATTCAGCCGGCGCCCAACTTGCGACGATGCTTTTCAATGACGACGGCCGGACTTCGACAATCAAAGGCGCGTTGCTGCTTGGCGGGCTCTACGACCTGAAGCCGCTTCAGACCTCCTTCCTTGCCGCCGAGATCGCGATCACGGACGAGGATGCAGCCAGGTTCTCGCCGCTCACCCGCCGTTTCGATCCGTCAGTGTCGGTCGAGATCGCTGTCGGCGCCGACGAAACGCCGCCATTCCACAGGCAGGCCGAGGTGTTTGCGCGGCATCTGAAGGAGCAGGGACTACAGGTCTCGCAGACCACCCTTCCTGCAACCAATCACATGAGCAGCGTTCGCGACCTGGGCTTGGCCGGCACCGAGGCGGCAACCATGCTGACAAACCTGGTTTCCGGCTGAGGCCATTGGCGTCCGCGACTTTAGCCAGGGATATTCAGCCGCTGCGCGGCGCGCAGCTCCTCCCTCCGATCCCCATGCAGATCACACTCCGCCCTCGGGCGGGCATCTTGTTGTCGTCGACTTGCTCGATCCTGAAGCCGGATGCTCGGCGCCGCCTCTGTTGCGAGACAAACATCCGCAGCAGGCTTTCTGCGAAAGCTCAGCCGGATACGGCCGTGATCTGGGCGGCCTTGTCGGCGCGCAGCAGCATGCCGAAGAGGTCGCGTGGCTCATCCGGGTCCGCCAGCAGATCGAGCTCCTCGTAGAGGCCGGTGCGCTGAAGCTGGTCGCGGACGTAGCGCAGCGCGGAAAAGTCCTCGATCGCAAAGCCGACGGAATCGAACAAGGTGATCTGGCTGGCATCCCGGCGGCCGGCGGCCTTGCCGGTCATCACTTGCCACAACTCCGTCACGGGATGGTCCGGCTCGAGTTGCTGGACTTCACCCTCGATGCGCGACTGCGGCGGGTATTCGACGAATATGTCGGAGCGCAGCAGAATATCGCGATGCAATTCCGTCTTGCCGGGGCAATCGCCGCCGACGGCATTTATGTGCACGCCCGATCCGACCATGTTGTCCGTCAGGATGGTCGCGGAGCGTTTGTCGGCGGTGACCGTCGTGATGATGTGAGCCCCTTCCACCGCCTCCTGCGCCGAAGCGCAGATCGCGATGTCGAAATCGAACCCCGCAAGGTTTTTCGCGCACTTCAAGGATGCCGACCGATCGATGTCATAGAGGCGAAGCCTGTCGATGCCGAGCAGGGCCTTGAAGGCGATGGCCTGGAATTCCGACTGGGCGCCATTGCCGATGATTGCCATGCAGTCCGCCGCATTGGGAGCAAGGTATTTGGCCGCGACGGCCGACGTCGCCGCCGTGCGCAACGCGGTCAGGATGGTCATTTCCGAAAGCAGCATCGGATAGCCATTGCCGACATCGGCCATCACGCCGAACGCCGTCACGGTCTGGCGCCCGTCGCGCGTGTTTTTTGGATGACCGTTGACATACTTGAAGCCGTAGAGCTGTCCGTCGCTCGTAGGCATCAGTTCGATGACGCCGTCGATGCTGTGCGAAGCGATGCGCGGGGTCTTGTCGAACAATTCCCAGCGTCGGAAATCCTCTTCGATATAGGCAGCGAGATCGATGAGAAAGCGATCGATGCCGACGGCAAGAACCAGCTTCATCATGTGATCGACGCTGACGAAGGGCACGATGTTGAGATGGGGGGTCACAGTTCAATAACTCCGTGTGGGACGGTCCATGATCCGCCGGCCCATCAGGCTCGCGGTCAGGTCCACGAGAAGGGTTGCGGTGCGGTTGCGTTCGTCGAGTGCGGGATTGAGCTCGACCAGGTCGAGGCTGGTGACGAGACGGCTGTCGTGCAACATCTCCATCACCAGATGAGCCTCGCGGAAGGTGGCGCCGCCCGGCACGGTGGTGCCCACGGCAGGCGCGATCGAAGGGTCGAGAAAATCGACATCGAGGCTGACATGCAGCATGCCGTTTTCGGCACTGACCCGCTCGAGAAAGGCGCGAAGCAGCGGGGCCATGCCGTATTCGTCAATCATCCGCATGTCGTGCACGGTGACGCCCGCCTTGCGTAGCGCTTCGCGCTCCGCCGGATCGACGCTGCGGATGCCCAGTGTGCAGATACGGGCCGGATCCACGCAAGCCGCCAGGCTGGGGAAGTAGCCTTCGAAGCCGGGTTGCCCGCTGGCATAAGCCAGCGGCACGCCATGCAAATTCCCGCTGGTCGTGGTGTCGAGCGTGTGAAAATCAGGATGTGCGTCGAGCCACAGCACGAACAGCGGGCGGCCGGCTTCCGCCGCCCGGCGGGCGATACCGGCCAGCGTGCCGGCGGAAATGCTGTGGTCGCCACCAAGGAAGATCGGCAGGGCGCCGGCGCTGGCTGCATAGGCCGCCTCGGTGATCGCCGCCGTCCATGCGACGATTTCCGGCAGCGCCTTCAAGGCGGCATTGCCGTGGCTGATCGGGCGCATATCGGCAGAGGCGACGGTGCCAAGGTCGGCCAGCGTATGTCCGAGTTCAGTGAGCGCGGCCGCCAGGCCTGCGGTACGCAGCGCACTAGGCCCCATCTCGCAACCCATCCGGCCCGAGCCGACCTGGATCGGTGCCCCGACGATCGTACAATGCATCCGTATTTCCCCGCGCGTTTTCCAGGCGTCATTGGAGCGCGGATAACTGGCAGGATGAACATATCAAATTGGCAAATTTGTCGAAATGAGCTATCAAAATGGAATGATTTGATTGCATTCTGAGCCATGGATCAGCTTGACGAACAGCTCATCACGCTTTTGCGGCATGACGCGCGGCGCAGCATCTCGGACCTTGCCATGGATGTCAGCGTCTCGCGGGCAACGGTCAGGTCTCGCATAGAGCGCCTTGAAAAAGCCGGTGCGATCATCGGTTATACCGTCATCCTGCGAGCCGATGCCGTCGACCAGCGTGTACGCGGCATCATGATGGTGGAAATCGAAGGGCATGCCGCCGATCGTGTGATCCGCGCTCTTGGCGGCTTCTCGGAGGTTTCGACGATCCATACCACCAACGGCCGCTGGGACCTGGTGATAGAGCTGGGGACGCAGACACTGACCGAATTCGACGCCGTGCTGCGGCGCATCCGCCTGATCCCCGGCATCACCGGCAGCGAGACCAGCCTGTTGTTGGCGACACCCCGGAGCACCAAGGCGCGGCTTTGATCGCTGTCTGCGAATAGCCTAGCTGGCCAAACCGGCAGTGCTGCTCCTGCACCGTTGTGCGGCGCAACCCTAAATGAGCTCGGACTTGGCCAACCTGTGGCAACCTCCAGCGGGGGCGGACCTTGCTGAGAAGAACAGAGCTGCGTGAGCGGCGAGATCTGTCATCGACCCGCGTCACGCGACACCGATTGAGCGAACGCGTCAAGTCGCGCAAGTCTGCCCCGTCCTAGTGTTGGTGGCCTTCCGGCTCAACCATCTTGAACGGCAGGACCTGTTGCTTGCCCTTAGAGGTCAGGATCAGCCTCGCCTCGAACTCGTGCGGCTCGGCGGGGGCGACGCTGCTTTCACGGCGGTGGTGATTGCCGGCGACAGGCCCGAGCGAAAGCGTCTCGGGACCTTCGGACCGGTCGATGATCACGGTCGCCCCCAGATCGTCGGCATGGCTGTCGATGGTGAGACGCAAGCGCTCGCCAGCGGGCGTATCGACGATTTCGAGCGTTCCCGTTGCCAGGTCGCTGACGACCTTGAAAGGCTCCGGCGCATGATCGGCGTGGGCCGAACCGCCCGCCACGGATCCGCCTTCGCCTTCCAGACGGATGTTCGCCTCCGAGAGCGCCGGCAGATGGTCGAACAGCTCCCCTCTCAAAGCCTCCGCGATGCCGACCACATCCTTTGCGCTCGCTGTCTCGGCCACCTTGATGGCGATATCCGCATGCAGCCTGTGGCCGATCCAGCGCGCCCGCACCTGGGCGACCCGTTGGATGCCCCTCACATGTTCAGCCGCATGATGGATTTCCTCGACGATGCCCGGCTCGACGCCATCCAGCATGCGTGTCAGCACCGCCTTTGAGGACTGCCAGACGATGGCGAGGATAGCCACAGTGATCAAAAGGCCGATGATCGGGTCCGCGAGCGGGAAGCCTAGCCAGACGCCGGCCGCGCCAAGCACCACCGCAAGGCTGGTGAAGCCATCGGTGCGGGCGTGATAGCCGTCGGCGATCAGGGCCGCGCTGTTTATCTCGCGGCCGACGCGGATGCGGAATACCGCGACAGCCTCATTGCCCAGGAAACCGACGAGGCCGGCGGCGGCAACCCAGCCGAGGAAGCTGATGGCTTGGGGATGGATCAACCTGTCGATCGCCTCATAGCCGGCGACGATGGCACTGAAGAGGATAATCAGGACGATGATGATGCCGGCCAGGTCCTCGACCCGGCCAAGGCCGTAGGTGAAGGTCTTGCTGGGCTTGCGCCGCGCCAGCATGAAGGCGATCCACAGCGGGATGGCGGTGACCGCGTCGCCGACATTGTGGATGGTGTCGGCAAGCAGCGCCACGCTGCCCGAGAGGAATACGATGACCAGTTGCAGCACCGCTGTGAGGGCTAGCAGCACGAACGACCATTTGATCGCCCAGATGCCGCGTGTGGTCGTCGCGATTGTGGGATCGACCACGCCATGCGTGTGGCCGTGTCCGCCCTCGCCATGGTCATGGCCATGCCCGCCGAAGCCTTGAGCTGCCGGGCCGAAGCCGAACCAGCCGCGAATGCCGTCCATCATGGAGCGTGTCTCACAAGTATTTGGTGATGTCCTTGAATTCATCGATCGAGCGGCGCTGCTCACGCGGCAGCGGCCCCACGACATCTTCCAGGCAGTGGTTTAGGTGATCCTGGATGAGCGTCTTCTTGGCCTGGGAAACAGCCCTTTCGACGGCATGAAGCTGCTGGGCAATGTCAAGGCAAGGCCGGCCTGCTTCGATCATCTCAATAACGCCCCTCAGATGACCGTCGGCCCGCTTCAGCCGTTTGACGATGTCGGGATGGGTCTCGTGAATGTGGGGACGCTCTTTCATTCTGAAGTGCTATCCCCCCGGAGGGGATATTGTCAATTCAGGATGCTCGATTCCCCGCGGCGTCCCGAACGCTACTTTCGACGGTTGCATGGCTGGTTCTGGCGATCGCGGCGCCAGCGACATCGCCCTGACGCTGCGCACCACTGTTAAAATGCACCGACGCGATGACGTAGCGCGGCGCCCCTAAATGTGATCATGCCGTATCGGCTGCGGGCGCACTCAAAACCCCGTGCGGCAAAGGTTTTCAAGATCCGCCTTTGCTATTCCCTCGAGGCCGAGCGCAGGAAGAATATCGTTATCTCCCCTGAGATCGCGACCGTAAGCCGCCGATAATATCGAAACTCCAGACTCGTGGAGCGTCGCCGGTTTCTCGGTGATCTTACCCAACAATACGGTCGGCAGCAGTCCGAACGGAACATCCTCGAGAATGTAGCGGCTTTCGATTGTTGTCGGACCAAAGCCGCCACGGCCTTGACGATCCATCTCCTGGTTCATCTCCGAAACGGTTCCCTTCGGAACATGAAACGACAATGAAAAATGCTCCTGGACGGTGCGAACCGCGATACCAAAATGGGCCGCGATGGCTAGCCGTTCGGCATCCAGAGCCTCGATAAGGCGGCCAGCGGCAGGGGTGACGTTTCCCCCCTGGCTCCATTGCTCGGCTTTTTCCATGCGTGTCAGGTTGAGGAGGGCAATTCCCAAGTGGTTTTGCGGATTGAGGTTGCTGAGCGCGATCGCAAGCATGCCGTCGCGCTTGACGAAACGATCACCAAATAGGCTCGTGCAAAATCCGTATCCTTCATCCTGAGCTTTGAAAGGCAGCGTCGCGACGTCAAGCTTCTGGCGAATGGTGGTGACATGGACCTCGGTTGGCCCGAGTTGCCGCCCGGTCAACAGTGTTGTGCCCCAAAGAACGATCGGCAAGCTGACCTTGCGCTCCGCCAACCGCCTGGAGAGATACAGTGCCCCGAACGAACAATGCGAACTGATGATGACCGGAATTCCATCGATCAGATGGGGGGCGGCAGCATCCATCACCATCCTGTGGCCGTAAGCCGGAAGTGCAATCACCACCACGTCCGCGTTGGCGATGGCATCCTTGCAATCCTTGGCGATGCGCACGGGTACCGTCGCCGCGATATCCCCCGTCGCTTTCAACAATTCGCCGGTAGCCAACGCCCTGGTGCGCTGTCCCGACGGTGACCAAAGCATTGGCGAATGCCCCGATCCTGCCAAATAGGCGGCAAGGCCATAAGCAATTGCTCCGGCGCCCAGAATACTCACGCGCATAACATTCCTCCTGTCGCAGGCGTTGTGGTTCGAGAATCCTTGCGCCGTCACCTGAATTTTTTCTTCAGGAGGTTTCGCAAGCTGGAGCCGCGTCTGACGTCGCTGTCCGCCTCCGATCCGGATTCTGGCGCTGAAGCCGGCATATGCACAAAGCCCGTAACGAACATTCGTTTCCGCTTGACATATATCAAAAACGAATGAGACGATGTCAATCATACGGATTACGCATGTAGGAGAAACATGGAAACCCGGGACCTTCAGACCTTCCTTGCGGTTGCTGCCAGCGGCAGCATCACCAGGGCGGCTGACATGCTCGGACGTTCCCAGCCTGCGGTGACGCGCACCATTCAGGAGCTCGAGGCCGAACTCGGCTTCGAATTGCTGCATCGGATCGGTCGACGGGTGCAGTTGTCTGAAGAAGGAGTCGCGTTCGAGGAGGAAGCACGACGCCTGCTGATGTCCTTCACCGAACTCGCAGCGCGGGCCAAGATGATCGCCGCCGGCAGAGGGCGAATCCTGCAGATCGTCACCACCTCCGCGATCGGCACCGGCTTGATCCCGACGGCCTTGGCTGAACTCCAAGGTGCCGAGCTTCCGCACGAGACGCATCTCGGGCAGTTTCTTCCCTCGACCGTCGCTCAGGAAGTGCGCAGCGGACGTGCCGAGGTCGGGTTTTCAAGCCTGCCGCTCGATACGCCCGGTCTGGATGTCCTGCGGCTCTATTCGGCGCCTGATGTTGCTGCCGTGCGGGAGAATGACCCGCTGGCCGAACTAGATGTCATACCGCTTTCCGCTTTTGCCGGCCGCCGCGTCGCCACGTTGCTCAACCCGCTGCGTTTCCAGTTGCATGTCTCCAAGGCGTTGGCGGCCAGGGGCATCGACACCGGGCCAGTAATCCGCACGAATACCGCCTATGGCGCGTTGCAGATCGTACGCCGGACTGGTGTTGCGGCTGTCATCGATCCCGTCACCGCCTATGGCGTGGGCTTGCCTGGGGTCGTCATCCGCCCGATCGACGTAACCGTCCTCTTTTATTGGGGTGTTGTGGCTGCCGAAAAACGCCCCCTTCGTCCAGTCGCGCAGGCGTTGGTGGATGCGGTCGAGGCGGTGGCTGAACGGTCGATCGTTGGCTTCAAGAAACTCGATCCGACCCTGGCCGGCCAATTGGTGACCGATCCTGCCTCCGGCACAAATCACGGAACGGGAATATGAAGCACACCCCCAGTTCGCTCCCCCTGAGAGGTCTAGCCGCGCTTGAAGCACAACTTGCTCAGGACCTCGATTTTCTCGAACTGCCTGCCAAGCCATGGGTTCCCGCGCGTTCGCGCGATGGCGTGCCGGTCCGTGACGTCGTTGTGATCGGCGCCGGCATGTGTGGACTTGCTGCCACCGCAAAGCTGGTGCTGACGGGGATAACCAATGTCGTCGCCTATGACGCGGCTCCGGCCGGCTTCGAAGGGCCATGGATAACTTTTGCCCGCATGCAAACGCTCCGGTCGCCGAAAACGCTGCACGGTCCGTCGCTCGGTCTGCCGCAACTGACATTCCGCGCCTGGTTCACGGCACAATGGGGCGTCGAGGCATGGCGGTCGCTGGACAAAATCCCCAAAGGCCAGTGGATGGACTACCTGGTCTGGTACCGGAACGTGCTTGGTCTGCCAGTACGCAACAGCGTGCGCATGACAGGCGTTGCAGCCGTTGGCGATCTGATTGCGATCGATGTCGAGGGCGCGGAAACCGGCCGGGTTCTCACCCGTCGTCTCGTTCTAGCCACCGGTCGGTCCGGTCTCGGCGGTTTTGCCGTGCCCGATTTCCTCAGGGGCATCGATCGCTCCTATTGGGCCCATTCTGCCGACGACATCGATTTTGATGCACTGAAGGGCAAGCGTGTGGCGGTTATCGGCGCCGGCGCCTCTTCGATGGACAATGCCGCGACGGCGCTCGAGGCGGGCGCCGGTTCAGTCGACATGTTGATCCGGCGCAAGGAAATGCCGCGCATCAACAAGCTGACCGGGATCGGCAGCCAGGGTGTCATCCTCGGCATGTATCATTTGCCTGACGCCTGGAAGTGGAGATTCTTCGACTACACCGCCTCGACCCAGACGCCGCCGCCGCGTTCATCGACGCTTCGCGTGTCTCGTCATGCGAATGCCCGCTTCTTTCTCGACTGCGGCGTGGTCGCAGTGAAGGAAGATGCCGGAGGCCTTCTGGTCGAAACCACGCAAGGGCCGATGCGCTACGATTTCATGATCGCTGCGACCGGCTTTTCAAATGACTTCAGTGGTCGCCCGGAATTCGCCGCCTTCGCCCCACACATCCGCACCTGGTCGGATGGTCGATATACGCCGGACATGGGGCCGCCGCGCGCAGGCATGTTGGAGGCACCGGATCTCGGCCCCGCCTTCGAATTTCGCGAGCGCGTCCCCGGTTCCTGCCCGATGCTGGCGCATGTCCACTGCTTCAACGACGCCGCCATGCTGACCCATGGTAAGGTCTCCGGCGATATCCCGGCCGTCAGCGCCGGTGCCGACCGTCTGGTCCGCGGCATTGCCGCGTCGCTGTTCGCCGAAGATGTCGAAACCCACTTCGCCAATCTGATCGCCTACGACACCCCGGAACTTCTGGGCGACGAATGGGTCGATTCAACACCCTTGTTGCATAAGGAAGCCGCACTGTGATCGACGCAATGGACAAGGCTGCAGGTCTTTCACCGGACGACGCCCTTTTCGCTGCACGGCGGTTTCGGCCCGAATTCGTGCGAGGGGCCGAGGAATGTCGCCTCTCCGTCCTGCAGCCGGCAAACGATCAGGGGCTGGCGCCGAATTTGCGGGTCGCTCTGGCCCGTCGCATGGCAGCTCTGAACGCCGATCCTGTCCTGATGGCCGAATATGACGTGCAACTGGCTCAGCTTGGTCCCACGGAGCAGCTTCTGTCCTTGGCCCGGGGGGAAACGGATTTGAATGAACCTCTGGCGACCATCGCCCGACATGTTGACCTGATCACCCTGACGCCGAAAAAGGCGGAGGCGAGCCACATTGCCCTGCTCGCCCAAGCCGGATTGAACGATCCCCAGATCGTTGCGCTCTCCGAATTGATTGCCTTCATCAACTTCCAGACCCGGGTCGCGACCGGCTTGCGATTGATGAGGCGGGCATGATTTCCTCGGTGCGCCTGAAGCCGCTGAATTGGCATCCCTATATCGCACCGGTCGAGCTATCGGAGGCAACGCCGGAACAGCTCGAAGCAATGAAGGTTACGCCGTCGGCCAAGAAAGTTTCGGAATATGTGCGCACCCTTGTGCATGATCCCGAGAGCTATCTTGCCCGCACGGTGTTGTTCAACGCGATCATGTACGTCGAGGGCGGGCTTGCCCGTCCCGACCGCGAGCTTGGCGCATTGGGTGCCTCGATCGTCAATGGCTGCAAATTCTGTGCCGTCGTTCACGCCCGCCGGCATGCAGAGCTGACCAAGAGCGATGAAGTGGTCACGGCGCTGTATCTCGACAAACCTGAAAAGCTTGGGTCGCGCGATGCGGCAATCTACAACTTTGCCCGCCGCCTGTCGGCGGCGCCGTCGGAAGCGACGGCAGACGACGTCGCCTCGCTGCGATCAGTCGGCATGAATGATGCCGAGATCATCGACCTCGTCCACGCCATAGCGATCTTCGGCTGGGCAAACCGGCTGATGCACGTCCTGGGCCATGCGGAGAGCGGGTGATGACGTTGCATCCGGTCAAGCCAGTCCGTCCCACACTTCCCGAAGGGCCAACCAGCAATGCTTGAACTCAAAGATATAAAGCTGTCTTACGGAAGCACGCAGGTCCTGAACGGCGTCAATCTCTCGGTAAAGCGGGGTGACGTGGTGTCGATCATCGGCCCCAGTGGCACCGGCAAGACCACGCTGCTGAAATGCATCAACTATCTGGCCAAGCCGTCGTCAGGAACCATCGCGTTCGATCAGATTCGGATGGACTACCAGCGTGCCGACAAGGCCGCTGTCCAGGCGATCCGGTTGAGGACGGCGATGGTCTTTCAGCAGTTCAACGTCTTCAAGAACATGACGGTCCTCCAGAACGTGATGGATCCGCTCGTTGTGGTGCAGCGCAAATCCAGGGAAGAGGCGCGGGAAATCGCGCTCAGAGAGCTCGATCGGGTCGGTCTCTCGTCGAAGCGAGACAGCTATCCATCCCAGCTCTCGGGCGGCCAGCTCCAGCGCACCGGCATCGCACGCGCGCTGGCGGTGCGTCCTGACGTCATCCTCTTCGATGAGCCTACGTCATCGCTGGACCCTGAACTTGTCGGTGAAGTTTTGAAGGTGATCAAGGATGTCACGTCGTCAGGGATCACGTCGCTGCTTGTGACCCACGAGATGCAATTCGCAAAGAACATCTCGAACCGGATCGTTTTCATGGACCGTGGCGTGGTTGCCGCCGACGGCAGTCCGGCTGAAATCTTCGACGCGCCTTCCAGTCCACGACTGGCTCAATTCCTGCAGTCGGAACTCGCTTTTCAATAGCTCAACAAGAAGGGAACCCAAGAAATGTCTGCAATCACATCCGGTTTTTCCCGCCGCTATGTCCTGGCCGTCGCTGGTGGCATCGCAATTGCCCTCGCAACCGCGGGGACCAGCTATGGTCAGACCGTCCGGACGATCAAGATCGCGACGTCTGCCGAATCCAAGCCGCTGGCCTGGGGCGCCATCGGCGTCGAACCGCAAGGCTATGAGCCCGATCTTCTGAGGGCGATCAATGCGAAGCTACCGCAATACAAGTTCGAAATGGAAGGTGTGTCCGACATCGCCCAGGAAACCGGCCTTGCCACCGGGAAGTACGACATCGCCGTAGGTGGCTACTACAAGTCGCCCGAGCGAGAGAAGCAATTCATCATTCCAGAGAACCCGATGGGCGCCAGTCTGATGAAAATCTACAGCAAGAAAGACAGCGGCATAAAGGAAATGAAGGACCTGGTCGGCAAGAGGATCGTTCCGACCACAGCCGGTGGCGGAACCTACAAGTTCATCATGAACTGGCAGAAAGAGAATCCGCAATATAAGCTCGACGTCACGGCATCGAGCGCCGGGATCCCCTACCCGAACCGCCTGGATGAAGTTCAGAACGGCAAGTTCGACGCATTGGTTCTACCGTCTAACCTCGGTGAGCAGGCGGTCATCGACAACAAGAAGCTCGATATCGTCGCATCCGATCCGGTCTACAGCAACAACACGTACATGCTGATTCACCGGTCAGCGGAAAACAAGATCCTGGCCGAGGACGTCAACAAGGTGCTCAAGGAACTGAAGGACGACGGCACGATCGACAAGCTCTCGCAGAAGTGGTTCGGCGAGGACATCGTGAAATACATGAAGTAACAAGGCGTCCTCAGCTGCATCTGGATAGCCGGCGTTGAGGCAGAACTGCAAGAAGGAGTGTTCCAAGTGGACGTTTCTGCTATGATTCCCGAGTTGCTCTCGGCGTTGCCGCTGACGCTGGCCATCACTTTTACGGCCCTCATTGCTGGGTTCTGCCTAGCTCTCCTTGCGACAACACTCCGGGTCCGCAGGGTGCCAGTGATCAGTCACCTGGCGGATCTCTACGTATCCTATGCCCGGAGTGTTCCCGTCGTCCTCCAATTGTTCGTTGCGTTTTACGGGCTTCCCTTGCTGGTAATCCTGTTCGGCTCCGAAGATTTTTTCTCGCCGACGATCGCTGCGATGGTGGCATTGAGCTTTTATCACGGCGGCTACCTGTCAGAAGTCCTGCGACCTGCATATCTGGCCGTCGATCGCGGCCAGCATGATGCGGCAGACAGTCTTGGATATACCTTTCGCCAGAAAATCACGCGCGTCATCGGGCCACAAGCAGTGCACTTCGCATTGCCGGGCTACGGGAACTCCGTCATCTACCTGATCCATAACGTTGCGCTGGTGATGTACATCGGGGCGGCGGATGTCATGGCGACCGCGCATTTGATCATGGAGCGCGACTATAATCAGTACCAGTTCGAAACCTATCTCGTGCTGGCGGTCATCTATTCGGTGATGTGCCTGATCGCATGGCTCATCGTCCGCTTCTTCGAGCTTCGTTCCCCGATGCAGGCACCGGAGGCTACGACATCTGCTCAGATCAAGAACACACTGATCGCGAGCGTGTGACCTAACAAGGGTATTTGACCATGTTTGAGACCGATATCCTGCTCCAGGACTCGCGGGAAATTCTGGGCGCCGTACCCGTAACGCTTGCAATGGCCCTCACGATCTTCGTGCTCTCGACGATGGTCGGCAGCCTGTTTGCGCTTGTGGAATATAGACGGATTCCCGCACTGCGAGAGCTCGTCATGGCCTACAAGGTCGTCTTCAAGGGCGTTCCGATGGTGATCGTGATCTTCCTCGCCTATTTCGGTCTTCCCCCCGCGCTTCAGTTTCTGTTTTCATTGGTTGGCATAGACTTCAACGCCCACCAAACGCCCAATTGGGTTATCCTTGTCATTGCGGTGACCGGCTGTGTCGCCGCGTTCCAGGCCGAGATTATCAAGGGAGCCCTCAACGCCTTTGACACCGGTCAGGCAGACGCAGCCTATTCGCTTGGCTATACAAGGGGGCAACTGTTTCGACGGGTGCTATTTCCCCAGGTCGCCCTGACAGCAATTCCCGATCTGACAACCTCGATGATGGTTATCATGAAGGCGCTTTCACTCGGATTCGCCATCGAAGTTGTCGATATCTTCGCGCAGTCACAGCTGACCGCCGCGTTGAATTTCTACTATCTCGAAGCCTTCGTAATTGCCGTCGTGATCTACATGGTGATTGCCTATCTCGTCACACAGATCGCCGACAGGCTGGAGCAAGCGCTTAGGGTACGGACGTGAGGATGTAGAATAGAATCTTCTAGCAAGATCGGCTTGTCTTCCGCGGAAGCATCCTGGTAGTCGGCGCCGCAATCGATGCGCGCCTCGAGCCGTGCGGCGTCAAGTTCCGCGAACCGTCACGGCGACCGACCTTATCTGGTGCGGAATCGAGGGATAGAGCCGAGACAATTTGAGGCCTCTCGTTAAGAATGCGATAACCAATTGGTAACGGTGCCTGCCTAGCTTCGTGATCCGATGGCCGGATCGCCCGGCCACATTTTACACGGAGCGGCGACGGGCGGGCGAATGTATCTGGTATTGGAGAAGCTTGTCGCCTTGCCGGCGTCATTGTTGAAATTCGCCTTGAGGATCTCGGTCGTCATCGTGTTTTGCGCCGCCTCTGCTTCCGCCGTGCAGGCCAATTCCAGATTTTCAGGCATTGTCATCGATGCCAAGACAGGCAAGACCCTCTACAGAGATCATGCGGACGCTCCGCGCTATCCAGCGTCTCTCACCACGATGATGACGCTCTACCTCATCTTCGACGCGCTCGAGAGCGGCAGGATCTCGAAAGGCACGGCGATACCGGTGTCGGCCAATGCCGCCAACGAGGCTCCCTCCAAACTCGGACTGAAGCAGGGTCAAACGATCACCGTCGAACAGGTCATATTGGCGCTGGTAACGAAGTCCGCCAACGATGCCGCGACGGCCATTGGCGAGTTCCTCGGCGGGTCGGAGGTCGGCTTTGCACGTCTCATGACGCAAAAAGCACGACAGTTGGGAATGACCTCCACCACGTTCAGGAACGCTAACGGACTGCCCGACACAGCCCAGAAGACCACGGCGCGCGACATGGCACGCCTTGGCCTGGCGCTCAGGGATCATCACCCTGGCTATTATTCCTACTTCAACACCCGATCCTTCAAATACAAAGGTCGGCGCTTCGGCAATCACAACCATCTGCTCGGCCGGGTGAAGGGCGTGGATGGGATCAAAACGGGATACACGAATGCCTCGGGCTTCAACCTGGTTTCTTCCGTCGAGGCGCAGGGCCGCAGCATCGTCGCGGTGGTGATGGGCGGACATACGATCAGGAGCCGAGATGCACGCATGAAGCGTCTCATCAGCCGCTATCTGGCTAAGGCTTCCAACGGTCCGGACCGGTTCAGGATCGATCGTGGCGGAGAAAGCGCATTGGTCGCCTCCGCGGCTTCGAACGCATCGGTGCCCACTCCGACGTGGAAGCCGGCCCAGGTGGCCGATTCCCGAGCCGCTTTCGCCGCTGAGGCGATGGGCGATGTGCCCAGGGAGCAGGCCCTGTCTGCCGATGCCACCGATCCGATCAGCACCGCTTCCACCCACGAAGGTCAATGGATCATCCAGATTGGATCGATGCCAAGCAAGGCCGCAGCTCGTGAAATCCTTTCACTCGCGGCTCGCAAAGCACCAAAACTGCTTTCGAACACTTCTGCTTTTACCGAGGCATTCGAAAAAGGTGGCGATGTGTACTACCGCGCCAGATATGCCGGCTTCGACAACAAGTCGGAAGCGTGGCGCGCTTGCGGGCGACTGGCGCTCAAAAACATCGATTGCTACGCGCTCACTCGGTAGGTGGGACCGAAGGCCCATGCGAACGCTGCAACTCGCCTCTCCCGACGTCGTATCACCAGGACCGTGCGGCAATATCGAAAGATGTCCTCGAGCCCTCTTCGATCCTTCGCATGGAGCTTCGCCGTGAAACGCCGCGGTTGTGCGCCTCGGAGCAACGTCGTCTCGCCAACTTATCAAGACACCGGTTGCGGCTTTTTCGTCACGGGTAGCGTCCTTCGTTGTTGCCTCATCGTTGCATTATGTGTTGCAACTGTCACAAAGGCTGGCCCTCAAGCTGCCGCCAATGGGATTGCCTTGCCCCGCTTCGCGTCGTTGAAGAGTTCTCCTGTGAATATGCGGGTCGGACCGGGCACCCAATATGACGTCGAATGGGTTTATGTCCGGCCCAGGATTCCGCTTGAAATCTACCAGGAATATGGAAACTGGCGGCGCGTGCGAGACTGGCAGGGAACATCCGGCTGGGTCTTCGGTCCGCTTCTTTCGGGGCGAAGGACCGCTGTAACCGCCCCATGGAGCAAGGACAAGATCGCGCTGCGCGGGAAGCCTTCGGTTTCCAGCCTCGTCACCGCATGGCTGGCGCCGGAAGTAATTGTCGAACTGGTGCGCTGCGACGGCCAATGGTGCAGGGTCGCGGTCAATTCGCTGGCAGGCTTCGTCAGGCAAACCCGCCTTTGGGGCATCTATCCTAACGATATACTCTAACAGCAGCACTCGTCGGAAGGCTGCTGCTGGTCGGCCGGTGATCGCATCTCGCGTCGCCTTCAGCCAAATCAAACCTCGCGAGAAAAACGCCGAGTTGAAGGCGTTCCGCACAACTATGGCTGACATCTGGCCGCCGACAGAGCCCCTCCCACCTGTCGCGAGCCTTCGCGACGGCCTGCCCGACTATTCCGGCGGCCGTCGGACAATGGACTTCCTCAAGTCAGCCATCGCCCAACACCACCTCCGCGGGCAGTTTCCAAACGTCATTCGGCAGCTTCGACCGATCTCGATGCCGGCACGATCCGCGCGGCACAATATTTGAACTCGGGGATCTTGCCGTAAGGATCGAGCATAGGATTGGTAAGCATGTTGGCCGGGCTCTCGTTAAAGCAGAACGGCATGAACACCATGCCATCGGCGACCTCTCGATCGGCCCGCAGAATGGCTTCGACAATGCCGCGCCGCGTCTCCACGTTGATCACGTCTCCCTGCGCCAGCCCGCGGCGCTTGATCTCGTAGGGATTCATTGCAGCAATGCCGTAGGGCTCGATCGCGTTGAGCACCCCGGCGCGGCGTGTCATGGCGCCCGTGTGCCAGTGCTCCAGCAGGCGCCCGGTGGTTAGCACCAGAGGATATTCGTCGTCGGGCACCTCGTCGGGAGGCAGGAGGTCGGCGGGCACGATGCGCCCGCGGCCATCCGCGGTCGGGAACCCGGTGGTGAAGACGATCTCGTTGCCAGGAACATCAGGACCATCGGCAGGATAGACGACGGACTCCTCGCGTTCGATGCGCTCCCAGGAAATGTGCTTCAGCGACGGCATTACTTGCGCCATTTCGCCGAAGACGTCCGAAACGTGCCTGTAGTTCCAGTCCAGCCCCATGCGGCTGGCAAGCTCGATGATGAGATCGAGATCCTGCCGCGCCTCGCCCGGCAGGTTGACGGCCGGCCGGCCGATCTGCACCTGCCGATTGGTATTGGTGTAAGTGCCGAGCTTCTCAGCATGCGCGGAGGCAGGGAGCACCACGTCGGCATGCCACGCTGTTTCGGTCAGGAAGATGTCCTGAACAACCAGATGCTCTAGCTTGGCGAGTGCGGCGCGCGCATGGCTCTGGTCGGGATCGGACATGGCCGGGTTCTCGCCCATGATGTACATGCCCCGGATCTCGCCGTCATGGATCGCGTCGACGATCTCGACGACGGTCAAGCCGCGTTTGGGGTCGAGCGTCTGGCCCCAGAAATTCTCGTACTGGCCGCGGATATCGGCATTCTCCACCGATTTGTAGTCGGGGAAATACATCGGGATGAGGCCCGCGTCCGAGGCGCCCTGGACATTGTTCTGGCCGCGCAGCGGATGCAGGCCTGTGCCGGCGCGCCCGACATGGCCGGTGATCAGCGCCAGCGCGATCAGGCAGCGCGAATTGTCCGTGCCGTGGGTGTGCTGCGAAATGCCCATGCCCCAAAAAATCATTGAGCGCTCCGCCTTGGCATAGGTGCGCGCCACCTCGCGCAGTACACCGGCCTCGATGCCGCAGACGGGAGCCATCGCCTCGGGCGAAAAATCCTTCACCTTGGCCTTCAATGCCTCGAAGCCGGAGACATTGGCCTGGATGTACTGCTCGTCATAGAGCCTCTCTTCTATGATGACGTGCAGCAGCGCGTTGAGCATCGCCACGTCGCTGCCCGGCTTGAAGCGCAGCGCATAACTGGCGTGGCGCATCAGTTCCTGGCCGCGTGGATCCATCACGATCAGCTTGGTGCCGCGCTTTGCCGCTTGCTTGAAATAGGTGGCGGCCACTGGATGGTTTGTCGCCGGCCGCGCCCCGATGATGATCACGCATTCGGCCTTCATGGCGTCCATGAAAGGCGCCGAGACCGCGCCAGAGCCGACGCCCTCCATCAGAGCGGCCACGGAAGAGGCGTGGCAGAGCCGGGTGCAGTGGTCGATATTGTTGGTGCCGAAGCCCTGCCGGACGAATTTCTGGAAGAGATAGGCCTCCTCATTCGACCCCTTTGCCGAGCCGAAGCCAGCCAGCGCCTTGCCACCATGCTGGTCGCGGATGCGTTTCAGCCCGCTGGCAGCGCGCTCCAGCGCCTCTTCCCAGCTGGCCTCGCGGAACACTGTCAGCGGGTCGACATTGCGCAGATCAATGTCGCCGGCCTTCGGCGCGTCGTCGCGACGGATCAGCGGCTTCGTCAGCCGTTCGGGCGACATCACATAGTCGAAGCCAAAGCGCCCCTTGACGCAGAGCCGGTTCTCGTTCGCCGGACCGTTACGGCCGTCAACCTGGACGATTTTATTGTCCTTGACGGCGACCTGCGTCTGGCAGCCAACGCCGCAAAACGGGCAAACCGTATCGACGACCTTGTCGAACGCCTGGACGACACGCGTCTTGCCGGTCTCGTCCATCAGCGATTTCTCGTAGAGCGCACCAGTCGGGCAAGCCTGGACGCATTCGCCACAGGTGACGCAGGTCGACAGGCCCATCGGATCGTGCATATCGAAGACAGGAATCGAGTGATTGCCGCGCTCGGCCATGCCGATCACGTCGTTGACCTGCACCTCGCGGCAGGCGCGCACGCAAGCGCCGCAGGTGATGCACGCGTCGAGATTGACGGCAATGGCCGGATTGGTGATGTCGAATTCTGGCGCTAGCCCCTCCTCGGTGAACTTGGAACGGTATCGGCTGCCCGAAATCCCCATCGAACCGGCCCATTGCCAGAATGCCGACTGGTTGTCTGGACCGTCGCTCGCCGGTCGCATGTTGCTTGCGAGGAGCTCGAATACCATCTCGCGCGATTTGCGGGCGCGTTCGGTATCGGTTTTCACGACCATGCCGGCGGAAGGCTGGCGAACGCAGGAGGCAGCCAGCACGCGCTCGCCTTCGATGTCGACCATGCAGGCGCGGCAATTGCCGTCGGGACGATAGCCCGGCATGTCGACATGGCACAGATGCGGAATCTTTGTGCCCTCGCGCTTGGCGATATCCCAGATAGTCTCGCCAGGGGCGGCGCTCACGGTTTGCCCATCGAGGGTGAATACCACGCTCTCGGCCATCAGAGGTCACTCCGGAAATGCGTCAGCAGATGATTGATCGGGTTGGGCGCCGCCTGGCCCAGGCCGCAGATCGACGAATCGCGCATCACCGCTTCGAGGTCGCGAATCTTGTCTTCCGGCATCGGGCCCTGTTCCTGCAAGATGGCCACCAACTTTTCGGTTCCCTCGCGACAAGGCGTGCACTTCCCGCAGCTCTCATGTTTGAAGAATTTCATGAGGTTGAGCGTGACCTGCTTTATATTGTCGGCCTGCGAGAACACGACTATAGCATGGGAGCCGACGAAGGCGCCCTGCTTGGCCAGATCGCCGCCGAAATCGAGCGGAATGTCCCCCAGTGCTGCTGGCAGGATGCCGCCTGAGGCACCGCCCGGCAAATAGGCCTTGAACTCATGACCGTCCGCCATGCCGCCGCAATAGTCGTCGATCAATTCGCGCACCGTGACGCCGGCCGGCGCCAGCTTGACGCCGGGATTTTTCACCCGGCCGGATACGGACCATGAGCGGATGCCAGGGTGGCCGGGCCTGCCCTGCGCAGCGAACCATTGCGCGCCCTTTTCGACGATGTCGCGGATCCACCAGAGCGTCTCGACATTATGGTTGAGGGTCGGCCGTCCAAACAGGCCGACCTCGGCGATGTAGGGAGGGCGGTGACGCGGCATGCCGCGCTTGCCCTCGATGCTTTCCAGCATCGCACTCTCCTCGCCGCAGATATACGCACCAGCGCCGCGGCGGAGCTCGATGAAGCCCGGCTTGACGATGCCGGTGGCCTCGAGCGCGGCGATCTCCTGACGAAGAATGGCGAGCACCGCAGGGTATTCGTCACGCATGTAAAGATAGATCCGTTCCGCCTCGACGGCGTGCGCCGCGATCAATGCACCCTCAAAGGCACGGTGCGGATCTCGCTCGAGATAGATGCGGTCCTTGAAGGTGCCGGGCTCCCCCTCGTCGCCATTGATCGACATCAGACGCGGGCCCGGATAGGAACGCACGAACTGCCACTTCTTGCCAGCGGGAAAACCCGCACCGCCCAGACCCCTCAAGCCTGCATCGCCCAGGGTGGCGATGAGCTCGTCCGTGGTCAGCGCCCCAATCCGTACCCGCTGCAAAAGCTGGTAGCCGCCCGCCTGCCGATACGCCTCCAGCCCGACATAATCGGGCAGGCTCACACCGGTCTCCGCTGCCGCGGCCATGCGCCTCAGGCCCTCGGCGGTTGCCTGGTCGACCTCGCGATCACCGATACGCGCGGCAGGCGCGCCAGCGCAACGGCCCATGCAGGGCGCGCGCATGACCCTGATCGCCGCTGGATCGGCGCCCGCTTGCAATTCAGCCAGGAGCGTGTCGGCGCCCGCCAGCATGCAACTCACTGAATCGCACACGCGGATTGTCAACGGCGCAGGCGGCGTCTCGCCTTCCTTCACAACGTCGAAATGGTCGTAGAAGGTCGCCACCTCGTAGACCTCGGCCTGCGACAAGCGCATGTCTTGCGCCAGCGCCCGCAAATGCCGCGCCGACAGGCAGCCATATCGGTCCTGGATCAGATGAAGGAATTCGATCAGCAAGTCGCGCCGTCGCTGGCGCGCGCCCAGGAGCGCCTGGACCTCGGCGAGCGCGGCGTCATCCAGCGGCCTGCCCTTTGGTCCGCGATCACGCGGCCGTCGTTCCTGGATCGTCATGTGCTCACCTCCCCGAGTGAAACGCCCTTACCTCTTAACGATACCCCGCGGACCAGGATGTCGACTATGAGGCACGACATGTCCCCTGCACGACCAGCGCAAGCATTGCCTCGCAAATCTTGGGGCCGCCGCCGACGGGGTGCAACTCGTCACATCGTCGCGGGCTGCGTCTTTTCGATCATGAACACGACGCGATCGCCGTCGCGTTCCGTCGCTTCAAGTCGCTCGCCCATCTCGTTGAGCAGATTGGGGATATCGATGACCGCCAGCGGGTCCGTGCAGTGAACCTCGAGCCGCTCGCCTGGCTTCAAGGCTTTCAGCGCCTTACGAGTCTTCAGTGCTGGCAAAGGGCACTTAAGCCCGGTCAGATCCAACTTCGTCGTGGTTACCATGGTCGGCATGATGCCCGACGGGACCTGGCCGCGTCAATCGAGCCTGGGTTGCGGCTCTCGTTTCGAGGACGCGATCCGACGGCGCTCACATAAGACTGGAATAGGGGAGGAACTGGACCGTGTGACCTGGCTCGACACGGACTATCTCCTCTCCCAACTCGACGAGACCGTCGGTCGCGACCAGGGATGACAACAGTCCTGCGCCTTCCCTGGGAAACTTCGTCGCTTCGTAGCATCCATCCTCGGCCGCGCGTACGCTTGCTCGCACATACTCCCGCCGTCCCTGCTTTTTGCTATAGGAAAAGGCGGCCCGCATAGCGATCGGGGTCGGCGGTGGCTGGAGGGCCCCCGCAAGGGCGAGGATTGCCGGGCGGGCAATATGCGCGAAGGTGACGAAGCTCGCCACCGGATTGCCAGGAAGTCCGATCAGCGGGGTTCCATCGATCACCCCCATGGCGACCGGCCGGCCAGGCTTGATCGCGACGCGCCAGAACACCAGGGTTCCGGCACTCTCGACGGCGGCCTTCACGCAATCTGCCTCGCCCGTCGACACACCGCCCGAAGTCAGGATCAGGTCATGGCTCAATGCCGCTTCGCTCAGCTTTTCAGCGATCAGTCTGCTGTCATCCACGAGGATACCGAGATCGGTGATGTCGCAGCAGAGTCGAGCGAGCATCGCCGTCAGCATGAAACGGTTGGAGTCGAAAAGCTGCGCCGGTCCGCGCATGTCTCCCGGCGCGACGATTTCGTCCCCGGTCGAGAACACTGCGACGCGTATCCTGCGCCTTACCTGGAGTTCGGTGAACCCCAATGCGGCGGCGAGCGCGATATCTTGCGGCCGCATCCGGTGGCCCGCCGGGAGGACGGCCTCGCCCAATGCGACATCTTCACCCGCAGGGCGTACATTGGCACCCTTTTTCAGGCCGGGCGGGAGAAGGATCCTGCCGGAGCCGTCGATGCTCACGTCTTCCTGCATGAACACCGTGTCGACCCCGTCGGGCATTGGAGCGCCAGTGAAGATGCGTACCGTCTGGCCCGGCCGCACAGGTTCATTCGCCGCCATGCCGGCCTGAATCCTCCCGGCAACGGCGAACGCCGTCTCGACGGTCTGCGGCAGGTCTGCCCCTCGCACGGCGTAGCCGTCGACCGCGGAATTGGTGAAGGGCGGCAGCGCCAGCGATGCTACCATCTCTTTTGCCAGGACGCGCCCATCCGCCAGCAAGAGCGGGACCGTCTCGACCTCCTCTACGGCGCTGAGTTTCGAGGCGATCAGCGCGGCAGTCTCGTCGATGGGCCGCATCTGTCCGCCGAAAGCGAAGCAGTCATCCGAGATTTGCGCCATTTATATTCCCACTCTACGAGCGTGTCGGCTTCTTCGTAATCGCATCAATCCGGCTTTTTTTAATCAGCTTCGGTTGAACAGCCTGTAAGATACGGCAAGCTAGCGCAGGCGCGAGCCAGAATACGACGTCAGGAGACTGCCATGCCTTTGATGCTACGCCAACCGGAACACGCTATCATCACACCCGATCCGCAAGACCAACGGCTGACGGAGCTGGTTGCGGGCGTCGACCATACAGGCGCGGCGGTAGAGGTCCGCGTACCGATCGAACGTGCCCTGACGCTCTATCTCAACGCTCAGGAGATCGTCACGATGATGACGGTCAACGACTATCCTGAATATCTTGCGCTCGGCTATCTGCTGAACCAGAACATGCTTCTGCCCACCGATGTGGTGACGGACGTCGAGTATGACGAGGACCTCCAGGTCGTGGTCGTTCGCACCGAGCGCAACACCGACTACGAGCAGAAGCTCAGAAAGCGAACGCAGACTTCGGGTTGCGCCCAAGGCACTGCCTTCGGCGACGTGCTGGAGGCGATCGAAGACATTACGCTCCCGCCCGCTGAGCTTCGCACCTCCTGGCTCTACGAGCTGACGCACAAAATCAACACCATGCCGTCGCTCTATCTGGAGGCAGGCGCGATCCATGGCTGCGTCCTTTGCAGAGAGGGCACGCCAATCTGCTATATGGAAGACGTCGGCCGCCATAACGCTGTCGACAAGATCGCCGGCTGGATGTACCGCCACGCCATCGATCCGGGGGACAAGATCATGTACACGACCGGGCGGCTGACCTCCGAGATGACGATCAAGACGGTTCGGATGGGCATTCCCATCCTGGTTTCGCGTTCCGGCTTCACCGCCTGGGGCGTGGCGCTGGCCCGCCAAGTGGGGCTGACGCTGGTCGGCCGGGCGCGCGGCAAGCGCTTCACCGCACTTTCGGGCCAGGAGCGGATCGTCTTCGACCAGGATATCGCTTCGGTCGATGAGGAAGCGCCGCGCCACCGCCGCAAGGGTGCCGAGCATGACGACTGAGCGGCCCATGACGCTGGGCGTCGTGCTCGCCGGCGGTCTGGGTCGGCGCATGGGCGGCGGGGACAAGCCGACGCGCGTGATCGGCGGACGCACGATGCTCGAGCATGTCATCGAACGGCTGGGACCTCAATGCGAGGGGCTGGTGCTTAATGCCAATGGCGACCCCGTTCGCTTTGCCCGTTTTGGCCTGCCAGTCGTTGCCGACACGATCGAGGATTATCCTGGGCCGCTCGCCGGCATGCTCGCCGCGCTCGATTGGACGGCGGACAACAGGCCCGACGTCGAGTGGGTGGTCAGCGCCGCCGGTGATTGTCCTTTCCTGCCGCGCGACCTCGTTGCACGCCTCCAGCGGGCGCGCATGACCGAGGGGGCGGATTTGGCGGTGGCGGCGTCCGGCGGTCAGGCGCATCCGGTCATCGGGCTCTGGAAAGTCGCCCTGCGGGACGAATTGCGGCATGCGTTGACCAACGAGGGCCTGCGCAAGATCGACCGGTGGACCAGTCGCTACGGCCTTGCCACCGTATCCTGGCCGGCAGAGCCGGTGGACCCGTTCTTCAACGCCAACACAGTCGATGACCTCGCCGAAGCCGAGCGGCTGGCCGCGTTGCTTGCCGTTAACCCGGCCGGCTGAACCCCGCGCGCTCCAGCGCCGAATGCACCTCGTCGGCCTGGAGAACTTCGAGGAACGCGTGCACCGCGGGCCGATCCTTTCGCGCGCAAACCAGCGCGAAGTCGTAGTGCTCTTCGGTCAACGGGATAAGACCGAGCCCGGCCGCACGCGCGACCGGCGCGATGGTGACGCCCCAGTCGGCGCGCTTCTGCGCCACCGCCGCGGCCACGGCATTGTGTGTGCGAGGCTGGTTCCAGTAGCCGTCCGGGCGTTCCGCGCCGAGGAGTTGATCGATCAGGATACGCGTTCCCGAGCCTTGGTTGCGGTTGACCATCATGCAATCGGGATCGGCTAGCGCGGCACGGACCGCGTCCTCCGCGCCGAGGCCCTCGAAGCGCTCGTCCCCTCGGCGGAACACCAAACCTTGCATGCGCCGCCAGCCAGGCACGAGTTCGAGACCGTCACCGAGGAAGGGCGCGTTGTAGTTCCGCGTCTTCGGGTCGAAGAGATGGATGGGAGCGAGATCGCACTCGCCGCGCTTGGCCGCCGCAAGACCGCCCAGGCTTCCCACAGAAAGCGAGCGCACCGAAATCCCGCGACGCGAAAGTTCGCCAACGACCAGATCGAGGCCGACGCAGTGACTGCCGATGACGACGAGGTCGGGAACGCGGACTCGCGGCGTGAACAGCGTCACCGGCACGTCGGCACCGGCAGGCACGTGATCGGCCAGTGCCTCGATGCGGATGAAGCCGTCCGCCTGGGTAAAGGATGTTATCGCTCCCGAGCCCTTACCAGTCGGATAGGCCGTCAATCCTCCCTGCCCTTGCACAAGGGAAACCATCGCGAATTCGGTCCGTCCGAGTTCGGAAGGAACTCGCAACGGAAGGCTTGCGGTGACCTGAGCATCGACGCGCGGCGGCAGCCCCGCCATGCGCCGCAGGGCGGGTACCACCATGTCATGGAAGGTGAACATGGCCGAGGTCGGAAATCCCGGCAGGACGATGACCGGCTTGCCCCCGCACACCGCCAGGCAAAGCGGCTTTCCTGGCTTCAGCGCCACGCCGTGGGCGATGATGCCGGGCTTGCCCAGTCGGCCGATAATGCGATGCGTGACATCCCCTGCCCCTTTGGACGTGCCGCCCGACAGGATCAGTACGTCGTGGGTGGCGAGCGCCTCGCGCATAGCCGTCTCAAGCGTTGCCTCGTCGTCCGGGAACGCGCCGAGAAAATGCGCTTCGCCGCCATTTTCAGTGACCGCCGCAGCGATGATCGGTCCGTTGGCGTCATAGATGCCGGCCGCCCGCAGCGGCTCGCCCGGCTGAACGAGTTCATCGCCAGTGGAGAGCACGGCCACGCGTGGCCTGCGCGCCACGGCCACTTGTGCGATTCCGCACGCGGCGAGCATGCCGATTTCGCGCGAGCCGATTTGCGTTCCGGTGCGCAGCACGACCTCTCCTCGCGCCATGTCGGATCCTGCATTGGAGACAAACTGGCCGGGCGAGATGCCGCGCCCCACCTCGATGGCACTCAACCCCACCGGATGCGTATGCTCCACCATGACGATGGCGTCCGCGCCACGCGGCAGCGGCCCGCCGGTTGCGATGGGCGTGGCGGTTCCGGTCAGAACGGGGAGTTGCGGAACCGTGCCGCAGGCAATCGTTTCCGCATTCAGCTCAAGCCGAACGGGACGGGTTTCAGAGGCGGCAGCCAGATCGGCCGCACGTACCGCGAAGCCATCGACATTGGAGCGGTCGAAGGGCGGCACGTCGACCGGTGCCGCCACGTCCTCGGCAAGAACCAGCCCGAGCGCGTCGGCCAGCGTCCGCGTCTCGGTCGGCAACGGGCGGGGAAACAGCGCTGCCTCGAAGCGAGCCAGCGCAGCTTCGCGCGACAATATCGTCAAGAACTGCTCCTGCCCGCTGTTCTGCCGGGCCGATGATGGAGAATTCGTCATAGCGGCTCACTCGATCAAAAGTTGCGGAGCGGAAAGGCGGAGACGGGCGTACCGGCGGCATACCCTTCGCTATCGCCCGGGACCGCAAGCCAGGCGTCGGCAAGCCGCATCGCGTCCAGCGAAAAGTCGCCGACCGCGAGCGGCGTCCACATGTCCCTTTCCTTCCCGAGCAGAACGAGCTCGTAAAGTCCGACCGCGGATGAGATTTTCCGCGAGAGCGGCAAGATGATGCCGGGCCGTTCATATCTGCCCGACAGGCGGTCCAGGACTGGCTGGACAAGCGCAAGGAACCCGGCGAAAGCTTGGTGCGGCGATCCGGCCAATGCGACCACCGGTGTCTTGCCGAGCCGGCCTATTGCCGTTGTCCCTCCGGGCCGTAAGGCAATGCCGTGCCCAATCAACACCCCGCGCCGCGCCAGAGCCTCGGCGGTCACGTCGGCGTGGCCGTCACCAGTACCGCCGATCAGGAGCAGAAAATCGCAGGCCTCGCCATCAAGAGCGACAATGATCGATGCCGCGTCGCGCTCTACGGTCTCTATACCGACGATCGAAACGCCCGAGGCACTCAGGCTCTCGACCACGAGCCGCACGGAGAATGTCTCGTGGCTGTCGGCAGCGACATCGATCACGCGCACGCGCGGGCTCCGTATGGCAAGCTGGCTCAGTCCCACTTTGCGGGCGAGCAGCAGGTCGGCGACGCCGATCGCCTTTCCCTCAAGCATTGGCGGGCGGGCCGCCGCCATATCCTCGCCCGCCCGGCGCACACCCTGACCGGGCACCGCTTCAGCTGCTGCTTGGATCATCGGTCCACTGCAATCGACGAGGCCGGCCTGCAGCACACAGTCGCGATCTTCAGGCATGGCCTCACCCGTCTCGACCCAGATCGGCGCGACCGGCAAAACTAAGGGCGAATAGGCTGATGCCCCCACGAGGTCGAGGGCGCGACACGCCCAGCCGTCAATGGCAGCGATATCTCGCGCAGGCTGAGCCGGCACGACAGGCGGCATCCCGGCAGCGACATAGCCCAAGGCTTGTTCAAGCGGCACCAAGCGGGGGGTGACGGGCATTACACCATGGAGCAGCGCGTCGAGCGCCGCTTCCAGGAGAGTCAGCGGGCCCGTCGAAGAAAACGTTCTCGTCATGGCGCGATATTGAAGCAGACGCGAGCCTGTTTGCAACCAGCTTCAGGAACGCCCGCGCTGCGCGTTCGGGAAGAAGAGCTGCTGGCCGTCGATCTTGTACTCTCCGATCGCCTTCTGGCCTTCCGGAGAAATCAGCCAATCGATGAAGCGCTGGCCGGCCTCCACTTTGACGCTTGGATGCTTGTGAGGATTCACCAGCATCACGCCGTACTGATTGAACAGCCGCTTGTCACCCTCGACGGCGATGTCCAACTCGCCACGATTCTTGAACGACAGCCAGGTGCCACGATCGGAAAGCGTATAGGCGTTCATGGCTGCCGCGGCGTTGAGCGCCGCCCCCATGCCCTGCCCGATCTCCTTGTACCACGGGCCCCTGGCCGCCTCGATGTCGATACCGGCCGTCTTCCACAGACCCAATTCGGCCGAATGGGTGCCGGACCTGTCACCACGCGACACGAAGGCCGCCTTCTTGGCTTTGATGGCGATCAGCGCGGCTGCGATGTCCTTGGTCCCGCTGACGCCCGCCGGGTCGCTCTTGGGGCCAACGAGGACGAAGTCGTTGTACATCACGTCGAAGCGCTTCACCCCGAAGCCTTCCTCGATGAACTTCTCCTCCTGCGCCTTGGCATGGACGAAGACCACGTCGGCATCGCCACGCCGACCGGTGTCGAGCGCCTGACCGGTGCCCTGAGCGACAATCTTCACGCCGATGCCGGTTTTCTTCTCGAACAGCGGCAGGATGTGATCGAACAGGCCGGAATCCTGGGTCGAGGTCGTCGACGCCACGACTATCGACTGGTCCTGGGCAGGCGCGCCGCCTGCTAGCATCAGAAGCACCACAAGCGCAGAGAATATTCGGCGGGTCAGCATCTCAATCTCGGTCCAGTTGATCAAAGCACGAGCTCGCCGCGCACGAAGGCAGCGGCTTGCGGGGTCGCGGGGCGGTCAAGGAAGTCGTCGGCGTCGGCATGCTCGCAAACGCGCCCCCGGAGCAGAAAGACGACGTCTGCCGCGATCCTGCGCACTTGGCCGAGATGGTGCGACGCCATGATGATTTTCGTGCCCGATTGGGCAGCCGTGATGATGATCTGCTCGACAAAACGCGTCGCCGCCGGATCGAGGCTGGCTGTCGGCTCGTCGAGCAGCAGGATCTCGGGCTGGCGCGCCAGGGCGCGGGCGAGGGCCAGCCGCTGCTGCTCGCCACCGGAGAGATGCCGTGCCGGACGTGTCGCGAGATCGAGAAGACCGACGCGCTCGAGCAGTTCCTCCACGCGCGGGGCCCGGAGCCGGCGCGGACAGCCCGCTTGAGCTAATGCATAGGCGACATTCGCGGCCGCCGAGCGACGCAGCATCACCGGCTTCTGGAACAGGATTGCACGCCGTGTCGGCGGGGAAAACGTTCGTCCCCCCCAAGTCAGGGTTCCAGCAGAAGGTGCAACAAGCCCCATGCAGAGCCGCAGCAGGGAGGTTTTGCCCGACCCGTTCGGGCCGACGACCAGAGTCGGCGCGCGCGGCCCGATCGTCAGGTTCACCCGGTCCAGGATGGTCGTCGCACCGGCGACCAGCGACACGTCATCGAGGACAAGTGGAAGATCGCTCTGAGCAGCCCGCATCCCTAGCCAGCCCGTTGCTCGGACCAAACTCGCACGCCCCAGGCGGCGGCGTTGATCAGCAAGATGAGGAAAATCAGCATCAGGCCGAGCCCCATGGCGAGCGGCAGGTTTCCCTTCGAGGTTTCAAGTGCGATTGCCGTCGTCATGGTGCGGGTGAAGCCATCAATGTTGCCGCCGACGATCATCACGGTGCCGACCTCGGCCGCCGCCCTGCCGAAGCCCGCGAGCAGAGCCGTGACGAGGCTGAAGCGGCCGTCCCACAAAAGCGTGGCGACCAAGCCCGCCGGCCCGACCTGCATCGCAGTCAGTTCCTCACGGTACTCGCGCCACAGATCCTCGACCGTCTGGCGAGTCAGAGCGGCAATGATGGGCAGCACCAATAGCGCCTGCGCGATGACCATCGCGGCGGGTGTGAACAAGAGGCCGAATTCACCCAGCGGCCCGGATCGCGATAGCAGCAGATAGACCGTCAGCCCGACCACCACCGGCGGCAGGCCCATGAAACCGTTCAGCAGCACGACGATCGCCGAATGACCGGGAAAACGTGCCAGCGCGATAATTGCGCCCAGCGGCAGGCCTGCGACCATGGCGATCGCGACAGCCGAAAGGCTCACGGCGAGCGACAGGCGCACGATGGCAAACAGCGTGGCGTCGCCGCCCGCGATCAGTTGCCATGCGCCCAGCCCTTCCGACATTGCTCCTCGCGATCCTGTCCCGTGTCAATGTCCTGCAACTCCTCCGTCACTGTCAAATCCTTGAACCTGAACAGGAATATGCATATCAATGCAGGATGGATTTGCTGACGACGTCCGAAGCCGCCGACTATCTGCGCATTGGCGAGCGCAAGCTTTATGAGCTGATTGCGGAGGAGCGTGTCCCGTGCAGCAAGGTGGCGGGCAAGTGGCTGTTTCCACGGTATGAACTCGACCGTTGGGTCATGTCGGGGTTGGTCCGGCCCGCAGGAATGACGCAATCCGAGCCGCCGCCGATCGTCGGTGGCAGCCAGGACGACCTGCTCGAATGGGCTCTCCGCCAATCAGGCTCCGGCCTGGCCTTTCTGACGGAAGGCACGGAAGCCGGCGTGACACGCCTGCTGCGCGGCGAGGTGTCTGTCGCCGCGATCCATTTCCACAGCCCCGACCCGGACCCGAATGTCGCCGCGATTGCGACCAGGCCGCGGCTTTACGATGCGGTGCTGGTCGGATTCGCCCGCCGCGAGCAAGGCCTGCTGCTCGCGCCAGGCAATCCAAAATCGCTCAACAACCTGACCGACGTACTTGCGACCGGCGCACGCATCGCGGTTCGTCAACGCGGCGCAGGCGCGGACATGCTGCTCACGCAATTGCTGGCGGACTCCGGCGCGAAACAGGACGACGTCAACCGATTGGAGCCGCCGTGCCTGACCGGACCCGATCTCGCGGCTGCCGTGCGCATTGGTAGGGCCGATTGCGGAATTGCCACGCGCGCGGCCGCCCGCGCCGCTGGCCTCGATTTCGTTCCATTGGCCTGGGAAAGCTTCGATCTCCTGATGCGGCAGCGGACCTACTTCCAGCAACCGATCCAGACGCTCCTGCGTTTGCTAGGGCAGGAAATCTTCGCCAGCCGCGCCGCCGAGCTTGGCGGATACGATCCATCGCCGGCCGGGCAGATACGGTTCTTCAAATAGCCGCCGACCCCGATCAAGCCGCAGCTCTCATCCCAGATCGATCTCGCCCTCGACGACATGGCGCAAGCCTGCCGGCTCCGAGGTGATGACGGCCCTCACGGTCAGTCGGCCCTGTCCTTTCAGGCCTTTCTCCGCCACGGCTTTCTCGATTGCCTGCTGCGAAGTCACGCCGACCTGCTTCAGGAACTTGCGCATCGAGACGTTGAAGGGATCGGTTTCCATATTCTGGGTCATATGATTGCCTCGAACGGTGTGGACGATATGGCCGGTCCGGCAAGCTTGGTGCCCGCAACGGCGGCGCTGCGCCAACGGAGCACGGAATGGCCCGGGGTGCAACGAGGACGACGCCCGCACTATGTCTGACGCGGTCCGTTCCTCTGTGGCGTAACAACGCGTGGTGCCGAGATCCCTGCTCATGCCGGAGCGCCGCGGGCGATTGCCGTGACGGCCGATGGGTAAACGGCGATCACCGGTGTTTCGCAGCAAGTGGCAACTGATGAAGGGCATGATGGGATGGGCTGTTTTTCGCCCGTCAGCGCGCCCTAAGCAATCCTGGTACCACTACGAGCATCGAACAGATGCACCTTGGATACCATGATCTCCAACCCAACCTCTTGATCAAGTTTGAAGGGCGGCTGATCCCGCACCTCGGCCACGAGGTCGACTCCACCTGCACTTAATGTAAGCTCCTGGGCCTCACCGGTCGGCTCGACCACTTGCACCCTCGCCTGAGAGTGGTTGCCACCAACCGAAATGTGCTGCGGACGAATCCCATAAACTACCCCATCCCTGTCGCCCATCCGAGCATCCGCCGGCAAGGGTAAGCGCAAGCCGTCATCGGCGACGAATGCGCCGTTGTCGATGCGGCCCTCGATCAGGTTCATTTCCGGCGAGCCGATAAAGCTTGCGACGAACAGATTGGCTGGGTTCTCGTAGAGCTCGGAGGGGCTGCCGATCTGTTCGATCCGGCCTTTGTTCAACACCACGATGCGGTCGGCGAGCGTCATCGCCTCGGTCTGGTCATGCGTGACATAGATGCTTGTTCGGCCGAGCCGTTGGTGAAGCTTCTTGATTTCGGCGCGCATCTTGACACGCAACTTGGCATCGAGGTTGCTAAGCGGCTCATCAAACAGGAAAGCGGCTGGATCGCGCACGATGGCGCGGCCCATGGCGACACGTTGGCGCTGGCCGCCGGACAATTGCCGCGGCATGCGGCCAAGCAGATCCTGCAGGCCAAGGATTTCGGCCGCCGCCTTGACCCTCGAGACAATCTCTTCCCTAGGGACCTTCGCCAGTCGAAGCGCGAAGCTCATATTGTCGGCCACGCTCATATGCGGATAGAGCGCGTAGCTCTGGAAGACCATGGCTATGTCGCGCGACTTGGCCGGCATCTCGTCGACGACACGCCCGCCGATGCGGATCTCGCCGGTCGTCTGCTCTTCCAGCCCGGCGATCATGCGTAGCAGCGTTGACTTGCCGCAGCCTGACGGACCGACCAGCACCACGAACTCGCCGCTGGCGATCTCGATATTGACATCGCGCAAAACTTCCACGGCGCCGAAGCTCTTGCCGAGCTGTTCTATCTCAATTGCAGACACCTATTGTCCTCCCGTCCGGCACCACTCATTTTTGTTGAGCATGCCGCCATGCTCGGTATTCGGCCTCGCCCTCGGGGCTCAACGGATAGTATTTCCGCAGGTCTCCCCCTTGCGCCAGGCGCGAGCGCGAAAACTCTTCCCACTCAATATGCGCGCCGGCGAGCTCGACCAATTTTGGAGCAAGGGCGACCGGCACGACGACCACGCCGTCATCGTCGGCGACGATGATATCGCCAGGGATGACCAGCACGTTCGAGCAGGCGATGGGAACGTTGACGGCGAACGGCACGATATTGGTTTGGGCGTGGAAATTCGGCGTGACGTCCCTCACCCAGATGCCGATGTCCAAAGCCGCCGCCTGGGCGGAATCGCGGATGCAGCCGTCGACAACCACGCCGGCCCCGCCGCGCCCGGCGAAATAGGTCAGCATCATCTCGCCGAAGATGCCGCTTCCCAGATCGCCGCGCGCATCGACCACCACCATGTCGCCCGGCTGCGTGGGATAGAGCACGTGACGGTGTAACTGCCGCTCCGGCTCCTCATATTCGGTCTCGTTGTAGAGATCCTCGCGCTTCGGCATGCACTGGAGCGTGAGAGCAGGCCCCGCCGCTGTGCGGCCCAGCCTCAATGGACGCGGGCCCCGTATCTGCGGGTCGCGAATGCCCATCTTGTGGTAGAGTTCGCTGGCCAGCGTCGCCGAGCCGATCGCCGCAAGCGCATCGACCAATTGTCTCGGCGGCCGCGAAATGTCCGATATCGCCGGTATCTGATCAGCTGCCATTCCGTATCCTCCGATTGCGCGGCGAGGTCCCTGACCCCACCGATCGTCACTCAGTTGCGTATCCCGTCGTCGAAGCCGTCGAGCGTTCTGGGTGCATGTCCGCCATTCAGCCGCGGACGGCACCGGTGGTGAGACCCTTGACCAGCAGCCCCTGGGCAAACCAGACAAACACCAGGGTCGGGATGACCATCAGGACGCCGGCTGCCGACATCGCGCCCCAGTCGATGCCGAATTGCGAGACGAAGTTGGTGAGCCCGACCGGCAGAGTCTGCGCGGCCTTGCTGGAGGTCAGGGTCAGGGCAAGCAGCAGGTCGTTCCAGGTGAAGAGGAAGGTGATGACCGCGCTGGCGCCAATACCAGGAGCAATCAGCGGCGTCACGATCTGGACCAGCGTGCGCACCGTGCCGGCGCCGTCCGACTGGGCAGCCTCCTCGATCTCTTTCGGCACGTCCTGGATGAAGCCCAGAAGCAGCCAGATGGCGACAGGCAGTTTGGCCGCCGTATGGCTCAGGATCAGCGCCCAGATGGTGTCGAGAATGCCCATGGCGGCAAACACGGCAAAGAGCGGAATGGCAAGCGCTATGACCGGGATCATGCGCATGATCAAAAGCAGCCCGAAAATCAGCATGGCGCCCGGCATCCTGAAACGCGACAAGGCATAGGCGCAAGGAATGGCCAGCAGATGGACGAGGATGACCGTCGCCGCCGAGACGATGACGGTGTTCCAGACATAGTCCATCGTGTCGTACTCCGCGAAAACGGAGACGTATTGTGTTAGCGTCGCGGTCTCGGGAATGATGTGCACCGGCACCGAGAAGATGTCGGCCGAACTGCGGATCGACGTTAGGAACAGCCATACCAGCGGAAAGACGGTGAACGCGACGGTCAGGGCCAGCGCCATATACTGGCCGGCGGTTCCCACCGTAAATCGACGGCGCCGGCGCTTTGGCCTGGGACGTGCGCTAACGATTGCGGCTTCGCTCATATCGCTCTCCGTTTCGCAATCAGCCACGGTATTCCGTAGAGGAGCCCGAGCACGAACAGCGACATCCCCAAAGCAATGTAGGAGACGGCCGCCGCATGTCCGAAATCCACCGCCTGAAACGCCAGCAGGTAGGAATAGACGGTGAGCAGGTTGGTGGCGCCGCCCGGCCCGCCCTGCGTCATCAGCCAGACGACGTCGAAGGTCCGGAACGTGTCGATGATGCGAAGCATCAGGGCGATCATGATGATCGGACGCATCAGCGGCAGCACGATATGCCAGAAGCGCTGCCATGGCGTGGCGCCGTCCACGGTGGCCGCCTCGAGCGGTTCCTGCGGCAAGGACTGCAGGCCGGCAAGGAACAGTAGCACCATCAACGGCGTGTTCTGCCAGACATCGGCGACGATCACCGAGACGAGCGCCCAGGTCGGATGGTTGAGCCATGGAATGTCGGGCAGGTTGAACATGCGCAACAGCGCGTCGACCAGGCCGTACTGGGTGTTGAACAGCCACCGGAAATTCAGGCCCACCACTGCGGGCGCGATCATCGGAGGCACCAGGAGCAAGGTGCGCGCGAGCCGCATGCCGCGCAATTTGCCATTGACGAGCACGGCGATCGCCATTCCAGCCACCACTTCAATCGTGATCGAAATGATGCTGAATATGGTCTGATTTCGCAGTGCCTGGTTGAACTGGCGGCCGAAGAGTTCGTCGGTGTAATTTGCCATCCCGATGAAGGGCGCCGAACCGCTCAGATCCCAGCGGAAGAAACTCATGGTGAAAGAGTATCCGAGCGGATAGAGCAGGATGGCCAGCATGACGAGGAGCGCCGGGCTGGCCAGAAGGTATCCTCTCTGCCAGGTGTAGGGCAGCGGCGAACGTCGCCGACGCCTCGACACCGTATGCTGCGCGACGGACGGCATCGTCAATCGTAAGCTCCGGCCCGACGCATGATCTCCTCAGCCTCCGTCGCCGTCTGGTTGAGCGAGTCCGCGGGAGAGACCTGGTCGGTCAAGGCCTGTTCGATGGCCGAAAACATCAGCGTGCAGACTTTCGAGAAGCCGGCTAGCTTCGGCCATTCCTTGCCGTTGGCTATCGTCGTCTCGAGCTGCTGCAGCCACACGGCCTGAGGCCCCTTTGCCGCTGATATCACTTCCTTGGCGATCGCCTGGCTGCTGGGAAAGTTGGTGAATTGGTCGAACTGCAACCGCTGCGCCTCCGGACCGACCGTATACTTGATGAATTCGACGGCGGCGTCCTTGCGTCCGGATTGTCCGTTGAGCGCCATGGCATGCGAAATGGCGCATGAAATCGCGGCCTTGTCCTTGACGTAGGGCGCAGTCGACCACTTGCCGACGACACGTGAGGTCTCCGGATTCGATAGGGTCGCGAAGGCGCCCGGCCAATCGAAATTCGCATAGACCGTGCCGGACGAGAATTCGGTCGAATTCTCGTTCCACTGATAGCCGACCGCATCGGGTGGCACGATTTTGTGCTTCTGGATGAGATCGCGATAGAAGGTCAGGGCCTTGATGCCGGCTTCGGAATTGAAGGCCGGCTTGTTGGCCTGGTCCACCCAATCGCCGCCGGCTTGCCAGAGCAGATCGCTGAAGGTGCGTTGTGCTGGATCGCCCTGCCCCGGCACGACCAGCCCATAATGGCCATTGCCGGTCAGTTTCAGCCCGACGTCGACGAGCTCCTCCCAGGTCTCAGCCGGCTTCAGGCCTTTTTCCTGATAGATATCGCTGCGGTAGTACTGGACGCGCGAATCCATGTTGCGCGGAATGGCCGCCAGATTTCCGGTCTTGGGATCGCGCAGATACTTGACAGCGACCGGGTAGAATTCCGCGAGTTCGCTGTCGCTGAAATAGCTGTTCAGCGGCGCAAAATGGTTGAAATAGGAATCGATCTGCGCCGTATGGGTGCTATAGACGTCGTATTGGCTCGATCGCGCTGCGCTCAACGTGACCACCTTCGCGGTCAGCGGGGTGAATTCCAGCAAGTCGTAGCGAACCTTGATACCGGTCTTGGCGGTGAAATCCTGAACGATCTTTTCCCAGTATTTGGGATAGAGCGGGCCGCCGGTGATCAGCAGTGCGGTGATCTCGTTCGCGTCTGCCCTGGCGATCCATGGCGCGGCTAGCGAGCCGGCCGTCACTGCCGCGCTCGCGGCCAGGAATTTGCGTCTCGATAGGTTTGCGGACATCATAATCTCCTCCTTGGTTTGATTGGTCGGCCCATCCAAGGGTCGGCCGATAACTTCAACCTTTCCGGCAAATCCGCGGCGGCTTGCTCCTCCCGCAGCGAGACTGCCTGGACTACGTCCCGAACGACGCTTGCGAGCCCGCCGGGCACCGTTCGATCCTCCCTTTCCGCAGGCCGAGTTATAGGCTACTGAGCACCATGAGATAAGTTGACTGCATATCTAGCTATCAGCCTATAAGCTTATCAGACAAGTGGATGTTAATGATGGATGCCATGGAGGTCAAGCTTCAAACTTTGCCCAAGCAGGTGGCCGGCGTGCTCGCGCGCCGCATCGCCAGCAGCGGCGTCGCCGGCGGCCAGGGACCGTCGGAGCAGCAGATCCTTCAGGAGTTCGGGGTTTCGCGCGCGGTGGCACGGGAAGCGCTCAAGATCCTGGCGTCTCTCGACATGATCGAGATCGCGCAGGGACGACGCGTGGTGCTGCGTCCCGCAGACGAATGGGACTATCTCAGTCCATTGCTTATCGACTGGCTGCCGCCCGAGCAGACCCGCGAGATCTTGGCGGAAGCACACGCAACGCGGATAATCATCGAACCGGCCATCACCGCCATAGCGGCCAAGCATATGACCAAAGAGAACCTCGAGCGTCTTGGCACTCTGCTGGCAGCGATGTCGGCCAGCGAAGACAATGCGGACGCCTATCTGAAACTCGACCTGGATTTCCACATGGAGATTTGCCGGGCAGCCAAGAATAGGATCCTCGACCGCTTCATGTACTCCTCCCGGTGGTGGCAGATGGCAAGCAGGCGCATCAGCAACCAGGTGCCTCATGCCCTGCCCTCGGCGACTGAGATGCACAGAGCGATCTACGAGGCGCTCGTGGCGCGTGATGCAAAACGGGCGGAAGAGGCGATGCGCCGGCACCTGAAGATCACCACGGCCGTTGGCCTGCCCCCATAAGAAATCGCCAGCCGATGCTCCCGAGCGGCGCAGCCAGCAATCGGGCTGGCCGCGCCGCTGCGCGCCGGGAGGACGCGGCCGATATCAGGCGCTTTTTGCTTGCTGTTCCTGGCGCTGGCGCGCGCGAAAACCGAACATGTCGCCCTTGTCTTTGATTTCCGCCCATACCGGTCCGGTAATCTTGTCGATGGCAGCGATGTCCGCGTCGGAAATCGCCCAGCCTGTGCTCTCAGCATTTTCCTCGAGTTCCTTGACCGTGCGCGCGCCGACCAGCGGCGAACTCACGCCCGGCCTGCTGGTAAGCCACTGGATCGCAAGCTGCGGAACCGTCTTGCCGTAGCGCGCCGCAATCGGCTTCAGGGCGTCGACGGCGTCAACCGCGCGCTCGTAGGTGCCCGGCTGGAACAGAACGGTGGTGCGGCGCTCATCGCCTTCGACGAATTTGGTGTCCGGCGACAACAGCCCTGTAAGCAAACCCTGGGCGAGACCGCTATAGGGCATCACGCCGATATTATGCTTGCGGCAATAGGGCAGCGTCTCAGCCTCAACCTCGCGCCACAGCATGTTGTAGGGTGGCTGGAGCACGTCGATGACGCCATGCTGACGGGCGCTGTCCATGTCGGCGGTGCTGAAATTCGAGACGCCGACTGCCTTGATACGCCCGGACGACCGCAGCCGCTCCATCATCTCCATGGTCGGGCCGATCGGAAAATCCGAGTTCGGCCAGTGGACAAAATAGACATCGACATAGTCCGTCTGCATCCGCTTCAGCGAACCGTCGAGCGCCGCCTCAATCGCGGCGGGTTCGAGGTGATTGGGCGCAACCTTGGTCGCGATAACAGCCTTGTCGCGACGGCCAGCCAGTGCCTTTCCGACGATCTCCTCGGCATGGCCATGTCCATAGGCTTCGGCCGTGTCGATCAGCGTTATGCCAAGCTCCGCGGCGCGTCGGATCACCCGGATCGATTCCTCGTCGTCGGCCGCGCCCCAAAAGGCGCCGGACATACCCCAAGTGCCTAGACCGATCTCCGATACCCTGACCGGCGACGATCCCAACTGTCGCTGTTGCATCCTGTTCCTCCTGATTGGCAGGCAGGGCCATCACCCTGCTGATGTCCAATTTATACGCTTATATACTCGTCTAACAAGTAGGTTCCGGCGGATTTATGGCGCTTGGCGCGGAGCCACGAATTTCCCAAATGATTCAATGATACCTGCCGTTGCAAGGTGTATTCGCGCAAAATCGTTCAAAGGGGGTTTACGTTCCATCTTCTCATCTTGTATGCTTATTGGACAAGTTGACCTAACTGACCATATGCATTTGTAGGCGCCGCGCGCCATCACGGGGAGGAGGTTTCGATGAAGATCACGGACATCAGGACAGCGGTCGTCGCCTATCACGGCAAGGCGACCCTGATCCGCATCGATACGGACGCCGGCATCTCCGGTTATGGCGAGGCAAATCCCGATGCAGGCGCCGCCGCAATCGTCGGGCTGATTTCGGAACTGAAGTCGGAACTGATCGGCCAGGATCCGCGCAATGTCGAATATTGCTGGGACAAGATTCGCCGTGACCATGTGTTTTCCGGTGCGCAAGCCGGCGTCTTTCTCATCGCGCTGACCGGGCTGGAGATGGCGCTCTGGGACGTGGCGGCGAAAGCCGCCGGGCAGCCGCTTTATCGCTTGTTCGGCGGCAAGTTCCGCGACCGGATAAGACTCTATGCAGATTGCGGCGATGGCGATGAGGAATCGGGATCGCCGCAGGGATGCGCGGCACGCGCGCGCCGCATGGTGGCGGAAGGCTTCACGGCGCTGAAATTCGACATCGACAATCTGCGCCACCCGGCGAAGTTCGACGCGGTGAACCATACCATCAACGGCGCCGAGTTGCGCTTCATGGTCGAGCGTGTTGCAGCGGTCCGCGATGCGATCGGCCCCGACGTCGATCTCTGCATCGACCTGCACGCGCGCTACGACGTGCTCAGCGCCAGCCGCATAGCGGCCGAGATGGAACGGTTCAACCTTCTCTGGCTGGAAGAGCCGATCCCGGCGGAAAATGTCGAGGCCCTGAAGCAGATCCGCATGCGGACCAAGACGCCGATCTGCGTCGGCGAAAATCTCTACCTGCGCTGGGGCTTCCGCGAACTGTTCCAGAACTATGGCGCCGACGTCATCATGCCTGACGTGCCGAAATGCGGCGGCCTTGCGGAAAGCCGCAAGATCGCGAATCTCGCCGAGATGTACTATGTGCCGTTCGCGCCGCATCTGGTGTCGACGCCGCTGGGCACGATGGCGACATGCCATGTCTGCGCCAGCGTTCCGAACTTCCTCGTTCTAGAGTGGCACGCGCTTGAAGAGCGGGAGGCGTGGGACAGTTACGTGCGCCTTCCGGACGGCGCGAAGTCGATCGTCGAAGACGGCCACATCGTGGTGCCTGACGTGCCCGGCATCGGCGTCGAGCTCGACATGGAAGGCGTCCGCAAGCACGCCGTGCCAGGCTTCGGCATCTTTGAATAGGCCGGACCGGGCGGATTGAACTGCTCGATCAAACAAATCCGTTGTGAGGAAGCCATGGGCAAGCGGATCATCTTCACCGGCGGCAGCGGCAAGATCGGCCGTCACGTCATACCCTACCTGCTCGAGCGCGGGCATCAGGTTCTGAATCTCGACCTGACGCCGCTCGATGTGCAGGGCGTCGACACCGTCATCACCAATCTTGCGGACGCTGGCGAGACCTACAATGCACTGACGCTGCATTTCGGGTTCAACGAATACTTCGGCGGAAGGAGCCGCGGCCCGGTCGACGCAGTGGTCCATTTCGCGGCGATCCCGCGGATATTCCTGCGACCGGATAACGCCATGTTCACCGCCAATGTGCAGTCGACCTACAATGTGATCGAAGCCGCCACCAAGCTTGGCATCCGCAAGATCGTCACTGCTTCCAGCGAAACGGTGTACGGTGTGTGCTTTGCCGAAGGCGACCGCGATTTCACATCGTTTCCGGTGGACGAGGACTATGACGTCGATCCGACCGACAGCTATGGTCTCTCCAAAGTGCTGGGCGAGAAGATTGCGCGCTCTTTCGCCTCCCGTACTGGAGCCGACGTCTATGCCCTGCGGATCGGCGGAGTCGTCGAACCGCGGGATTATGGCCGCTTCCCGGAATTCCTGGCCGACGCCTCGAAACGGCGGCGCGACGGCTGGACCTACATGGACGTGCGCGATCTTGGCCAGATCGTCGATCTGTGCATCGAGAAGGACGGCTTGGGGTTCCAGATATTCAACGCAGTCAACGACAACATCGTGGCCGAGATGCCGACGGCGGAATTTCTCAGCAAGCACGCACCCAACATACCAGTCACACGCGCCCTGGATGTATTTGAGGGACCGATCTCAAATCGGAAGCTGCGCGACATCCTTGGGTTCCGGCAAGAGTATGACTGGCGCACACAGCCTGCGGATACTTGACTGGTGGCGGAGAAGGCGGCGGTAGATGGGGATGTTCCTGAGGCCAAGGTTGGCGCAGAGACCAGATTTTCCTGAACTCAAGCAGCGCGCTGGGTAAACGTAGCACTCGGTTCACGAATATTGCCGGCGCTGCGGTGCCACATGGCTTCAGGGCCTTTGGCCGGGCTAGTCCAACGTCTGCTTCCTAGCTCACGCAGTTTGGAGCTAAACGGCGGGTTGGAGGCGCAAAGCTGCCATCCGCAGACGATGCGATCGGCGAGTGTCTAGACCATCGCCTCGAATCGCCTTGGCGAACCGCTTCGTAGCCTAATGGCGGATAACGACAATGGTCGGCCCGGAGGGTCGACGTCTTCTACTGGAAGTCAACACGTTAGCGGAGGGTTCGGCAACCCGTTTCCTTCATATTCTCTGGTACGGTCTGGCGAACCTAGGGACCGGGAGGAGCACTAGTTTTTAATGCGCGTGGTATCTCTGTCTTGTCCCGCAAAGGGGTCGATGCATGTTGACCCAGGGCATGAGCCCGACTGGTTAGGAGGCCAATAGCGGACGCGCGACTCCGAAGATATAAAAACCATAGGCCAACGTTATCCTGCGGTCCAACTCGAGGCGTAACACCCAAGTGACAACTACTCGTTTCCTTAGTATCTGGCGATCGCTCTCCGGTGTCGGCATGGCCCTCGGCATGCTATTCTTCGCGGCCGCCCTGACGCCGACGCTCGTTCCCCGCACCGACCTGACGCAAGGCGTACTGGCGGGCGCGTGCTTCGCCATCGGCTACAGCCTTGGCGTCGCCTTGCGGTGGCTGTGGAAATATCTCGAGATTCCGGAACTGCCGCCACGGCCGCGTTTGCTGTCCAAGGCGATCATCCTGGTCCCGTGCCTCGGCCTTGCCGTTGTGGCGCTGTGGCGATCCGGCGCGTGGCAGAACTCCATCCGCGCGGTGATGGGCATGCCGGCTGTCGATGGCGCTCATCCCCTCAATGTCTGCGCCCTGGCCATTTGCACCTTCATCGTCGTGCTGGCGCTGGCGCGCCTTGTCGCTTGGCTGGTGCGCGCCATCGCCGGGGCACTGAGACGCTACATACCCCGGCGCCTGGCGAATGTCGCCGGCGCCGCTGTCGCCGTGCTGCTCATCTGGTTGCTGGTGAGCGACGTTGCGATCCGCGCGATCTTCGGCGCGCTCGATTCCTCGTTCGCCAAGTTCGACGCACTCATGGAACCGGAGCGCCAGCAGCCGAGCGAACCCTCCAGGACCGGAAGCCCCGCCTCGCTGGTCAGGTGGGACGAGCTCGGCCGCGCCGGCCGCGAGTTCATCGCGGACGGTCCCGCCGCCGCCGAGATAGGGACCTTCACCGGCCGGCCGGCGCAACAGCCGGTCCGGGTCTATGTCGGGCTGGGAGCGGCGAACAGTGCGCAAGCCCGCGCGAAACTCGCGCTGGAGGAGCTGAAGCGGGCGGGCGGCTTCAGCAAATCCACGCTTGTGGTCATCACGCCGACCGGGACCGGATGGATCGATCCGGCCTCGATGGATGCGCTCGAATATCTGTGCCGCGGCGATGTCGCCAGCGTCGCCGCGCAATATTCCTATCTGAGCAGTCCGCTGTCGCTGCTGGCGCAGCCGGAATACGGCGCCGAGACGGCCCGGGCGCTGTTCCTCGAAATCTACGGCTACTGGACCACCCTGCCGAAGCAGTGGCGGCCGAGGCTTTACCTGCACGGGCTCAGCCTTGGCGCCATGAACTCCGAAAGATCGGCCGGGCTGTTCGAGATATTCAGCGATCCGATCAGCGGCGCACTCTGGAGCGGCCCGCCCTTCGAAAGCCGCATCTGGCGCTCGGTGAGCGATACGCGCAACAACGGCTCGCCGCAGTGGCTGCCGATCTTCCGCAATAGCAGCCTGGTCCGGTTCATGAACCAAAGCGGCCCGGCGGTGGCGCCCGACACGCCCTGGGGCCCGCTGAGGATCGTCTACCTGCAATATGCCAGCGACCCGATCGTATTCTTCGATTATCGCGACGCCTACCGGCAGCCGGATTGGATGAAGGCGCCGCGCGGGCCGGACGTCTCGCCGCAACTGAGCTGGTACCCGGTGGTGACCATGCTGCAGCTCGGTCTCGATATGGCCGTGGCGACAACCACGCCGATCGGCTACGGCCATGTCTACGCGCCGCAGGACTATGTGGAAGCCTGGAGTGCGGTGTTGGGCGTGAAGGACTGGTCGCGACAGGACCTCGCCGCCCTCAAAACCCATCTTGCCAGCAAGGTTGCAGCACAGGCCGACAGAGGCGGCTAGCTGGGGCTTCAGGGCACGGCCGAAATCAGCAGGAACATGGCGAATATGCCGAGATGGACCACTCCCTGGAGTCTCGTCGTGCGGCCCGTGCCGAGCGTGGGCGTGCTGACGAACATGGTGAGCAGAAGAAACACCGCGAGCCCCGACATCCGTTCAGGCTCATGATGCAGTCGATTTGCCACTGACGTAAATGGCGGAAAACGGCAGCGGGCGTAGGGGGCCCGCTGCCGCCAGGAGCGAGGCACGACGACGGACTGACGTGCTCGGCTCCTTGTTCCCGCAGCGGCTTGGCGGCAGACATCGCCGCGGGAAATTGCTGGATGTTCGCGGCTATCGCGGCGGCAGCATTTGGGGCGGGCGCCCTGAAACCAACAGGCTCCAGGCCGCCTTCTGTCAGGCCTTGCCCACGGGCAGCGCGACGAACCGGCTCGAGTCGTCGCGGGTGATCTGCATCAGTACGGCCTTGCGGCCAGCCTTGGCTGCATCGGCCATGGCCTTGGAGACGTCATCAGTGGTGTTCACCTTGGTCGAACTGACGGCGGTGATGACATCGCCCGGCTGGATGCCACGATCGGCCGCATCGCTATTGGGATCCACATCGGTGACGACCAGTCCTTTGCCATCGTCTGACTTGGCGATGGTCAGGCCAAGATCGGCCAATGCGTCGGCCTTGGCAGGCGCGACCTGCTTGCCGTCATCGCCGGAGGCCTGTTTGTCGCTGGACGGCAGTGTGCCGAGATCGACCTTGATCGTCTGGCTTTTGCCATTACGCAATACGGTAAGATCGACCGACTTGCCCGGCGCATAGGCGCCGATCGTGCGGGCGAGGTCTTTGGGCGAATCGACATCCTTGCCGTCGACCTGGGTGATGACGTCACCGGCGGCAATGCCTGCCTTGTTGCTGGGACCAGCGTCCTGGGCGTTCGAGACCAGTGTGCCCTTGTCGGATTTCAGACCAAGGGATTCAGCAATTTCAGCGGTGACCGGCTGGATCTGGACGCCGAGCCAACCTCGCTTGATGGAGCCTTCCTTCATCAGGTCTTCCACGACCTGCTTGGCGGTCGAGGCCGGGATGTCGAAACCAATGCCGACACTGCCGCCCGACGGCGAGAAGATGGCTGTGTTGATACCGATCACCTGGCCATTGAGATTGAAAGTCGGGCCCCCCGAATTGCCATGATTGACCGGAGCATCGATCTGGATGAAGTCGTCATAGGGGCCGGCGCCGATATCGCGGCCCCGAGCGGATACAATGCCGGAAGTGACGGTGCCGCCGAGGCCGAACGGGTTGCCGACTGCCACCACCCAATCACCGATGCGGATCTTGGAGTCGTCGGCGAAGTCGACATAGGTGAACTTGCCGCCGCCATCGACCTTCAGCACAGCCAGGTCCGTCCGCGGATCGGTGCCGACCAGCTTGGCGTCGAGTTCCTTACCGTCACTGGTGACGATGGTGAAGGACGAGCCTTCCGAGACGACGTGATTGTTGGTGACGAGATATCCGTCCTCCGAGATGAAGAAGCCTGAACCCTGTGCCACCGGGCGCGGCTTGCCGTCACCATGTTTGAAGCCGCCCTGCTGCCGGTTGTCGGGCAGGTTCTCGAAACCATCCTGATCGTCGGAACCGTCGTCGGCGACCGGCTGGACCGTGGACTTGACCTTGACGCTGACGACCGCCGGCGAAACCTGCTCGACGACATCGGCGAAGCTCGGCATCTGCGGCGCCTGGACATGCACCGCGTCGGCCAGCACGGGGGCAGTGCCGGAAACAACAGCTCCGACGCCTACAGCGCCTACAGCGCTCAGCGACACTACAGCCGCCGCCAGGCGCCGACGAGTTCCGGAATACGAATTGGGGACAATATTCATGGGGTTCCATCCTTTTGAGTGAGATGCACTGAGCATCCTTGGCCAGGATGGTTAGAAGAACCTACATTACGGCATCATTTCCATATCATGAAAGTTTTGTCATTTTCATTCCATAATATTTATAAAGACAACATGTATAGTTATTTTCACTGTTATCGCAAATTTGTAACTTGCACGTTCGATTATTATTCAATTCTGTGACATCGAATTCGTTGGATTTGCGATGTCACGACAATCTAAATCGACACTAGAAAAAGTGAATGTGCCTTCCGATTTATTCGGAGTTTACGCGACATTGGGCCGGGGCTTGCCGGGCGGCGATTTCAGATCGAATTTCATCGCGAGTTCTCTATGTGTTGATTGCATGGCAGGCCATTTGAAGGTAGCGCGCATGGCATTGGGCGCGCCTTTGTCGCCGGGACGCCAAGAGGCCGCTCCGGGCGGTGATTTTCCGCAGGGTGAGAGCCTCCCCAGGAGGTGATTATCGTCCAAGCGAGGCGTCGAGAGGGTCTGTCGCTAGCTCGCTAAAGACCGGCGCACCGCTACCACACCACTGGCCCTCCGTCCCGCATCGCCACCGGCATTCGAGCAACACTGGTGGCGCCTGTCGCGACGGGCGTCATTGGCGGAAGACATGCTGTTCGACTAGCCTCATTCATACCGCAAGCAAGAAATAAACGCTCGATCCACGTTTGGGATTCACCGCATATTCCAAGAAAACCAGGTACTGCCTTAAATTACTTGGCTTTGATGCCATCCGCAGCAGCAGGTCGCACGGCGGGATGAAGTCCACGGAGAAGCATATGAAGCGCATCATCGTCGCTGCGATCATCGCAAGCATGGCAGCCCCCACCTGGGCAATGCCCGTCGGAGCGCTAAGGCCGTCGGTTTTCGATACGGTCACGAACATCGACCTAAGGAGGCCTTCCCGCCATCGACCGGGACATGGAGTACGGCCACCGCACCACAGGCCACCCCATTATCGGCCCTCGCGTCCGCCACGCCATCACCGGCATTCGAGGAACAATAGCGGCGCCGTCGCCGCGGGCCTCATTGGCGGAATGCTGCTCGGCGGGATGGCGATCTCGGCTGCCCGCCAGCACAATCACAGCGCTTGGAACAACCATGTGAACTGGTGCTCGCAGCGGTACCGCTCCTACCGGGTCTCGGACAATAGCTGGCAGCCCTACAATGGCCCACGCCGGCAGTGCATCTCGCCCTTCTGAGTGCGCTCTGGGCTCGCTGGTGCTAGGAAGCCTACTGGGATTTGTTGAAACGGCTGAATGCAAGCTTGGACGGGAGCAAAAGCGAGCCTGGTAAAGGCCGGCGGGGCCATTGGCGTGAGCCAGCGGAAGTATCCCGCCTGTTCAAAGAGCATCTCCGCGAAGGCGTTTGCCGATCAATTGATACATGTCCGGCGTTCTGGTCGATGCGACGAATCTCGGTCCGAAAGTCGCAGGTCCGCAGGGAAGACATGGTTCTCTGTTTTCATCCACGTCGATGCGCCAGTTGGGAGGACTATTGTGCTAAAAAATCTATCGATCGCGGCAATCAGCGCCATGATGATTGTAAGCTTCAAGCATTCCGCGTTTGGCACGTCGATCGGCGTGGGCAATCCCTACCCGGTCAGTCACTACGAGTGCCAGGACGGCACGCGTCTGGCAGTGCGTCTCCTCGGGGATCGCGCTTCTGTATCCGTCAACGACGCGGCCGAGGTCGATCTGCCCTCCAAGGGACCGGAAGGAACGACGTATTCGAACGGTCAGTGGACGCTGACCATCATACAGGGACGCCTGTCCTGGGGTGTTGGCCGAGCTGTGCCATCTCTATGCGCCGGCGGTTGAGCCTCCCACCTCAGGAAAACTGATGAAGAGTATTCAGTTCGGTCGCGCATTTCATCGCAGCTTTCGAGATTCCAGATACGCGTCGGCTCCTCGTGCGTTGCAGTGTTTCTGGACGCCTGGTGCCTCGGCGCGGCCGGCGGCAGGAACAATGGCACCCATGACAATCTCCATCCGTCAAACCAGCGGTTAATGCATGTCGCCCAGAAGTGCGCAGCGGTTCTGGGACAACGATATGCATCAAAACAAAGACTTAAAGCGCGTCGCCTGAATCTGTTTCGACGCGACACGCTTTAATCCCAAGAGATGCGCTTCGACAATAATACCGAAAACGCACGCGCTCTGACGGCAGTGCATAAAATGCACAGAATCCAGAAACTAGGCATTGTGTCTCCAAATATCCGAGCCACCATGCAGAATTATTGACAACGTGTTCGCATGCGCGTGATGTCGGCTTAATTCACCAAAGAGGACGAAAGATATGCGGAGATATGCACTAGCTGCCCTGTTAAGTGCCGCACTCGGCTTTGGTATTCCTCTTGCCGCTGTGTCCCCAGCGGGAGCTGTGACCGTAAATATAAATATCGGATCAAACCTTAACAACGGCCGCGCGATTACTTGCGCTCAAGGCCAGCGATTGATTCAGAGCAGAGGCTTCAGGGACGTGCGTCGCGTGGACTGCCGGGGACGCAATTTTGTTTATCACGCGCGTCGCATTGGCGGCAGCACTTTCGAAATAGTGCTGAATGCCCGTACTGGCCGCGTGGTGGATTTCCACCGCATTCGTAGATGACTCAGGGAGGCAAGGGAATGACGCAGTTGTCCGAGACCCAGCAACCCAGACGATCTGCGTGGACGAACTCGGCGATCGGAATCGTCTTTATCCTGGCAGGGATCTTCGTGTTGGGCGATCTGGCGCTGGCCACGACCATCAGCGCGCTTGTCCTGGGAATTGCGATCGTATGCGCCGGCTTTGTCGAGATCGCCCTCGCCATCTGGGCCGGCGGGTGGCGTGGTTTTCTCTGGCAGACGATGCTCGGCATCCTGTACGTCGTTTTTGGCTGTCTGCTCATCAGCTTGCCGGTGCTGGGATCTATCATCCTCACATGGGTGCTCGGTGTCGTGCTCGTGATATCTGGGCTCGGAAGAATGTCTTTGAGCCTGCGCTACCTGTCCACCGACCGATGGATGATGCTTGTTTCCGGCCTGTTCGGTCTCGCGGCTGGCTTCTTGATACTCATCGGATGGCCATCGACCGGGGTTTGGGTGATTGGGGCGTTCGTGGGTATCGACCTAGTTCTTCACGGCCTGGGCTGGCTCGTTACAGGCTTTCGGCCAACGGATACGACCCGATGATCCAACCATTTTCATCGTGACCGTTACCGCTTTGCGGAGGGCGGCCCGGACGAGAATTCGTCGCGACAAAGCCGAGCGCAACGGACGAAGCGGCCGACAACCAATGTGGAGACCGCAGGCTTGCCAGTCGGACAGGCAAGCAAAATGAGACGTGCTGCACACTATTCGGATTTCCGGCTCAATCTTTCACCTTCTAGGATGTGTATTACGTGCCCTTGGAAAGTCTTAGCCTAGGAGGGCCCCATGTCCGATTTGATCGTCATCGTCTATCCAAACGAGGCCAAGGCTGAAGAGGTACGTCAACGGCTCATAGGACTTCAAAAGGAATACGTTATTAAACTTGGCGACGCGGTTATTGCCACGAAGACCGAGGCGGGTGCGATAAAGCTCAATCAACTTGTGAATACGACGGCGGCAGGCGCTGTATCCGGTAGCTTCTGGGGCTTGCTTATCGGTGTTCTCTTCCTGAATCCGCTGATCGGGCTTGCGGTCGGCGCCACCTCCGGAGCCCTTGGCGGCGCTTTGACGGACGTGGGCATCAACGATGCGTTCATGCGCGATCTGTCAGCCAGCATCCAGCCTGGGGACGCTGCCCTGTTCGTGCTCGCGCACGAGATGACAGCGGACAAGGTGCTCAAGGAGATCCAGGCCTTTGGCGGTGTGGTGCTTAAGACGTCGCTGGATGAGACGAAGGAGCAGGTTCTGCGCGATGCGCTTCAACGCGCTTCGGCGATGGCCGGCCAAGGCGCGGCCGCGACCGCCTGACCGCGGTCGCGGAACATCCCGGAATCGGAACTCTGCTGGTCGGCAAGGGCGATGGATGGCCGGATAGCAAGTGGGCGATGCAAGCATGTCCGGCCTTGAGACAGCGGCCCTGCTTTTGATTGAAGCCATCTGCGGCGCGGGCGGAGCTTTCGCTACGGCCTGGTTTTGGCGCATGGCTGCGCTGGGTTGGAAATCTGTCGCGGCGGCTGGCGTCGTGGGGGGACTGGCCCTGACAGGGCTGGCCGGTCGGATTCCCGCCTTGGCAAACTTCGTCGGCAACGTCGAAAATGCTGTCGATGCCACCGCTCGTGGTGGCGGCACCCTCACGCCCGGCGTGCTGATTGGCGTCGGCATTGCCGGCCTTCTTGGCGGCATCCTGTCGGTTTGTATCATCGGCCTCGTCCGGGGCGCGGGATCCGGACGTCGCCAGGGGCGCAGCCAATCGAATTTCCTGGCGGCAATCACGCGTTCCGCCGATCGGCGGACCCAAGCAACTGAGCGATCCAAAGGGTCGCCGACGATTGCGAGCAAAAAGTAACCAGCGCGATGGTGATGGGCACACCTATGAACGCGCCGAACACACCCCAAAGAAACGACCAGAAGAAGACCGAAAACAGCACCACAAAAGGCGACATCGCCAACACGTAACCGGCAACCCGCGGTTCTATGTAGCTGCCGATGACGAACTGAATGATGTTGAGGCCGGCAAAAATCGAGACGGCGGCCTGTGGCGATCCGAACTGCGCGAGCGCGTAAAGCGTCGGCAAGAATGTCGCGACGAACGGCCCGATAAACGGAATATAGTTCAAGGTGAAGGCGATAACGCCCCACTCGGCGGCAAACCGCAGTCCGAAAGCCGCCGAAAGCGCCCAGACCATCGAACCGGTCGCAAGGCTCATCAATGTCCGAACCAGCATGTAACGTCGCCATTTCGATGCCGTCTGACTGCTGCCATTGATCAGTGCGGCCGCCGCCTGGGCGCTCAGCGCTACACGAGCATTGCGAGCCGCCGCTTCAGCGTCGAGAAGACCCAGAAGCACGTAAACGACGACAACGATCCAGAACGAGATCACGGTATTCAGCCTTGCGGTCACGCCCTGAGCTATCCGCACGAACCAGCCGACATTGAAATGCTCGGCCCAGGCGCCGGCCATCACGACACCGTGCCCTTCCAACCACTCGGCGAGTTGACTATAGAGTCCTTGAAAGCGGGCGCTGTCGGCGAGGACCGATCGGCCAATGCGGCCAAAACCCCAACTGGCGATCGATGCAAAGGCGAAGAATGCCAGGACGACGACACAGACGACTATCGCCAGTGCGATCAGCTTTGGAAGAAGCCGCTGCAGGTTGCGCTGCAATGGCCACACCAGCGCGATGAGGAAAAGAGCGCACACGACTGGCGCGAAAATTGAGGCAGCGGCCTGCAGCGCCCATATGACGGCGATAACCGCCAGAATATACGTAGGCGCAAAGAGCGTTCGCTTTGCCATGGTATGGTCTGTTCCCGGCCGGCTGGATGGCGTTACAGACAACTCCGAAATTGGTCCGGAAGCTTGCTCAGCGCCCAGACCAATGTTCATCGATATCGCTTAACCAGCTCGATTCGTGCTGAATAAGGCTGATCTTACGCATCGCGCCTAGCACCGTTTTGTGATGGGTCGACCCTGACGATCGCGAACAGTGTGACCCCAGCGATCACGAACCCAGCATTCGCGATGATGCGAACGCGGTGCCGTCGCAGCGCCGACCACAGCCCCTGTGCCGCCACCGACAGCCGCGCCTACAAGGGCACCTCGACTGCCGTTTGCAAGGCCGCCGATGACCGCACCCGTTCCGGCTCCTGCCAGCGCCGTGCCTGCTGTTCGCTGTTCCGTGGCAGTACAACCCGCAGCCATCAGAGCCAAAGCAGAAACAAATATAATACTTCTCATGATTTCATCTCCTGGGTACATTTACATCCGCTCGCCAACAACGAGCATTCCGTCCAAACAATGTGCCGATTGTTCCTAAAAGATTGGGAGCGACTCCAACGCTCTATGAGCAATTCTGGGGTAGACGGTCTTTATGTGCTGGAGGCCGTCCGACAGGCATGGCCTTCAGACTATTTGGGGGGCCGACCGGCCGCCTGTACCGAGCCTGGCCGGATTGCTATCAATAGTCGACCGCATCACGAATGATGGGACATGTCATGCAATGACCCCCGCCTCGGCCACGGCCGAGCTCCGCGCCTGAGATAGTGATGACTTCTATGCCTTCCTTGCGCAGCAGCGTATTTGTGTACGTGTTGCGATCGTAGGCAAAGACGACACCAGGCGAGGCGCAAACCAAGTTGGCGCCGCTGTCCCACTGGGTGCGCTCGCGCATGTAGTCGTTGCCGCCGGTTTCAACGACGCGCATCTTCTTGAGACCAAGCGAGTCACGCACCGTCTCAATGAAACTGCCTTTGTCCTTGTGGAGTTCGACGCCCCCCTTGCCGTCAGGGCGATAGGAGAATGCGTCAATGCCGTTGACGATGTCCGGATACATCAGCACGCAGTCGCGATCGGCAAACGTGAATACCGTGTCGAGATGCATCGCCGCGCGCAGCTTAGGCATTGCGGCGACGATCACACGTTCGGCAGCTCCTTTCTCAAACAGGGCCGCCGCCACTTGGCTGATAGCCTGGCGCGAAGTGCGCTCGCTCATGCCAATAAGCACATTGCCCTTGCCGATAGGCATCACGTCCCCACCCTCGAATGTGGCAAGCCCCCAATCCCTGGTCGGGTCACCCCACCAGACATTGACCTTGCCGGCGAAGTCCGGGTGGAACTTGTATATCGACGTGGTGAGGATGGTCTCCTCGTGGCGCGCAGGCCAATAAAGGGCGTTCAGCGTCACGCCGCCATAGATCCAGCAGGTGGTGTCCCGGGTGTAGAGGGTGTTGGGCAAAGGCGGCAGAAGATATTCGTTGACGCCGGCCGCGTCACGGATCAGCGCCAGTTGTTCGCCGCCGATGCTTTCCGGGAATTCGAAGGTCGACAGCCCGCCGATCAGTGTCTCAGCGAGGTCGCGATTAGAGAGGTCGTCGAGATAGGAGCGGACCTCGTCGATGAGGCCGAGGCCGACCTGGTTCGGTACGATCTGCTGGTCGAGGATCCACTTCTTGGCTTCCGGAATGGCGACCGTCTCGGCGAGCAGATTGTGCATCTCGACCACCTCGACGCCCCTGTCGCGCATCTTGGTCATGAAGTCGAAATGATCGCGCTTGGCATTGTCTACCCAGAGCACGTCGTCGAAGAGGAGTGCGTCACAATTGCTGGGTGTCAGCCGCTGGTGGGCGCGGCCGGGAGCGCACACCATGACCTTGCGCAACTGACCAACCTCTGAATGAACGCCGAATGAAGTATTGTTTGTCATGACCTTCCTTCTTTCTGTTCAAGGTGCGATGGCGCCCGTCAGCAGCCCGTAGGCTCCGATCAGGCCAGCGATGAGCGTGACGGCGAACACGAAGAGTTCGGCGAGCGTGAACAGCTGCAATTTCTGCTCGCGCCGCGCCCAGACGTAGAGGATAGTTCCGGGCGCGAAGAGGACGGCAACAAGCAGCACGTATTTGAGCCCGGCGGCGACGAACATGAAGATCGTGTAAATCGCCGCGATCCAGGCGAAGATCTGGTCGCGGCCGCGCTGATCCGGCGTCTTTTCATAGCCAACGCCGCTACGAGCGAGCAGGATGCCGTAGCCAGCCACGAGCAGGTAGGGCAGCAACGCGGTGACGCTCGTCATGTCGAGCATGAAGTTGAACGCGTCCCGCGACCAGTAGGTGGAGATCACGAAGAGCGACACGACGATGTTGGTGAGCCAGAGTGCGTTAGCGGGAACCTTGTTGCCATTCTGCGCTGCGAAGAGCCTTGGCATGTCCTCCGACTTCGCCGCCGCGAACAGCACCTCGGCGCAGATTAGGGACCAGGCGAGATAGGCGCCGAGCACCGAGATCAGAACGCCGATCGAGATGAAGACCGCACCCCAGTGACCGACGACCGCTTCGAGAACGCCGGCCATCGACGGCTGCTGGACACCGGCGACAGCCGATTGCGGCAGAGCCGCGTAGGGCAGCAGCGTGACCGCTACCATCAGGCCTGTGACGCCGACGAAACCGAGAATCGTCGCCGTACCGACGTCGGAACGCACCTTGGCAAAGCGGGAATAGACGCTGGCGCCCTCGATGCCGAGGAAGACGAAGACCGTGATCAGCATTGTGTCGCGCACCTGGGCGATCAGGGACTTCGGCGGCATGTCCAAGCCGCCGAAGAAATTCTCGCGGAACTGCCCGAAATGAAAGAAGAAGATCAGGAGCAGGATGAAGACCAGGATCGGCACGATCTTGGCAATCGTCACGACAGTATTGATGAAGGTCGCCTGCTCGACGCCGCGCAGGATCATGAAGTGGAAAGCCCAGATGCCGATCAACGAGACGATGATGGCGATGGCGCTGCTGCCGTCCCCAAAGATCCCGGGAAAGAACCGCCCCAGCGTCGAGCCGATGAGCACCCAATAGAAGACGTTGCCCAGGCAACTACCGAGCCAGTAGCCGAAGGCGGACAGGAAGCCCATGTAGTTGCCGAAGCCGGCCTTGGCATAGGCGAAGACGCCTGAGTCGATGTCTGGCCTCTTCTCGGCCAACGCCTGGAACACCCGCGCCAGCATGTACATGCCGGTTCCCGCAATTGCCCAGGCGATGATTGCGCCGAACGGACCTGTCGCAGTCGCGAACCGGCCAGGCAGATTGAAGATGCCCGCGCCGACCATCGATCCCACAACCATGCTGGTCAGCGCAAACAGCGAAAGCTTCTGATTTTCGTTTGAAGTCATAAACCGCTCTCCTGGCTGCGCGAACCAGAGTTCGCGATCAGACGCCTCGCCGACACGTCTCGGTCCAGCAAGGTTATGTCTGATCAGAAGCAGTAAATGCGAATATCGGCAACCGGTTAAACGAGCCAAGGCAAAGGTTTTGGACGTCAGGTATACTAGTGGGATTTTATGCCAATCACGTGGGCGCTAGATTCGAGATAGGTTGCAGGCGTAACAATGAGGCCGCTGGACCGCCGTCCGCCAAGGAATTGTTGATCCAAATTCAATGAACTCGACCGTTCAGCAAAAATTCTCGATATGGACCCTGACGGCTATGGTCGTCGGTTCGATGGTCGGCGCGGGCATCTTCTCTTTGCCGCAGGCTTTTGGTCGCGAGACCGGTCCGTTCGGGGCCATGATCGCTTGGGCCATCGCTGGCGTCGGAATGCTGATGTTGGCCTTCGTCTTCCAGACCTTGTCGGTTCGCAAGCCGGACCTCGATGCGGGCGTGTATGCCTATGCCAAGGCCGGCTTTGGCAACTATCTCGGCTTCCTCTCGGCCCTCGGTTACTGGTCTGCCGCCGTTCTCGGCAACGTTTCCTATTTCGTGCTGATAAAGTCGACGCTGGGGCTTTTCTTTCCTGTGTTCGGCGATGGCAATACCATCACGGCGATCGTCATTTCCTCGATGCTTCTGTGGATCGTACATTCGCTGATCCTGCGGGGCGTCAAGGAAGCGGCGGCGATCAACACCATTGTCACTTACGCCAAGATCATTCCGATCTTTCTCTTTATCATCTTCGTTATCTACGGCTTCAGCGCCGATGTCTTCACGACCAATTTCTGGGGCGGGGAAGAAGTCAGCGTTGGCAGCATCGCGAGCCAGGTTCGCGGGACCATGTTGGTGACAGTATTCGTCTTTGTCGGAATCGAAGGCGCGAGCGTCTATTCGCGTTACGCACGCAACCGCGGGGATGTCGGGGTCGCGACGCTCCTTGGTTTTCTCGGCGTGCTCTGTCTGCTTGTGCTGGTCACCATTCCCTCCTACGGGATCATGCTTCGTCCTGAACTGACAGCGCTGCGCAATCCCTCCATGGCCGGCGTATTGGAAGCGGTGGTCGGGCCATGGGGCGCCAAGTTCGTCAGCTTCGGCCTGCTGATCTCCGTTGCCGGTGCCTATCTGTCCTGGGTGCTGCTGGCCGCTGAAATCCTGTTCACCGCATCACATCACCAGACAATGCCGCGTTTTCTTGCGTATAAAAACAAGCATGGCGTGCCGTCGCGGGCGCTCTGGCTGACCAATACGGTCGTGCAGGTTTTTCTGGTCCTGACGCTCTTTGCTCAACAGGCCTTCAGGCTCGCTCTCGAGCTGACCAGTTCCATGATCCTCATCCCATATCTTCTTGTCGCCGCTTACGGGGTCAAGCTCGCATGGGGCGGCGAGAGCTACGAGAACGACCCCGTAGCGCGGCGTGTCGACTTCGCAAGGGCGGCGATAGCATTGATCTATACGGCCGGTCTCATCTACGCCGCCAGCGCCAAGCACCTGCTGCTCTCGGCCGTCATCTACGGACCGGGCACGATCCTCTTCGTCATGGCTCGGAAGGAGCGGGGGCAGAGGGTGTTTACTCCCGCCGAGATGGGGATGTTCGTCGTCGCCGCACTTGGCGCGGTCGCGGCAATCTACGGCATCCTTGCCGGCGCCATCGCAGTCTAGGGCCCAAAGCTGTTTCGCAGCAGAAGACCACTCAGCGTGTGCGCCCTGCTGTCAGGCTGGCTGATCTGCTGCGAGCTCGTGGCCTGGGCGCCTTGCCAGCCTTCCACGCGTGCCTCCTTTGGCGTAATGCCGAATTCCTTCCTGAACATCCGGCTATACGCCGATGGATCCGTGAAGCCCCAATCCCCGGCAATGGCGGAGATCGGGCGCCTATCCAAGCTGTCGGAAAGTATATCGCGTGTCTTGAGCAGGCGTTTGTGGCGAATATAATTCGAAACACCTCCGGCCGGTTCGAATATCCGGTAGAGGCGAGAGCGGGACACACCGAGTTCGCGGCAAAGCCTGTCGGATGCCAAGGACTGATCATTCAAACTTTGTGCAATGATTTTGGCAGCGCGCTCGGCGATCACGGCGTCGATCACACGCTTCGCCTCGGTGATGCGGTCATGTGATGGCGACACGCACGCAGCCAGCAGATTGGTGGTGGCAGTGGCAATGTGCGACACATCCACGGCCCTCAGATCGGAAAAGGAACGGTGCAGCAGAAGCATGTAGTCTGCCAGGAGTCTTTTCGACTCCTCACGTATTTCAATCCTGGACGATTGGATGAAAGGCAGGTCGCGTGGCAGGAAAACGGCAAGGAGGGCGTCGTTCTCCATCACGCATTCGTAGGGCTCTGCAAAAGATTGCAGGGTCGTTCTCACGACCTGCCAACTTCCAGGAAGCCTGCCCTTGGACAAGGGCAGGCTCAAATACCAATTGTCCACCGAAGGGTTTTTCAAATGCCGCCAGCGACAGCGGTAGCCACTGCCAGGCAATTCGAGGAACATGACAGCCAACGTTCCCAGATCCCACACTGTTTCATGTGCTGGAAACGAATGGCTCCGTTCTTGCATAAGTTCAGTGTCGGCAACGCCTTGATACCAGGTTCGAAACAGGTCGAATTGCTTAGCAGGTGGTGCCGTGGAGGTATCGATGTCGACGGCGCATTGCAGGGACTTCTCGGCACCTGCTCCTCCAGATAGCCCGGCGGCATGAACCATAGCATCCATAGCAACTATCCGTCTTTGTTGGTGCAACACGGGTTATTGCAAGAACATTAGTTCATTCTAATATATACAACTCCGGCAAGCAATGTTGAAGGTGGATGTAATACCCTGTCTACTACCAGCATAGAAGCATGTTAATCAATCGTTAACATGCCATCTGGCCCATTTGAGGTATCCACCAGGAATTCGTGAACTGGGCTTAATTGTACCCGACGGAAGTTGTGGAGGTGGCTGCGTGATATCCGAGGCTTATCAGACCGGTTGTGGTGGCTCTCAACTCAGTATGCAAGGCATCCCAATCATAGACCACCAGTCCATTTTTCTTGTTGGAGGCTGTACTCCCTGAAATGTCTTGTGGGACTAATGCCCGGATACCACGCGCACAACGGGAATCGGTAAGGACGATCTAGCCGCCCTCGCAGGCGTCACCGCGAGATCTGCAGCATGATCCTCATCGGCAGGGACCACACAGCCATGGCGCATGAAACCAGCGAGGGCCTCGGACGTCGCGACTTCATGATCGCATCGGTCGCTACCATCGGCGCTGCCGCTGCGCTCATGGCCGGGCCGGCGCAGGCGCAAACGGGCTCGGCACCTGCAAGCGCGTCTCCCGCAGGGACGTCGGGGACCGTCTATACCGGCGATGTCATCGACGGAAAGAAGGTCATCAGTTCGCTTGACATCTCGGATCTGGAACCAGGCAAGCACAGCTTTTATTTCCAGGGCGTACAGATGCCGACGGGCCAGCACTGGTACGTCTCGGTGATGGTCGCCAAGGGGGCAGCCCCAGGCAAACGACTGGGGCTGATGAGCGGCGTGCATGGCGATGAAATGAGCCCCATTCAAACCGTGCAATCCGTAATGCGTGAGCTCGATCCGGCCGCGATGTCGGGATCGGTGATGGCGGTACTCGACATTTCGCGCCCCGCAATGGAAGGCATGGAACGGAGATGGCCGAATTCGGGGCGCGGGATCGACCTGATCGACATCAATCGGTTGTTCCCTGGCAACGAGGACGCTCCCGACGCGCCGACGCGCCACGCCGGCCTGATATTCAACCGGCTTCTGCGGTCAAACCTCGACTACGGGATCGATTTTCATACAGCCGCCACGGGCATGGACGCGACGGCGTTCCACCTTGCGCGCATGGATCTCCCCGAAGTGCGGGCGATGGCGGAACTCTATCCGGTCGATCAGATTTTCGACAACTTTGGCGAGCGAGGTCTTCTCGCCAATGCCCTCATCGATGCCGGCATTCCCGCCTTCACGCCCGAGATCGGCAAGCCGCGGATCTTCGATCACGACATGATCGCCCTGTTCGTCGAAGGAACGATGAACGTCATCAAGCACCACGGAATAATTTCAGGCCCTATCGGCAGAACCAGCAAGGATTCGAGCGTTTTCGTCGCGGACGGCATGTTTCCCGTCACCGCGACGCATGGCGGTTTCATCGAATTGTTGGTCGAACTCAATGAGACCGTTCGGCCCGGACAGAAAGTTGCAGTCCAAAGGAACACCTTCGGGGAAATCGTCGCGGAATACTCCGTGCCTCTCGGCGGCGAAGTCGGCGCCAGGCGGACCGATGCAACAGCGGAGTCGGGGACTCCGATCGTATTCCTCATCTTTGACAGCGCCAATCCTGTCGGCGGCGATGTGTTGGTCGAGTAACGGGACCTGAAACGACAAGAACCGCGACACGAAGCGCCGTCCGGCAGGTGTCAGTGTCGCTCAACCGAAAGCAAAAGACATGCTGCGGCTAGGCTCGAAGTACGGTCACCTCGTTCACAGTTCTGGTTGCGGTTGTCTCAATCCCGATCTTCAACGAGTCTCTCGTCGTCTGGAGGCCTTTTCCAGGCGTAGTTTTCTCTCCGGTTTCGGGGCTGCCGCCATCGCCGGGGTGCTGACAAAGCCGTCCTTCGCGCAGACGGCCGCGCCCCCTTCCAAGATCCTGTTTCGCGAAGTCCGGCTATTCGACGGCAAGTCGGGTACGGTGAAGGACGGAGCGCAAATCCTGGTGGAGGGCGGCAGGATTTCCGGAATCGATATGACGAACGCCCCTCCCCCGGAGGACGCCACCGTCATCAAATGCCGCAATGGCGTTCTCATGCCAGGGCTCATCGACGCGCATTGGCATGCGATCTTCGCGGCGGTCCCGGTCAACATCCTGCTTAACGGCGACCCGGGGATTATCTTCGCAGCGTCCACCGCCGAGGCGGATCGCACGCTCAGTCGCGGCTTCACCACCATACGCGATCTGGGAGGTCCCTCCTTCTCCTTCAAGCAGGCTATCGACACCGGGCTGATCCCTGGCCCGCGCATCTATCCCTCCGGCGCGATGATCACGACCTCCGGGGGCCACGCCGATCTTCGCCTGCCAAGCGAGATTCCGCGCGACGGCGGCAAGCTCAGCAAAGGTGAACTCCTGGGGGGAGCGGCCATCGTCGACGATATCGGCGACCTGAAGATGCGGATCCGGGAGCAGCTTCTCCAAGGCGCGTCACAGATAAAGTTGGTGGGCGGCGGTGGCGTATCATCGCCCCGCAGTCCGCTGGACATCGTCACCTTCAGCGAAGAAGAGCTGCGGGCAGGCGTCGAGGTGGCACAGGATTGGAGCACCTACGTTACCGTGCACGCCTATACGTCTCGCGCGATACGACGCGCGCTGGCAGCTGGGGTGCAGTCGATCGAGCACGCGCATCTGATGGACGAGGACACGGCGGCGATGATCGCCGAGAAGGGCACATGGCTAAGCACCCAGCCCTTCCTGACGGCGGAGGACACCGGCCCGCTGACGGGACCTAGCGCCGACCGCGCCCAGGAGCTTTTCTCAGGGACGCCGAGGATATATGCCTTTGCTCGCAAGCATGGCATCAAGACGGCCTGGGGTTCCGACGTGCTGTTCTCGCCTGCGTTGGGTCCGCGCCAGAGCATGATGCTCACGCATTTGGCCAACTGGTACAAGAACGCCGAAGTCCTGCAGATGGCCACCTCCGGCAATGCCGAACTGCTCGAACTCTCCAATCTGCGCAACCCTTATCCGGGCAAGCTCGGCGTCATCGAAGAAGGAGCTTTCGCGGACCTTCTGATCGTGGACGGCAACCCGCTCGACGACATCCGGCTGATCGAGGATCCGCATAAGAACTTCGTCGTCATCATGAAGGACGGCCGGCTTCACAAGAGCACCCTTTGAGAGTCAGCGGAAAGCCGTATGCCGCCTTCACTTCCCAGCAATCAGTTAATCCGACACGGCCTCATGGTCCTGACGAAGCAAGGCCGCGAGAAAATCTCGACTAGGCAGTCGTCGTCATCGGGAAATCTCGCCGCGAGGCAACCAGACAGGCTCCTGACGCTCCGTCCGGCAGACTTCTTCCTGATACTTTCCATTGAGCGCTCTCGGCTCTCTTCTCTGCTCGCAGGGTGCGAGATCGATATTTAGAACCTGCATGGAACGGGGACATGCCAGAAAAATCGGATCACCCACCTGCAACGCCATATGAACGGGCCGAAATCGAGCAGGGCAAGTGGCGCAGGTTTCTGCTCTTTGGGCTCCTCCTGCTTGCGGGCGGCGTGTTTTCAGTCGCAGTTCCCAGCGTTTCCAATTTCGCATCCAACGTCGTGTTCGCCGTGGCCCTGATGGCAGTCGGCGTCATCAAGGTCATCCAATCGCTCTGGATCAAAAGTTGGGTGGGCTTCGTGTGGCAGGAACTGACCGGCTTCTTCGAGCTCATCGGCGGCATTATGATTTACTTCAATCCTATCAAAGCATCGGCCGCAATATCACTGTTCATAGCGTTTGTACTATTTGTCCACGGTGTTCTTCAATTAATCATCGCCGCTGAAGTCAGGAAAGTCGGCGGCTGGTATTGGTTCGCCGTTTCCGGAATCGTGGCCATATTCGCTGCTTTCTCCATACTGCTGAAGTGGCCGATCGTCAGAGAGATGCCGACTGGCTTGGTGGCCGGATTTTCCATGATGATTGCTGGACTGGCGTATCTCGTCATTGCCCTGAGCGTGCGCAGGACGAAGATTTTGTCTTGAGAGCAGGATCCGACGATGATGAAAAGCAATTTTGACTTTCGAGCCAGGGTCGTGGCGGCCGCATTGCTAGTCGGCGTGGGCGGCTTCGCGGGAGCGGCACGTGCGCAGACCGCGGCGACGGTGCCAGTGGTCGTGCAGAAGGTCCAGTCCGGTCCGGCAAACGCGCCGCTGACATACAACGCGCAGGTCGAGGCGATCGATGCGGTCGACATTCAGGCGCGCGCGTCCGGCCTGCTCAAGGAGATCAGGTTCTCCGAAGGCCAGCACGTGAAGGAGGGCGATCTGCTTTTCGAAATCGAGCCGGATCAACTGTCGGCGGCGGTAATGTCCGCACAGGCGCAGGTGGCCAGGACCGAAGCCACCCGCAACGCCGCGCGACAAAGCCTCTCACGCGCCAGGGACCTGCTCAGCCGCAGGACTATTGCTCAGGCCACGTTGGATGACGCGCAGGCTGCGTTCGATGTCGCCGCGGCGGATGTTCAAAGCGCCAATGCAGCCCTCAATACGGCCGAACTCAATCTTTCCTATGCTCAGATCAAGTCTCCCATCAATGGGACCATCGGCCGCTCCCTGGCGACGCGCGGTAATCTCGTGGGGCCCGGCTCCGGATCATTGGCGCGCATCGTCCAGCTCGATCCTATCCGCGTCGCATTCTCGATCGCTGACAGCACTTTGGTCGACATCAGGCAGAAACTCGCCGGGGGCCAGAAGATCGATGCGAACAAATTCCACCTGAGTCTGTCTCTCGCCAACGGCACACAATTTGCTTCACCGGGGCGGGTGCAGTTCATCGACAACGAGGTCAATCAGCAGACCGGTACCGTCGCCGTCCGCGCGCTGTTCCCCAACCCGGACCACATATTGGCGCCTGGCCAGTTCGTCCGGCTAACAATCGTCGACGAAGAAGCCAGGAAATTGCCGATGGTGCCGATGGCGTCCGTTCTTCAGGACCGCCAGGGCAAGTTCGTCTTCGTGCTCAACGACAACAATACCGTGACCAGGCAGGCGATCACGACCGGTGCGCGCATCGACAATCGCTGGGCGGCGACGAGCGGATTGGAAGGCGGCGAAACGATCGTCGTCGAGGGCCTGCAACGCGTTTCCGATGGTCAGCAGGTCAACCCCCGCGAAGCGGAGGATACGCCATGATCTCGGACCTCTTCATCAGCCGCACCCGGCTCGCGATCGTCGTCTCGATCATCATTTCGATCGCCGGCGGGATCGCGGTGTTTTCCCTTCCCATACAGCAGTATCCGCAGATCACCCCTCCAACGGTGACGGTGTCGGCCTCCTATCCGGGAGCAAGCGCGGAAGTCATCGCCGACGTGGTGGGCGGCCCGCTGGAGACGGCCATCAATGGCGTGGACCACATGATGTACATGTCGTCCACCAGCTCCAATGCCGGCCAATACACGCTATCGGTGACCTTCGAGGTCGGAACCGATCCCGAGACAGCACAGATCAACGTGCAGAACCGCGCTCAGCTGGCGATCTCGCGCCTGCCGGCAGCGGTCGCGCAGCAAGGTGTCTCCGTGCGTGCCCGCTCGCCGGATTTTATCCTCGGCATCGCTTTCTATTCGCCGGACGACAGCCTCGATGCGCTGGCGATCACGAATTTCATCACCACGACCGTCGCCGACACGATATCGCGCGTGCGGGGCGTCGGCGAGGCTTCGGTCGCCGGGGCTTCGGAATACTCGATGAGGGTGTGGCTCAACCCGCAGCGCATGGACGCGCTTGGCCTGACGCCCGACGATGTCTCGGCCGCCATCCAGCGGCAAAACATCCAGGCGACGCTCGGACAGGCCGGCGCGCCCCCGCAGGCGCAGGGCTCGGAGCTGCAATACACTCTGGTCGCGCAGGGGCGGCTGAGAAGCGTCGAGGAATTCGGGGACATCGTCGTGCGCACGGGCTCGGCGGGGGCCAAGGTCTACCTGCGCGACATCGCGCGGCTCGAGCTTGGCGCACTAAGCTATGCTTCGAGCGCCAGCTTTGCCGGACACGCCTCGGCGATGATGCAGATCAACCAGTCGCCCGGCGCCAACGCCATCCAGACCGCGGCGTCGGTCCGCGCCGAACTGGAGCGCCTCTCGTCACGTTTTCCCAAAGGCATGCAGTATCACATCGTCTACGATGCGACCCGCTTCGTGAATGCCAGCATCTCGCTGACGGCCAGAACCCTGCTTGAAGCGTTCCTGATCGTTCTCGCAGTCACCTACGTCTTCCTGCAGGATTGGCGCGCCATGTTCATCTCGGCGCTTGCCATCCCGGTTTCCATGCTCGGCGCCTTGGCGGTGCTGTTTGCCGCCGGCTATTCGCTGAACATGATTTCTCTTTTGGCGCTGGTGCTGGCGATCGGCCTGGTGGTGGACGATGCCATCCTTGTCGTCGAGAACGTCAAGCATGTGCTGGAGGATACCCCTGACATCGCGGTCGCCGACGCCACGCGCAAGGCGATGCACCAGATCACTGGGCCGATCATTTCCACGACCTTGGTGCTGCTTGCCGTGGTGACGCCGACTGCGTTTCTCGGCGGCATAGGCGGCCAGCTCTACCGGCAGTTCGCCGTGACGCTGTCTTCGGCCCTGGTGATTTCTTCCTTTGTCGGATTGACCCTGAGCCCGGCGCTGGCCGCACTGCTTTTGCGGCGCGATATGGGCCATTTCAAGCGTGGCCCGTTGGCCTGGTTCACGGCATTCATGAACGAGACGCGAGACGGCTATGGACGCCTCGTCGGGTTTCTGGTGCGGCATTGGTACGTGCCGGTGGCGGGATTGCTTGCCTGTTTTGCCATCGCCTATCTGATCTTCACCGGGCTACCGTCGACTTTCCTGCCCGACGAGGACCAAGGCGCGCTGTTCGTCGACATCCAGTTGCCCAACGCCGCTTCGCTCGACCGCACGAAAGCCATCGTGGAGGACGTGCGCAAGATTCTGACCGACACCGGAGGCGTGCAAGACGTCATCACGGTTGCGGGGTTCAGCATCCTTCAGTCGACGAGTTCGCCGAGCGGCGCAATGGCGGTCGCGGCGCTGAAGCCCTGGGACGAGCGCAGGTCCAGCGAACTGCAGCTCGCCGGCATCCTGCAGGCGCTGCGGGTGAAGTTCTCCCAAATTCCGGGCGCGAACGTCGCCGTGTTCGCGCCGCCGGCGATTGCCGGCATCGGCTCGGTCGGTGGCCTGGACTTCCGCCTGCAAGCGCTTGAAGGACAGCCGCCACAAGAGATCGCGCAGGTCGTCGGCGCCCTGCTTGGCGCCTTCAATCATCTGCCGGAGCTCGGCGGGGCCGCCACCACCTTCAGCGCCAATGTCCCGCAGGTCTATGTCGACGTCGACAGAACGCGCGCCGAAGCGCTTGGGGTAAGCGTGTCGGACGTCTATTCCACCATCGGCGCGGCCTTCGGATCGCGCTACGTAAATGATTTTACGCTCAATGGCCGCGTGTTCCAGGTCAATCTGCAGGCCGATGCCGATTTCCGTGCCCATGCGGAAGACATCTTGAACCTGCATGTGCGTAGCCGGAACGGCACCATGGTGCCCTTGAACAATCTGGCGTCGTTGACGACGATCCTGTCGCCATTCGCCATCCAGCGTTACAATCTCTCGGTCGCCGCTCCCATAAACGCCATTACCGCACCTGGAAGCAGCAGCGGCGGCGCCATGGACGCGATGGAGAAGACAGTGGCCCAGCTGTTGCCGAATGGCTATGGCTTCGAGTGGTCGGGCCTGTCGTTTCAAGAGCGCCGCGGCAGTGGCCAGGAGGGGCTGGTCTTTGCGCTGGCGTTCCTCTTTGCCTATCTCTTCCTTGTCGCCCAATACGAGAGCTGGTCGCTTCCGTTGATCGTCATCCTTTCGCTCGGAGCGGCTCTCTTCGGCGCCATAGCGGCATTGAAGGTCTTCGGGATGCAGAACAGCCTCTACGTGCAGATCGCCATCGTGCTGCTGATCGGACTGGCGGCGAAGAATGCCATCCTGATCGTGGAATTCGCCAAGGAGCGGCGCGATGAGGGACTAAGCGTAATGGAGGCGGCGCGGATCGGGGCCGAGCAGCGCTTCCGGGCCGTCATGATGACCGCGGTTTCCTTCATCCTCGGGATCATTCCTCTTGTCGTGTCGACTGGCGCCGGCGCGGGCGCGCGGCGGGCTGTTGGCGTCACAATTTTCGGGGGCATGGCCGCGGCTACGACGATTGGCCTGTTGATCATCCCCTCCGTCTATTTTGTCGTCCAGAAAGCAACCGAGTATCTGTCGTCCCCGCGTCCGGGAGATCGTACGGAACGCCTCGACACGATCGAACCATCACATTGAGGTTCGTTCTCGCCAAAGGGCGGTCGAGATGGCCCGCGGCAACCATTTATGTTCTTGGAATCTCAATTCTTGGCTTTGCGTCCATTTCTTCGCCGAATGGACTCGTTCTCCGAACCGCGGCGATGGACTGACGGCCGGATGCAAGTACATTCGGCGCAATATTTGGCGAAGTTGCCCCCAGAGGCCGGTTTCCGGGCGGCCTTCGAGTTCAGTGACGCATCGTCTGGAGGCTGCAACCGTGAGTCCAGAGTCCTGCTCATCCTTGCCGTTGGCCGCTTCGCTCGCGGTGTTGTCGCTGTACGCCACCGCAACGAGCAATGCGGAGGCTGCCTCGTTGGCTGCACGCGGCAACGAACCCGGTTGGCAAATCAGCATCTCGGACACCGCGCTCAGCTTTAACGCCTTAGGGGGCGAGACCTTCACAGTTCAGCCGGCTCCGCGTCCCACAAGGCAAGGCGACGCCGACACCTATCTGGCGACGGTAGACGGCCGGCAACTCGCGCTGACCATCGCTGCCAAAATATGCGTCGATACCATGAGCGGAATGCCATACCCCCAAACCGCGACCGTCATCCTTGGCGACCGGAAATTTGGGGGCTGCGCCGGAGAGCCGGGCGACCTCCTTCACGGAGATTGGCTCGTGGACGAAATTCGAGAAGAAACCACGGTCTCCGATTCGAAACCCACCCTTGCCTTCGAGCCAGATGGACGCATCCATGGGAATGGCTCGTGCAATCGGTTCTTTGGCGGCTTCGCCTTGACCGGAGAAGCGCTGACGATCTCGGAAACCGGCTCGTCCAGGATGATCTGCGATCAGCCCCTCATGGATCAAGAGCGCAGTCTTCTGAAGGCACTCGGGTCCGTCCATCGTTTTGAAGCCCCACAGACAGGACGAGTGCAACTGTTGGACAAGGATGGCCAAACGCTGGTGAGTTTACGAAGATAAGCCGGCGCGGCCAGCAGCATGCAGAACCCCGCAGGACGATTTGTGTTGGTTATCTCGCTGGCGTTGCTGGTGCAAAGCTGCGCCGGTCCAAGAGCCGTGACGGGCCTTGCCTCGCCTGTACAAATTAGCAACGAAATGTCGGCTATTTCCTTCCTGATTGCCACCACGCGCACAAGGTTCCCCACCTCCGAACCGCCCTATTCGCGGGATCGTTCCCCGACGTTGAGTTTTTCGCAGTTGACTGTCGTCGTGCCGGCCACACACCGGCCGGGCGTCGTCGAGACGTCATCGACATCACCCGATCCGAAGCGCCATTTTTCCGCTCGTGATCTTGTCCGCTTCGAGAACAGAGCATCCTTCGCAGGTCGGTTGAACGGGATGCTGGCGAAGCGTCCGCCTTCGGAGCGCGAGGTGTTTATCTTCGTGCACGGCTACAACAACAATTTTGCCGAAGGCCTGTTTCGTAATGCCCAAGTCGTCCACGACTACCGCATCTCCTCGGTTCCGGTTCATTTCTCCTGGGCGTCGGCGGGATCTATCGGCGCCTATCTTTTCGATCGCGATAGCGCTCTCCAGGCGCGGGACGGCTTGGCCGAAACGATCGAAATCGCAGCTCGATCGAACGCTAGCGGTGTTTTCATCGTCGGCCATTCCATGGGCGCGTATGTCGTAATGGAGGCGCTTCGCACCCTTGTATTGCAAGGTAAGGCGGCGGTTACCTCAAGAATCCGCGGCGTCTTGCTTGCCGCGCCCGATATCGATCCAGATGTCTTCAGCAGCCAAGTCAGGGACATACCCCAACTGCCGCACCCCTTCACGATCGTTGTCTCTCGGCGAGATCGCGCCTTGAGCCTGTCGCGGCGCATTGCAGGTGGCCAGCCACGAGTCGGCAGTGGCTTCGATATCCCGCTCCTCCAGAAAAAGGACATTCAGGTTATCGACATTTCCGACGTGGACGGCGGCGGCCACAGCGGCTTTGCAACGTCGGAAACACTGATGAAGCTGTTGAGGTCCGGGCCCCTGCTGCGCCGTCTCATCGTGAACGAAGATATGCCGGTCGAAGACAAAGCCGAAGAGACCCGGCAGATCATCTTCGATAACGCCTCCCTCGTTCTCCATCTGCCGCTCACAATCCTGAAGCGGTCGGCATCCCGGCAATCCGTGTCCCAGCAGCCGGCGTCCGAGATCGGCGCCATGTGATGAAAGCCCCTGCATTTTGAATCAGACGGAATGAACATTTGGAAGCTGAAGTCGCGATAACTCAATCAATCCTGCTGAAGCTTGTGCTTGCGTTGCTGCTCGGCGCGCTGATCGGTGCGGAACGCCAGTACCGGCAACAATATACAGGACTTGTGACGCACGCGCTGGTCGCACTGGGCGCGGCGGCATACTCCTCGCTGCCGGGCGCTCTTGGCTCAGGTCTCGATCTTAGAATGGGGGCTCAGGTCGTAACCGGCATTGGCTTCCTTGGCGCCGGCCTGATCATCAGGGACGGTTCCAACATAAGAGGGTTGAGTACGTCCGCGACGATCTGGAGCACTGGCTCTGTCGGGGTCTTCGTAGGCTTTGGCTTTCTGCTGCTGGCCGCGGAAACCGCAATGCTCATTATTATACTCAATTCGCTTCTTCCTAATTTCTCAAGATTCTTTCGAAGGCACTCTCAGGAACAACCTGCCGTCGAATACACGTACACTATAGAGATCGTATGCTCACGAGATAATGTTTATTTGCTCAGATCGATTCTGCTTCAGACCATCAATACAAACCTCCTCCGCCTACGCTCCCTTAACAGCCATCCCATCAATGAGGGCGACGCCATGAGAATAGAAGCAACGTTGTTCAGCAACCGTGATGATGCGCAATCAGTCGAACGCGTCGTCGCTCACCTCGCGCTCGACTCGAATGTTCAGTCGGCTTCCTGGGAGCCGGAAGAAAAGACCGAATAGAGCGAAAGCCAGAAAGACCCTCGACACCACCTCGAAACGTCAAATTTTAAGGAGCTGCTACAATGGAAGGAAACACCAAGGCCTTGTTGGCAAACAAATTGATAGCTATCGGCCTCTTGCTCATAGGCTTTCTCATTTTTGCATCGGGCTATCGCTATGGCTCTCCATCGAGCATCATGGTTGGCTGTCTTCTCTTTGCTATCGGAATCATTCTTCTGATTATAAAGATCGCCCGCAGAAACAAGCCGGACTCGGTTGCTTGACTTATCGAGTTGGACGAAAGCGATCGCGTCCAACTCCAGTCCGGACAAAAGACTTGGAGAGGCCCTCGTTGTTGGAGGCTCCTAACTGGTACGCCCGCCAGTATAATTCCGTGGTCGCGCGCACCCGCGAGTCCGATCCCGACGCGGAATTCCATATCCAGCAGATTGGCGAGCAGCGCCATGCATCGAGCCTTGCAACGATAGACTATGGCGACGCGTTCGTCCTCGATTTGCGGGACAAGGGTGGCATCGCCATGTCCGGGGCGATCAATGACGATGCGTTGACGGCGGTGTTCCTCTGGGGCGAAGGCACGACCTTCAACGGACAACGGAGTGAAGTACCGCAGTTGCGGATCATCGGCCCGGGAACAGAATTCAAGCTGGAGATGCCAGGAAGCTATCGCCTCATGCGGATCGGTCTGCGTGGGTCCGCGCTCGAGTCTCTGCGCACGGCATCAGCCTCCCACCTGGGCCAGAGGACCGCGCTGATGCCAGGGATACATGAGCAACGCCTCACGGCAGGAGCCGAGCTGGAGCTTCAGCAGAGGCTGCTGCGAACCGTCGGGTTCGCGGAAGCTGCAGCACAGCGTGGCTATGACCTAAGTGCCGGCCTGGCCGTTGCGGCGAGCGAAGCGGGCGCCGCGCTCGCGCGGGTGCTTTCCCTCACGGAGCAACCATCCCCCCGCGCCCTCGGTTCCAGCGATCGGCGCGATATCGTTGATGCCACCCTGGCCATTCTGGAGGCAAGGCCTCATAGCCCTGTTTCCGTCAGTGCAGTCTGCGAGGTACTGGGCATTGGCGAGCGAATGTTGGAGCGCGCCTTTCAGGAACGTCTGGGAATCAGCCCTCGAGCTTACGAGCGGGAGCGGCGGCTTCGGGCCGCGCACGGCCTTATCCTGACGCAGGGCGATCGCCTCTCGATCACCGACATCGCCATGAGCTTTGGTTTCTGGCACCTGGGCCGTTTCGCTGGAGCCTATACGTCAATCTTCGGATGCTCCCCCAGTGAGGCGCGTCGGCGCTTCTGGAGACACGCAGCACCAGACTGATGGGATGCTCAAACCTGCCGATCCGAGGCTGGTTAACGCGGTGCCTCAGGCATTTTGATCAGGATGGGAAGACGATGAAGCCGTCGGCTCCTGTGGACGGAGGCAGTCGGCAGAAATGCCGGATCCCCGCGGTCGGCGAATCCTAAAGCCAACGACACACCTACGCGTAGGGCCTCATCACAGCTATGTGCAGCCCGCATTCGGCCTAGTTGCCTACTGAACCACCCCTTTCCGAGAGCTTTCGGGCACTCCGTCGGAAAGTGGATAGAAATTGGTTGGCCGTCAGGAGATTCTGATGGCGCGACCTCAGTGGGGCCGCAACAAACCTTCCGACCGGTTGGTCGCAAGCAAGAGAAACGCAAGGTCACTCCACATGGCGCGCTCGGCGCCGATGAGAATGGCCATAGTCGCAAGGGTAAATACGATGCGAAAACGCTGTCCCAGCTTTCACGAGAAATAAACGCATTGTCTACGTTTGGGATTCCTAGCCCACTCTAGGGGAGCATCTCCGGCTTAAGATTGCCTCAAAATCAATCTCATCCGCGGCGGCAGGTTGAGGGTGTGTTTTATTGTCGGTTTCCTTGCGGGAAACGGCCTGCCGACCTCTTGATCTGCCTATACTTCGGCGTCTCATGTACGACAGGAGTTTGTTATGGACGCGAGAGTAACCGCTGCCGGCATTCCCACCGACCCTTTTGCGGATGAGCCTCTAAGATGCGCCATCGACGTAAATAGCTTGTCGGCACCCCCAGCCGAACAGTTTGATTTCTATCGATCATGGTTTGCCGGGGTTGCCGAAATACAGCTTCTTCGGGCCGAGCACGCCGTGTTCCCGGCTCGTCATCAGGTATGGCAGTTGGGCGATCTGGCGTTGAGTTCCATCGAAATCCCAGGCTCCGGCTACGAGATACAATGGGAACATCGCAGACGGTCCCTGTTGGATCACTGGATGCTGTCCGTGCCGTTCTCGCAGTCTGCTGCCGGCGAGATGATATCTCGTCGGCCCCGCATGAGGTGTCTGGCCTTGCCCGATGTTGGAGTGAGCAACGATGATCTGTTCATCACACTGTTTCTGCCCCGCACATGGCCGGCAACCAGATCATCGAAAATCGAAGCCAGCGACGAGGCACTGGATTTTCTTGCGCACTACGCCGTTCTGCTGCACCGCTCACTTCCTCATTTGAGAGAAGCGGATCTGCCCCATATCGTCACCGCGACTGCCAACATTTCCGCGGCTGCTCTTATGCCGACAAAAGATCATCTGGCAGAGGCGCAAGGGCCTGTGAACGCGGTGTCTGCCGCTCGGATTGCCAAGCGTATCGCAGAGAGGTTGAGCGATCCCGACTTGACGCCCAACAAACTCTGCCGCGCGGTCGGTGTCTCACGCTCCCGTCTCTACCGGATTTTCGAGCCGGTGGGCGGTGTGTCCAACTATGTGCGGCGCAAGCGGCTGCTGAAAACGCGCGACGCTCTAGCGGACAGTTCGGACAGGCGAACGATCTCCAGCATTGCCGAAGTATGGGGCTTCCAAGATCCGTCTACCTACAGCCGGATGTTCAAAACAGAGTTCGGCATCTCTCCAAGGGAAGCGCGCGAACTCGGGTGGCAGGGCGTCAAGCATTCGACCTGGCTGACTGTGGATGAGCCCCTCGCGGATGCTGGCATCCTGAGCAACCTTCTGATCAACAATTCATTGGGATTGTCCCTTTCTTCAAGACAGTGACGGATTCCTGGCAGAGGTCGGGGCGCCTGGAGATCATCCCACAAGCTACAAGAAATATACGTCAAACCCATATTATGGATTCCTCGCATATTTTTCAAAAATCGATGACCGTTTAAGCTCGGCCGTGTCCTCGTCATTAGCATCACGATTTTCGATAACTCCACTCTGGGTTTTTAATTGTCAGGACCGTCTCCTTGCGAAAAGCACATCGTTCATTGTTGATCTACTATCTCGATAGGAGCTTGTGATGGAGGTAACAGTACGAAGCGATACTCTTGGCGAGCCGATCGCTGGAGCAGTTGCCATACACGCTGCCGACATCCGCACATCATCGATTCTGCTGGCTGGGCGAGATGTTCTTGTCGACTGGTTCTATACCACCCAAGCAGGTGCGGGTGTCGGGATTTCAAGTCCCATAACCTCGATCTCGCCGCGGCTACATCCGCCGGGGATGAGCCCGATACGTCTGGTCTCTTGATCGAGAATTCCATGGGGTTGCCGTCACCCTCTTTCAAGCAATGAGTTTGCCTCAATGCAAGACAAGCCATCAATTGTCAGCGAAAGCGAAACGATCGGGACCCCAGAACCTCTAAGATGCGTCGTAGACGTTGATACCTCGCAGGCGCCACCGCCCGAGCAATTCGACCTTTTCCGGAGTTGGCACTCAAATATAGCCGACGTCGAATTGCTGCGAGACGAGTTCGGCTCGTTCTCTGCGCGCGAGCGGGCGTGGCGGTTGGAGAGCCTCGTGCTGGCTTTCATCGAATATCCCGGGATGGGGTACCGTCGGCGGTGGCGCAGCAGAAAGAGTCCGGTGTTCGACCACTGGGCTCTTTCGGTGCCCCAGACAATCCCCGCGGGCGGCGGCACGCCAAGAATGGGACAGCTGCGCTGGCAATGCCTGGGTGCACCCCATGAAGACCAGGGTGAGGATGACGGTGTCCTTGCGCTATTCCTTCCGCGGGATTTCGCCTTCTCGCAACCCTTCACGCTCGATATCCGGCCCGAGATGGCCGCATTCGTCGCCGACTATGTTCTGCTGCTCTATCATTCCTTCCCCCATCGCACGGAAAGCGACGTCCCGTATGTCGCATCGGCGACCACCAGCCTGCTTGCCGCGTGCATTTCCCCGTCCCGGGATCACTTTTTCGAAGCACAGGAGCCGATCGACGCGGTCATCATGGCCCGCGCGAACAAGATCATAATAGCCAATCTGGCCGACCGGAATCTGACACCGGGAAAGCTCTCGCAAGACCTCGGCATTTCACGCTCTCGACTTTATCGGATTTTCGAACCAGCCGGAGGAATCTCGCACTATATCCGGCGACAGCGGCTGCTGAAAACGAGGGACGCGCTTGGAAACATCGCGGATGGACGCCCGATTTCAAGCATTGCGGAGGAGTGGGGCTTCATGGATCCCTCGACATATAGCCGGACATTCAGGCGCGAGTTCGGAATCTCGCCCAAAGAGGCGCGGGAGGCGGGCTGGCTGGGCCTCAAGCACCCTCCGTTGGCGGAGCGGTCGAACAACGGCAAACCTTCTCTGAACAGCCTCCTGGCCAACAATTGCCTTCTCAGCCATCAGCTTTCGACTACCTGATTGGAGTCTTCGGCTGAGGTAATCTTGTCGAAGACAAGAGTGAACCCATTCCTTGGCGAAGCTGGAGATTGGACGCCGGTTCGAACTGCCCGCCGGGAACACCCCGCAGTCTGACGAGGCGCTCGTATGGCATAAGAGATTGCACCCTCAGCGGAGAGGCCGATGTCAGAAGTGTTGGTCCCGATAGCGCAGGCTCATCGAAGCTCATAAAATACCAGCCAAGAAGTCATTAAATTTCGGAGGTTCATTTGGTGAATTCTTTGAGCAGACGATCCGTGATCGTTGGGGGAATATCATTTCTGGCGCTGTCCGGGCATGCGGAAGCTTCCCAAAAGAGTTGGTATATCGGGAGAATTCCAGATAAGCCTTTTGACATCCCTCTCGTAGACAAGACGCGCATCCCCCAGCAATTCCGTCGGCAAACGGTGCCTTACTTGGGTAGGGAAACCGCCGGAACAATCCTAATCAACAAGCAGGAGCGCTTCCTGTGCTATGTCGAAGACGCAGGCAGGGCGATCCGCTTCGGCATCGCTGTCGGTCGGGATGGACAGCGATGGGGTGGAGAGGCCATCGTTGAACGAAGAGCCCAATGGCCGACCTGGACCCCCACCGCCAACATGCGACGCCGTAATCCGAGCTTGCCGCAGCGCGTTCCGGGAGGTCCAAACAATCCTCTCGGCGCCCGGGCGCTGTATCTGTATCGCAATGGCCAGGACACGCTGTATCGCATTCATGGGACCAATGAGCCGTGGACCATTGGAAAAGCTGCATCATCCGGCTGCATCAGGATGTTGAACGAGCATATTTTTGAACTCTTCGGAACGGTGCGCAACGGCGCGCGGGTTATCGTTGTCTAGCCTGCGGCAATCATGAATACCATTGCGCGGCACCTCTAAATGCCGAGGCCGACGCGTGGAGACATCCTCGTCACAGGACACCGTCTCTCCGGAAGGTTGAGCGCAAAGGAAGCCGGCGCTTCTCCGGTTTCGTTTGGCTACCGCACGACCAATACAGGCACACTTCCATCCGCGAGAACCTCCGACGTCTGGCTTCCCAGCAAAAGCTTTCTGATGCCACGACGGCCATGGGAAGCCATCACAATCAGGTCGCAGCCTCGTGACTTGGCGGTGTCGATAATCGCCTTGGCCGGGTAGGTATCCGGGACATGTAGAAATTCTGCGGAAACCCCCATCCGGTCGGCTGCCTCCCTGACTTGATCGAGGACTTGCCCTGCGAATTCCTTGCTCGCGGCCTCAAAACTATCAACCTCCTCCTGCGAAGGAATAGACCCGGAGGTAAATCCGGTTCCATAGTCAATCAGCATTGGCTCCGTGACCGTGACAACTGTCGCCTTGGCAGCCAAGGCTTTCGCCAGGGCTATCCCCTGCTCAACGCCCTTCCTGGCGACGTCGGAGCCATCCGTGCTCACGAGGATATGAGTGTACATCTGAGTTCTCCCTGCCTGGTCGACCACGGTTCCGGCAACACCAACACTCGTCGAGATATGCACGTTGGTGCACTGCAAGCCCTCTCTTGGACATCCAACTCACGCCGCTTGTATCGCGACGCTGGGCACATTCGGGAGCGGACGCACCATCTCCAAACCGCGGAGGAATAGCGCTAGCCCGGCCCGGCGATCACCAATTGCCTTTTCGTGTACCAGCTATGGTTAAATCACAGACAAGACGACAGATGTTCGCAATGCCTTTGTTGCCCGCTCAACCTACAATTCATCGAGTCATTGCGTTATGTGCAATTTATCCCAATGAATTGCATCTCGTCCAATTCTCCTTATTGCGACGTGCATATGTTGGCGATTCCCCTTTCGACCCCAAAATCGAACAATATGATTTGATCAATGTATCTTTCGGTGAGTATCTCCATGTGAAAAGAAGCACATTATTGACTGGAGGGGCGGCAGCCGTCACCGCCTGTCTGCAAAGCCCGCCTTTTCGCAGTCGATGGGACGTGCATCTTGGGGTTAAAGGCGACGCGCCCCTGCACCGCGCGAATGACTCGGGCGGAAGCCCCGAGCCCGAGCGACCAATCGATCTTTTCTGATCCCGGCACAGGATCGTTTTCGGTCATAATTCGAAGAAAGCAGACAACCAGATCCGCGACTATGCCGATTTGCGTCCGGCTTTGGCTTTGGGGCGGTCCTTGATCCCTTCCTTGGCGAGACTCTTGCGGAGAACCGACGCCAGATCGATAACGTTCTCCTTGGGCGGGGGCACCGGTTTGGGCGGCTGCTTGCCCTTGCGTTTTGCGTCGATCAACGCGATGAGCGCATCCTCGTAGGTGTCTTCAAATTTCGACGGATCAAACTTGGTCACTTTTTTGTCGATCAGCAGGCCTGCGATTTCGAGCAGTTCCTGGTCATATTCATGGCTTTTCAGGTCTTTGAATACGGTCTCTTCCGAGATCATTTCGTCATGGGTCCGCAACTCGGTAAGCAGCATTCCCTTGCCATATGGCTGTATCACGACTTCGCGCCCGCGTTGGTACAGCACCACGCAAGACCGCGCCGCCACAGCCTTCTTGGCCATCGCTTCGCGCAGCACTGAGAAGGCCTCGGTGGAAGCGCCGTCGGCAGGGATCAGGTAGTAGGGCTTTTCCAGGTAGCGCGTGTCGATGTCCTTGATGGCGACAAACTCGTCGACCTCAAGCGTGTGCTCAGACGTCATCTTGAGCTTTTTGATCTCGTCCGGTTCGACCTTGATGAAATCGCCCGCGTCTGCCTCGTAGCCTTTGACTTGGTTTTCGCTATCGACGACATCGCCCGTCTCTTCGTCAACATAGGCAGCCTTGACGGGCAATCCATCTTTCCTATTCAAAATCTTGAAGTGGATTTTCGATGCCTCACTGGTTGCACCCACAAGCTTCACTCCGCACGACACGGACCCGACTTTCAGAAACCCTTTCCAAACTGCTCGTGGGGCCGCCATGCAGTCCTCCTGTCGCGCCGATCCTTGGCACAAACGTCAGCCGGATCGTTCCGTTCCGCCCGCCTGATCAGCATCGACGCACGCGATCGCATCACGGATGGTGCGGCTTTCCATGCCAACGGTGCCTCCGCGCGGCGTCAATCCTGCTTTCGCCGCGACAAATGCGAGACCAGCGCGGTGATCAGGCTGCTTACCACAATCCATGCGGCGATCTCGCCGTCATGCACTTCAGGCCGGCGCGGCATGTCTATCTTGTTGCCGCTCAACGCCACTACCGGCGCAAGGTCTGGCCGACTTCCGCGCCTGACCGAGTAAGCGCGCGTAATTTCTGCACCGAAGAGGAATATCTGCGCTGAATAATAGACCCAAAGCAGCACCACCATCAGCGCGCCTGCCGCTCCGTAGGAAGTCGCTATCGCGCTGGTGCCGATATACCAGCCGATCAGCGACTTGCCGATGGTGAACAGCAACGCAGTAACCACCGAACCGACGGCAACATCGCGCCATTTGAGCGTGCGATCCGGCAAGACCTTGTAGATCGCCGCGAAGAGCAGCCCAATTAGCAAGAAAGAGACAACGGTGTTGACGCTGCTGAGCACCAGTTCGCCGAACGGCAGGTGGTGATTGATGACATCGCTCAGCGCGGTGATCGCTGCGCTTGCCGCCAGCGATACCAGCAGCATGAAGCCCAACGCGGCAACCAGGCCGAGGCTTGCCGCCCGCGCCCGCACCAGGCGCGAAAGCGACAGGCCGTCGGCTTCTACCTTCCAGATCTCGTTCAACGACTGTTGCATCTCACCGAAAACACCGGAGGCAGTGAAGAAGAGCGTCACCAATCCGATGAGCGTGGCAAGCGTCCCGGACCATCTGTGCGAAGCCGTCTCGATCGTCGCCTTGAGCAGATCGGCACTCTGCGCGCCCATCGCGCCGGATATCTCCGCTGACAGGGCGAGCTGGGCCGCATCCTTGCCCACGGCCAGACCGGCGATCGCCACGACGATCAGAAGGATCGGCGCCAGCGATGTCGTGGCGTAGAAAGCCACCGCCGCCCCGTGGCTCAACGCATTATCGTCGATGAAGCCGGTGACGGCGTCCTTCAAGAGAATCCAGGTACCGCGAACCCAGTGTGGCATCTCCCCTCACCAGTCACGCCATATGGGACGCGGAGCGTCGCGACCTATCTCGATCATGCCTGTCACGGCTCGTCGCACAGGGCTTCCCGTAGCCGATACAGCGCGCGGGTTGGGGTCAAGCTTCATCGAGCGCAGCCCGTCGGTAAGGCTGGCGCGGTGAGATGGCGTGGATAATCCCATCCCGCGAGCTCGGCCTCGTTGGCGAGCCTTACGTCGCAGGGTGATGCGTCAGCCATTTCGGGCCGCGCAATTTTTCTTGAGCCTTATGATCGCCGATTTGTGGACGGTAACCACCCCGCCACAGTCAATCCGTACGCTCAGCTTGTTGGTTTCAGGATCGACCCGAGTGACGTCCCCAACAAGAACGACTTTGTCTCCGACGTGAGTTCTGGGGGGCGCATCGATCGCATAAGGACGATCATAGGAGGGGATGCTCACCCTGGCGCGCCCACTGGGAAGCATGTCCATGACCGTACTCGTCAGGGCAACTTCATCACCGATTGCAACTTCTCGAGGCAGGTTGAATTGCAGCATGGCATTTCTCCCGAGACTATCCCAAATCAATGCTGGCAGCTCGAGTTGGTTGCCTGAAATCGCACCTACATAGCAGGCAATCGGAGACGTGCCGACGCGGATCGCGAGCCGCGGGCTCAACAGCTCGCCGGGGAGGAGCACACGGGGGCGGAACCTTTAAGAGCCAAGCCAACCGATATTGCGTGATCGCGAAACGTCCCAGCGCGCAACGGCGTCTCGCCCGAGGTTGGGTTGCATCTTGTAGGGCTCGCGTTCGCCGTAGCACCGGCGGTACCCCCGAGTTGGACATTTGCTGTCCGTTTCCGCAGGAGAAGCATCCAGCCTGCAGCACGTTAGGCGCAGTCTCTTTTCGCGAAATGTTGAGGCGAATTGCGTGGCCGACAAGGCAGGCCGACCACACGGGCGCCAGCTTGCCGTAACGCTGACGTAGAACAAGTTGAGATCGGAGCATGGGGCGCGCGAGACGCTCCGTCATCTCGATGCAGCGCCCTTCGCCGTTGGAGACAAAAGCGCATCTTTGCGGAACAAGCAGCCCGCGCCTCAGTTATGCAGGTACTCATCCCCGGGACGGCGGCTGGCTAAGATGTTTTCCAGTGTTACACCGTTGTAGTCGAGGCCTATCGCTTCTCTGGATTTTCGCGGCGGTAACCCTGTCGGGTTGCGCGGGAGGCGTGCTCGACCCGCAGGGACCGGTCGGCGCGGGGAACCGCACGATTCTCCTGAACTCAATGGCCGTGATGCTGGTCATCGTCATTCCGACGCTGTTCGCGCTGCTTGCCTTCGCCTGGATATTCCGTGCCTCGAACCGCAGGGCTCGGTATGATCCAGAGTTCACCTATTCCGGCCGGATCGAGCTCATCGTCTGGTCGATTCCGACGCTGACCATCCTCTTCCTTGGTGGCTTGATCTATTATGGATCGTACCATCTCGATCCTCGCAAGCCGATCGACTCCAGCCGGCCGCCACTCGAAATCCAAGTCGTGGCGCTCGACTGGAAGTGGCTGTTCCTCTATCCCGATCAAGGTGTCGGAACGGTCAACCAGCTGGTTATTCCAACCGGCATGCCGGTGCGTTTCAGATTGACCTCGGCCAGCGTCATGAACACCTTCTTTGTGCCCCAGCTCGGCAGCATGGTCTATGCCATGAACGGCATGCAGACCGAGGTCAACCTGCAGGCTGATCGCGAGGGCGAGTACTTCGGCCTGTCGGCGCATTTCAGTGGCGATGGCTTTTCGGACATGAATTTCCGTGTCAGGGCAGTCTCGGCTGACGCCTTCGCCAGTTGGGCCTCCTCCTTGCATGGCGGAGGCGGCGTGCTCAACGCCAGCGCCTATCGCCAGCTTGCCAGGCAAAGCATCAACGCGCCGGCATCCTCGTTCGGCCATGTGCAGCCGGGCTTGTTCGATGCGGTCGTGCACCAGACGCTACCTCCGGGGCCGGGACCTGCTGGAACCGCCGCCGGAGAGCCGCAGGTGAGCCCGAAAGCTGAGCCCAAGGCGGGAGCGCCGCCCATGGCTCACCAGCACGATGAAGGAGGATGACGATGCTCGGCAAGCTCGACTGGTCGGCCGTTCCCTTTGACCAGCCTATTCCGCTCGGCGCGGCCCTGATCGTCTTCCTGGCCGCCGCCGCCGTTCTGATCTGGGTAACGATCAAAGGCTACTGGCCCTACCTTTGGCATGAGTGGATAACCTCCGTCGACCACAAGCGGATCGGCGTCATGTATATCGTGCTGGCGGCGCTGATGCTTCTGCGCGGCTTCGTTGACGCCGTCATGATGCGCACCCAGCAGGTGCTCGCCATCCACGGGCCGGGATACCTGCCGCCGGAGCACTACGACCAGGTCTTTTCGGCCCACGGCACGATCATGATCTTCTTCGCCGCGATGCCCTTTGTCATTGGGCTGATGAATTTCGTCATCCCGCTGCAGCTCGGCATCCGCGACGTCGCCTTCCCGACGCTGAACTCAGTGAGCTTCTGGCTGACCGCGACCGGCGCGCTGCTCGTCAACATTTCGCTCGTCGTCGGCGAGTTCGCGCGCACCGGGTGGCTACCTTATGCACCGCTGTCGGAGACGACCTACTCGCCAGGCGTCGGCGTCGATTATTATTTGTGGTCGATCCAGATCTCCGGCGTCGGCACCCTGCTCACGGGCGTCAACCTGGCGACCACCATCCTCAAGATGCGCGCGCCAGGCATGGGCTATCTGCGCATGCCGATGTTCTGCTGGACCTCGCTTGCCTCCAACATGCTCATCGTCGCCGCATTCCCTATCCTTACCGCAACCCTCGCCATGCTAACCCTCGACCGTTATCTCGGCTTCCATTTTTTCACCAACGAAGCCGGCGGTAACCAGATGATGTTCGTCAATCTCATCTGGGCCTGGGGTCACCCCGAGGTCTACATCCTCGTGCTTCCCGCCTTCGGGATCTATTCGGAGATCTTCTCGACCTTCTCGTCGAAACCGCTGTTCGGCTATCGTTCGATGGTTGCGGCGACGATGTTCATCTGCATCGTCTCCTTCATGGTCTGGCTGCACCACTTCTTCACCATGGGCGCCGGCGCTGATGTCAATGCGGCTTTCGGCATCGCCACCTCGGTTATCGCCGTCGGCACCGGGGTCAAGATCTACAACTGGCTCTTCACCATGTATGGCGGGCGCGTGCGCTTCGAAACGCCAATGCTGTGGGCGCTAGGCTTTGTCACCACTTTCATCATCGGCGGCATGACCGGCGTGCTGCTCGCCGTTCCGCCGGCCGATTTCATGCTGCACAATTCGCTCTTTCTCGTGGCGCATTTTCACAACGTCATCATCTCGGGCGTGCTGTTCGCGGCCTTTGCCGGCTTCACCTACTGGTTCCCGAAAGCCTTCGGGTTCCGGCTGCATGAGGGTTGGGGCAAGGCGGCGTTCTGGGTCACGCTTGCCGGCTACATTCTGGTGTTCGTGCCGCTCTATATCGTCGGCCTTCTCGGCATGACCCGCCGCCTTCAGCATATCGACATGGATATGTGGGCGCCGTGGCTTGTCGTGGCGGCCTTCGGAATCGTGGTGATGATCGTCGGCGCCGCATGCCAGATCACGCAGCTCGTTGTCTCGATCATGCATCGCGACGAGTTGCGCGACGAGACCGGCGACCCTTGGGACGGGCGCTCGCTGGAATGGTCGACATCCTCGCCGCCGCCCGTCTTCAACTACGCGCGGCTGCCGCATGTCGAAAACGAGGAGCCCTACTGGACCGTCAAGCAAAGGGCAATGGACGAGCAGAGTCAGGAGACCGAAGAGGACTACGAGGCGATCGAGATGCCGCGCAATAGCCCCACAGGCTTCGTCACCGCCTTCTTCAGCACTCTGATTGGCTTCGCGCTCATCTGGCACATCTGGTGGTTGGCGATTGTCGGCTTCATCGGGGCCTATGCCACCTTCGTTGTATTCGCCTGGCGCGAGCATGGCGATTACGAGATCCCTGCCGACGAGGTCGGCCGCATCGATCTTGACCGCAAGGCAGCCCAGCGTGCCTGGATGCGCAGACGCGAGCGTGTGGCATGAGCGACATCCCCGCCGGCACCGCAACGCGCGATCCCTACCGGCTGGGTCGCACCGCAGGGCATGGCCATCACCTGTTCTCGGCGACCGGCCACGGCGAGGGTGGCCCGGCCTCGAAGTTCGTCACCGTTGCCTACGGCTTTTGGATCTTCCTGTTGTCGGACATCATAATGTTCTCGGCTTTCTTCGCCGCGTATGCCGTCCTGTCCAGTTCGGCGGCGGGCGGGCCAACAGGCAAGGAGCTGTTTGAGTTGACGCGCGTCGCGGCACAGACGGCGCTGCTGCTCACCTCGAGCTTCACCGGCGGCCTTGCGATGCTCGCGACCCACCGCCGGTCAATGGCCGCCACCCAGTTCTGGTTGCTGGTGACCGGCCTGCTTGGTGCAGCCTTCCTGTTCCTGGAGGTGCAGGAATTCGCGGCCATGGTGAATGAGCAGGCGGGCCCATCACGCAGCGCCTTCCTGTCCGCGTTCTTCGCCCTTGTGGGCTGCCACGGAACTCATGTTGGACTTGGCCTGCTTTGGCTCGGCACCATGATGGCGCAGCTCTGGATAAAAGGCTTTCGTCCCGACATATTGCGCCGGCTTCACTGCTTCAGCCTGTTCTGGCACGCGCTCGACATCATCTGGATCGCCATCTTCACCCTGGTCTATCTGCTGGGAGCGTCATCATGAGCGAAATGGACAGCCGGAACAAGGACATGCTTGACCGCCGCGATTCCGCACCAGGCGAAGAACGCAGCGAGGAACACGAGGTGGCGGGAGGCCTTTCCGGCTATCTGCTGGGCTTTGGCCTGGCAATCCTGTTGTCAGTGGCGTCCTTCATTGCGGCACAAACCGATCTAATTTACCAGCCGGCCGTGATCTCGGCCCTGACGGTGCTTGCCATCGCACAAATGGGCGTCCATCTCGTCTTCTTCCTGCACCTGACGACAGGACCTGACAACACCAACAACGTGCTCGCGCTCGCTTTCGGTGTGCTGATCGTGACCTTGGTCGTTTTGGGCTCGGTGTGGATCATGAATCATCTCAGCCAGAACATGGGAGCGATGGATGCGCACCAGGCTCACATGATGCCATAACGCGGTTCCAGGTCTGTGGCCTGGGCGCAAAACCGCCTGTCCGTCGGTTCGGTTACCTTGCGCATAGCGTCTGCACTTTCAGGCGTCGAAAATCCATAGGTGCGGAGAGCGGTGAGGAGCTGGCGAGCTGTTTGGCCCGGCAATGTCTATATCGGCCCGCTCACGGTCGGCGGCAGAATGAGCTGCTGCCCATGGTCGCAACGTCTGTGCCTTCCATCATAATTTCAGGAACTAGGAACATAGGGGCCTCGTCCGAGTTCCATTGAAAGTGTGGGAACATAGCTCAGTTTGCCAAGGGATCGGGCGAGGATTCCTTGCTCTGTGAGCGCTCCCACTTTCCACATTGTGTTCAACGAATGCTCCGGATCATGGGTCGCCCACAGCTTTCCTCCCTGGCTTTCAGCCTCCTGGTACTCGTTAATTGTGCATTGCTGCAAAGCAGGGCCTGGGCACAGCTACCCTGCCCCGCCGACCACGCCAAGCTCCTGGCTGCCCTCAAGGCAAACGTCAAAGCAAGCGGAGGCCCCGCCAATGGCGGCTTCGAGACCAATGAATGGGCGGCGATCGTTACGCGTGACGGGACAGTTTGCGCCGTTGCTTTCAGCGGCCCCACCAGCGATGCGCAGTGGCCCGGCAGCCGGCTGATCGCAGCCGAAAAGGCCAGCACGGCCAACGGGCTCAGCGTTGCCCAGATGGCTCTCTCGACGGCGAATCTATATGCTTCTGTTCAGCCGGGTGGCCCCTTGTTCGGCTTGCAGCTTACCAATCCTGTCAACCAGGCAGCCGCTTATGCCGGCGACAGCAAGACCTTTGGGAGTGCGAGCGATCCGCTGATTGGCAAGCCGATCGGCGGCGTCGTGGCATTTGGCGGCGGCCTTGCTCTCTACGACGGCAAAACGATTGTCGGCGGGCTTGGCATCAGCGGCGACTCCTCCTGCGCCGATCACAATGTCGCTTGGCGCCTGCGTGCGGCCCTGGGCCTGGACAAGGTTCCGGCGGGCGTCAACCCCAACGCCAAGGACGCCATCGTCTACGATCTCGATCCTGGCGGAAAGAGCGCCTCCGGCTGGGGTCATCCCTTGTGCGCGGGAACCGAGGCGGACGTCGCGGCCGAACTCGGCGCCGGAGTGGGAGGTTCGATCCGCAAATGAGGGGATCTCTGAAAGTGGCGGGGAAATACGCATCTGCGACACCAGACGGCCGAGGAGCGGAAAGGGGTCGCGGTTTCGACTTTAGGCCGTTGAAGTGGCTGGTGCTGGCCGCAGGCTGCTCATTGCTGAACGCCGCGGCCGCGCAGTCCGCGGTGACACCCGCCATCACACCGCCCGCCGCGGCCGCGCCACCTGATGACGGCCAATGGACAATGCCGGCTAAGAATTATGCCTCGACGCGCTACAGCGAACTGGCGGACATTAACGAGGACAATGTCAAGAACCTTCAAGTTGCCTTCACTTTTTCGACCGGAGTGAACAAGGGTCAGGAAGCGGCGCCACTCGTCGTCGGCAACACGATGTATATCGTGACACCTTTTCCAAACATCGTCTACGCGCTCGATCTTTCCAAACCGGGCGCGCCGATGAAATGGAAGTACGAGCCAAATCCTGAGCCTGCCGCGCAGGGCGTTGCCTGCTGCGACGTGGTCAACCGCGGTGCGGTCTTCGCCGACGGGCGCCTCTTCTTCAACACGCTGGATGGTCACACGATCGCGCTGGATGCCGCCACTGGCCAACCGGTGTGGAACGCGCATGTCGGCAACATCAATATCGGCGAGACCATAACCATGGCGCCGCTTGTGGTGAAGGGCAAAGTGCTGGTCGGCAATTCCGGCGGCGAGATGGGTGTGCGCGGCTGGGTCAAGGCGCTGGACGCGGGCGACGGACATGTCGTCTGGACGGCTTACGGCACCGGACCGGACAAGGACGTGCTGATCGGGCCGGATTTCAAGCCGCACTACGACATGGACAAGGGCAAGGACCTTGGCGTGACCACATGGCCGCCAGAAGCCTGGAAGATCGGCGGCGGCAACATGTGGGGCTGGATCTCTTACGATCCGGACCTCAACTTGATCTATCACGGGACCGGCAATCCAGGGCCGTGGAATCCGGACCTTCGGCCCGGCGACAACAAATGGACCTCCGGGATTTTCGCGCGCGACCCCGATACCGGAGCCGCGAAATGGTTCTACCAATGGAGCCCGCACGACCTGCACGATTACGACGGCATCAACGAGCAGATCCTGCTCGATATGAATTGGCAGGGTAAGCCGCGCAAGGTGCTGGTCCGCCCGGAGCGCAACGGCTATCTCTACATTCTGGATCGGACCACCGGGCAGGTCCTGTCGGCGACACCCTATGGGGCCGTCAATTCCAGCAAGGGCGTCGATCTGAAAACCGGGCGTCTGATCGAAAACCCGGACAAGAAAACCGGCACCGGCAGGGTGATCCGGGATATCTGCCCGACAGCATCCGGGCTCAAGGATTGGCAGCCATCTGCGTTCTCGCCGAAGACAGGACTGCTCTACATCCCACACAACAATCTGTGCATGGACGAAGAAGGCCTCGAGGTGAACTACATCGCCGGCACCCCCTATGTCGGCATGAATGTGCGCATGATCCCGGGCCCGGGTGGCAACCGCGGTGCCTTCACCGCCTGGGACATCGCGGCCGCAAAGCCGGCTTGGAACCTTAAAGAGAATTTTCCGGTGTGGAGTGGCGCGGTCGCCACCGCCGGCAACGTCGTGTTCTACGGCACAATGGAGGGCTGGTTCAAAGCTGTGAGCGCAAGGACAGGGGAATTGCTTTGGCAGTTCAAGACCTCGTCCGGGATCATCGGCCAGCCGGTCACCTATCGCGGCCCCGACGGGCACCAATATGTCGCGATCCTGTCGGGCGTCGGCGGTTGGGCCGGCGCGATCGTATCGGGCGACCTCGACCCGCGCGACGCTACCGCCGCGCTCGGCTTCGTCAATGCGATGAAAGACCTGAAGAACGCGACCACGGCGGGAGGCACGCTCTATGTGTTCCGGCTCCCCTGATGCTTTCGAGTTGAAGGCAGTTCGAAGACGCGAGGCGAACGGAGGTCTGGTAGCAGCGGTGGTAGCGTTTGCCTCGCTGCTCTTCGCGGTTGCCGCCGACGCCCGTGAACTCAAGGTATGTGCCGACCCTAATAACATGCCGTTTTCCAACGCCGCTGGACAGGGCTTCGAAAACAAGATTGCCCAGATCATCGCCAAAGAACTGGATGCAAGACTTTCCTATACCTGGTGGGCCCAACGCCGCGGTTTCGTTCGCAACACGCTCAAGGCAGGCCTGTGCGATCTCATACCTGGCACTCCCGCCAATCTCGAAATTCTCCGCGCCACCGCTCCCTATTACCGCTCGACCTATGTCTTCGTGACGCGGCGGGATAGTCCCGAGATCACGTCTTTCAACGATCCACGCCTGCGCACTCTGCGCATCGGCGTGCAGCTCATCGGCGATGACGGGGCCAATTCCCCACCGGTCCAGGCACTCGGCCGCCGCGGCATTGTCGGTCATCTCGTCGGCTATCCAGTCTATGGCGACTATTCGGCTCCCAACCCGCCCGCGCGCATTGTCGAGGCGGTGGCCAGCGGCGAGATCGATGTTGCCGTCGTCTGGGGCCCGCTCGCTGGTTATTTCGCCGCCAAGCAGAAGACACCGCTGCGCATCACGCCCGTGACACCTCGAACCGACGGGCCTCAATTGCCAATGGTCTACGACATCTCCATGGGCGTCCGACGCGGGGACGACGCGCTGCGCGACGAAGTGGATGCAGCCCTTGCCAAGCACAAGGCTGAGATCGACGCGACCCTGGCCCGATACGGTGTGCCGCGCCTTGATACCGGCGGGAGCGCGGCGCGATGAAGCGGAGCCTCACCGTGCTCTTGTCGACGATGCTGACCCTTGCCGCTTGCCAGCGGGAAGAGCGCGACACACGTCCGCAATCGGCCCTTGGGTCCGGCCAACAGCCAACGCCGGTGACTGCGCTGGAGCCAGGCGGCCAAAGGCCGCTCCCGAGCGACAACAAGGCGGCCAGCTTCGAGGCCAACGCCTTTCATCTCAGCGAGGGCAAGCGCCTGTTCAGCTGGTTCAATTGCTCGGGGTGCCATGCCAATGGCGGCGGCGGCATGGGACCGGCGCTGATGGATGAGAAGTGGGTTTACGGCAGCTCGATCGAGAGTATCCACGCAACGATCCGGGACGGGCGGCCTAACGGCATGCCGAGCTTCCGAAACAAGATTCCCGATGATCAGATTTGGGAGCTTGCAGCCTTCGTACGTTCGCTGAGCGGCAACGCGCCCTCCTCCGCCGCACCGCAGCGTAACGACGACATGATGGTCCATCCGTCGGAAAATCGCCTCCCCGATGCCGCGACGCTGGGGAAATCGCCGTGAAACGCCTTTTTCCCAAAGCGTGTTGCGCAGCCGCCCTCCTGGCGCTTTCAGGTTGCAGCGGCTGGCAGTCCGCTCTCGATCCGAAAGGCCCCGCCGCGGGCGAGCTCGCCTGGCTGATCTGGTTTTTCACTGCCCTGTGCGCGGCCGTGTGGATGCTGGTGATGGTCGTGCTGGTCGCTACCCTGTTCCAGCGAGTTCGAACAGGAAAAGATCCGCTCGTGCTCGACCTCGCCTCCGAACATCGCAAAATGCGCGTGGTCTTGACCGCGGTTGGGGTGACTGCGGCGATTCTAATTGGGCTGACCCTGTTGAGCTTTTTCGCCAACAGGACGCTTGCCGGGATCGGCTCGGATGAGGCGCTGACGGTCCGCGTGACCGGCCACCAATGGTGGTGGGAAGTGCGCTACGAGAATGCCCAGCCAAGCCGCATCCTGACGACGGCGAACGAAATCCACATTCCGGCCGGCGAGCCGGTTCGGCTTCTTTTGACTTCAACAGACGTAATCCACTCCTTCTGGGTGCCGAGCCTTGCCGGCAAGCTCGACCTCATCCCCGGACATATGAATGTGCTGGACATCAGGGCTGACAAGCCAGGCGTCTATCGTGGTCAATGTGCTGAGTTCTGCGGCGCGCAGCACGCCAACATGGGCACCTTCATCATTGCCGAGCCGCGGCCGCAGTTCGATGCGTGGCTGGACGACCAGTTGCGGCCTGCCGCCGCTCCGACCAATGCCGAAGCCAAGGCCGGCGCGGATCTTTTCCTCCAGCGGCCCTGCGTGATGTGCCACAGGATCGGCGGCACACCCGCAGGTGGCACGGTAGCGCCCGATCTTACCCATATAGCCAGCCGGCAAACTCTCGCAGCCGGAACGCTGACGATGAGCCGCGGCAATCTCGCCGCTTGGATCGCCGACCCGCAAGGCATCAAGCCCGGCTCCCACATGCCTGTAACGGCTCTCAATGGCGACGAGCTCAATGCCATCATTGCCTACCTCGAGGGGCTGAAATGACCAGCGCCGACCTGACGAGCGGACGTGACCTGCGGGCGGAGGCGCAAGCAAAGGGAGATCTCGCTCCCGAGCATGACGGACCGCGCGATACCGGCATGGAGCAAGCCGATCTCCAGCGGTGGCTGGAGCGCACCTGGCGTACGCCCCCGGGCATCATCGGCGCGCTGTCGAGCGTCGACCACAAGGTGATCGCCAGGCGCTATCTGATCACTGCCTTTGTCTTTCTGTGTCTGGGCGGGCTCAACGCAGTGGCTATGCGTGTTCAGCTCTCGGGACCACAGCGTGGGCTGATCGGGCCGGACCTCTACAACCAGCTGTTTACCATGCACGGCGTCACGATGATGTTCCTGTTCGCGGTACCGATCGTGCAGGCGACCGGCATTTATCTCGTGCCGCTGATGGTCGGCACCCGCAACATCGCGTTTCCGCGGCTGAATGCGTTCAGTTATTGGGTCTATGTTTCGGGCGGCCTGTTCGCCTGGGTGTCTTTCGCTCTCAACATGGCGCCGGACGTCGGCTGGTTCGCCTATGTGCCGCTGTCCGGTCCCGAATTCGCCCCTGGCAAGCGCGCCGACGTCTGGGCGCAGATGATTACCTATACCGAGGTGTCTTCACTGGCTGTGGCAGTGGCGACGATCGTCACGATCTTGAAGCAGCGTGCTCCCGGCATGTCGCTGGACAAGATCCCGCTATACGTCTGGGCGATGCTGGTCACCTCCTTTGTCATCGTCTTCGCAATGCCGGCGGTGATGATCACCTCGACATTCCTGATCCTCGACAGGCTGGTCGGCACACACATCTTCAACCCGGCCGAAGGCGGTGATGCCTTGCTGTTCCAGCATCTGTTCTGGTTCTTCGGTCACCCCGAGGTCTACATCATCTTCCTGCCGGCGACCGGCATGGTCTCCTCGATCATCCCGGCTTTCGCCCGGCGACCGGTGTTCGGCCATCTCGGCATGGTTCTGTCGTTGATCGCGGTCGGCTTCCTGTCCTTCGGCCTGTGGGTCCACCATATGTTCGCGACAGGCCTGCCCAAGCTCGGCGCCAGCTTCTTCACCGCTTCCAGCATGATGATCGCTATTCCCAACGGCGTACAGATCTTCTGCTGGCTGGCAACGATGTGGGACGGCAGACCGGTGATCCGCACGCCAATGTTGTTCGTGTTCGGCTTCTTCTTCATCTTCGTCATCGGCGGTCTCACCGGCGTCATGCTGGCCTCCGTACCGCTGGATCTGCAGGTGCACGACACCTACTTCGTCGTCGCGCATTTCCACTATGTGCTGATCGGCGGATCGGTATTCCCGCTGCTGGGTGCGGCCTATTTCTGGTTTCCTAAAGTCACCGGCCGAATGATGAGCGAGCGCCTGGGCCGCTTGCATTTCTGGCTGGCCTTCATTGGCTTCAACGCCGCCTTTTTCCCGATGCACATCGTGGGGCTGTGGGGCATGCCGCGACGGGTCTACACCTATCCGGCCGAGCTTGGCTGGGGGAACATCAACCTGTTCATAACAGCAGGCGCGGTGGTCTTCTTCCTGAGTTTCGTCCTGTTCACCTTCAATCTTGTGCATGGCGCGTTGAAAGGCGCAGCGGCAGGCAACAATCCCTGGGAGGCCGGCACCCTGGAATGGGCAACGCCCTCGCCGCCGCCGAGCTATAATTTCGCGCGCATTCCGGTCGTCACCAACGCGGAGCCACTCTGGGCCGAGCGCGACGCTCTTCCCGTAGCGACCGGGCTTCGCGTCGACGCGCGCGAGCTGCTGGTCTCGACAGTCGCTGAAGCCCATCCCGACATTCGCGAGAAATCGGCGACACCGTCGATCTGGCCGCTCTTTGCAGCGTTCGCCGTAGGCGGCACGTTTCTCTATTCGATCTTCACCCCCTGGGCCATCGTGTGGGGCGCCCTGCCAATCGCCGTCACCTTGATCGGCTGGTTCTGGCCAAAAGGTGATCCGGAGGACGAGGAATGAACGAGCGTCCCGTCACAGATGTTTCCGGTCTCCCCACCTTTGGGCATGGTCCGCGCAGCCCGACCTGGTGGGGCACGCTCGCTTTCATGGCTCTGGAGGGCACCGGCTTTGCGCTCGCCGCAGCCGCCTATCTCTACTTGGCGGTCTCTTGGCCTGAATGGCCGTTGAGTGCACCGCAGCCGAACCATTGGCCAGGAACGATCGTCACGCTGCTGCTGATCGCCAGCCTGGTGCCGAACCACATCCTCGATCGCTATGCCAAGCAATGCGCCATCGTGCCGGTGCGGATCGGACTGGTTGTCATGTCGCTGCTCGGCCTCGCCCCGCTCCTTGTGCGCTGGTTCGAGTTTCCGGCCTTGAACGTTTACTGGGATACGAACGCCTACGGCTCGATGCTTTGGGTGCTGCTCGGGCTCCACACCACGCATCTGATAACAGATGTCGGCGATACGATCGTGCTGACGGTGCTGATGTTCACGCGCCATGGCTATAGCGGGCGACGCTTCGGCGACGTCGGCGACAATGTTTTCTATTGGGATTTCGTGGTCGCAACCTGGCTTCCGATCTATCTGCTGATCTACTGGGTACCGAGGCTCGGCTGACATGCGCGCGGTCCGGTTGGGAACTTCCTGGGGTGGGCTTTTGTCGGGCCCGTTGGCTTGGGCGGTCTCGACGCAACTGAACTACTCGCTGGTTCCCTGGCAATGCAATCACCAGGTGCCGGTCGTGCTTCCCTTAGCGTTGCTGCTCGCCTTGTTCTCGCTTCTGGGCGGTGCTCTGTCCTGGCAGGCAAAGCGGCAAGGCGGTGCTGCTTTCAAAGCAGAACGCACGCGCGGTACCGAGCATTTCGTCGCCGATCTCGGCATGCTGGCGGCTCTCCTGTTTGCACTGGTCATCATCATGCAGGGAAGCGCCGCACTTATCCTGGACGAGTGTCTGCGATGAACCTGGCCACGCTCTTCTCCACCTCGATCTGCTATGGCTCCGGCGCGCCCGAGGCCGGATGGACACTTGCGCTTCCCATCACGGCCCCGCTGACGGCCGTCGCGCTCATCTACATGGCCGGTGCGATGCGGCTGTGGCGCCGCAGCACTCGCGGCCGTCCGCTACGGATGCGTCAGGCGCTGCTGTTTGCCGCCGGCTGGAGCGTACTGACGGCAGCGTTGGTCAGTCCGATCCATGCTCTCGGCGAGCGGCTGTTTGTCGCGCACATGATCGAGCACGAGTTGCTGATGGCAGTGGCGGCGCCGCTGCTGGTCATCGCCTGCCCCGCCCCTGCTCTGCTGTGGGCATTTCCCGTAACGTTTCGGCGTGCCCTGGGTATGGTTGGGCATGGCAAATCGCTGCGAGCGCTCTGGACCTTTGCGAGCCGGCCTGTCACCGCAACGATTGTTCACGGGATCGCGATATGGGTGTGGCACATTCCGGTCCTGTTTGAGGCAGCGCTCGAGCATGGCGTGCTGCACTATGCCCAACATGCGAGCTTCCTCGGCACAGGCCTGCTCTTCTGGTGGGCGTTGCTGCCGCGCCCAAGCCAACAGCAGACCTATGGAAATGCCGTGATGCATCTTTTCTTCACCTCCCTGCACACCGGCCTGCTCGGCGTCCTGCTTCTTCTATCGCCGAAGCTCTGGTACCCGGAGAATGCTGCCGGGGCGGCAGTGTGGAATTTAAGCCCGATCGAGGACCAGCAGCTTGCCGGGCTCGTTATGTGGGTCCCGGCCGGCCTTATCTATGGCGGGGCAGCGCTATTGCTGGCCGGCCTCTGGATAACGACGAGCGGAACCAGGAAGGTCGCGCATGCGCCCTGGCCCATCTAAATTGATCATCGCCGTGTGCATTCTGCTGGTCGTCGCGGGCGGCGCGCTCGCATTGTGGGCCGACCGAGCCCGTCGGGTGCAGCAAGAGGCGGATGCCGCTACCGGCGGCGTCGGTGCACGTGCGATACCGATCATGCTGGCGAATGGCTGCGCCGGCTGCCACACCATCACCGGTGTACCCGGTGCGGTAGGCCACGTCGGCCCACGCCTGGACGCCAGTCTATCTGACAGGATCTATGTTGGCGGTGTGCTGGCTAACAATCCGGAGAACATGATCCGCTGGATACGGTCAGCAAGGGACATTAATCCGCACACCGCCATGCCATCCACCGGCATCACCGAGCAGCAAGCGCGTGACATCGCCGCCTATCTCTATGCTTTGAGATAGACCGCCGCTTCGGCGGGACCACGGGCTGCGCCCAGGACCATAGCCGACGACGGGGAACAAAGCTGCCCGATCACGGTTTGGACAGCAGCCGGCGCAGTACAAATTCAAGTCCGCCGTGCTGCTGGGCCATAAGCCCCAGCCAAGAGCCCGCTTCCCCCTCCCTCAAGAGCGGGCTCTTTCCTTGTGGATCGGATGCGGAGCGATCAGGGGCGAGGACTGAGGCGACATGAAGCAACTTCTGTCAGATCTCGCCGCAATGGCCGAACCCGGCTTCTGGATCGCCTTGGGGCTTTTAGCCCTGCCTTACTCCGTGGGAGTAATCTTCCTGATCAAGACATGCCACTGCCTCTGATCGCCCAGCCGTCCGGTCGTACGGGCTTTATTACCTGCCAGCGCAAGATGTGAGTGACCATCACGAACTGGGATCGTCGCCAAGGCCATCCGCGCCGCTCGAACACCCATAAGGTTGCCGACCATGCGTTGGAGGAAGCATGCATTGCCGCGGGAGGAGCCTCCCGCACTTGTATGTCGCCTTCGGTGGCCCTGAACGATGCACAGAAGCGCGCGTTCACAGCATCGAACTGGCCGGTTGAACATACCGCGACGTTGGTCGAAGGAACCGGATTGCGGCGAGCACATTTCTCCCCTTTTTCGGTCACATTTTATCGGGGCGGATCCCACTCACACCGATGCGGCAACCATCGAGTCCGAGGACACACTGGACAAATCGTTCTGTTGCTGGCGGCGAAACCAGTCCAGGGTGAGGCGCACACCCTCTTCAAGAGGTATTTGACAGGCCCAGCCGGGGATGATCCTCCGCGCTAGGGTTAAGTCCGGACAGCGGTTCGTCGGATCTTGGGGAATCGGATCAACATGCACGATTTTGGTGCCTGGCACCAAGCCAGCGACGTAACGGGCAACATCGACAACGGAAATCTCACGATCGTTTCCGATGTTCAGGGGACCAATATAACCATGCTCCTTCCCCCAGAAGAATTGTTCTAGGCCGTCCACGATATCGCTGACGTATCCCCAACTCCGCGACTGCAAGCCGTCGCCAAAAACGATTATAGGTTTGCCGAACAGCGCATTCGTGATGAAATTTGATACTGCACGTCCATCGTCAGGTCGTGTCCTAGGTCCGTAGACGTTGAACAATCTTGCAACTCGAATGTCGAGCCCGCTCAATCGGTTACTCTCAAAAAGCAGGGCCTCGGCGCAACGCTTACCTTCATCATACGATGAACGCGGCCCCGTGCAATCAACGGAGCCCCTGTAAGTTTCCGGTTGCGGCGTTACCAGCGGATCGCCGTAAACCTCAGACGTGGACGTGAAACAGAAACGGCCCCCGGCGCGAAGAAGGGTCAGAAGCCGCATAGTTCCTATTACGTTGGCCGAGATGGTTCGTACCGGATCTTGCATATACCAGGGAGGCGAAGCAGGCGAGGCGAGATGATAGATCTCGTCAAAAAGGCTCCCCTGCTGAAAATCTTCAACAGCCACATCTACCACGACCAAGCGAGGGTCGGCGATATGATCCAGATTGGCACGAGTACCAGTCCAGAAATTGTCAACAGCAACAATTCGATTGATTTCTTGCCTTAACAACAGTCGATCAACCAGGTGGGATCCGATGAACCCGGCTGCTCCCGCGACAAGAACACTTTTCATTTCCGACCCAAAGCTTTGCAGCTTGCTCAGGAGCTATGAACGCTGACTCGTCAAGCCGTCTGAATTTCCAATGAGATGTCACTCCCTCCACGCAATGATGGTTCGCGCAACGCGCATCGCCCGAACAACCCTAATCCGCGCAAATAGTACCACCCCGTTGGACAATGGCACATCTTAAGGACCCTGTCACCAGCGGTGCAGTGCATACACTACACTGTAAAAACGACAGATTTCTGTAGCCTGACTATCTTCGATAGGCATAACATCACCACAAGTTCAATGGGAAATGTATCCTCGACAAACCCAGCACAGGTGGGAGAGTAGCGGTAGAAACTCAGACGGCCCGGGCAGGTGTTCGTTCGCGTCCGGATCGAACGTAAAGTCCGTGTGCGAGAAATGCCCTCCTTCTTATCGAACAACGGGGATATGTGGCGCGATCTCGCGCCCCCTGAGGATCTGGTCGAGCATTAAGGGCGGCTGCTTGCGCTCTCGAATGGTGAGGTTCGTGGAACGGCAGGCACCATCAAAAGTGCTGATTGCACTGCGCGGAAATGTAGGCCTCAATGGGGCTGTCAAGGGAGGCGGACGCCATCATCGTGTCAGATCGGACAGGCGCGCAATCAGCTGTCGTGACAATCATCGATCCGTCCCGCAAGCGAGGACTGTTCGAACCTTCCGAGCTTTGGCGATATCGGGAAGTTGTGTTCTTCCTGGCCTGGCGTGATTTCAAGGTCAAATACCGGCAGACTTATCTGGGCATCCTTTGGGCAATGCTGCAGCCGCTCGTTGCTATGTCGGTCTTCAGCATCTTCTTCGGCAAGCTCGCAGGCATTTCGTCCAACGGCGCGCCATACCCGCTATTTGTTCTGTGTGGGCTTGTGCCATGGAGTTTTTTTTCGCGAGCCGTCGCCAGCATGACGGGCAGCCTCGTCAGAAACCAGGAACTGGTGAAACGCGTCTATTTCCCGCGTCTGATCATTCCCATCTCCACGATGGCCTCATGCCTGACCGATATGCTCGTCGGCTTCGCTCTTTTGTTCGCCGCCATGCTGGCATTCGGAAACTGGCCGGCACCACAAGCAGTCTTCTTGCCGCTGTTCGTGCTCGTAATGGCTGCATCAGCGACTGGAGTGGGCGTGGCATTGTCGGCGATCAACGTTCGCTTTCGCGATGTGGGCTATCTGTTGCCGTTCAGCCTTCAGATACTTCTGTTCATGACCCCGATCGTCTATCCAGCCAATCTCGTCCCTCAATTGTGGCGGCCGCTTTATAGTCTGAACCCAATGGTTGGGACAGTCGAGGCCATCCGCTGGAGCGTGCTGGGCACGCCTGCGGACTGGCTCATGATCTCGATATCAACGCTCTCCTCGCTAGCCCTTCTCGTTGCCGGACTGACTATCTTCTCAAAATCCGAACGCGCGTTTCCGGACCTGATCTGAGTGATGACCGACATCGTGATCCAGGCTGCCAATCTCTCCAAGGCGTATAGACTTGGTGTGGCGAACAACAGCTTCCCCACGCTGCGAGACGCGCTCGCCAGCAAAAGGCGGGGTCTTCGCGGGGAGGCCGATACAAGCCACCGCAAAGGTGCGGACGAGCCGTTCTGGGCGTTGAAAAACGTCTCCTTCGAGGTGCACGCAGGCGAAGTCCTTGCCGTGATCGGTCCCAACGGTGCAGGAAAGAGCACCATTCTCAAGATACTGGCGAAGATCGTGGAGCCGACTTCCGGCCGCGCGACGATACATGGACGGCTGGGAGCTTTGCTGGAGGTCGGCACGGGGTTCCATGCCGAACTGACCGGCCGTGAGAACATTTATCTCAACGGGGCCATACTCGGCATGCGGCGCATCGAGATCAATTCCAAGCTTGACGAGATCGTGGATTTCTCCGGGGTCGAGCCGTTTCTCGATACGCCTGTCAAACGATACTCAAGCGGCATGTACTTGCGTCTGGCCTTCGCGATTGCCGCCCACGTCAATCCCGACATTCTGGTGGTCGATGAGGTCTTGGCCGTCGGCGATGCCACGTTCCAGAAGAAATGCATCGCCAAGGCAGCGAGCATCGCCGGGACAGGCCGCACCGTGCTGATCGTCAGTCACCAGATGCCGGTTCTGCAGCGACTTTGCACCCGCGCAATCCTTATCGACGGCGGGACGATCCAGGCGGACGGTCCGACTCAGGACGTGGTCCGGGATTATCTCCAGACGCTTGAGGCCCGCGCAGGAACCGATCTGAGTGTGCGATCCACGCGCACCGGGCGCGGCCGCCTCCGTGTGGTCGGCATCGAAGTTTTCAATGAAATGGGTCCCGTCGCGTCCGGGCAGCCGGCAACTTTTCGGCTTCAGGTTGATGGGCCGCGCGAAACATTGCAGTGCCTTCTGACTATCATTGATGATCTCGGGGATCCTGTGACCTCCTTTGATAGCCGGGAGCATTCCCTGCATGACCGTCACGGCGAAGTCTACACGGTACATGTGGACAGCCTTATGCTGAGACCAGGGCGCTACAGGATTGACGTAGCGCTGGTGGCGGACGACAGGGTGGTCGAAGACCATGTCGAGACGGCCGCTGTGTTCGATGTCATGCCCGGTTTGCTCGACGATCGACCGGTCAGCGCCCAGCCTGGCTTTGGCAATGTCAGCTTCCCGCATCGATGGGTGGTCAGGAAGTGACGCCTGTTTTCACCTGGCCACGTGCGCAAGCTGTCGCCGAATCCTGCGCCGCTGCTTTGCTGTCCACATCATGATCTTCAGGGCAAGCCGTTCGGCTTTGCTTCCGATCGTTGCAGGCGTGACATAGGGCGCGCGTGCCAGCCGCAGCGCCAATTGGAGGCGGGAATCCCGCGTTCCACTTTCCATCATATGCTCCGCGATCCAGTCCAGAAAAGCGGCGCGGGCGGGGTGTTTCCCCATCCGATCGTAGAGCCCTCGCTGAGTGGCAATCGCCGAGGCCGAACTGGAATGCTGCCGGTAACGTGCGAGAGTTACAGGAGTGATAAAGGCTGGGAATCGCAGGAATAGCTTCGCCCACAGAGCCTGGTCTTCATAGAGCTCAAAGTGCTCCTCAAAGCCACCAACCGTGCTAACCGCGCTTCTCCGCAAGAGCACGGAACAGGTACACGGAACGTGGCCGTCCTGCATCAGCAGCAGCCGACCCAAAAGCCGGGGGGGCTGATGTAAGCGTGCGGCAAGTCCATCCGTCGGCTCGACCCAGTCGGAGCGCGCTCCATCCGGGTACCACCATTTGGTCGGCCCGAAAATCATTGCGGCATCCGGGTTGGCATCGGCTGCCGCCAGGACCGTCTGCAGCATATGCGGCTCGTACAAATCATCTGCATCCAGGAAGGCAAGCAAATCGCCGCAGCTGGCCGCTATTCCGGCGTTTCTCGCTGCCGCGGCGCCACGCTTGGATCCGGGAGGCCTGCGCAGCACCTTAATTCGAGGATCGATTGCCGCGGCATCATTGGCGATCCTGATACTGTCGTCCGTCGAATTGTCGTCAACCAGCAAGAGCTCCCAATCTGCAATCGTCTGGGCCCGGACGCTGGCGATCGCTTCACCCAGATTTGACGCCGCATTGAGGAAGGGGGTTATGATCGTCACCCGCGGCACGGAAGTCATCGCTGCAGCCGTCTTACGATGCTTCGCTTGCTCGTCTTCCAGGTTTCGCGCGCGAGCACTTTCCAGATTGCGGAACGAATGCGGAAGGAGGCGCCCTGATCCGCCATCACCCCATTCAGCCATCTGAGAAACGTGATACGCGCGGCTTCGTCAGCGCCTGCCCTGGCAGAAGCGGCAGAGCAGCTTTCGACGTGCTGGCGGTATCTCGCCCAGGTCTGGCCGGACACGTAGACGGGCGCGAATGCGAGCGCCTTCGCAAAGAATGTCTGGTCTTCGAACATCAGGCGAAAGCTGTTCTCGAATCCCCCGAGCGTTGCCAACAAACTTGAACGCATCAGGGCGTTGCAAGTTGTCGGCGTCTGGGCTTGGTTCTGCAGCAGCAGTTCCAGCAGCACGGGCGGATCGTATCGGGCGTTCGGTTCGACTCCGAGCGGGTAATAGTAGTCCGCACGACCAGCAAGCTTTGCCCAGCTATGCCAGATCAACGTCCGGCCGTAGATTAGACCGAGCGTCGGATCGTTTTCCATGATGGAGACTTGTTCGGACAGCTTTTCGGGCAGCCATGTATCGTCTGCATCGAGAAACGCGACATAGGCGCCCCGCGCCTCGGCCAGCCCGCGGTTGCGCGACGCGCTGATACCATGATTGCCGTTATCGGGATGGGAGAGTAGTCGCACCTTGCCTGGCAAGCGCTGCGCATAGTCGCGCACGATGACAGATGACCGGTCCGTCGAGCCATCGTCGACGACGAGGAGTTCCCAGTCGGTGAAGCTTTGACCTACAACGCTGTCAATAGCTTCTCGGAGATATTTCTCGCCGTTGAACACGACGATGATTCCCGTGACGCGCGGTTCTCGGCATGCATGGTCAGCCATGGCAAAGGACCGCGCGCCGGAACTCTATCTCACCCCAATCAGCGACCGTGACCCGCGGCAGTCGGAAAGGGTCGACCCTGAGCCCAGCTTCACGCGGCAGGGTGGTTACTGCATAGTCCATGCCAGCAGATCTTACCGCTTCGGCGGTGCTGTCGTCGAAGTCTCCGAAGGGGTATGCGAATCCCGCCACCCTCCGCCCTGTAATTTCTTCGCATTGTTGACGGCTAGCAGAGATCTCGCGTTCAAGACTGTCCCGTTTCAGCAACGGCAGGGATGGATGCGTGCAGGTGTGGGCACCGATCGAAACGCCATCGGTGTCGGCGAGATGCCGCAGCTCCGAATGAGTCATGGCGCGGTCACGCCTTCGGGGGCTGGCGTCGGTTCCTGCCCATCTTGCCAGCTGCTGCAGCGCCCTCCTCCGTTCGTGTACTCTCAACGGCTTCAGCAGTGCGTGCAAGCCGAAATGGAGCGCCGTGCGGCTGATGACGAGATTCGATTTCGCGCGCGTGGCGTCCTCCGTCACGAGCCAATCATAGTTTCGGCCTGCGATCTGGATCGCGAGCCTCTCCGGGAGAGCAGGCGTTTCCAAAGTGATGCGCGACAGAATATCCCACCAGAACACTGAGGGGTCGCTGAGCGCGTGGGTAGTGACGAAGACGGTCACAGGAGCGTTCATGCGTAGCATGACCGGCACGGCATTTTGCACGACATCCGCATAACCGTCGTCAAAGGTAACTGCCGCGGCATTTCTCGCTGGCTTTCCGTCCCGAAGCCGTTGTGCCAGCCATTGCAGGGGAACAATATCGCGCGCCTTTGTCAGGATTTCGATTTGGCGTGCGAAATTTTGTGGCGAGACCGAGAGTTCCCAAGGATCGACGCGTGGTTCTCCGACGCGATGATACATCAGCACGAGCGGCCGGTTGTAACCGGCAAGCAATCGGCCCCGTCGCAGGAGCTTGCTAAGAGCTTGACGCACTGTCACGCCGCTCGTCGCCTGAAAGCGCGCGCGGCGACAATCACCGGGCAACATGGGTCATGCACATCGAGCATTGCCGAATTCAGCTCATGCTCCGCCAAGCCATAGAGAAACCCGGTAGCCGAATAGGCGTTTCCATAGTGGCGGACTTCGACATTCTCCACCCCGAACCTGTCTGAGAGAAGCCGGCCCAGCGCCGCCGGGGTTATCGACCAGAACCAGCTCTCGCCCCATTCTCCTCGGTCAATCGGGCTTACCCAAGGGACCGTGACCAGAAGCACGCCTCCCGGTTTCAGCATCCGCCATAGGGTTGCAACCGCGACAGGCATGTTGAAAAGGAGGTGCAGGGTCTGGGTGAGCACGATGCAGTCAAATGTCTCGAGCGGCAGGTCGTCGCCGTTGGCCAGATCGCCAACGAAGGTCGTCAGCGGGTGGCCTTCATATCGGTTTAGAACGTCGCTCCTGGCAACTCGACTGCCTCCGAAGCGGGTCGTATAGGCGTTGTCCCCGATCTCCAGAACCCTGCCGGATATGTTCAGCGAACATGACGCGAGGAAAGTCTCGACATAGCGGCGGTCCACTGGCTTGCCGCGATCAAAACCGAAATTTGTACTGAAGGGCAGCGGGCGGCTGAGGTCACCGAACCGGACGCCCGATCGGCGCCGACTTGACCAGCCCTTGAAACGCTGCCGCAGCATCATGGTGGTCTGCAATGGCGCTGCGAGCGAAACGGCAATGGTGTTCAGGAGCTGACCGCCGAGCGAAGAACGGGATCGAACCGCTGTACTAAGCTGTCCCAGTTGCATGTGCGCATAATAGCGTTTCCAATTTTCGACGCCCTGATGGTAGGCGGCCGTCCAGTCTGGATTGGTCCGCGCAAGATTCCTCTGCCGGCCAAGGACTTTGAGCGCCGCGCGCAACATCATCGGATTGCTGTTGGACATATTCGTTGCGTGCCTGCGGTAATCTGCGAGACACTCCGGGGTGCATGCGGCCTTGTTTGCCCGAGACAGGCGAAGGTAGACGTCGTAATCCTCGCAAGCCCGCAGGGATCGGTCAAATCCGCCAGCAGCCTCCAATGTGCTACGCCGATAGAGCACTGTCGCATGCATTCCAATCAGGTTGCCGGTCAAGAATCCGGCATACGGGTCCTCTCCCACCGGCCTCAGCGGAACTGAATTCCTGACTGCGCCGGCCTCATCGATGTAGCAATAGGCTCCATAGACCAAGGCGCAATCCGGACTGTCATGGAACAAAGCAAGATTGGTAGCGAGCGCCGTCGGGCGCAGCCTGTCATCGGCATCCAGGAACGCGATGAATTCGCCACGTGCTGCCTTCATTCCCGTATTGCGGGCAGCGGCTAAACCCTGGTTTTCTTGGCGGATGTAGTGGACGTCGACATACCGGCGAACAACATTTTCGGGATTGTCCAACGAACCATCGTCCACAACGATGATCTCATCGGGCCGCACGCTCTGGTTCCGGACACTGTCGATCGCTTCCGCGAGAAATCGAGCATGGTTATAGGTCGTAATGACAACCGAGACACAGGCTGCGGCGGGTCTGACGGTCATCTTTCGCCCACTTGGCTCCGCGCAGTCGGGTAGCCGGCAAAGGTTAGCCATGCGACTGAGCGCCGACATGCCTCCTCGAAGCCGACCACCGGCTGGTATCCGAGCTCGCGCTCGGCCTTGGCCGACGGGAGTTTCACCCGACACCGGTGCAACAGCGCACGTTCTTCAGATACCTTGATCTTTGGAGCCATAGGCGGCCTCTGATCGAGCCCTGATTTCCGCCACTCGGCATAGCCTACCTTTAGTCCTCTACGAACGGGTCTCGGGAGGCTTCGGACAAGCCGCCGGTAAAGGTCGCCATCTCTCAGCCATTGTGTCCAGTTCGGCGCGAATGACAATGGCGCGGAAACCGAAATCGCAGCCAGGTCGAAGCCCAATGCCTCGGCGATCGGGCGGCAAAGATCTGCCCAACTTATCCTTTCGCGGTCCCCGACCAGATAGGTTCGCCCAGCCGCCTCGGGCACTTCGATGGCAAGCTTGATCGCATGAACGACATTGTCGACATAAGCGCTGTTGCAGATGCCATGGCCGCCATCCACCAGATAGGCAGAGCCGTCGAGGAGATCGTTGGCGAAGCCCCCCGTCCAGCTGGAGCGCGGGCCAAAGACAATTCCGGGCCGCAGCACCACCACCTGGACTGCACCGTCCCGTGACAATTCCCCGAGACGACGTTCAGCACGAACCTTGGCATTGTTGTACTCGACCGTGTGGCCGTCGTGCAGCGCGCTCGTTTCGTCCGTTCCGGGCGGCGGCGATTGGCCATGAACGGATGCGCTACTGAGGTAGACCAGGCGAACGACGCCCGCAGCGGCGGCGGCACGATAGACAGGCTCGACGGCATCGACGATCGTGCGACTATCACCGGCAACTGCATGAACAACGGACTGACAGCCAAGAAGGGCCGCAGTAAGAGCCGGAACGTCATGCGCGTCCGCCACCCTTCCATCGATCGCAAAGCGGGACAGGCTGGCGAAAGCACTCGGCCTGCGAACGATCGGCCTCACCTCAGCCCAGCCGGAAAGATGCAGCAACTCCACTGTCCGGCAACCTATGAAGCCGTTGGCGCCAAGCACGGCAACAGTGCCGGTCATTGTCTGGTCTCGGCGGAAGCAATGACGTGGCGAAAGTCTTCTGCTCCGAGCCAAGGCATGTCCAGCCGTTTCCGTCTGGCATAGCATTCCTCGATTCGCTTGAGCACGTTGCGCCCCGCTGTGGCTGACCCGGAAAGGAGGGTTCCATTTCGGACCGTGTCGACCAAGTCCGAAATCTGATCGCAGAACGCGTCGACGAAATCGCGCGACCGGTCGTCGGTGTTGGTGAAGGAGGCGGTGGCTGCCGTGCGGCATCCTTTCAAGGCGATCTCTACAAGCTCAGTCTCATTGACTGCCCAAGAAATCGAGCCACGTTCGCCCTCAAGACGGTAAAGGTTCGGACGAGCCCAATCACGGCTCAGCCGGACCGTTGCCTCGAAGTCGCCAAAACCTAACCGGACAAGGCAGTTCGCCTCGACGCCGCCCATTGCGTCATCGGCGTAGTGGATTTCATGGGGCTCTCCGAACCACCAGGTCAGGAGGTCAAGGCAATGCGTGCCTATGTCCTGAAGCACGCCACCGCCGGATTCCGCGCGGCTGAAATAGCTCGTCGAAGCGACAGGCCACTGGAAAGGGCCACCCTCAAAACAACAGACACCTTGAATTTTTCCGATCAATCCGCCCTCGACCATGGCCTTTATCGATCGGGTGGCAGGGAACTGCCTTCTGACGAGGCCTGTTGCCACATGCAGATTGTTGGCTGCCGCTACCGCCAGGATAAGGTCTGCGTCGGAGCTGCTCGTGGCCATCGGCTTCTCGCATAGAACATGCATGCCGGCCCGCAACGCCTGCATCGACTGATCGAGATGGTATCGAGGCGGGGAAGCGATGATCGCCACATCGGCGCCCACAGCCAGAAGGCCGTCGAAACTGGCTGCAACCTTCGCTCCGGGCAGCCGCGCCTGTACGACCGCGGCGGATTTCGCTTCGGGATCAAAGATGGCTGCGACTGCGATCTGGCCTCTGCCTTGAAGGCGCGACAGCGCTTCCGCATAGTAGAGCTTCGTGACGGCGCCACATCCGGCCAAAACGAGACGGACAGGCTCACCTTGCCGCAGCCGTGCCGACTGCCGTTGCACAGTTTCAATTTGGGCGGACAATCTCGCCTCCCTGCTTCGCAACGAGCCACAGCATACGTCCAATTGTCTTGAGCGACGGATCGAGGTGGAAGGCTTCACTCATTTGTGCGAGGCATCCAGCCCAATCACCAGAGCCAAGCAGCCGCCGTCCGGTTTCGAGAGCGCTTTGCGAATAAGTCCGCCGAGCCGATGCGGCGACATCGTCCGCGAGTTCGCTTGGAAGATAGCTCTTGAAAATATCAATCGCCATTCGCGTGTAGGCCATGTCCGCGGCATTCCGGATATGGCGCCCTGTGTTCGATTGCGGGTGCATCCGATAAAGCGCAAGGGCTTGCGGTTCGTACCAGACAGGAAAACGAGAAGCGATGCGTATCCACATCTCCCAGTCTTCGCTGCATTTCAGCCGCCGGTCGAAGCCGCCGAGTTCTTCGTAGACCGCGCGTCGGACCGCGATGGACGGCGTCATGATGCGCTGTTCGAGCGCCAATCGGACCACCGCATTCTCAAGCCTTCCGGAGATTGACTGCATTGCAGGTTCGATTGACAACTCCTGTCCGTGGGCGTCCATGAAGACCGTCCGGCAGAACGCCGCTCCTACTCTCGGATCCGCATCGAAACCCCGACCGAGCAATTCGTAAAATTCTGGTCGGACGGCATCGTCGCCGTGCAGGAGATGGACAAGTTCCCCCTGGGCTCGGCTCAGACAGGTATGGAAGTTGCCGATGTGGCCGAGGTTTTGCGGCTGGCGGAAAAAGCCGACACGCCTTCCCCCGATTTCGTTCACGACTTTTTGCGGATCGTCGGACGAACAATCGTCAACCACTTCGATCTGCATATGAGCCGGGTCAGGGGCTTGCGCGAGCACGCTTTGCAGCGTTGAGGCAAGAAAGCGGGCGCTATTATAGACGGGGATCATCACCGACCACTTCGGACGAACAGCCGCCTGTGGCAATGACGGGACCGGATCGCGATTCTCGAAGTTGCGGAAAGCCGTCATCTCCCGAGCACCGAGGATTTCAGCAGGAGCAGTGCCAACCGCGCGATATCGCGTTTCGGCACGTTGTTTCCGCCAGTGCCGCTTCGCAGCAATCGTAGGAAGCACGATCTGGCCGACGGCAAGTCACCTCCGTTCAGATACTGCTTCGACCATTCGTAAAAGTAGCGGGAACAGCCGCCACGGGCAAACTGTGCCCCACGGGCATCCATGACATTCGCCATTCGCCGGTAGAATCCCTCGATCGCATCAAGCCTGAGCGGGCTTGGCAGCGCCGATACAAGCCCACCCGGGTGCAGACGATAGATACCTGCCACCTCGTCGACAAAGGCGAGGTCTGCTGTCTTTGCGCAATGCACATACAGCGGCCAATCAGTAATCGGAAAGAAATCTGCATACCAAGACGGTACATCCCGAACGCACGCGGTTCGCATCATACCGCCGCAAGTGGCGAAGGGATTGCCTTCCCAAATTTCCCTTTGTGTGATTAAGGGCTTCTGATCCCGTGGCGTCCACCGCCGCGACGTGATCTCGTCGCCGTGCGCCACGAGCGCATTGTAAAATATGGCCGAGAGCTCAGGATGCGCGTCAAGATGGGCCACCTGATCTCGCAGCTTGGTCTTGGATGTCCACAGGTCGTCGCCATCAAGGATCGAGACATAGCGCCCGCGCGCAACCCGGAGTCCTCTCGCAACGACCTCGTTGGATCTCAAATTGCTGCCAGAATAGATCGCCGATAGTCTTTCGGGATAATTGGATACATACCGCTCCACGATCTCCCGGGTACCGTCCGTCGAAAAATCTTCGCTGATCAGGATCTCGACACCGGATTCCGTATCTTGCATGAGAACGCTGTCGATCGCTGCCGCTACGTAGCGAGCGTGATTGTAGGTGACAATGAGCACGGTCACACTGACCGTCGGTTCATTCACTGTCCGCTCAAAAGTGCATTCTGCCCTCTGAGCCAAATTGCGGCCCGACGACATCTGCTCTTCCGACAGCAGCAGCTTCTTCATTCCAAGCCTCTAAGGAGAAACGGGCTGTCTGAGCCGCTGCCTTCTTGGGGCATTGCAAAGGTTCCTCGTTCGGGATGCTGCGCCAAATAGCCTCCGCAGGGTCCAAGTTTGCTGTCCATTGCAGCCAGATTGTTGAGCAAGGCACGGTAATCGGTATTCTCGCCGCGATCGAAAAGCTCATCGACAGCGTAGTCCCAGAACGGTTTCCCGATCCCCGAGCTGCGGCCTTCGCGTTCCAGTTTGGTTCCTTGCTTCGCCTTGCGCCGGAAAATGGCAAGCGTCGCACCGACGACTTTCGCGAACTGCGAGGGCGATCGCCAGAGCACTCTGGCGAAGTTCATGCCGACGGCAGCAAAGCGGCGCCTTTTAAGCCCGAGCCTGGCGATCTCGACATCGTTACGGAACATCACATCCGATAGGATCGGGCTCACCATCTCGCTGCAGCGAGCAAAGAGGCTCTCGAGCACCATCCGACGCGAGATGAGCATTCGGACGAAATCTTGCGACATAGCTCCTGGCGTTCGGCGGTATCCGACCAAGTGCTCCTTGACGACATCGAATCGGTATTTCGAGGCGATACTCAATTGGAGGAAGAAGTCCTCACAACCCTCCGCACCGTTTTCGCGCAGTCGCGAGGAATAGCCACCCATTTCGAGTAAGACATCGCGCCGGAACATTGCCGAACTTCCGTGACCGATAAAGTTCTGTCCGAGATGCTGCATGAATACCCATCCGTGCGGGTGCATGCGCTTAGGCGTAATGATCGCCTTATCATCGGCATCAATCGTCCGGTAAAGCGTATAGACAAGCGCAACATCATTGCCTGCTGCAGCGAAAACACGCAGCTGCTTTTCGAGTTTGGTTGGGTGCCAGAGATCGTCGGCGTCTATAGGAGCTATATAGATGCCTTTGCTTGCACGTATCCCCGTATTCCGCGCCGACGCGACGCCACTGTTCTTCTGTTGTAGCAACTTGATACGCGGATCGTCATTGGATAGTCGGCGGACAATTGATGCAGTTTCATCAATCGAACCGTCGTCAACGACTATTATTTCGATGTTTCTGTATGTCTGGTTTATCACCGACGCCAAGGTGCGTTCGATAAATTGTTCTGCGTTGTAGGCAGGGATAATGACAGCCACGAATGCGTGAGTAGGACATTGTGAGTTGCTCGTAGAACAACTCCCCTTGGTGCGGCCACTTCCCTTCACTGTCACCCGGCCTCTGAGCTCTGCATGTACTGCTAAACGGCCGTTGTCCGGCTCACTAACATTTTGGGCCACGCACACTGGACGGCCCTCGCCCGGCCTTCTTAGGTGGCCGATCCATTCTCTTTGTGCCACAGCCCATAGCGTATTTTCCTTTCGCCCCTGGCCGACTTGGGGTTCGAAAACTCACGCAATAGCCCACGCTGCACCCTGACTAAGTGACCCAAAATGATCTCGCCCGTGCGTAGAGCCGCCCACGCAGAGTGGCGGATCCGAGAGTATCTGCTGTTCCTGCAATCTATGCCCCTGGATGGCGAGTAGATAGATCGTCAAAAGCGGTACCCGTTAAGGAAAATTCGCGACGGTTTCGGGATGCCGCGAGAATAAACGGTCTCTTTGCTGCGCGCGTTCACGAATGTCACGAGCTGACTGAATCGCACCCAAGACTGCGGAAATTCGCCTTCCATCTGGAGTTCGCCCCTGGGACCGGACAAATTGAACAAGCAGGATTGCCGGCTGATGGCGCGCGATCAACCTACTACGATCAGCCCGACACCGCCGTGGATGACACAGCGCTCGTCGAGACGATGGGTCAAATCTCCGACAGCTTCGAAGCTTACGGCTATCGCCGCATGCAGGCGGCGCTGCGGCAGCGCGGCATCGTCGTCAGCCCCAAGAAGGTCAGGCGGTTGATGCGCGAGCGTGATCTGCAGCCCAGGATCAGGCGCCGCTTTGTCGCTGGCTGCCTCCGCCCGCCCGATGATGAAGAGCGGGGGTGCCTCGCCCTGATCGATGCGGCACAGGAATTTCCAGATAGACCTTACTGCCATCGTCGAAGGGCGCGCGTCGGCCTCACCCGGTGCCCCGGCAACGGCCGCCTTCGGCGGCAGGACATCGCCGTATATGTCACGACCTTTGCCGGGAAGAATGCTTGCGAATCGCTGCGGAGATCGCCGCCAGGCCACCCCGCAGTTCGTCCTCAAGAGGATAGAGGAAGCCGACACGCATGTGGTTGCGCGGCATCTCGAACCAGTGGCCCGGACCGACATAGGTGCCATAGCTTTCCAGCAGGTCGGCGTAAAAGTCGTCGAAATCGAATCCCGGACCATGACGGAAACGGGGGAAGCAGACCACGCCGCCCTGGGGCTCGACCCATTCGATCAGCTCGTCGCTCTCAATCCAATCGCGCATGATGGCAAGGCGTCCGGCCAGCACTGGCGCCTGCGCGGCGAGGAAGGCGTCGCGGCGTTCCAGGATGCGGGCGCCGATCCACTCGTCGACGACGCTGCCGCAAATGCCGATCTGCTCCTTCGCCGCCAGGAAGCGCTCCATCAAGTGCACGTCGCGCGTCATGATCCAGCCCACGCGGATGCCCGGCGCGCCGTAAGCCTTGGACAGCGAAGCCACACTGATCGCGGCGGGGCTGAGCGAGGCGGCGGGGGGCAGCATCTCGCCATGGGTCAGGTCGCGGTAGGTTTCGTCCACCAGTAGCCTGCATCCCGCCTTTTCGACCAAGGCGATCAGCGCGTCCAGTTGAGGGCGGCCGATCATCGTGCCGGTTGGGTTATGCGGGCAGGTGATGCTGACATAGCGGGTGTTCGGGCGCAGAGCGCTGGCGACGGTATCGATGTCGAGGCCGAACCGATCGTCGAATTTGAGGTCGATAAAGGTGATGCCGCAGCCGATGGCGCGCGGCGTCTCGATGTTAGTGGCATAGTTCGGCCGCACCACGACAAGATGGTCGTCGCGCGATAGAAGCGTGGTGGCGATGATGAACAGCGCGCCAGCGGCGCCGGCGGCCACCAAAACGTTGTTGGGGCCGAGGCCCTTGCCCTGCGCGGCTACCAACGCCCGAAGCTCAGGGTCGCCGCGATGCTCGCCATAGGGCAGCAGCAGGTCAGGGACGGAGAGATGGAAATCGGACAGCTTACGGTCTCGTACGGAGCTTTCCGACAGGTTGAAGCGAATGCGGTCATAGCCGTATTCCTCCGGTGATTCCTTCTCGATCACCATGCGTGCGTAGTCCATGCTTTCCCCCGTCAGGCTGCCAGCCGGGCGACGGCCAAAACGGCCTGGTCGACCTCGTCTGCTGTGGTGTAATGCGATAGGCCGAGCCGAGCGACGCCGCCTTGCTCGCGCAGGCCGAGCAGGCCGGAGGCTTCATAAGCGTAGAAATCGCCGGCCCAGCCGAAGATGTTTTCGCCCGCCAGCGCGGCTGCGATCTCCTGCGGCGACCTCTTGGCCAGCCGGAAGCTGAAGGTGGGCACACGGGCGTCCAGCCGGTTGCGGCTGGCGATGCCGCAGAGCTTGAAACCGGGAATGCCGGCAACACCCGCCAGGAACCGGTCCATCAGTCCGGCTTCGTAGTCGGTCGCCGCCTCCAATCCCGCCACGATGCGCTGGCGCAGCGGCGCGGCAACGTCGACGCCGGCGCACTGCTCGCCGAGCCAAGCGATGTGCTCGATCGCCGCCTGCGTGCCGGCCTGCGCCTCGAAGGAGGGAGTGCCGGGGGTGTGGCGCCACGGCATGTCGAAGGAGGCGGGCCGCACCTTGAGCGGCGTGAGCCGGTCGCGCAGCTCCGGCCGTATATACATGACCCCGGCGTGCGGACCGAAGAACTTGTAGGCAGAGCATGCGAGCAGGTCGCAGCCGATCGCCGACACGTCGAGGGCCAAATGCGGCGCCGACTGCACGGCATCGACCATGGTGACGGCGCCGGCAGCTTTACCAGCAGCCACGATACGGGCAACGTCGTTGACGGTGCCAAAGATGTTGCTCGCGTGATTGCAGGCAACCAGACGCGTGCGCGGGCTGATCAGTTCGTCCAGCATGTCGTAGCGATATTCGAAGGTTTCGGTATCGAACTCGAGCCAGCGGACGGTGACGCCACGTTCCTCGGCTGCGATGATCCACGGGCCGACATTGCCATCATGGTCCATGCGGGTAAGCACGATCTCGTCGCCCGGTTTCCAGTCGCGTGCCACCATGCGCGAAAAATGGAAGATCAGCGAGGTGCTGTTGAGGCCGAAGACGATCTCGTCCGGCTGTGCACCGAGCAAGGCGGCCGCCGCTGCATGCGCTCCCACCAAGATGCGGTCGCTATCACGCGAGGTGTGGAAGGCACCGCCCTCGTTGGCGCAGCTTCGCAGCATCACCTCGCTCATGCGCTCGACCACGCGTGCCGGTACTTGCGAGCCGCCCGGCGCGTCGAGATAGATACGTGGCTTGCCGTCGTCGGTGATCGCCAGCGCCGGGAAGGCCCCGCGCACCGCCTCGATGTCCCATCGTCCAGTCGTCATGGAATTCCCTTTCAGGTCGGTCGCACCGCCGCGATCGCGGCCGTCAGTTCGTCGTAGTCGAAATTCCCGCCGCACAGCACGATCGCATTGACTTGGCCGCGGTACCGTTCCGGGTGCTTCATCAGCCCTGCCAGCGCTAGGCCGGCTGCACCCTCGACCAATAGATGCTCTTCGATCGCGAGACGGGCGAGCGCGCCGGCGATCTCGGCTTCGGAACAGATGACCACATCGTCGACGACCGACCGGGCGAGGCCGAGCGTGACTGAATCCTCATCCATGCCGCCGGCGACGCCGTCGGCCAACGTCGGCAAGTGCTCGACATCGATCACCTTGCCCGCTTCCATCGACGCTGCCAGCGCCATGCTGTTGGCGGCCGCGCAGCCGATGATCCGCGTGCGCGGACTGAAGGCCTTCATCACGGCGCCGATGCCGCCGATCAACCCGCCGCCGCCCATGGCGATGAAGACATTGTCGATACGCGAATGCTCTTCCAGCAGTTCGAGCCCGATCGTGCCCTGGCCAGCAACAACGTCGGGATCGTTGTACGGAGATACGTAGACGAGTCCCTTCTCCTCGCCCAGGCGGCGCGCGTGCGCCTCGGACTGGCCGCTTTCGTCGCCATGCAGGATCACGTCGACGCCAAAGGACCGTATGCGCGCCAGTTTGGCCTTCGTGACATTGTGCGGAAGCACGACCGACAATTTTCGGAACAGGCGCGACGCCGCGAAGCTGGAGGCTATGCCGTGGTTGCCGGACGAGGCGGTGACGAACGGCCGGCCCCCGGTCGCATCGTCCATCGCGGTCAGCTTCGAGAAGGCGCCTCGCGCCTTGAAGGAGTTGGTGAACTGGAAATTTTCGCATTTGAACAAAACGGTGCTACCGATCGCGTCGCCGACGGCGGACGCGCCCAGCAGCGGCGTCTTTGCGATGTGGCCGCGGATGCGGGCATGCGCCCGCACGGAACGCGCGGCAGCGGCGGCGATGTCACCTTCGTTCGACATGGTTCTGTCCTGGGTCAAGAGTTTGCGGCTGTGCCGGCGCTCGCGAGGATGGCGCTGGCGATTGCCGCGTCCTCTGCGCCGAGGCCGGTCAGGTCGGCGATGCTGATGTCGCCACGCTTGCGCGTCAATGAGCCAGTCCGCAGCGATACGCCGATCTCACCGATCCGCTCTGGCTCGACGAGGCCGGCCGCGATGGCATGAGCGAACTCGCCATGGTCGATGCTCTGCAGGGCCGAATCGGCGAGCAACGTGTCGGCGCGCGCGACCAACGTATTCTCCAATTCCTGTTTGCCGGGCGCATCGGCTCCGATGGCTGTAATGTGCGTGCCGGACGCGATCCATTCAGCGCGCACCAGCGGCGCGGTCGCGGGCGTCGTGGTGATAATCACTTGTGAATCGGAACAAAGGTCGGCGAGCGAGCCGACTGGCGATACCTGGAGGCCAAGGTCGGCCACGTCGGCGGCGAAGCGTCCCGCCGCCGCTGGCGAGCGGCCCCATACCGCGACCGAAAGCGGCTCGCCGTGAGCCAGCGCTCGCAGCGCGCGTAACTGCATGCGTGCCTGGGTTCCGGTGCCGACGATGCCGAGGCGCGTCGCGCCCTTGGGCCAGCACAGCCGGGTCGCCAGCGCGCCGGCATAGCCAGTGCGCCAGTCGGTCAGCATGCCTTGGTCGAACAGCAGCGCTACCGGTTCGCCTGTCGTGGCCGACAGCGCCACCATCATGCCGTTGCCGCTCGGAAGGCCCTTGGTCGGATTGTCGTAGAACCCAGTCGCGACTTTGACGACGAAGATCGACGCGCCCGATACATGGGCGCATTTCACATGGCAATCGCCGTTCGCCGCCGCGAATCCCATGTGGACGACGGGCGGCTGCTGGACTGCCCCGGCGCTGTAGGCGACGAGGCTTTCGCGAACGGCCGCAATACCGGCGGCGTGGTCGAGCCGCCGCAGGATCTCCGCCCGGTCGAGGATGAGCGGCATGTTTGCGGCTGGCCTAGCCATGGTCGTTCCGTTCAGGCCGCCGAGCGGGCAAGGCCGCGCAGGAAGAGCTGCACACGTTCCAACCCGCCTTCCAGGACATGCGCCGGCGCGCCGATGCCGACGCGGAAATAGCCGTCCATGCCGTAGACGTCGCCCGGCGCGACAAGCACGCCCTGCTCGTCCTTGACGCGATGCGCCAGCTCGGTCGAATTTATCGGCAAGTGATAGCGCACGAATGCCATGCCGCCTGCCTGCGGCGGCGCCAGCGAGACCAGCCCCTCGTTGGCGCGGACCCAGCGCACCATCATGTCGACATTGCGTGACAGGAGGTCCCGGCTGCGGTCGAGGATCGCCTTGCGGCGCGCCGGCTGCAACACCATCGACGCGACCAGTTCGCTGACCGCGCCGGTAGTGATGGAGGTATAGTCCTTGCGTTGCCAGGAGGCATAGATCTCGGCAGCGGGGCCGACCAGCCAGCCGATGCGCAGGCCCGGCATCGCCATCGCCTTCGACAAGCCGCTGGTGACGATGGCTTTCTCATAAAGGTCGACGCTGCTCGGCGGCTCGAGGGTACCGTATTCGGCTCCCTTGTAGACCTCGTCCGTATGTAGCCAGATGCCGTTGGTGCGTGCGATGGCCACAATTTCCCCGAGCAGGTCCGCCGGCACCACGCGTCCGGTCGGATTGTTGGGCGTGCAGAGCGTGATGACCTTGGTGCGGGGCGAAATCGCCGCGCGGATGTCGGCCGGATCGGGCAGCCAGCCCAGTTCCTCGTGCAGCGGCACATCACGGACCACCGCGCCGAGCGCCTTCGCCCATCCCCTGATCTGCAGGTAGTTGGGGACGACGACGATGATCTCGTCGCCCGGCTCCAGCAGCGTCATCGCCATCAGAAAATTGGCTTCGGCCGAGCCGTTGGTGACCATCACCTCGTCGGCCGTACGATTCTTGTATGTGGCCGCGATCGCCTCGCGAAGGACGACGGCACCGTTCGTCCAGCCGTAACCGAGTTCGGCGGCAAGCACCTTTTCGCGTTCCTCCGGGCTCAGCAGTTCGTTGAGCGAATAGGGGTGTACCCCGCTATCGGAGAGGTTGTACTCGACGATGTTCTCGTAGAGCGACTGGATGCGTTCGAGGGTGAATTCTTCGATCTGCATGTGTGTACGATTCCTCTTCTTCAGGAAGCCGCGCGGGCCGGCGAGGTCGCGTTGGCCAGGATGCCTAGCACAGTTCTGTGCAACTCAGGTGTGGCGCTGGCCACGACGGAACGGCGGCCGGAACGGATCGTCAGTTCGCCGCCCTGCCAGTCGGTCATGACGCCACCGGCGTTACGCACGATCGGGATCAGTGCGCAATAGTCGAAGGCGTCCAGCCCCCCGTCCACATTGATGTCCAGCGCGCCGTCGGCGACGCGGCCATAGGCATGGCAACCGCCGCCATAGACGCTCCAGCGCACCTGGCGGCGCAGCCTCTTGTAGGCGGCCGTATCCTTATCGTCGAAGGATTCCGGGTTGCCGTTGCCGACAAGGGCCTCGCTAAGGTCCTGGCAGGCGCGCGTGCGTACGGGCTTGCCGTTGAGGGTGGTCGACGAACCGTCGGCGCCCAGCCAGCGCTCGTTGGTGACGGGATTGTCGATGACCCCGAGCACGGGAACGCCGTTGCGGGCCAGCGCGATCAGCGTGCCGAAGGTCGGAATGCCGGTGATGAAGGCTTTGGTGCCGTCGATCGGATCGATGACCCAGACCCATTCCGCGTCGAGGCCGACGGACCCAAATTCCTCGCCGAGGATGCCGTGGTCGGGATACGCCTCCTGGATGCGCGCGCGCAGCCTCTCCTCGACCTCCCGGTCTACCGCGGTGACAGGGCTTGCATCGCCCTTGGAAACGAAGCCGTGTTGCTCGCTGAGCGCTTCCTGGATTGTCGCCCGGCTGACGTCTGCCAGCGAACCGGCGAAAGCCGTAAAGGTCTTGGGGTCAGATGCCGGCATTGTCGGCTCCCTCTATGAGTGGGGTTGCGGGTTCGTCCAGAGGACGCGTGTGTCGTGAAAGCCTGTATTCGAGGGCGCGCAACGCCGTGGTGAGCACGTAGGTAATGGTGAGGTAGATAAGCGCCGCGGTGATGAAGAGCTCATAGGGCGCGAAGGTGCGGGCGACGATCGTGTTGGCGGCGCCGGTCAGCTCCATGACGGTGATGGTCGAGGCGAGTGATGTGGATTTCAGCATGCTGACCACCTCGTTGCCGTAAGCCGGCAGGGCGATGCGGAAGGCGCCCGGCAGGATGATCGTGCGGTAGGTCAACGCCGTCGACATGCCGCAGGCACGCGCCGCCTCGATCTCACCGGCTGGCACCGCCTCGATGGCGCCGCGCAGGATGTAGGCGGTGTAGGCGGCCGTGTTCAGGCTGAAGGTCAGAATGGCGCACACCCAGGCCTGGCGCAGATATGGCCACAGAAAGCTGTCGCGAACGACCTCGAGCTGGGCGAGACCGTAATAGACAAGGAAGATCTGGACCAGGAGCGGCGTGCCGCGGAAGAAGTAGATGTACCAGTGCAGCAGGAGGCGCACCGGCGCCGGGCCGCTGACGCGCAGGATGGCGACGGGAAGTGCCACCGCCATGCCGCAGAAGAGTGAGGCGACGAGCAGTTCGATCGTCGTGACGGTGGCCGACAGCAGCGCCGGCAGGCTCTCGACCATAAGCTCGAAGTTCATCGCGCCAGCTTCCTCTCGCCGCGCGTCGCACGCCGTTCCAGCGCGTCGACAATCGAGGTGTTCAGTATGGTGAGCAGGAGGTAGATCAGCGCCGCGGCGAGGTAGAAGCGGAAGGGTTCGCCATTGACCTGCGTCGCCATGGTGGAGATGCGCATCAGCTCCTCCAGCCCGACGATGGAGATAAGCGACGTGTCCTTGATGAGCGAGATCCAGTTGTTGCCGAGGCCGGGCAGCGCGTAGCGCCACATCAGCGGCAGGCGGATGTGGATGAAGCTGGTCGCGGCCGACATGCCGAAGGCATCTGCCGCCTCGATCTCGCCCTTGGGAATGGCGAGATAGGCGCCGCGCAGCACCTCGGCCGCGTAGCCGCCGAAGACCAGGCTGAGCGCGAAGACGCCGGCCGGCATCGCCGGCACTTCGAGAAAGCGGATGCTGGGGTCAATCATCTTCGCCAAGCCGGTCAGGGCCACCGTGCCGCCGAAATAGGCGATGAGGATGATGAGGAGTTCGGGCGTGCCGCGCACGACCAGAGTGAAGCCCCGGCCGATGGCGCGCAGCACACAGTTCGAGGAGAGCTGTGCCAGCGCGCCGAGAATGCCCCAAACGAGGCCGACCGCCAGCGACAGCAGCGCGACCTCGACGGTGGTCATGAGCCCGCGCGCGACCTCCAAACCCCATCCCTGGAAAATGTCCATCTGCCGCTCCTGCGGTGGCAAGAAGAAAGACGCCGGCCATCGGGTGAAATGGCCGGCGATGAACCGTACGGCTCGGCCTAGTTCGATGCCGGCAGCACGCTGAACGACCAGTACTTGTCGTTGATGGTCTTGAACGTGCCGTCGTCGATCATGGCCTTCATCGCCTTGTCGAGCTCGTCGCGAAGGCCGGCATCGTCCTTGCGCATGCCGATGCCCACGCCTGGCCCGAAATACTTCACGTCCTTGATCTCCGGACCGATGAATTTGTAACCCTTGCCTCGGTCCTTGTTGAGGAAGTCGTTGGCGAGCTTGATCGGGCCGGCGAAGACGAGATCGGTCCGCTTCGAGGTCAGGTCGAGCAGCATGTTGTCGGCCGTGTCGTAGAGCTGGATCGTGGCCTCAGGAAAGTTGTCTCGCATGTAGTTCTCGTAAGTTGAGGCACGCTCGATCCCGATGGTCTTGCCCTTGAGACCATCGGGGTTGGGCTTGCCGTCGTCCGTCAGCGGCTTGGCATCGCTTCCGTCCGGACCGACGAACCGGGCGGTGGAGGAGCGGTACGGGATCGAAAAGTCGATGCTCTTCTTGCGCTCGTCGGTGATCGACATCGACGCGGCGAGAAGATCGAACTTGCCGGCGACAAGGCCCGGAATAAGCGAATCGAAAGGCATGCAGACAAAGGAGGCGTCGGCGCCGAGGCGCTTGACAACTTCCTTCGCGACATCGATGTCGAAGCCGCGCAACTCGCCGTTCGCGTCCTTGTAGTTGAACGGCGGGTATGTGCATTCACTGCCGACGCGCAGGTCGCGCGCCGAGACCTGCGTGGCGAAGGCGGCGAGGCCGGCCGCAAGCATCAAGACAAGTTTTTTCATCACGTTCCCCTGTTGTTTGTCCTGTTCAAAGAACGCGCTGCAGGAAGGCCCGGCAGCGCGCCGATTGCGGATCGCCGAGAACCTGTCCCGGCGGGCCGCGCTCCTCCACCATGCCCTGGTGGAGAAAGAGCACCTCGCGCGAGATCTCGCGCGCGAAACCTATTTCATGGGTGACGACGATCATCGTGCGTCCTTCTTCGGCGAGCGTGCGCATGACCGAGAGCACCTCGCCGACCAGTTCCGGGTCGAGCGCGGAGGTCGGCTCGTCGAACAGCATCAGCTTCGGCTCCATCGCCAGCGCGCGGGCGATGCCGACGCGCTGCTGCTGGCCGCCGGAAATATGCGCGGGGTAGTGGTCGCGCTTCTCGAACAGCCCGACCTTGGCGAGATAGGCCCCGGCTCGCTGCCGGGCCTCCTGTTTGGACAGGCCGAGCACCTTCATCGGTGCAAGCATCACGTTGTCGAGCACGGTGCGCTGGCTCCACAGATTGAAGCTCTGGAAGACCATGCCGATGCGGCTGCGGATGCGATTGATCTGGCGCGCATTCAGCTTCGCGCGCCCCGAACTGCGATCCAGCGTCAATTCCTCGCCTTCCACCGCGATCGTGCCGGCGTCGGGAATTTCCAGAAGATTCATGCAGCGCAGGAAGGTGCTCTTGCCCGACCCGCTGGCGCCGATCATGGTGATCACGTCATGGGCATGGGCGACCAGGTCGACGCCTTTCAAGACTTCCAGAGCGCCGAAGCTCTTACGGATGTTATTTGCCCGCAGGACGGTGTTTTGGTCCATGTCCACTTGGTGCCCTTGCCTCCCGATCGGCTGGACACGGAGATTGTCCCGGAAGCGCGGCTGCCCAAAGAGCCAATTTCGCCGACGGGCAGCGGACCAATTCCAGTCCCGTGGGCTGTGAATGCGTCGTCAACCGTGTTCGAGGATAGTCTGCGCGAGGATGTCGACGCAACGCGGGATGCGGCGGACCGACGTGTTGCCGAAGCCCAGCACAAGACCCCTCGGCTTGGTTTCCCGGCGTGCGTAGCGCGAGAGTGGTGGGCAGTCCAGCCCCTTCTGGAGCAGTGTTCGCGATACGGCCACGTCGTCAAACGGTTCGCGTGCGTGGACGGTCAGGTGCAGGCCGGCGTGAACGTCGGGAACATCGAAGCCGTCTCGCAGCTTTGCGCGCAGGCATTGTGTCAGGCAGGCGGCGCGATCGCGGTAGATGGTGCGCATACGCCGAAGGTGCGAGGCGAGTCGCCCCTGGTCCATGAAGTCGGCGACCAGCGCCTGGTCCGGTAGCGGTGCGTAGAAGGAGAAAATACGCTGGGCGAGGGCGAACGCCTCGACCAGCGGCATCGGCGCGATCAAATAGGCGAGCCGCAGGCCGGGCGCCAGCATGCGGTTGAACGAGCCGGTATAGATGACCCGCCGCGGATCGCGCGCGTAGAGCGTCGTCTGCGCTTCGCCCGACCAGCGGATCTCGCTATTGGAATCATCCTCGAATATCCAGCCGGGCCGGTCCGCCGCCCAATCAAGCAGCTTTTGCCGGCGATCCGCCGTCATCGTGCAGCCGAACGGCCATTGCTCGGTCGGGGAGACAACGGCCATACGCGCCTCTCGGACCATCACGCCGGCGGCTTCTGTGTCGAAGCCTTGCCTGTCGAGCGGGGCGGGAACGGTGACAAGGCCGAAGGCTTCCAGCGTGGCGATCTCGGGCATGTGGCAAGGATCCTCGACCAGAACGGTGTCGCCGCGGTCGAGCAGAACATGAGACGCGAGAGCGGCCGCTTGCAGCGTATTGCCGATGACGATGATCTGTTCGGGACGACAGTTGATCGCTTTAGCCTCCGCCAGATAGCCCGCGATGCGGGTGGCCAGCAGTGGCGCGCCGCGCGAATAGTCATAGCCGGTGTGGGCGCTGGCGTGCTCGCGCCAGCGGCGGCTAGCGATCTGAGCGAACTCGTCATAGGGGAACTCGTTCAGCGCCGGCACGCCGGCGCTGAGATCGTAGGTCTCGATGCGTTCGGCTGGCAGGTTCATGTCGAGCAGCGCCTGGCCGCGGCGCGAGGGTGCCGGGAGCGCATTTGGACCTGACACCGGTATGACCGCCGTCTCGGCTCGGGGGTGATTGTCTTCCGGCAGCATGGTTTCGACGAAGGTGCCGGCGCCGATCCGACGTGCGACATAGCCCTCCGTGGCAAGTCGCTCATAGGCGAGGACAACGGTGTTGCGCGAGAGCCCGAGTTCCTCGGCCATGACGCGGCTTGGCGGCAGGCGCGCTCCTGGCGCCACGATGCCATCCCGTATCCAGCGGCGTAACTGCTCGAAAAGTTGCTCGTTCAACGGCGTGCCACGGCTGCGGTCGAAGACGATCCTGTTCCAGCTGGGATAGTTGAAAGCGTGCATGTCTGTTCACCGGCTACGGCGGGACCTCACGAGCGGCGACGCAGCCATAAGGATGATCTTCCTATCGAATTGAAATCACCCTATCACATGACGAACGATAAGCAGAAAGCCTTCTCTGCATGCGTCGAATGCCAGCTTTCAGCCACTGGCAGCGTTCACCAAATGGCCGAGATGCACGCGCAAATTGTTCACGGCTCCACTCGTGAAGTGGAGCCGCTCTTGATCACACCTCAGTTGCCTCGGCAAGTTCGAGAGCATCTTCTACATCGACTCCCAGATAGCGGACCGTGTTCACGATCTTGCTATGACCGAGCAAAGACTGGATGGCTCCCAGAGGATAACTGACCTCAATCCAACAAGCATGTTTCTGACAGCTCAGCCTCCGCACGTCGACAGAGCCGGTTTGGGCGGGCCCGGTCCTTTCCGAATGATTCTCTCTGCTGCTCAGCCGCCGCCAAAGGTTTGTGCCCCTCCGAGCACAGGAACCGTTATTGACCGCTGAATGCCGCAAAGCTTTTTTCGAAGCGGTCGACGACATCCTCGATATCGGACATTGCTAAGCAAAGCGGCGGACACATGCGGATGACATTGCGGTACGGTCCCGAGCGGCTGGCGACGAGCCCGTTGCGGCGCGTTTCCTCGAAAATGGCGAGCGTCTCCTCCGGCGCCGGCTCTTTCGTCGCGCCGTCCTTGACGAGTTCGATCGCAAGCATAAGCCCACGGCCCCTGATATCGCCGATGATTGGAAAGCGCTCCTTCATGTCGTTAAGGCGACCCTTGAGCACCGCGCCAACATCCCGGGCGTTCTCCTGGAGTCGTTCCTCTTTTATGACCTTTAGCACGGCTCGGCCGGCCGCGCATGCCACCGGATTGGCGCCATAGGTGTGGAACAGAAATTTATCGGCCATGGATTCAGCGACATCTCGCTTGGCGATGACCGCGCCGAGCGGGATGCCGTTGCCCACACCTTTGGCGATGACGACGATATCGGGCACAATGCCATGGGATTCAAACGCCCAGAAGGCATCGCCGGTTCGGGCGACACCGGATTGCACTTCATCAATGATACAGAGACCGCCGGCCGCGCGGACACGCTCGACAGCGCCGGCAATGTAGCCCGGCGGCATCGGCACGATGCCGCCATAGCCCTGCACCGGCTCGATAATCATGCCGGCCAGCCCGCCGCTGGTTGAACTCGCTATGGCGCGCTCGACCTCGTCGAGATAGGGCTGCAAGCCTTCGCCATGAATGCCGCGATACTGGTTGGGCTCGGCCACGAAAGTGACCCCGCCAAGCTGGGGCACGGGATGGCGAAAACCCGCTATCCCGGTCACCGACTGCGCGCCGAAAGTGGCGCCGTGATAGCTCGAGGCAAGCGCCAGCATGTCGATGTTGCCGGTATGCGAGCGCGCCATCAGCAGCGCAAGATCGATCGCTTCGGCCCCGCTGTTGGTGAAATGTACGACCCAATCGTGACCGGCCGGCATCGTTGCCACCAGTTCCTCCGCGTACTGAGCCGGAACCGGGTGGTAGAACATCGTCGTGCAATGCGTCAGTTCCGCCAGTTGCTCGGTGGCCGCCTTGACCACCTGCGGATGCGCGTGGCCGACCGAGATGCAAAGATTCATGCCGAGCAGGTCGATGTATTTACGATCCTTCTCGTCCCAGACATACTGGCCCTTGCCGCGCTTGAGGATCAGCGGGTCCTTGTAAGGAACGAACTTGCGCTGCGTGGCCGAATAGAAGCGGTTCCGCCGATCGACGATGGCCTCGGTCGACCAGTCGATGTCCAGGTTGGAATGGACGTGCGGAGCGTTCATGCCGTGTCTCCCGTGTTGCGAACTCCTGGATTGAAAACACGGAATGCGCGGCGCGCACACCGCCAAACCTCCTTATCAGGATAACTGATGGAGTTGATTAGTCATGCGACGAGGGGCGATCGACGGCATAGCAGTCGGCGGGAAGGCCAGGCAGGCGGGTGCTGATCGCGTTGGTCAGCACTTCCGCGGTACGCGTGGCGAAAGCCTCGGGGAGGTTTCCGAGCTCCCGCTCGCGCGCGACCAGAAGGATGTTGCGCGACAGCCCGGTGAACGGCAAGGGATGGACGTCAATCTCCATACCCTCCGCCAGCCCGTCGATGAGCAGGGTCGGCGTCAGGATCGCAAAGCCCATGCCGGCCGCGACCGGCGCCATCACCACGCTGGAGCGGTCACCTTCCATGGCACGCGGGATCTCGATGCGCAGGCGGCTCAGATGCTGGTCGACGCGCAGGCCAACCGGCGTCTCGCGCGAGAAGCGCACGAAGGCGAGCTTCTTGGAGAGCTTGACGATGTCACCGACATCGCCGGCAAAACCCTTTGGCGTCACCAGCAGGAATTTTTCGGTCATCACAGGATAACGTGTCAGTCCCTCAATCTCGAACAGCTCGCCGGAGGTGACGGCGAGGTCGGCGCGGCGGGCCCGCAGCAAGGCGACGTGGTCGGTCGCCAAACCCGCGAACAGGCTGAGCTCGGGAATGCCGAAACCCTTGCGGGCAAGGACCGAAAGCGCCGGCGCCAGCGTTGTCGCGATCGACGCCAGAAGCGCGATGCGCAACAGCGGCAGCGGTGCTGCATTGACGCGCCGCGCGTCGGTGCGCAGGCCCTCGACCTCGGCCAGTATGGCAACGGCGCGGCGATGCAGCGCGATGCCGGCTTTGGTGAGCTCGATCGGCCGCAAATTGCGATCGATCAGGCTGACGCCGAGCGCGCTTTCCAGGTTCTTCAGATGCTGCGAAGCGGCCGATTGCGTCATGCCCAGCATCTGTGCCGCCTGGGTGACGTGCCTGGTCTCGACGATGGCGACGAAAACCTCGATCGATCGGAAAAGGTTGAAATCGAAACTGCCGCTCTTCACCCGCAACTCCGCCCGTGAAGCATCATAAGTTTTCCTAATGTTGCGAAATTTGGGTTGAGCGCAAGTGGTTTAGCGGGAAAAGATCGCGCTGTTCCAATCCAGCGAAGGTATCCCACAAGGTGAATGGCAGCGCACGCATCGTGATCATTGGCGGCGGTGTCATTGGCCTCGGCATTGCCTATCACCTTGCCGAACTGGGCGTGAGCGATGTCGTCCTTCTGGAGCGCCACCAACTGACCAGCGGCACATCCTGGCACGCCGCCGGAATCGTCGGTCCGTTACGCGCCAGCCTCAACCTGACAAGGCTGGCGCAATATGCGACCGAGCTGTTTCCACGCCTCGAGGAACTGACGGGCCAGGCGTCCGGCTACCGCCGCACCGGCGGCCTGTGGCTGGCGCGACGTGCGGAGCGCATGGACGAACTGAAGCGCATCGCGCATTTGGGCGATGTCTGCGGCCTCACCGTTGGGATTGTCGATCAGGCGGGCGTGGCCGAGCACGTGCGCGGCATCGTCACCGATGGCGTCGAGGGCGCGCTGTGGGTCGAGGAAGACGGCCAGGCCAATCCAGTTGATATCTGTGCGGCCTATGCAAAACGGGCCCGCGCCGCCGGTATCCGCATCCTCGAAGGGTTAGCCTGTTCGGGCATCGTGACCCGCAACGGCCGGGTCGTTGGCGTCAAGCTGGCCTCCGGCGCCACCATCGATTGCGAGACCGTCGTCAACTGTGCCGGCGCCTGGGCGCGCGATATCGGCGCGCTCGCCGGCGTTCCTGTGCCGCTGCAGGCCGTCGAGCACATGTATGTCGTGACGGAGCCGATCGCCGGTCTGCAGGATCCGTTTCCCATCCTGCGCGACCTCGACGAAGGCATCTACATCAAGGGCGATTCCGGCAAGCTGGTGTTGGGCGGCTTCGAGCCGAACGCCAAGCTCTTCGATGTTCGCGGACCGGCTGGCGACAGGCCATTCCTCGAACTGCCCGAGGATTGGGAGCAGTTCGAGCCTTTCATGTCGGCCGGACTGAAACTCCTGCCGGCGCTGTCGCAGACCGGCATCAGGCACTTCATGAATGGCCCGGAGAGTTTTACCCCCGACACGCGGCCGCTGATGGGCGAGTCGCCCTATCTGCGCGGCTTCTATGTCGCCGCCGGCTTCAACTCGACAGGCATGATGTCGTCGGCCGGCGCCGGCAAGGCCATGGCCGAATGGATCGTCGACGGCGAGCCCAGCCTCGATCTGTGGGCGCTTGACATCGCCCGCTTCGACCGCGCCGCCGCGGCGCGCTCTTTCGTCGGCGCCAGGATGGAGGAAGCGGTTGCCGACCTCTTCCGCATGCATTGGCCTTACAAGCAGGCCGCCGCCGGGCGCGACGTGCGGCGTTCCGCCTTTCACCGTACGTTCGCCGAAGCGGGTGCTGTGTTCGGCGCGCCGACCGGCTGGGAGCGACCGCTCTGGTTCGGCGGCACGGAGACGCGCGGCTATTCCGTCGGCGCTCAGAAATGGTGGAGCCCGGCCAGGGCCGAAGCCGAGCGAATGGCGCAAGGCGTTGGCCTGTTCGAGCTTTCGCCCTTCACCAAGATCGATGTGCGTGGACGCGACGCGATCCAGCTGATGCAAAGCCTGTGCGCGGGGGACGTCGACAGGCCCGAAGGCCGCGCCGTCTATACGCAGATGCTCAACGCACGCGGCGGCATCGAGGCCGATGTGACGGTCACGCGAGTCGACGAGCACGGCTTCCGGGTTATTTCAGGTGCCGCGACCAGACAGAAAGATTTTGACTGGATCGCGCGCCATGCTGAGGATCTTGGTCTCAACGTCTCGGTCTTCGACGCCACGTCCGCAGAGGCCGTTCTCGGGGTCATGGGGCCGAATTCGCGGGCGCTGCTGCAGAGCCTGACCGACGTCGATCTTTCGGACGCAGCCTTCCCGTTCTCGACTTCGCGCCGCATCGACATCGGCACCGCGAATGTGCGGGCGACCCGAGTCAGCTTTGTCGGCGAGCTCGGCTTCGAGCTTTATGTGCCGGTCGAACACGGCGAGAGCCTGCTTGCCATGATCGTCTCAGCGGGCGGCGCCCATGGCCTGACCTTTTGTGGCCACTACGCGCTGGATGGCTGCCGGTTGGAAAAGGGCTATCGCCATTGGGGCCATGATATCGGGCCGAAGGACACGCCGCTGGAGGCGGGCCTGTCCTTCGCGGTGTCCTGGAAGAGGGATGATTTCATCGGCCGCGATGCCCTGCTGAAGCAGAAGGCCGATGGCCTGAAGCGCCGGCTCATGCATTTCGCCGTCGACGGCGACAATCCGCTTCTGCTGCATGACGAACCGATCTATCGCGACGGCAAACTTGCCGGGTTGACGACGTCAGGTGGCCTCGGCGTTCGCACGGGGCTCAGCCTTTGCCTGGGCTACGTTGCCTGTGATCCAGGCGAGACGAAAACGCAGCTGCTTGCCTGCGACTACCAGATCGCGGTGGCCGGTGCGCGCTACAGGCTGCGCCCACTCGACAAGCCACCCTATGACCCAACCGGATCGCGCATGCGCGTAAGCGCGGAGGAAAATTCATGAGACAACAGGCCCGCGTGGTCGTTATCGGCGGCGGCGCCATGGGCGTGTCGCTGCTCTATCATCTGGCCAAGCGCGGCTGGAGCGATGTCATGCTCGTCGAGAGGCAGGAGCTGACAGCAGGCTCGACCTGGCACGCCGCCGGGCTCTGCACGCATTTCGCCCACAATGCGACGATCATGGAGATGCGCGCGCATTCGGTGCGGCTCTATCGCGAAATCCTGACCGCCGAGACCGGGTTGCCGACAGGTTTCCACCCAAGCGGCGCATTGCGCATTACGCGCTCGCCGGAGCGCATGGACGAATTCCGCCATGTGCAGGGGCTTGGCCGGTTCGTCGGCCATGACTTCCACATTCTCAGTCCCGATGAGCTCAAGCAGATCTATCCGCTCTGCCATACCGACGGCATCATAGGCGCGATCTACGAGCCCAATGACGGTCATGTCGATCCGACGCTGGCGACCAACGCAATGGCCAGCGGCGCGCGCTCGCGCGGCGCCGAGATCGTGCGCCACAATCCGGTCCTGGCAATCGAGCGCAAGCCATCGGGCGAGTGGCTGGTCCGCACACAACAGGGTGACATTGTCGCGGAGCATGTGGTGAACGCGGCCGGCACATGGTGCCGCGAGATTGGCGCCATGATGGGGCTCGACCTGCCCGTGGTGCCGATGCTGCACCAATATGTCGTGACCGATACCGTCCCCGAGATTGCCGACCGGATCGCCGCCGGCGCCAAGGAACTGCCGATCATCCGCGATCCGGAAGAAAGCTGGTATCTGCGCCAGGAGCGCGACGGCTTTATCGTCGGCCCCTATGAAAAGTCGGCTCACCCCTGGGCGGTCGATGGCGTGCCACCAGAATTCGGCATGGACTTGCTGCCGCCCGACCTGGATCGGGTCGAGCACATCATCGCGCTGGCGATGGAGCGTGTCCCGGCACTCGCCAATGCCGGCATCAAGACGGTGGTCAACGGGCCGATCACCTTCACGCCGGATGCCAATCCGCTGGTCGGTCCGGCATTCGGCCTCGGCAATGCCTGGCTGCTCACCGGCTCAAGCATGGGCGTGATGGAAGGCGGCGGCGCCGGTCGCTTTCTCGCCGACTGGATCGTCGACGGATCACCGCCAATGGATGCGCTTGCCATCGACCCACGCCGCTTCGGCAATTATGCCGACCGCGACTATCGCATCGACAAGGCGGTGGAAGGGTTCGGCCTGCAATTCGGCATCCACTATCCCAACGAGGAACGCGAGGCCGGCCGCCCGCGCCGCACGACGCCGGCGCTCGAACTTCAGAGAAGCCAGGGGGCAGTGCTGGGCGCCGCCTATGGCTGGGAGCGGCCGAACTGGTTCGCTGCCAAGGGCGCCGACCGTGACCCGCCACTGACCTTCCGCAAGCCCGGCTGGTTCGACGCGGTGCGCGGCGAGTGCCGTGACGTGCAGGCCAGCGTCGGCGCCATCGACCTTTCGGCCTTCTCCAAATTCGAGATCGGCGGACCAGGCGCCAGCGCCTTCATGGCTTCGCTCGGCGCCAACCGACCACCGGAACGTCACGGCCGCATCGGGCTCATTCACGCGCTGACGGCAAAGGGCGGCGTGGCGTCGGAATTTACCGTGACCCGACTCGGCGACGATGGGTTCTACTTGACCAGCGCAGCACTTGCGGAGCGACATGACGAAGGTCTGCTACGCTCACGCGCCGCAGCCTTTCCAGGTGTGACGATCGACAACGTCACCGAAAGGCGCGGCGTGCTCGGCGTGATGGGGCCGCGTGCCCGTGACCTCTTGGGAAAGATCTGCGAAGCCGATCTATCGAATGCTGCATTCCCCTGGCTTTCCGCGCAGATCATCCGCGTGGCCGGCATCAAGACGGCAGCGCTCCGGGTCTCTTATGCCGGTGAGCTCGGATGGGAACTGCACGTTCAGTTGGCGCAGTTCGGCAAGCTCTACGAAGCGATCACCAAGGTCGGAACGCAGTTCGACCTGCGTCCGTTCGGCATCTACGCGCTCAACGCGATGCGGTTGGAAAAAGGTTATCGTGCTTGGGGCGCCGACCTGACCACCGAACGTACGCCGCTGGAGGCTGGGCTGGGTGCGCTGGTCAAGACTGACAACCGGACGTTCGTCGGCCGTGAGGCGATGCTGGAGCGCATCGGCGAAAGCGCCTGGTCCATGCTGCTGCTCGAGATCGATGACGACGGCGAGAGGCTGCCGTTCTACGCCCACGCCGTGATGCAGGCGGGGCGCCCGGTCGGGGTCGTTACCTCCGGCAGCCACGGCTTCCGCACCGGCAAGACCGTTGCGCTCGCCTATCTGCGACCCGGTGTTGCGGCTGAAGGCCTGACCGTCTCGATCCTCGGCAGGGAACTGACGGCGCGGGAGCTGAAGAAAGCGCCTTACGATCCGGACAATCTGCGGCTGCGCGGCCTTCAGGCCGATGCGCCGGCCGCCTTCATGCCTGCCTGATCACGGAGACGAAAATGGACAAGGACGCGATGATCGACGCTCTAGCGCCACGAAGCGGGGGCCGAGCGGGAAGGCAAGGCCAGCGCCTGGCCCAGCAGGCGCCGCGGCGTCCCTACATCAGCCGGCGGATCGGCACGTTCAATATCCTCGACGAGGAAGGCCTGAGCCTGATCGAGGCGAATGCCGACCGGCTGCTCAAGGAGGTCGGCATGGAGTTCCATGACGATCCCGAGATCCTCGACATCTTTCGCGATGCAGGCGCCGACGTGCAGGGCACCAGGGTTCGCTTCGAGCCCGGCATGTGCCGCACGATCATCCGCGCCACCGCGCCTTCGCAATTCAAGCAGCACGCTCGCAACCCAGCCAACACGGTGGTGATCGGCGGCGACAACACCGTGCTGTGTCCGTCGTGGGGACCGCCCTTCGTCCACGATCTCGATCGCGGACGGCGCTACGCCACGATCGCGGACTTCCGCGATCTGGTGAAGATCCATCAGATGATCCCGCATCTACATCATTCGGGCGGCGTCGTTTGCGAGCCTGTCGACCTGCCGGCCAACAAGCGTCATCTCGACATGCTCTACACCCACATCCGCCATTCGGACCGTGCCTTCATGGGCGCGTTCATCGGTTCGAGGCGAGCACAGGACGCGGTCGACATGGCCAAGATCGTCTTCGGCGAGGAGTTCGTCGCCAACAACGCTGTGCTCTACAACGTCTCCAACACCAATGCGCCGCTGGTGCTCGACGCCAACATGTCGGGTTCGCTGAAGGTCTGCGCCCGCAATAACCAGCCGGTCGCCTGCACGCCATGGACGCTGGCCGGCGCGATGAGCCCCTGCACGGTCGCCGGCACGCTGGCGCAGGTGCTGGCCGAGGCGCTCGCCTGTCTCAGCCTCGTACAGCTGATCAACCCCGGCGCGCCCTGCCTGATGGGAAGCTTTGCCAGCACGATCTCGATGCAGAGTGGAGCGCCGACATTCGGGACGCCGGAAGCGGGCAAGATGGTGCTCGCCTGCGGGCAGTTGGCGCGTCGCGTCGGCGTGCCGTTCCACACCGTCGGTTCGCTGTCGGCCTCAAAGCTTCCCGACGCACAGGCCGAGCAGGAAGCGACATGGGGCATATTGATGTCGATGTTTGCCGGCGCCAACGTGATCAACCACGCCACCGGCTGGCTCGAGGGCGGACTGGTCACCGGTTTCGAAAAGACGGTCATCGACGCCGATCTCTGCGGCAAGGTCGCCAGCCTGTTCGAAGGCATCGATCTGTCGCTCAATGCGCAGGCGATGGAGGCGATCGAAGCGGTCGGGCCGGGATCGCATTTCCTGGGCAGTGCGCATACGCAGTCCAATTTCCTCTCGGCCTTCTATCGCTCCACCAGCAGCGACAACAATTCCTTCGAGCAATGGAACGAGGACGGCCGGCTCGACGCCGCGCAACGCGCCAACCGGCAATGGAAGAGGCTGCTCGACGACTACCAGGATCCGGGGCTCGATCCGGCGATCGACGAAGCGCTCCGGGCCTTCATCGCCAACCGCAAGGCCAGCGAGCCGGACCAGGCTTATTTCTAGAGCCGGCACCGCATCTTTGATGGCCCGTTCGTGGAATGTTGACCGGCCGAGCTCCGCGAGAAGATCGTTCCCAAACGGCTTTATCTGGTTCGTCCTTGCACGATACGGTCGATGATCATGGCGCAGAGAAGTATGGCGAAGCCCGCGAGCAGTCCCTGCCCGACAGCTGCGTATTGAAGCGCATTGAGGACATCTTCTCCCAACCCTTTGGCGCCGATCAGGGAAGCGATGACCACCATTGAAAGGCACATCAAAATGGTCTGGTTTATGCCGGCCATGATGGAAGGCATCGCTAGCGGGAGATCGACCCGGGTCAGGAGAAACCATCTTGTTGCACCATAGGCTTGCGCGGCCTCTCTAATGGCCGGCGGGACACCCTGCAAACCGAGCGCAGTCAGGCGCACCACTGGCGGCGTACCGAAAATCAGCGTGGCGATGACGCCGGGCGGCTTGCCGATGCCGAACAATGCGATCACCGGGATCAAATAGACAAATGCCGGCATGGTCTGCATGAAGTCGAGCACCGGCCGCACGGCGGCATAGACGCGCGGTCGGCGCCCGCACCATATCCCAAGCGGAATTCCTATCGCGAGGCAGATAATGGCCGATGTGCCCAACAGGGCGACTGTTTCCAGGCTCTTTTCCCAAAAGCCAAGCACGGCAAGATAGGCGAGCGCAGCCGCGGTGAAGATGGCGACGCGCGGCCCCGCCAGTTGCCAGGCCAGGGCTAGAATGATCGCCATTGTCACTGGCCAGGGCATGCCCGTCAGTCCATAGGCCAAGGCATCGAGCACCAACGATATTGCGCCTGTGATGCCGCCGAAAAAGCCCTCCCCGAGATGCGACACCGCTCCCATCAGGCTGTCCAGACCCGATGACAACGCGGCCTGCCACTCGCGATTCGAGGGCGCGGCAGTCAGCCAGACGGCTGGTGTCGGCGCGGCGAAGCGATAGACCGAAAGCCCATAGGCTGCGATGCAGAAGGCAAGGGCGCATAGCGCCAGCGGATGATTGAGCCCGCGCTGAAGCGTCGGGTTCGAACGCCAGCGCGCGAAGCGCCGCTCCAGCATCCGGTTGGCGAGGAAACCGGCGATCAACCTGGCGAAGAGCAAAGTGACAATGCCGGACCCAATTACAACCGGCGCCTTCGCTTTTGCGGCGTCGGCCCGCATTCTGGCCGTGTTGGCAGCTTTCTCCAGAGCGGCCGCTGATGATTTCAGGCCAGCTGCATTGTCCGCCCCCGCTGCCTCGGCGGCCTTTGCCTGTTCCGCGCGCGCCTGTGCCTGCTTGGTGACGCGTTCGGCGCGTGCTTGCTCCCCGGCGCCGAGGTTGCCAGCGGCACCGACGCCGATCTGAACCACCGCAAGCGTCTCCAGGAAGAAGATGAGCCAGAACAGAAGTGTGATGCCTCGGGCAGCGGCCCACACCGGTCCAAGCAGCGCGGCCGCCAGGTTGAACGGCCAGACGGCACTGGAAGCCCGCCGGATGCGGGCGAACACATCGATATAGTAATCGGGGTTGCGGAGGACGAATTCTCGTACGAGTCCTTCCTCTACCGGTTGGGCGTGCTCTATCGATTGCACAGCGACAGGATCATGGGCGTTCACGGATTTCGCCCTTTCGCAGACCGTGGAGCAGGATCTGCCTGTCGACGATGCCGACGACAGACCCACCGGGATCTGTCACAGCAAGCGGTGCGGCATCCCGTGCCGCGAGTTCGACGAGTTCGGCCAGGGATTCTCGAGAATCCACCCTGCGCAACCGCTCGACGTCCAATTCCGGATGAGACCGGCTCTTGAAACTCTCGACCGACTCCATGATGCGCCCGGCGGTGATCACCTTCAGGCGCGAGATGTCGGCGACGAATTTCGCGACATAGTCGTGCTTCGGAGATGTGACGATCTCCTCGGGCGTGTCGGTCTGGACGATGACGCCATCTTTCATGATCGCGATGCGATCGCCGATCCGGATCGCCTCGTCGAGGTCATGGGTGATGAAGATCACTGTCTTTCCCATCGAGCGCGAGAGGGCCAGGAACTCGTCTTGAAGTTGCCGCCTTATCAAGGGATCGAGCGCGCTGAATGGCTCGTCCATGAGCAGGATCGCTGGATCGGCAGCCAAAGCGCGGGCGAGGCCGACGCGCTGCTGCATGCCGCCTGAGAGCTCATGGCAGTAGCGATCCCCCCAGCCCGACAGGTTCACCTTGGCAAGTGCCGCCTCGGCCGCGTCAAATCTCCGCTGCTTGGTCGCGGCTTGGATCTCCAGCGGGAGCGCGACGTTGTCGCGTACGGTGCGATGCGGAAGCAGACCGAAGCTCTGGAACACCATGGCGATCCTGCGAGACCGCAATGCCCTCAACTCAGCGGGCGACTTGGCCATGACGTTTTCACCGTCGACGAAAATCTCGCCGGCGGACGGCTCGAGCAGGCGGTTTATATGGCGGATCAATGTCGATTTGCCACTGCCCGACAGGCCCATGACGCAGAAGATTTCACCCGGCCGAACCGAAATGTTGACGTTGGCGACGCCCACGACACATCCGAAGCGCCTGGCCACTTCGTCCTTGTCCAGGCGGTCGCGCAAAATCGCCATCATCGCCACTGGCGCGCGGGCGCCAAAGATTTTCCAGACGCCCTTCAAAATGATGGCGGCACCGTGGCTTGCCGCGTCTCCGCGGTCCGCCAGGCCGGGTCCTCCCGGCGCAATGATCGGTGCGGTGTCCACCGGCTACCGCTCCCGTCCGATCACGGATTTGAGCGGCCGGGCAACAGTGCAGGCCGGTTCAGAGCCTGCAATGCCGGCCCTGGCCTTCAATGACCGAACCACTTCGCCACGTCGTCGGGGTGGGCTTTGATCCATTCCTTCGCCACATCGCCTGCCGGCTTCTTGTCGACGATGATTGCATAGGCCCATTTGCTGATGTCGTCCGGATTGAAAGTAATCCGATCCAGGGCGGCGGTCAGTTCCGGTTGCCGCTGGGCCAGCGAACCAGCATAGGCGATGTGCACGGTGGTGTCAGCATATGCCGACGACACTTTCGATTTTTCGAACCATTGAGGATCCTCGCTCGGCTGCAGCATCATGAACTTGGCTGGGTCGTGTTTCGGTTCGGTGAGAAAGGCAAGCTTGTAGCGGGCGAAATTCTGGTGTGGGCCGTAGCAGTAGCCGACCCATGGCTTGTCTGCCTTCGCGGCCCGGTCGAGCGATGCCGCGGCCACCGCTTCGTCGGTCACCTGGAGATCGAAGAAATCGGCGAATCCATAGTCGCGGGCCCGCACCTTTTCGATGTTTGTCGACTGCCAGCCTGACGCGCCGATCCAGATTTCGCCCTTGCCGTCGCCATTGGTGTCGAAGATCTTGGCGTTGTCCGGATTGGTGAGATCCGCGACATCCTTGATGCCATATTTGTCGACCGTGACTTGGGTGACGCAATAGCCTTGCTTGGCTTCGTAGCCGTTCTGCGCGAGTTTCACCGTGCCGGCGCCTTTGACATATTTGTCTACCAGGCCCTGCTGGTTCGGCAGCCAGACATCTGGCCAGATGTCGACCTCGCCTTTGTTGCGATCCATGGCTTCCCAAATGACTGGGACTGCGGTGGTGGTGACGGTGGAAACGTCGAGCCCAAGCTCCTGTTCGGCCGCGTTCTTGATGACGTTCATGACCGCCGTTGCGGTAGCATAGTTTGGATCCGGCATAGTCACGTCTGCACCGAACGCCGACGAAACCGGCGCCAACAATAGAACGCCGAGAGATGGTGCAAGAAGTCGGTTTTTCATATCGTTCCCCAGTGAGTTGCGCTGATTTTTCTCAGCTTATTGGTCAAGTTAGCGAAACGTGCAGGCAATCCATCCCAAATTGTGCCGCATTAGCAAAAACGATGAAGCGCATTAGGCGGTCGTTGAGATTCCGATACCCGCTCTGTAGGCAGAGGGTGTCTCCATGCTCAGGCCGTCACGTATATGCTCCCAGCTTCGACGGAGACTGGGAACGTCCTCGCGCGAACGGACGGGTTGACCAATGCTGCGCCCGACCTGATGTCGAATTCCCACCCGTGCCAGGCACAGCGAACGATTTCATTCTCACGGTGATAGATGAATTCGGCTCGCTCGACGGGAGCAGTCGTTCCGCATTGCGGTCCCTCACAAAGGGGGGCCCCTCGATGCGGGCATACATTCAGCAGCGCATGGAAACTATCGCCGATCCGGAACACGCCGATCGACAGGCTGCGCACCTTGGCGATGAACGGCGTTCCGACCTGGATCTCGTCGGAGCGACAAATATACGTCTTCTCAGCCATCTCAGGTCGTCACGCTGCAGCAGCGGCTTGCGGGCGGGGAATGCGCTTGTAAACGTCTAGCGCATTCTGGCCGAGCACCTTGCGGCGCCATTCCGGCGGGATGTGCAAAGTGTTGACGTCATCGTAGTCCCAATGGGGGTAGTCGGACGCAAACAGCAGCGTGTTCTCCCCGTCCATGGCCTCCAGGATCGCCCAGAGGTGGTTGACATTCGAAGGCTGCTCCAGCGGTTGGGTGGAGAAACGTATGTTACGCCGGCAATATTCCGACGGCAGCATTTTCAGCCATGGCGTCTCTTTTCGCAGTGCTTTGTAGTCGGCATCCAGGCGCCACAGGACCGACGGGACCCAGGCGACGCCGCACTCGATGATCACGAAGTAGAGGTCCGGCCATTTCTCAAAAACGCCATGGGCAATCATGCTTGCCACATGCGACATGGCCGACATGTGCAGGATCGCATGGGTTTCCCAGAAGAAAGTGGTGGGCGCTGGCGCGACAGCGTTCCAGTTGATGCCGCCATGTCCACCAAGATGTATGGCGAACGGCAAACCGACCTCGGCACAGGCCTCGAAGATCGGGTGATAGAACGGGTCGCCATACGGCCGCACAGAGCCTTGGGAGGCCAGAACTTGCGCCATCCGGGGATGCGCGCCGAGGCGCCGGATCTCCGCCGCCGCAAGGCGCGGGTCTTGCGGTGCGATGATGATGGAGCCCATGAAGCGGCTGTCTTTCGGCAGCCATTCATTGATCTGGTAGTCGTTGTAGGCGCTTACCAGCGCGCTAGCGTAATAGGGATTTGCGAGTGTCGACGCTTCGATGGGCTCGTCGCCAGTTAGGATTGCCACTCCGACATTGTATTTATCGAGGTGCTTCTCCTTCATGATCAGGTAGTTGTCCGCCTCCACCTTCGGTCGCACATCCTTGCGGGAGAAATCCTGCGGATGAAACCAGGGGCGATGGCCGTGCGGAAAAGCGCCGACCGGGCCGGTCTTCTCGCCCTCGATGAACATGTCTTTCCAGACACCGGACAGGTAGGGCTCCAGCACCGTCGCGTTGGACCAATAGTTGTGGCAATCGCAATCGACTATGAACACTTTTCCCTCTTCCTTTGATGCGGCCGTCACAGACCGTGGCTTCTGCACCGAACTTCCGCTTTGATAGTGCACGGATCAAGCGTATAAACAGCTAGATACGATCGCAAAAATCGATGGCTCGCCTATGCAGTTGGAACAAATAGAGACGTTTCTCGACATCATTGAATCGCGAAACTTCAACCGGTCGGCGGAGCGCCTCGGACTGACGCAATCGACGGTCAGCACCCGTGTCAAGAACCTGGAGGCCGCCGTGGGGTCCGAACTCTTCCATCGCGGCCGCGCCGGTGCCGAGCCGACCGCGGCAGGGCGGCGGTTTGAGGTTTACGCACGGTCAATGCTGTCGACCTGGTCCCAGGCCCGTCACGACGTGCGCGCCTTTAACAGATTCGAAGGCAGCCTTCGGGTCGCTGCCCAGGTTGGAATGACCCGCTCGATCCTGCCGGGTTGGTTGGAAATGCTGCTGCAAGTCTTGCCGCGGTCCTCGATCCATGTCGAATCCGACTACTCGCCGCAGATGATATCTGATCTGAGCCTGGGAAACCTCGATATTGCTGTTGTTTATGCTCCACGCTACCTGCCCGAGATCACATATGACCAACTGATGGTTGAGGAATATACAATGGTCTCGACCAAGGCACGCCGGCTTAGCGATGTAAGCCCGGACAATTACATCCGGCCGGGTTACACCGTTGCGCTCGAGAAGGCTCATGCCGAGGCGTTGCCAAATCTGACTGCGTGCCGGCTTTCGATGGGCTCCGAAACGCTGGCCGACAATATGCTGAGACGCGCAGGCGGCACCTGCTACATGCGCGCCGACGATGCGCGTCGCTTCGCCGCCGAGCAACCCTCCCACATTGTGGAAGGTGCTCCAACTCTGCATCAGCCCGTCTACACCGCAATTCTCGCGCGACGCCGGCATGAGCCAATCATAAAGAAAGGCATTCGCGCGCTTCATCTTGCGGTCATGTCGCTGGAAGGTTGATCGATATTGTCGATCATAGATGCTTGAGGTTCCTCCTGTATCGAACGTAGGCCTGCTGGCATTCTTAGCCCCTTAATGGGAGCCAGATGATGAACGCCCTCGTTTCTTTCGCTCCCTCCTGCCGATCCGACCGCGTCAGCGGACGTCACACGCTGATCTGTCGCGGCATCGTTCAGGAGACGCACGACGTGAAGACCTTCGTCTTTTGTCCAAAGCGCGGGCAGGCCGGCCAGTTCAAAGCCGGGCAGTTTATCACTCTGAACCTCGTGATCGACGGCGCTCCGGCCGTCCGGACTTACTCGATCTCTTCGCCGCCAACCCGGGTGGGAGACCTCAGGATAACCGTCAAGCGCGTCCCCGGCGGCCTCGCTTCCAATTGGCTGCATGACAATCTCGAACAGGGAAGCGAAATAGAGATCGACGGCCCGTCCGGCAGCTTCAACTGGGATGACCTGCGGAGCGACCGGCCGCTTTTCCTCTCCGGCGGCAGCGGCATAACACCGGTGATGTCGATGCTGCGCACGCTCGCCGACAGTGGCTCCGACAAGGATGTCTGCTTCATTCATAGCGCACGCTCGCCGAAGGACATCATCTTCGGTGACGAGCTTGACAACCTGGCACGGGACCATCGCAATTTTCACGTCCATGTCGTCTGCGCCGAAGCTGTGCATAATTGGGCCGGTCCAACTGGATTGGTTGGTGAGTCCATGTTGCTGAAGTTTGCTCCCGACATTAGGGAGCGCACCGTTTATGCCTGTGGGCCCGAGCCTTACATGAACGCAGTCCGGAACGCCCTCAACAGCATCGGCTTGGATCCTGGTCGGTATCATGAGGAGAGCTTTGGCGGCCTGCTGAAGCCTGCACCGGTGTTGCAAACAGCCCAGGCCGCTTCCGTGCGTTTTGCTCGCACAGGTGTCACCCACCAATGCCGTTCGACACAGACCCTGCTCGAAATCGCTCGGAACGTTGGTCTGTACCTGCCAAGCGCTTGCCAGCAAGGGATTTGTGGGACCTGTCGTGTGCTGAAGGTCAGCGGCGACGTGGAAATGGCTGATTTCGGCGGACTCAGCGCACAGGAGAAGGACGCCGGATATGTGCTCGCCTGCTGCACACATCCCATGGGAGCGGTGTCGATAGACTTGTAACTGCAGGCGCACACCGCGGCCGTGCAAATCACAAAGCAATTCAGTACCGATATTGTCGTGGAAGGCACCGATAAGACATCGGCAGCATCGATCTGGTGTTCGACGTCATCGGTGGCAACATCCAGAAGCGGTCTGCAGCCCTGATCCGGGGCGAGGTATGCTGGTGACCGTCGTCGGACCAGCCGAGGCGCAGCCCGCGGATGGCTTGGCGGTCGATTTCGTCGTCGAGTCCGGTCGTGGCCAGTTGAGCGAGATCGTCCAGCAGGTGCGGAACGGGCGGCTGCGGATGAACATTGGCAAGGTCGCGATCTCGACGAGGCGATCGCCGCCTCAGGAAAAAGTACTGTCAGAGCATTGTCACTCGACAACGCTCCACCACAACAACGCGTGCATGTCACGACGCGATTCGCGGCCGCCCGGTGGCTGTCGCGACGACGATGGCTTCCACGAAACTGCGCTCGCCTTCGATTGTAGCAACTCTTATGTCGCGTGCGATCTCGATCCGCGCCTGATCGGTCCCGGCGCGCTCGGCAAGACCTGCCGCCAAGACTCGAATGTGGGCTTCGGCTGCGGCCATCGCCTCGTCCTTGGTGTCATAGTCGTCCAGCCGCTCGCCGGAATTGAGACGGAAAAGCCCGATCTCCGGTTGGCTGACGCGCGCTTCCGCTGACATTCGCACCTGTCCAACCACGGCGCCCAACGCATTTGCGACATCGGCGTGTTCGGCAATGCTGCATTCATTGCCGATCAATTGCGGCAGCCCGGCAAAGTGCAGCGAAGCCGACGCCCCGAGGCCGATCACCGGCCGGTCGAGCGCGATCGACAGCCGCGCCATGCCGCCTCGCCCGCCAACCGCCCGCTGAACCAGCGGGTTGGCAACGGAGACGCCGCCCTCCAGCCCGTCCTCGGCAAATACCGATTCAAGAATTACTTCGGCAGAACGCCGGGTGACGGCGGCAAGAACCATCTCGGAAAACGCTTCTGCGCCTTTGGCGACACGATGCCCCTGGCCGTCGCGCTTGCGTGAGAACAATTCGGCGCCCAGTCGAGCCGCGACAGGATCCCAGTTCCCTTGCCGGCCGAGCACATGGGCTGCATCGGATGGCGTGAAGCCGACGATATGTACCAGGCCACGTGCGACGAGGCGATTGAGCGTCGCGACCTGTGACGTCGATACGAGCAGCCGATCGAGCGCGGCGGGAATTGCCGAAATGTCAGCATAGAGCCGCGTCTCGGTAACCGTCAGGCCTGCGGCTAGACGTTCGGGCACACCTGTGCGCAATGCGAAGCGGCCGTCCAGCCGGCTGGTGTTGGGACTGAGCAATTGCCGGTTGAGACCTTGGCATATGGCATCGCCGTGTTTCACCGCGGCGAGCGCCAGCGGTACCAGCCGCCGGGGCCCGAGCACGATCGTCGAAGCCAACGACTGCTCATGAAGCGAAACTTCCGAATCCCCACCAAGGCCAAAGGTGCGCATGGCCACGGCTTCCACCATGGTTCGCATTCCGCCGACGGTGGCGCCTTCCGGATCGAGCCGCAGGCGGCCGCCGTCCAGAACTGCGATGTCCGTGGTAGTGCCGCCTATGTCGGACACCACCGCATCATCGATGCCGGTCATGTACCGCGCCCCCACCAGGCTTGCCGCTGGTCCTGACAGAATGGTCTCGATCGGCCGAGCGCGGGCGAATTCTGCGGTAATGAGCGCGCCGTCGCCGCGCACGACCATGAGCGGAGCGACGATCCCGCGTCTTGCCAGAAATCCCTCCGTGGCGTCGACAAGGCGATCGATCATCGAGATCAACCGGGCGTTGAGAAGCGTGGTCAGCGCCCGACGCGGGCCGCCGAGTTTCGACGACAATTCATGCGAACAGGTCACCGGGAGCCCGATGCGCTCGTCACGTACCGCGATTTCGTGTTCGGGATTGCGAACGGCAAAATAGGAGGCCACGGCGACGCCTGAAACCGTGTCGGCGAGAAACGGCAGCGCAGCCACGAGAGCGTCGAGCACCAGCTCACGCGGATCTCCGTGGACGTCATGTCCGCCCGGGCAAAAGATCACGGGATCGGAGCCGAGGGCCTTTGACAATCCGTTCCGGGCAAGGTCGGCTTCAGTGAAGCCGATCATCACCAGCGCGACCCGCCCGCCCTGCCCTTCGACGAGGGCGTTGGTGGCCAGCGTGGTGGACATCGAGACGAGCTTGATCGCGCTGGGCTCGATGACTGCCTCGGACAAAACAGCGTCTGCGGCGCCGGCGATGCCCTCGGCAAGATCGTGCCGCGTGGTCAGCGACTTGGCCTTGGCCACGATGCCTGTGGATTCCGACCACAGCACGGCATCGGTGTACGTGCCGCCAGTGTCAATGCCCAGATAAAGTGGCGACGGCTGGAGCGCATATGCGTTCATTTTGATCAGTCACCCGACCCAGGTTCCGGCGAGAAATATTTCGCGAGCTTGTTCGCTTCGTCGTCGAACGCCTTGGCGTCGACGGGTGGATCGCGCTTGACCGCAATATTGGGCCACGCAGACGCATACTCGGCGTTCAGCGCGAGCCAATCGTCGAGACCAGGCTCGGTATCGGGAAAAATGGCCTTCGCCGGGCATTCTGGCTCGCAGACGCCGCAGTCGATGCATTCATCGGGATGGATGACGAGCATGTTCTCGCCTTCGTAGAAGCAGTCCACCGGGCAGACTTCCACGCAGTCCATGTATTTGCATTTGATGCAATTGTCGGTGACCACGAACGTCATTCGGTGGCCTTCAGACCAAGCCGTAGGTCATATCGAGGGGAATGCGATGGTCATCGATAGCCCGCACGCCAGCGGTGTTTTCAGCCAGGACGATCGAGGCTTTCCGCTCCTGCTCCGACAGATACGTTCCCCACAGGGTGACCACGCCGTTGTTCACGATCACGTCCGAAGTCGAGGGCCACGATTCGGATCGCAAGGCATCGACAATCTCCATCCTGATGCTGCTGTCGTCATGCAAGGCCGGAGCGCGCCACCCTTTCCTGGCAATGACCAGCGCTCGCACCAGATTAGCGCGACTGACGATCCCACCACCTGCCCGTCGCGCAGCACTGGGACACGCTTGATCCGATTGTGCTCAAGCAGGGTTGCGATCTCGGCGACTGGCGTACTCTCGACCACCGTCGCAACCTGCTGTGTCATGACGTCGATCACATGATCGGAATGAGATTTGACATAGTCTTCCGCCTGAACCGCGTTGTTGGTGAATAAATGAAGCCACCAGGAACGACCCTGCGGTGCTGTTCCGATCTCCGCCCGGCGGATCAGGTCTCCTTCACTGACGATGCCCAGCAGCGCACCTCGATCGATCACCGGCACGGCGCTGATCCCGTGCGACAGAAGAATATCGGCGACCTCGTCCACCGTACTGTCAGGCCCTACCGCGATGGCCGGCGACGTCATGACGTCCTTGGCGATCAGCATTTCGTTCTCCTTCACCGGCCTGCAGGCGGCAGTACCGGCGGCAAGGTCGTTCCAGAGCCTTGCCCGTTGCCAGCATGGAGATGGATCGCGCGACAAAACTCCCTTGCATGGAAAGCGTACGCTTCCAGATCGGCCGGATCGCCAGCGAACAGCCCCATGTCCTCGGCTTTGTGGAAGAACCAGGGAGCGGGCAAACCAGGATCGAGCGCGTTCACGGCAACGGCCGCAAGCAATGGCAGGCCTTCGTCCGCATCGTCGTCCATCAGTTGTTCGAGTGCACCCTGGATCACGCCTGTTGCTTGCGAACCAACCATGCTCTTGGCCAGTCTTGCATAGGTGATCGGCAGCCGGGTCCGTGCTTGCAGGAGCAGTTCCTCGCGCAGCCGGGTTTTGAGAGCATTGTCATCCACGGGTACGATTGGGATGCCGTCATCTGCGTCAGGGCGATTGGCAGATACCATTCGACCGACGACATGACGCCGAATGTCCGGGCCAGAAAGGATCCTGCCGAAATCGTGTTCAAGCCTGTCCATTATTGTCATTGCCGAGCCCAAGGTGCCCTTCGCGCGATATCGCCAAACAGTCCCCTAGCGTTGAGACCTGCTGGCTGGCACCCAATCTGTCGTTTCGCTACGCACGAGCTTCACTCATCCTTATCTGCAAGACAAACGAAATTTATTGCCGCTTCAGCACAATTATTTTGCATCATGATTCGATCGCGGTGAGGGGCGCAACCCTTTCCTTTTCGGATTCGATATGCATTTTTTACGGACGCGGCCGTCGCACTCCCAGCGTCCTGGGTTTCAGCAGGCGGCAATTCGCTCCCAAAGCGATCCAGAAGGAGATTTTGAGGATGATCACTGGTGCTCAATGCCGTGCCGCTCGCGCACTGGTCGAATGGACCCGTGAAAAGCTCGCCGGCAATTCAGGCGTGGATGCGCTGGTCATCGAAGAATTCGAGCGCCGGATCAACCTTCCTGACCGAGATATCTGCGACACGCTGCAAACCGCGCTTGAAAGCGCCGGCGCCGTTTTCATTGCCGAGAACGGCGGCGGTATCGGCGTTCGCCTGAAGCTCAACCGCTCGGAAGTCAAGCGGATCGGCGTTCTGGAGAATGAAGGCGGCATTGTCGGAACAGATGCCGTTCCATAAGCAAGACCTTCCGGGCCCAATGAATTCATGGTCGCAGCCCGTCGCTGGACAATTCAGGATCGGCATCGGCTTGATAGTGCACACAAGGGAGATGGCTCTCATGACAGTTATCTGGAACGATCTCACCAAGGAGGAGCAGACGGCACTCAAGCGAATGAACCGCGGACCCTACCCATCTCTATCGAAAGCCTTGGCCGAACGTCTTGTCTTTCTCGGACTGGCTGAAGAAAGACCCAGCGGGACCGGAATAAACCGGGCCGGAAGAGAGCTGGTGATAAGAACGTTGCTTGGCGCTCGCTCTGACTAAGTTTAGGATTGATAGCCGCCAGACTGCACCGAGGTGGCTGACTTGACTTCCCGGATTGCTTCACCAACTATGGTCCTATGAACGCCGCAGTCAGAATCCGTCGCGATTTTCTTTTCCGGGTTTGCCCCATAGCGGGAATGTAGCCCCCGGCTCGGCTGCCATGCGCGCCCCGAGCCGAGGGGCGGTGTGTTTGCCCACACATGGGATGGTTCCGCAGGGCCTCAAGCCTCCGGAGCATCGGCGTTCCATCGAGATTTTCACGAATTGGCCCGATTCCGGCACCCTCCGTGGCGGCTGGTCCGAGCGGAAGCATGAGTATTCAAATGCAAGACAACACGAAAACCCGGCGCAAGCCGAACATCCGCATCTCACAGTCAGACCATGCGCGTCTGTCGGCGGTTGCGAGCACCGTGGCCGCGCGCAATCCGGAGGCCTCCGATGAACTGCTCGCCGAACTCGAGCGGGCACGTATAGTCGCCGATGGTTCGGTCTCCGCCGGCACCGTCCAGATGGGTTCGACGGTGACATTCAAGCCCGATACTGGCAATGCCAAGACAGTCACGCTGGTTTTTCCTGGCGACGCGGATATCTCCGAAGGCAAGGTTTCAGTCCTCACGCCGATCGGCACGGCCCTGATCGGCCTCTCGGCCGAACAGTCGATCATGTGGACCGCGCGCGATGGGCGCCGGCACAAACTGTCGGTGCTCGCCGTAGGCCAACCCGCTGCGGACGGCGATGCAGTCGATCGGCGCGCACCAGCGTCTTCGGCGATCCCGGCAGACGCCTAGACATGGGCGTTTCCATCCGTCTCCTCAATCACGCAGGCAGCCTGATCGCGGGAGTGTGACCCCTGCGCCGGCCTGTTCTGGTCCGGCACAGGGGGTAGCTTCCACATCCGATCAAATGCTTGACGCCGGAACCCTTTCACGGGTCCGTCTTGGAGACGCACCATGCCCACTATCGATAGCTGCCAACTGACCACCAAGGACTTCACGATTCTTGAAGTGATGCAAGAGCGCCATCCCCGCGGCGATGCCTTGTCCGTTGTCCTTCAACGGAAGATTTCGAGCGCAATTGTGATGTTTCGAGAAGACATTCCGCCAACGGTCGTGACGCTCAGCACCCGAGTGACCTATCGTGTAAACGACGGCCCTGCCGAGACCCGCATCGTCGCACATGACGAGATGCGCGGTCTGGTTGGCATGCTTTTGCCGATCACCAACCCGCGCGGCCTCGCGCTGCTTGGTCTGGCCGAAGGTCAGTCCATGTCCATTCCGACCGCGCAAGGCGGCCATGAAACACTGACTGTGCATGAAGTGGTCTACCAACCGGAAGCCGCAAGGCGTGAGAGATTGAAGCTGGCGGGGAGTGCGGCGCCGGAGCCGTGGCGACCGAACGGACCGGTTTTGCGCGTCGTCCATCACTCTGATGAGGCAGAACCCAACGCGGAAAACAGGGCCATGGCGGCTTTCAACGACGGGTTTGACGACCCGGGGCCGTCGGCCGCCTGAGGCCTCGACTACCCAGAACGCGGGGAAGGCGGGTAGACAAGCGTTCCGTCGAGCCTTGCCTCCACACCGTCGGTGAGCTTCGCCGGCTCGACCTTGTCATGGCCCATCAGATGAAAAACAGACTCGCCACGACTGATCAGATAGTCCGCGACGATTCTTCTGTGGCAACGCCACCAAAGCGTTTCCGAGCACATGATGGCGCACCGCTGCTGCCTGCCAAGGGACACAAGCCGCTCCAGGCCGCCATGAAACTCCGCCGACAGCGCGTAGTCGGCGTAGTTGTGAAAACTCTGGTTGATCCAGAATGCATTGAGCGTCGGTGGAATGGGGTGCGCCTTGCCGCGCAGGCCGCCAAGCTCGGCAATATGCTCATATCCGATCGCGAAATCCGCAAGGCTGTCCGGCAGCGTTTCGCTGTTGAATTGCGGATTCGCCCGCGATCGCCGGATGGTCCTTATGTCGACCACGAGGGTAATCTCGCCAACCCGCAACAGGGCGACGAATTCGGCGATCGACCGGGTCGAGTGACCGATGGTGTGGAACGGATAAGGCATGTTCGATCAATCCATGGCGGTGGATTTCTTTCCGGCCGCGTGATCAGTGATTTGGAACTGAAAGAACGCGGTCATTTCACCACCTGCTTCAATCCACGTAGCGCCTCCTGTACGTCGGTTCGCGACGCGCTTGCATCCGGATAGACTGCATAGGCCGGATAGGTGAATTCCGGCGCGCCCTCCACGACCTCCAACTGCCCGGCCTCGATATGGGGCGCTGCCGCGCCCCTACGGAAATAGCCCATTCCGCCGGCGCGCAGGATGTAGCTCAGCCCAAGCGGACCAAGGCCGACCATCAATCCCGGCTCCCCGAAGGCAGAGGAACTGGCGCCATGTTGGGCCGCAAACAGCGGCCCCCAATCGACATAGACATAGTCCCTTGAGGCGTCCAACTCTGAGTCCCTGTCCGTGCTCCGAACCAAGACGAGCTGCTCCTCCACGAGGAGCTCCACCCTGAAGCCTGGCAGCAGCTTCGGCGCATAGAGCACCGCGATGTCGAGAACGCCAGTCCTGAGCTGCTCGAGGAGCTGGTCCGGCACGCCGACCTGGGCTTGGATGGCGATTTCCGGCCTGGCCTTCTTCATCCAGACCAGCCAATCGAGCAGCAGCGGGTTCCACAGGCTGAGCTCCCCGCCCAGGGCAACGACGCTTGTCCGTCCCGATGGGATGGCGAGCTGGTGGCGTGCTCGTTCCCAGATTTGCACGAATGATTGCGCGAACCGCTCGAACTCCCGGCCCGCCTGCGTCAACTGCGCACCATTGCGATTGCGGACAAAGAGCTGACGTCCGAGCTCTTCCTCCAACGTGCGTATCCGCGCGCTGACAGTGGTCTGGGTGACGTGGAGTCGGTCGGCAGCTCTCAGAAAGCTGCCGGAATGGACGATTTCCAAAAACGTGCGCGCGCGGTCGATGTCCATGCTGGTTCCCGATTAGTGCAATAATCTTGCATCAATACAGCATTTAATTCCGTTTGCCTTCCTGTTTTACGCAGCGCAACGTCCACGTAGGCGAGGGTCTCCGCTGTAACGGATATGGAGCGTGCGATGTCTGATCGGGAGGATGTATGTCCGGAGACGAGAGAATACGCCTCTCCACCATGCTTTATGGATGAGCTTGTCCCGGGGTACGGCACTGAGCCGGCCGTTCAGGACGCATGGCCCGATGTCTGTCGATGGCGCAAGGCGGAACGCAAGCGTCTAATCGATGAGCGTCTCGCGATCGACGCCGAGGAACGCAATGCGAGGTCTTTACGCATCGCTTCCGTTCTCGACCTGGCCGTCGGTCGGGTGAGCGGGCGGATCGTCAGCGGCTATTGGCCGTTCCGCGGTGAGCCCGACCTCCGCAACTGGGCGATAAAGGTGATCGAGCGCGGCGGGCGGATTGCGCTTCCAGTCGTCATCAAGAAAGGCTGGCCGCTGGAGTTTCGCATCTGGGGGCCGGGAGACCCGCTCGAACGCGGATTCTGGAATATTCTTGTCCCCTCTCATGGACCTGCCGTCCAACCGGATGTGGTCATCGCGCCCGTTGTCGGTTTCGACGAGGCTAACTATCGCCTGGGTTATGGCGGCGGCTTCTTCGACCGGACCCTGGCCGCGGCGCCCAGGCGGCCTCTCGTCGTCGGCGTCGGTTACGCCCGTAGCAGGATCCGAACCATCTATCCGCAGCCGCACGACATTCCGATGGATGCGATCGTCACGGATGAATGAAAGAGCGCAGGCAAGACCTGGCCCCGTGTGACGGCGGATCGCAGGTGCCGTCCATGGTTGAGGCCGCCTCGCCTGCCGGAAGAGGAGAGCAGGAAGCATATCATGTCCATTCCAGCCACGACCTTGGATGATCACAAGCCCCGGTTTCTCGTCCGATGGCTGTTCTCGACCAACCACAAGGATATCGGGACGCTTTACCTGCTGTTCTCGATCATGGCAGGCATCTTCGGTACGGCGCTTTCCGTGTTGATCCGCATGGAGTTGCAGGAACCGGGTTTGCAGATATTTGGCGATCCGGGCGTCTACAATGTGGTCGTCAGTGCCCATGGGCTGGTCATGATCTTTTTCGTGCTCATGCCGGCGCTGATTGGTGGCTTCGGCAACTGGATGGTGCCGATCATGATTGGCGCACCCGACATGGCTTTCCCCCGCTTGAACAACATCTCGTTCTGGCTGCTGGTGGTGTCATTCATCCTCTTCATCACCTCGATGTTCGTTCCGGGAGCGCCCGGTACACTCGGCCATGGCGGCGGCTGGACGCTCTATCCGCCTTATTCGACGGATGGCCAGCCAGGTCCCGCCGTCGACCTCGT